>NZ_BAAANY010000006.1:0-20464 GCF_039530045.1 Fodinicola feengrottensis | reverse complement strand
GGGCGGCGCAGGGAAACGGACCGGTGGCCACATCGGCACCGCGCCCTGTGCCGACCCTACTCTGCGCGCGGGTGTTGGCCAGTACGCGCAGGGCCACCGGATGCCGCTCGGCGGTGTACGTGTCCAGCAGCTCATCGCCGGCTCGGCCACGGACCACCGCCGCGAGCTTGAAGCCGAGATTCAACGCGTCGCCGAGGCCCAGCGTGAGCCCCTGCCCGCCGAACGGCGAATGTACGTGAGCGGCGTCGCCGGCCAGCAGCACCCGGCCGATTCGGTACGTGCTCGCAGCGCGCGCGTTGTCGGTGAAGCGGGTCGCCGAAATGATCTCCTTGATCGTCACGTCGGTGCCGCTGACCCGGCGTACGCTCGCCTGCAGCTCCTCGACTGAGACCGGCTCCTCTCTGTCGGCCGGCGGGCCGTCGAACTCCACGGTGAGTACGCGCTCCGGCGACGGGCCGTAGACCATCATCCCGGTCTCCGTCCGGTTCCACCCGCGTGCCAGTTTCTCGGCGCCCTCGATGATCGCCAGCGCCTGGTGACCGGTGATCGCCGGTTCGGTGCCCGGGAAGTCGAAGCCGGTGAGCTTGCGGACCCGGCTCCGGCCGCCGTCGCAGCCGACCACATAGCCGGCCCGCAGCTCGTACGAGCCGTCCGGGCCGTTGACGCTGACCGTGACGCCCTCGTCGTCCTGCGCCAGCCCGGTCAACTCGCACCCGTGCCGGACTTCGACGCCCAACTCGCTGGCGCGTTGGCCGAGCGCTGCCTCCAGGACCGGCTGCGGGACCATCACGATCGGCGGCGTACCAGTGGTCGGTACGCCGAGCTGGGAAAGTTTTGTGGCGTCCAGCTTGAAAATCCCGGCGAAATGGCCCCTCGGAGCGTTACCTGCGAACTTCTTCATGGCCGCCTCAGCGGCCGCGTCGTCCAGTTCCGTGTCGTCGCCGGTGAACAGGCGCAGCATTTCCTTGACGGTCTGCTGCTGGCCAGCGGCGAGCGCGTCGTGCAGCCCACGCCGGTTCAGTGCGTCGCCGGTGATCGCGTGGATGGCACCGGCCTTGATGGTCTGGTCGGGCTCGGTCAGCCGCTCCAGGACAACCGGCGTCAGGCCGGTGAGCCGCAGTTCTATGGCCAGCAGCAGACCGACCGGTCCGCCGCCGATGACGATGGCGTCGTACGACATCAGGGTCCTCCTCTATGTAAGAGCGCTGCTCTCGCGCCGGTTGAATTATGTACTCAGTCTAAGTTTGCTGTCTATAGTGTGTGACCATGGAGGCAGAGCCCGGTCGCCGGGAACGCCGCAAGCGGGAGACCAGGAAGCAGATCGCCGACTCCGGGATGGCCCTGTTCGCCTGGCACGGTTTCGACAAGGTCACCGTTTCGGAGATCGCCGAGCACGCCGGCGTGTCCCGGATGACGGTTTTCAACTATTTCCAGCGCAAAGAGGACATCTTCTTCGACCGGATCGAGGACGGGTACGAGCTGTCCGCCCAGGTGATCCGCCAGCGCGAGCCGGGCGAGTCGATCGTGGCGGCCGCTCGCCGGACGATGGTCGAGCTGTCGCAGGCCCGGCATCCGCTGTCCGGCCTGCTCGATGGCGGCCACCAGTTCTGGAACCTGGTCGCGGTCAGTCCGGCCCTGAAGGCGCGCGTAAGGGAGGCCGCCGACGAGTGGCAGGGCTTGCTGACGCAGCTGATCGCCGAGGATGTGGGCGCGCCGGCCGGCGACCCGATGCCCCGACTGCTGGCCGCCCAGTTGGTCGCGATGTATCGGCTGCTGCACGGCGAGGCGGTCCGCCAGCTCCGGGCCGGCCGTACGGCCGATGACTTCGCCGCCGACCAGCTGGCCCTGATCCACCGGGCATTTGACGTCATCGAGTCCGGTGTCGGAATTTATGGCGTACGGCCGATGTGATCTTTGTTTCTTACACGTCTCTTACGGCCCCCACAGCGAAGACACAGGTTAGAAGGAGATACCTATAGGCGGGATACTTTGATCGCGAGGGGGAGTGGGCGATGGGGGTGCTGGAGCGTCGGCCGCAATGGCCGTCCGGGCTTGCCTTTTGGCGCAACGAGCTGGTGCGCCAGGTGGTCCGGTTCTCCGCCATCGGCGTTGTGTCGACCGGCTTCACCGCCCTGACGTATTCGGTGCTGCGCATCTGGTGGCCGGTCATCATCGCGAACCTCGCCGCTCAGGTCATCACCACCGTGCTGAACACCGAGGCCAACCGCCGCTGGACCTTCCTGACCGAGGCCCGCCGGCCAATCACGTCGTACGGCCGCGCGCAGCTGGGTGGGGCGATCATCTTCGGGCTCTACTTCGCCTTCACGTCGTCAGCGCTGCTCGGGCTGCATGCTTTCGTGTCCTCGCCGTCAGCCCTCGACGACGTTGTCGTCCTCCTGCTCTCCTCGCTGGTCGCCACCATCGGCCGGTTCTTCCTCTTGCGTTTGTGGACCTTCGCCCACCAAGGACGGTGAGGGTTTCACCCACTGTGCAGGGTCAGCGGCGGCCAGCCCTGGGCGCGCGCCGCGGCCAGCACGGTACGGGCGATCGCCGCGCCGCGACCCCAGCCGGCCAGTGTGATCGGGCCGCTGGTCGTACGTCCCGACCCGAGTTCGGTCGCATGATCGGCGGTCCACTCCACGATCGACAGCGCCGTCGGGAGGTCGGCGGCGTCGGTTAGTACGACCAGGTTCGCGTCGGCACACAGCGATCGGCACCACCGCTGCGCTTCGTCGGCCCGTTCGTCGAAAACCACCACGATGCCTTTTTCGCCGATCGGCGGCCAGAAAACCCGTAGCGGCACCGGCTGGTCGGCGAAGCGGAGCGTGAGGGTCGCAGTGGTGCTGGCCATAGGCGAAACCATCGCAGTGGTGCGACGGCGACGGAAGGTCCGATCTCGCAACGTCGTCGTGCGCTTGACGCAAGACCGGTCTCAGCCGATTTCGTTGTCCTGCGGGAGAAGACAGACCAGCGCCCGCCATATCGCGGTCGGGGTGGTCGGCCAGATGACCGCGAGGCCGACCGACGGCTCCATCAGCCAGAGGCCGGCCTCGGTGTCCAGCACCCGTACGCCGCGGCCGCCGGGAGAGCCGTCCGGGCCGGCCCACTCGACCCGGACGCGCCACTGTTGGCGGAGCCCGGAGCCGAGTGCGGTGGCAGCCGCGGCGGTGGGCTCACGCTCGCCGGCGGGCGCGTCGACGATCAGCTTTTCCACTGTACTGGACCGAACCTCCGGCTCTGGTGACAGCAGTTGGTCCAAAGTGGAGTGTGGGATTTGTAGTGGCAGCGCGGAAATCCGCGGCCGCGGTCCGAGCCGTACGATCCGGGCCAGTGCGGCCGGCAGGAAGGACGGGTGCACGGTGACGAATTCCTTCAGCCCGCCGGGCAAATCCAGCAGCAGCGCGGCCGCTTCCGCGCAGACCCAGCCGCGGCCGGTCTCCAGCTTCTCGCCCTCGACGGTGATTTCCACCGTACACACCGGTTCGCTGACCGCGAGCAAACCCGGAAGCAGTTTTTCGTGCGGGCGGCCGCGATCGATGACACCGGCTTGTCGCAGCGGCGCGACATCACCGGCCGTTGGCTGGCCGTGTGCCCACTGGGAGAGGGTTTCGAAGGAGTCGTCGTCCAGCCGGAGCCGGCCGGACTCGGCGTCGAACAGCACCGGCATCAGTTTTCCCCGCCGCTCTCGGCGAACCGAAAACCTCGCGCGATGTCAACGAAAAGGTCGGCGCGCGTCTCGTATTCCATAGTGCCGATCGAAAAAGTGAGCGTGTGCCCGCGGCCGGCCCGCAACAGCATCCACTGCGCCATGGTCACCGGGCCGAGGTCCGGCACCAGGTGGTGGGCCAGCCGATACATCGCCGGCCGGCCGCCGACCTGCAGTTCTTCGAGGTCGAGCAACAGGAAATCCTGCATTGCCTGCCGCATCATCGGCTCCGCGCCGGCCTGCCAGCCGGCCACGTCCAGCCCTTCGGGCACCTGGTCGACGCTCACCACCACGTTGCAGCGGAAGATGCCGCCCCGGTCCGGTTCCAGCGCGACCAGCGGCACAGCCGGCTGTGGATCCTCCACGGCCTGCCAACTTTCCGGCAACGGCAGCGAAAAACCCGCTGTCCGATGCTCGTACGACACCAGGGTCTCGATCACTCAGTCCTCCCGGCCGACCCGCAGGAGACGCCCGCACGCTCCCACAAAACGGTAACCGCCACCACCCACCCCCGCCGTCCCAACCCGTACCCGCCCGGTTACCACGGAGTCATCTCGAAAAATCAGCCTCCCAGAAACCTAAACCGAGTAAAATTTTTCCCAGCGCTCCTCCTCAAACCCACCCCCCACCCGATCACTGGGTGGGGGCAAGAAAACAGCACAGGTACGACAATTTCACGCCGTAGCAGGTACTCCGGCCGCCAATCCAACCGCAACACCCCAACGACCCCTCTCAACCGCAACACCCCAACGACCCCTCTCAACCGCAACACCTCAGCGGCCCCTCCCAACCGCAACCACCTCTTCCCAACCACAACTACCTCTTCCCAGCCGCAACACCCCAACGACCCCTCAACCGCAACTACCTCTTCCCAACGCAACCACCTCTTCCCAACCACACCGCGCCCAGGTTCGCGGCGGTAGGGTGCCCGCTCTTTGGGCGCCCTGGCGACGGGAACCGGATGCGCCGCCGCAGGAACTGCGGCAATTAGAACAGTGAGCCGAAGAAGTGACCGACCGATTTGCCGGCGTCGCCGATGGCGTCCAGGCCTTTGCCGATGGCGTGGCCGACTGGGGCGACCACGTGGTCGGCGACCGCGTTGCCGACGCCGCCGCCGATGATGCCGCCGACCATGCCGCCAACGAAACCGCCGACGACCGTTCCGACTGGGCCGCCGACCAGGGTGCCGATGGCGGCGCCGGCCTCGGCTCCGCCGATGGCGCCGGCGATCGCGCCGCCGCCGCCGATGGCGCCGCGGGTGGCCGCGCGGCCGACTTTCTCGTCGGTGCTGAGGTCCGTACGGCCGGAGTCACGTGACCACTGGTCGAGCGCGGCGGTGCCGACGGCGAGTACGTTGCCAGCCCGGCCGGCCCATTTGGCGCCGGTCAGCAGGCCGCCGCGCAGGCCGCTCATGCCTGGTTTGGCGATCCAGTTCGCGCCCTTGGCGGGCGCCCAGAAACCGGCGTCGGCGATCGCGATGAACCGGCCGTCCGGGCCGCGTGGCGCGAACCGGCCCCACTGCACCTTGCTCAGCCAGCCGGCGGTCGGGCCGATCGGGCGCATGGACGTGCCCACCCACCATGGCACGCTGCCCAGCGGGCCGGCCCCGATGGTGTACATCCCTTGCAGGCTGGCCAGCCAATACGTCCACGGGGCGAACTGCATGCCGGGGAGCGCGCCGACCCGCTGCGCCTCGGCGACGTTCGCGTCGGTGGGGCCCTGTTTGAGCATCGAGGCGGCTTTGGTGCCACCGTCGGTGATGTACGAGTTGTACGCCGTCCACCACTTCTGCTTCGCGGCCCCGGTGGCCGCGTTCTTGGCGTCGTTGACCTGGGTGGCGGTGGCCGGCTGGCCGCCGGTGCCGGTGGCGCCGTACGACGGGCCTTGGCCGTTCAGGCCGGCGGTGATCCGGTCCACCTCGGCGTTGAAGTCACGCACTTGCGCGGCCCAGTACTGGGTGACCACGGCGCCCCAGGCGAGCGCGGACTGGGCTTCCTGCGAGCTGTTCTGGACCGGATTCTGGGCCGCTGTCAGCTCCGGTGCGCAGAGGCCGTCCCAGTTCGCGATGGCCGGCGCGTAGGCCGTACGGGTGGCGGTCCCGGTCAGGATCGCCTGCGCGGACTGGTTCACCAGGTCGGAGCCGCACTGCTCCAGCTGCCCGACGTTGGCGGTGTGCTTGTCGAAAGGCTGCATCGCTGCCTCCGGGTCAGTTGCCGGTGATCGGCCGGCTGAGGGTGGACGACAGCTCGCTGCCCTGCTGGAGGGGTTGGTTGAGCAGCGTGGCCGACTGCCCGTCTGCGCCGACCACGACATTCGCCGCCGAGGTGGCGTTCACGCCCTGTGCTTCGGCCTGCTTGGCGATGCCCTGGAGCTTGGGGTTCCACGACGACAGGTAGTCCTCGAAGGCGCCACCGACGGTGGCGTCCGCTGCCCCGCTGGCCGCGCCTCGCAGCGCGGTCTCGGACTGATGGGCCCATGTCTGCCAGTCGGCCGAGGTGGCCGCCGTGTTGGTGCCGGCGCTGATCACCGGCTCCGGGTGCACGTCGTAGTACGTCACTGCACTCCCGCCTGACCGTCCGAGGTGTGTCCGCCACCACATTGAAGCAGGGGTACGCAAGTCCCTCCGAAGTCGGAAATTTCTTACGATGTGACGTGGACCGCCGCGAGCAGCCGATCGACGTCGTTCGCATCGGTGTACGGCGCGACCCCGGCCCGTACGGCACCGGCCTCACCGAGCCCTAGTACGCGCGCGCACTCGATCGCGTAGAAGCTGCCGGCCGGCGCGTTGACCCCGTGTTTGCCCAGCTCCTGGTACACCCGCTGGCTGTCCATCCCGGCCACCGAGAACAGCACGGTCGGCGTCCGGCGGGCCGCTCGGCCGTACCGGGTCACCCCACCGATCGCGTCCAGTCCGGTCTCCAGCCGGACCCGCAGCTCGTCCTCGTACGCCTCCAAAGCGGCCATGCTGGCCAGCAGTCGGGAGCGCCGATCGCCAGCACCGGCGACCAGGCCGGCCAGGAAGTCGACCGCCGCGGTGGTGCCGGCCAGCAGCTCGTACGGCAGCGTGCCGAACTCGAAGCGCTCCGGCACGTCGTCGGTGGCCGGCAGCAGCTTGTCCGGCCGCAGCCCCGCCAACAGCGCCGGTGCGGCCGCGAGGGCGCCCAGGTGCGGACCGAGGAATTTGTACGGCGAGCAGGCGTAGAAGTCCGCTCCGAGGGCCGTCACGTCAACCGGGGCGTGCGCGGTGAGGTGGACGCCGTCCACGTAAAGCAACGCGCCGACTTCGTGCACAGCGGCCGCGATCGTCGGGATATCCGGCCGGGTGCCGACCAGGTTCGACGCGCCGGTCACCGCGACCAGCCGGGTTCGGTCGGTCAGCGCTGCCGCGATCGTCTCGACCGGCAGCTCGGCGCTGACCGGGTCGGGCTCGACCCAACGGATCGTCGCGCCGGCCGCGAGCGCTGCCTGCACCCACGGCCGGATGTTCGCGTCATGGTCGAGCCGGCTGACCACGATCTCGTCGCCGGCACCCCATTCTTTGGCCAGCGTACGAGAGAAGTCGTACGTCAGCTGGGTCATGCTGCGGCCGAAGACGATGCCCTCGGGCGAGGCGCCGAGCAGGTCCGCCATCGCCTGCCGGGCATCGATGACGATGCCGGTGGCCCGCTTCTCGGCAGCCGTCACGCTGCCGCGGTTCGCGATCCCGGAGACCATCGTGGCGGCCACCGCCTCGGCGACCACGTCCGGCACCTGGGAGCCGCCGGGGCCGTCGAAATGCGCCGCACCTTCGGCGAGGGCCGGAAAATGCTTCCGCACCGCGGTCACGTCGTACGCCACGAAACGTCCTCCTGTCGTGCGTTTTTCTTGTGTTAGTACGGTCAACGCCACACTACGTGGCAATTGGCCGGGCCGAAGAGGCAGCGAGTGGAGTTTTCGCGTACCGCCCGCTTCCGATCATGCTCGCGGCACGTTAACCTCGGCGAAACACACGTTAAGGGCGGTCCGATGGTCACCCACGCCACCGCGCGTCGCCGGTTGCCCGGCGGCTGTGGTGCGGTGCCTCGATGAGCGCCAGTCCGTGGGCCGCGTGGCCGGCCGGAACCGATCCGCGGGAGCTGTCCCGCAGCCTTTACGTCGCGCACGAAACCTTTCTGGAGACCGGAAATCCGGCCGGCCCGGTGCGTACGATCGTGTTGGAGTCCTGGCGCCGGTCGATGAGTTCGGGCGTCAACCCGGACGTGAGCGAGCCGCCGGTCGACCTGCTGGACGACGAGCTCGCGAGCTACCGGGAAGCGCATCCGCTGGCGCCGATCATGCCGGTGGTGCGTCGGCTGCTGGTCGCTGACGCGGTCGACAACGACCTGCTGGTCGCGGTCACCGACGCGAGCGGGCGGCTGCTGTGGGTGGACGGCTCCAGCCGGCAGCGGACCCGGGCCGAGACCGTGCATTTCGTCGAAGGCGCCAGCTGGAGTGAGTCGGACGCTGGTACGAACGCGCCGGCCATCGCGTTGACCGCGGACCGTTCTGTGCAGATCTTCGCGTCCGAGCATTTCAGCCGTCCCGTGCACATGTGGAGCTGTTCGGCGGCGCCGGTGCACGACCCGGTGACCGGCGAGGTGCTTGGCGCCATCGACATCACCGGCGGTGACGAGGTGGCGGCGCCGCACATGCTCACGCTCGTACGAGCAACGGCCGCCGCCGCCGAGGCGGAGCTGGCGCTGCGGCACCTGCAAGGTGGCCGACAGCTGCCGGCCAGCCGCCAGTTCAGCCGGCCGCCGGCACCTCGCCGCGGCCCGCTGTCGGTGCCCCGCGGCACCCCGCCGGGCCGCCCGGTCGCCCGGCTGGACGTCCTCGGCCGTACGCACGGCGTGCTCCGCCGCGCCGGCCAGTCGTTGTCGCTGTCCGGCCGGCACAGCGAGCTGTTGTTGCTGCTCGCCAGCCACCCCGACGGCCGGTCCGCCGAGCAGCTGGCGGTGGAGCTGCATGAGCGGGAGTCCGCGCTGGTCACCATCCGGGCCGAGATGTCCCGGCTGCGCCGGCTGCTCGGCGACGACCTGCTGACCTCTCGGCCGTACCGGCTGACCGTCCCCGTCGACACCGATGTGGCGGAGGTCCGTCGCCAGCTCGATCGTGGCGCGCACCGGCTGGCGCTGGACCTCTACCAAGGTGTCGTGCTGCCGCATTCGCAGGCGCCCGGGGTGGTCGCGATCCGCGCCGAGACCCGTCAGCGGCTGCGTACGGCGCTGCTCCGGCACGCCACCGGCGACGTACTGCTGCGCTATGCCGAGCTGCCGGACGCCGAAACCGACGTGGAGATCTGGCGCGCCTGCCTCGCGGCCCTGCCCGCCGGCTCCCCCCGCCGCACCCGGGTAGCCGCCCACCTCCGCCGCCTGGACGCCGACCTCGCCTAACCCTCGCTGCTTGCACCTGAGGCACGCAACGGGACGTTGCGGACTTTTCAGCTGTACGCCAGGCGCGTACAGAGGGGTGGGGCCACTACTGGACGCAACCGTGTTGCAACCCCAGCGGACCTATCCTTCCGGGCAGGTGTCGTGTCGCCGTTCGGACACGACCGATCCGAGGGGGTGTGCCGGTGGCCGTCTTCGCCGCGCCCGGGCAGCCGGACAGCGTGATGTCGTACGAATCCCGCTATGACAACTGGATCGGCGGCGAGTACGTCCGGCCGGTCCGCGGTGCGTACGCGCCGGACACCAGCCCGGTGACCGGTGGGGTCTTCACCGAGGTGGCCCGCTCGACTGGCCCGGACCTGGAGCTGGCCGTCCGGGCCGCCCGCGGCGCGGCCGGGAGCTGGGCGGACACCTCGCCGGCCGAGCGGGCCGCGGTGCTGCACCGGATCGCCGACCGGATCGAGCAGAACGTGCAGCACCTCGCGGTCGCCGAGACCTGGGAGAGCGGCCGGCCGGTCCGCGAGACGCTGACCGCGGATCTGCCGCTCGCGGTGGACCAGTGGCGTGCGTGCGCCGGCGCGGTACGCGCGCAGCAGGGTGGTGTCACCGAGATCGACCGGACGACGGTGGCCTATCACTTGCGCGAGCCGCGGGGCGTCGTGGGTCTGCGGGTCGGCTGGGATTTCCCGCTGCTGATGGCGAGTTGGCAGCTCGCGCCGGCGCTCGCGGCCGGCAACACGGTTGTCCTCACCGCCGACGCCCAGACGCCCGCGTCCTTGCACGTCCTGCTCGGGCTGGTGCACGACCTGCTGCCCGCCGGAGTAGTCAACATTGTCAACGGGGTGGCCGAAAGAGCCCTGGCCGCTGCGACAGATCTGGTGCCTGCCACGGTCGGCCTCGGTGGCCGCAGCCCGAATATCTTCTTCTCCGACGCGTTGCTTTCCGACGACGATTTCCAGCAGAAGGCGCTCGAGGGCTTTGCCATGTTCGCGCTCAACCAGGGCGATGCCGGCGTACGGCTTTGTGGCGCTCTGATTGAAAAGCCGATCTACGAGGAGTTCCTGGAGCTGGCCACCATCCAGACCAAGGCGATCCAGCAGGGCAACCCGCTGGACACCGAGACCATGGTCGGTGCCCAGCCCAGCGCCGAGCAGCTGGCGAAAACGCTGTCCTGCATCGAAAACCTTCGAGCCGCCGGCGCGCGGGTGGTGGTCGGCGGCGAACGAGCCGAGTTGCCCGGCGGCTTTTACGTACAGCCAACGGTTTTCGACGCGGGCGCGGACATCCGGCCGTTCCGGGTGGACAGTTGCGGGCCGGTGGTGACGGTCGGTTCGTTCACCGGGTTCGACCATGCCGTACGGATCGCGAACGACCTTTTTGACGGCCGTGGCGCGGCATTGTGGACCCGTGACCTCGATCGGGCTTACCTGGCCGGCCGGCGACTGCGGGCCGGCCGGGTCTGGACGAACTGCTATCACCGCTATCCCGCGCACGCGGCCCTGGCCGGCCGACAGGCCCACGGCGCCGACGCCCGCCCCCAGATTCTTGAGCCGTACCAACAATCCAAGGACATCCTGGTCAGCTATTCCGCCCTGCCACCGCGATGACTTTGGTGGCAGGGCCGGACATTCTCGGTCTCGCGAGTCAGTGGCACCAGTCGCTGTCCCAATTGCACAGCCCGTCGCACTCGTACGCGCTGGCGAAACCGCAGCCTGGGCTGTATGCGCCGCAGGGGCAGGATCCGGGATCGTTATACCGGTAGCAAGAGTCCGGGCAGCCACCCCAGGTGCTGTCGGAGTTGCACTCGCAGCCGGGCACTCCATCCGCGGGCTTCGCGACTTTCGCGGTGGAGACGGCTGGGTTTGGACCTATCCAGGAGAAGAGTTCCCGGATGTCCGGGCGAAGGTCGGTTTTCTCCCTGGTGGGGCTGAAAGCCTGAACCAGCACGTCCTGCGCGTGATCGAGTCGACGCAGCACGCCTGGATGCGAGGCGAGGTTCCCGCCGAAGACGGTCTCATCGTGTAGGACTTCTGATGCGATGTCCAGCGCGCTGTTCTCGTTGGGGGCGAGTTCGGGATGACCGGCGCGGAACCGCCGGACCTGCTCCAGCCACAGGTCACTGTGGGCGCGCGGCGTCGAGGCCTGGATGATCGCCTTCCGGCGGGCCATCGGTTGGGCGACGATCTCGTCGTACGTTCGCGGCAGCCGTCCCGCGTTGGCTTTCACCCACTTGCGGGCCTCTTCCTGCGCGGGGCTGGCGAAAGCGGGCGTACGACCGAGCAGGATGACACCGGCGGCGACCGCCACGCCGGCGCCGAGCCGGAGGAAATTCGCCCGGGTCATGCCACTGGCCGCCGCCGGTTCCTTGGGCACACATTCGGCTCTGCGGAGCCGTCCTAGTGTGGTGAGGACACGAAAAGACGAGCGCGGACCGAGCTGGCGGGTGAGCGGAACGGCGATCGCCGGACCGGTCCACGCCCGCGCCCGCCCGTCGGTGATCCGGAAAAACGTCGGCGCCCATTTCGCGTCCGGTCCAAGGGCCTGCTCCCGCCAGAGCGCCACCTCCGGAGAAGCCAGCGGGAGCAGTTCGATCCGGCCGCCGCAGGTGTGTGCGATGACCTCGGACATGCGTCGGCACACTGGGCATGCGGTGTCGAAAGCCAGCACTGAGCGGGATCTTGTCATCGGACCACTTCCTCGTCCAGCGACGGCGGGCCGGATGCCCGCCGTACGACTGGAAAGAAAGACGCGCGATCTTCGGAAAAGTCACACTATGGATTCCTAGGCGTGATCCCAGGTCATGTCGAAATGGTCACCGTCGATGTTTCCGGGGGTGGCCTGGTCGACGCCGTTGCTGGCGATGGTGATCGCGTCCGGTGCGGAGTTGCCGAAAGGCTGGCCGTCGAGTTGGCAGCCACTGAAGGTCATGCTGCCGAAGTTGTCCACATTGGACGACAGCCGCTCCATGATCACCTCGGCGGTGCTGTCGTTCGCGCCGTCCAGCGAGTCGTGGAAGGTACGGCTCCAGTTCTGCGTCGAGTCGGCCAGCGTCAGCGTGTAGTTGATGCCGGAGTCATGAGTGACCGTGGCGGTCATCTGGTCGCCTTCGGAGGTCGTCTGGTCGAAATAGACCGAGTCACGCGGATACATTTCGTACCACGGCTTGTAGACGGCGCTGCCGGAACTGCAGTCAAGGTCGATGCCGATTTGCTCGACGGTTTGGGTGCCATAGCCGTCGAAGCCGTCCCACGCCGAGTTCACCCCGCCGCCGGAGCAGTCGACCCGCGGGTTCACCCAGCTGGCCACGATGGTCTGGCCGCCTTTACTGACGGCATACCCGCCCCAAGCGGAGTCTTCGCTGCGCTTGAACACGTTTCCGTTGTTTCCGTGTACGAAAGCAGCACCGTGGTAATGCGTCGGCGTGGCGGCTGAAACGGCGTTCGGCGACAGGCCGATGCCGACCGCGAGCAGCACGACGGCCGTACGCCTGATGACAGTTTTGCGGGCTAATACTGTGAACATGGGCAAGCCTCCCCAACGACACCACCGGCTAGATGGGGGGAGCCTGTCAGCGTTCGATAGCAGGCCGATGGAATTGTCCTGAAACGGTCTGTTAAATGGGTGGTGCCCGCAATGAAATCAGACCGCAGAACCCAGTGGATTGGGTAGCAGCAGCTCGGTGTTGTGGTCGTTCGCGCTGCCTACCCGGCTCAGGTCGCCGCTGATGTCGTTGAAGGCCAGCTCCCGATACCAGGACGCCAGCCCAGCCTGGGAAAGGTCGTTCGCGCTGGTCGAATAGCCTGCGGCCGACTCGATCAGGGTAGTGAACACCGACAGCGTGCCGTCCGCGTTGTCGGCCAGTTCGACGATCCGGGCGTGCTGCGGGTAGTCGACATGGGAGGCGGTGTTGATTTCCCAGAAACCGCGGTCCGGCGTGCTGCCCGGGTGAGCGGTGATCGCGTTGCGGTGAGTGTGGCCGTTGACCCACGCGACCACGTTCGGGAAACGCTGCAGCAGAGCCACCAGTGCCGGGCCGTCATAGCGGCGTTCCAGCAGATGAGTGGGATCGGGCAGCAGGTTGCCCATGGTGGTGCTGGTGTGGTGGCTGAAAAGGACCAGCAACTCGTCGGTCACCTGCTGGCGTACGAGGGTGCCATCGGTGTCGTAATACCGGGAACTCTTGGATTTCAGCACGTTTTCCAGCCAGTGCAGCTGTCCTGCGTTCAGCGAGCCGTCGGACAGGCCCGCCCGGTTGGTGGTGTCCAGGCTGATCCCGGTCACCCCGGCCGCCATCGGGAAGGCGTAGTACACGTCGTTTCCGAGGTTTGCGGTCGAAAAACCGTGCCCGACCGGGCCAGGGCCGGTGTTCGCCGGATCCAGGTGCGCTCGTACGAACTGGCCCGCGGTGAAGGGCCGGCGGCGCAGGTCCGGGGTCACTATTCGGACGATCCCGGTCAGCGACGCCAGCAGGTCGGCCGCCTCGTTTGGGTTGGTACGCATCTTGGACGCCAACTTTTGCGCGGTGGCGTCCGAAACGCCCTGCACCTTGACCGCGCCGGTGTAGATCGCCAGCAGCACCGGTAGATCCGGCACCGCGCCAACCACGCTGTCGTCATGGTTGCCGAAGGTGGCAAACCACGGCACCGACAGGCCCGGACTGTGAAAGGACCGGATCGCCGCGGACAGGAATCCGGGCAGCTGGCCGAAACCGGCCTGCTTGAACTTGTCCGGGCCGGCTGACTCCGGATTCCAGTAAAGCGACAGTCCGGAATTCTGTACGCCCTCGTACCGGCCGGGCGCTCCGCTGTCCGGGGTCACCGTGCCGCCGTTGAGGATATCCAGATACCAGTCCAGCTCGATGACCTCGTTGTTGTCGGTGCTGTCACCGGTGTTCATCACGAAGTCGAACCGGCGGCCGGTGAACGGCCCACCGGACAGGCTGTTGACCCGCTCGACCAGGCTGGCCGCGCCGAGCGCGGACAGCGTTTCGTGCGGCCGGAAAGCGCCGCCGAAATAGGGATAGGCGTATTCGAACCGCATCGGACTTTGTGCGTCGCAGACATGCAGGTCGGTGAGTTGGACGAAAGAGGTCACCGGCCGCCGCCGGTCGTCCCGGCCGGGGCTGCCGGCGGCCAGGTCGGTGCGTACGACCAGTGGCCAGCCGGGCCCGTCGGTGAGTTTCCGGTAGCCGGCGGCGCCGATCGGAGCCGCGACGGACTGCAGCGTGGTGCCGTCGATCGCCATCGCGCGGGCCGCGGTCGTACGAGCCGAGGCCGGCGTCGAAAAGCCGGCTACCACACCGACGGCAGCGGTGGCGGCGAGAAACCGGCGGCGGCTGATTCCGGACATCGAGGGTCCTCTCGGCAGGGCGGTTCGGCGACAGTATTGTGCCCGCTCCCGGCGTTTCCAGCGAGCGTGCAGCATGATGGGATCATGCCGAGTTTGACTGTGGGTGAAGCAACTGTCCGCGCCGATCTACTGGATGTTTCCCAGTACGTCATCGACCTTGATCTGACGACTGGCGCGGAGACTTTCTCCTCGACGTGCGAGATCCGGTTCCGGGCCGCTCGAACGGGCGTGTCCACGTTCGTGGAGATCGCCGGCGAGCTGACCGAGGCGGTTTTGAACGGCCGGGCGCTGGATCCGGACAGCCGGGCCGAAAACCGGCTGCCGCTGGAGATCGAGCAGACCGAGAACGTGCTGCGGGTGAGCGCCCGGCTGCCGTACTCGCACACCGGCGAGGGCATCCACCGGTTCGTCGACCCGGCGGACGACAAGGTCTACCTTTACGCGCAGAGTTTTCTGTCCGACGCGCAGCGGATCTTCGCTTGTTTCGACCAGCCAGACCTTAAAGCGTCCCTGACCGTACGAGTGCGGGCGCCGCGGGAGTGGACCGTGATCGGCAATGAGCGCGGCGAGCGGACCGCGCCGGGGGAGTGGGAGTTCGCGCCGACCAAGCCGATCCCGCCCTATCTTTTCTGTGTTTGCGCGGGAGAGTTCCGTTCCGAGTATGCCGAGCACGACGGCATCCAGCTGGGCCTGCATTGCCGGGCCTCGCTGGCTTCGGCGATGGAACCGGACCTGGACGAGCTTTTCACCGTCACCCGGCAGTGTTTCGACGAATACCACCGGATGTTCGAGCAGCGCTATCCGTTCGGTGACACGTACGACCAGGTTTTCGTGCCGGAATTCAACGCCGGCGCGATGGAGAATCCGGGCTGCGTGACCTTCCGGGACGAGATGATCTTCCGGTCGGCGGTGACGGACGCCCAGCGGGAGTCGCGGGCGTATGTGATCGCGCATGAAATGGCGCATATGTGGTTCGGTGACCTGGTCAGCATGCGCTGGTGGGACGACCTGTGGTTGAACGAGTCTTTCGCGGAATACATGGGATACCGGGTCACCAGCTCGGCCACCAGGTTCGACAACGCGTGGGTGGATTTCACGGTCAGCCGGAAGATGTGGGGGTACGCGGCCGACCAGTCGCCGTCCACCCACCCGATTTCGGCGCGGGTAGCGGACACCGGCAGCGCGATGACGAATTTCGACGGCATTTCGTACGCGAAGGGCGCGTCGGTGCTGCGCCAGCTGGTCGCCTGGGTCGGCGATGAGGCGTTCCTGGCGGGCATCAACGAGCATTTCCGGCGGCACGCGTACGGCAACGCGGCGCTGGTGGATTTGTTGGACGTCCTGGAAAGCAGCAGTGGGCGGCCGTTGAAGGAATGGTCCCGGGTGTGGCTGGAGCAACCTGGTGTCAACACTTTGCGGCCGCTGGTGGACATCGACGACAACGGCGATTATCGGAGCGTACGCATCGAGCAGTCCGCTTCGACCGACCATCCGGTTCTGCGCCCGCACCGCATTGGCGTCGGGATCTATCGTCGGGCCGGGGATCGGGTCACTGTGGACCGCCGGGTGGAGGTCGACCTGGATCCGGTCACCCAGGGCGCGGTCAGCGAGCTGCCGGAGCTGGCTGGGCTGCCGGCCGCGGACCTGCTGCTGCTCAACGACGGCGACCTCACCTTCGGCAAGATCCGGTTCGACGAGCGTGGCACCGCGGATCTGGTCGAGCTGCTGCCGGCCTGCGTCGACCCGCTGGCCCGCGCGGTGATGTGGGGCGCCGCCTGGGAGCTGCTGCGGGACGCCGAGCTGTCGCCTCGTAAGTACGTGGACCTGGTCAGCCACGGGCTGGGCCGGGAGGACCACCCGGCGGTGCTGGATCGGCTGCTCACCGCGAGCCGACGTTTCCCCGTCGACCTGTGCCTGACCGGGCCGGACGCCGGCACCGCCCTGGGTACGTTGGCCACCGCCTTCCGGGAGCTGGTGACGACCGCCGAACCGGGCAGTGCGCGGCAGTTCGTCGGCGTTCGCGGCCTCGCCACGGCCGCCGCCGAGCCGGCCGATCTGGACCAACTCGCCGGCTGGTTGGCCGGCGCCGGGCTGCCGGACGGCGTCGAGCTGGACGCTGAGCTGCGCTGGACGTTGCTCAGCCGGCTGGTGGTGACCGGCAGGGCTGGTCGTGCGGAGATCGAGGCGGAAAGGCACCAGGACACCAGCGCGCATGGCGCGGTACACGCCGAGCGGTGCCTCGCGGCGCTGCCGGACGAGGCCGCGAAGGCGACCGCTTGGGAGCGGCTGACCGGCACCGAGCCGCTGTCGAACCGGTTCCTCGGCGCCATCGCGGACGGGTTCTGGCAGCCCGAGCAACTGGAGTTGACCCGGCCGTACGAGCAGCGCTATTTCACCGACCTGCCGGCCTTCGCAGCCCGGCAGAGCGACTGGATGGCGATGATCGTCGGCCGCCGCGCCTACCCTCGGTATTCGGTCGACGAGCGAACGGCGGTCGCAGCCGACCGACTGCTGGCCACTGTCGAGTCCACTGGACTGCGTCGGGCAGTGGTGGACGAGACGTACGAGCTGCGGCTTGCTTTGGCCGTACGAAAGGCTTTCCCTGCCGATACTGTCCACTGAGGACGGAGTGGGGAAAGGTAATCCTCAGTTAGGATGGGCTATCCTGAGAGAATTGAGGGTAGCCCATCCTAGTTACTCTTCGTGAGCGTTTCCTTGTAGTCTGTTCTTTATGGCTGACCTTGACATCAACGGAAACTCGAAATTCGTCGACCTGCTGCACGCGCAGGTGAAGAACGAATTCAACGCCCACCAGCAGTACGTGGCGCTCGCCGCCTGGTTCGACGCCGAGGACCTGCCGCGGCTGGCGAAGCACTTTTACCGCCAGGCGCTGGAAGAGCGCAACCACGCGATGATGTTCGTGCAATATTTGCTGGACCAGGGCATCAAGGTGACGATCCCGGGCGCCGACCAGGTCCGCAATGACTTCGGCTCGGCCCGCGAGCTGCTCGACCTCGCGTTGCAGCAGGAGAAGGACGTCACCTCGGACATCGTCCGGCTGGCCCGGACCGCTCGGGACGAGGGCGACTACATCGGCGAGCAGTTCATGCAGTGGTTTCTCAAGGAGCAGGTCGAGGAGGTGGCGCAGATGACCACCCTGGTCAACATCGCCGCCCGGGCCAGCGACAACCTGTTCGACGTGGAGAACTTCATCGCCCGCGAGTCGATCGGCGACCCCGGCGTGGACTCCGGCGCCCCGCGCGCTGCCGGCGGTTCGGTCTGACGGACCAAAAGGCGGTGTCACCCGGCTCGGGTGGCACCGCTTTTTCGTACGCCCTCTGCGAACTCGGCATTTTCGCTATTTTTCGGCGTGTTGAAAGCGAAAATGTCAAGTTCGCGAGGCTTGGTCGACCAGCGACGCGACGGTCGCGGCGCAACCCCAGCCGAGCGTGACGCCGGCACCGGAATGGCCGTAGTTGTGAATGAGGATGGTGTTCCGCCGCCGGTCCGGGTCGACTTCCAGGCGTACCGACGGGCGCGCTGGGCGCAGCCCGACATGCACGCCGACGACCTCGGCGCCTTTCAGCGCCGGCACGACCTCGGTGCAGCGGGCCAGGATCGCGGCGGTGACGGCCGGGTCGGGCGTGGTGTCCCAGACATCCTCGTCGGCGGTGCCGCCGAGGATGCAGTCGGCGCTGCGCGGATGTACGTACACTCGGCCGGCGGGGTGCTGCTCGTCGCGTACCGACTCGGTCAGGCCCGGGTTCGCCACTCGTACGACCTGGCCGCGGACCGGCCGGACAGCCTCGTCCCGGCAGAGCTGGCGGGCGCCGAGGCCGGTGCAGTTGACCAGCATGTCGGCGGCACCGTCCAGCTCTTCCAGCCCGGTGACTTCGCGCTGGTCAAGGGTGCCGCCGATGGCGTAGAGCCGGTCCACCAGCCACGGCAGGTGCACCGGCATTTCGACCAGCGGCACAGTGAACCGATAGCACCCTGCGTACGGCGGCTGGACCTCGTCCGGCCCGAGCACCTGGACACCGCCGACCGCACCGGCCCACCACGGCTGGCCGTCCGGTGGCTCGCGCAGCAACTGCCGGCTGTCCCGCATCAGCACGCCCGGCACCCCATTCGCGGCCATCTCCTCGTACGTCCGGAACGCGACGGCCGCCCAGTCGAGCACGCCCGCCTGCGGGCCAAAGCCGGTCGGATACCAGATCGCGGCGGCCAGGTTCGAGGTCGACTGGGCCGGCAGGTCGGCGGCCAGCACCCGCACCCGGTGCCCGGCTTCCAGAAGGCGCACCGCGCTGGTGAGTCCGACAATTCCGGCACCCAACACCATAATGTCCACGGCTGCCGAGCCTAATCCCCGCAAATGATTGACGTGACCTGCTGAGGTCATGGAATCCCTTGACACCCATCCGTCCGGCTCGTCTACTGCTGCAAGGTGTTCACCTTCAGGAGGCCCATCGTGCACAGAAATCCCGTACGCCGTGCCCTTAAGACCGCGGCTGCGGTTGCTGGTACTTGTCTTGTCCTGACCATGGTGCCGACCACTCCGGCGGCCGCCGCGGGCACCCAGCCGGCGTTCCCGAACGACTTCCACGCGTGGACCACCTACTCGGACTTCCTGCGCGGCTCCGGCGACCACGTGCTGCCGGCGTTCTCCGGCGACGGCGCCCTCACCGTTTTCCCCGGTCAGACCGAGGGTGACTGGACCTCGCCCTGGTATTCGCCGAAGTCCGGCTTCAACGAGCTGGTCGCGTCCTGGCAGATCGACACCCCGCCGGGCACCTGGGCGGAGATCGGGATGCAGGCGCGTACGTCCACCACTGACAGCGAGTGGTACGTGATGGGCGACTGGGCGTTCGACACGTCCACGATCACCCGCCACTCGGTGGACGGGCAGAAGGACTCAGTCGGCCTGATCAGCACGGACACCTTCTTCACCCGCTCGGTGCCGGCCGGTGGTAACCCGAAGTCCTATCGGCTGAAGGTCACTCTGCATGGCACTCGTACGGCCCGGCCGGTGCTGCGCCAGGTGGCCGCGGTCGCCGCGGTGACGCCGGACACCACGCCGACGGTGACCAGCCAGCCGATCCGGGACACCGCGGTCGAGCTGAAGGTGCCGTCGCACTCGCAGGAACTGCATCACGGCGAATATCCGTCCTATGACGGTGGTGGCGAGGCGTGGTGCAGCCCGACCTCCACGTCGATGGTGCTGTCGTACTGGCACACCGGCCCGACCTCGAAAGACGTGGCGTCGCTGCCAGCGGACCCGGTTTTCGACGCGAACAAGCGGGTCGACGGGATGGTCGACTGGGCCGCGATCCACACCTTCGACTCGGTTTACGACGGCGCCGGCAACTGGCCTTTCAACACCGCTTACGCGTCTTCGTACGGCCTGGATGGCTCGGTGCGGATCTTCACGTCCCTGCGCGAGGCTGAGCCGTGGCTGCGCCGAGGCGTCCCGATCGTGGTGTCGCTGCACTGGAACAACGCTTCCGCGGACCCGCGGGACCACCTCGACGGTTCGTCGATCACCAGCACCGACGGCCACCTCATCACCCTGGTCGGCCTGACCGCCTCCGGCGACGCCATCGTCAACGACCCCGCGTCCCCCACCGACGCCGCCGTCCGCCACGTCTACCAGCGCTCGCAGCTCGAATACCGCTGGCTCGACTCCACCAGCGGCGTCGGCTACCTCATCAAACCCAACTCCATCCGCGGCTAACAGCCTGCCCACTCCGGCCGCTCCTACCAATGTGGGCCAACTCCACGCCCCCGCCACCTTCACACCCCGCGCGTCCCCGTCACCTTCACAACCAAATTGACCAACTTCGACGGAACCCAACCCCGTGTCCTCACCCCCGCGCGAGACCGTCACCTCTAAACCAGAGTTGGCACACTTAGACGGACCCAGCCCCGTCCGGCGCATCGGCCGCCAGGCCGATAGTCGCCCCTGCGGCAGGAGCGTCCGCCTTTGTAGGCCCGCGGTCTTTGC
>NZ_BAAANY010000005.1:153001-421249 GCF_039530045.1 Fodinicola feengrottensis | reverse complement strand
GAAGAGATGGATGGTCTCTCACCCCCATCCGATACAGCAGCGCCTCGTGGCGCACTCACAGTCATAGCAAACGTCCAGGCCAGCCCCGATGGCGACTACCCGTCGGTTGGTACGGTCGGCCCAGTCGATGCCACGAACCTCGGCGTGTTTGCGTTCCCGATCCTTGGACACCACCTGGGCGCCGTAGATCTCCAGATGCGGCAGTACGGCTTCGGGGATGCTGCCGCCTCGGCCGCTGGCGGTCATAAGGCGTAGCTCGTTGCTGCCGTCCTGGTCGGTGACAACCAGCGCCGAGATGCACTGCTCCTGAATCCATAGCTTCTGCCGTTCCGACCACACCCAGGGGACATGCCGCTGGGCGTCGCTGGCGCAGCGTCTCGTCCAATCTTGGCGTTCAGGTGCCAGGAGTTGATCGCGACCTCGGTTGTAGACACGCTGGAGCCGGGCGAAGGACTCTTCGAGACTTTCGTCCGGCATAGCGGACAGTTTGCCACGAGGTGAATGCGTAGGGTGACGATCAGTCATACACACATCGCCAGCAGCAAGAAGCGCCCCGGACTGAGGCATACTCGATGCTGTCCGTATGACACGCCCCTCCGCTGATGAGTCTGATGGCAAATAACCGCTCGCGTAGCAGGGCAAGACAAGCTGCCAGAACGGCTGCCGATGACACGCCCAACCCCTATCTGGGGTCCGCGATCATAGACATCGAGCCGACGGTGACAGGTGCTATCCGCACTTTTCGTCGTCCAGGAGATGCTGACCTTGCTGACGTGCAGCGGTCGGTACTGCGTGAGTTGACCGATGCTCAGGAACGCCGTCCACGGCTGCTCGCTGAGATCTCGGCGTGCGCGAGTGATGCAGATCCATTACTGCTGTACAGCCGTTTGGTGACACTTGCTGGAATGCGGCGAATCATGCCTGGCCCAACCGTTTTTGGCTTGGATGCAGTGCTCGAGTTCTATGGTGGCTTGGTGACTGCAATGCAGCCAGATGAGGTCGTCGCGCGTCTTGGATCTGACGATTCACCTCAGTCTTTGTATGAAATGGATAATTTACTGCGCGAGTATGCGATTGCTGAAAGACGCGTGGGAGATGGCCAGGTGCTGCTGAAAGGCGCTTCGGACTCACAGGCCGGCACTCGTCATCTGTTGGACTTCGAGCAACGATTTGATCGGATGCTTGGCTATCCAGCACAATTGCGGCCAATCTTCACCTCCATCACGGATCCACTTGAGGATAAATCACGTGCGGCCTTGGGCTTCTCGCTTGGGGACGCGTTGATGGCTGCCGATGCTTACGGTTCGGTACTGACTGAACGGCGCCTACGAGCAGCACAAGAGTGTGAGAACGCGTTCGGTTCCATTCCTCGGGATGTCGATCGCAACACCTTGGTGTGGCACTTGGCTTGCCGTACAGGGGCGCTGGCGACGTTCGGTTCTGCGCCGGTCGAGGAGGATCTCGTTGGTGTCATCGTTGAACGCGCGGGCCTTGCGAGCGCCGAAGTCGCACGGTTGGTGGCGGCCTTGACCACTCATCTGGGTAGCCAGCAAGAGCTGACCGGAATGCACGACACCAACACGTTGCGTCGGCGGTCGATCATTGCACTTCCGGATGGCCGCTGTCTCTGGGCTGTGCCAGACGATTTTATCCACGTCGCACTGGACTGGGCTGCAGAGGTATGCCAACGAGAACCTTTAATGATCAAAAGCTTCGATCGTGAAAGGCAGACGGCGTGCGAGCGCCTTACACAGCAGGCATTGGCCGGAATCTTCGGTGAAGACGATGTCCACGCTGCCGTCACTTACCCTGGTGATGGACGACCTGATATTGACGTTCTCGTCGCGTCACGTGGATGCAGCCTAGTAGTGGAGGCGAAGGGGGGACGATTTACAGACCCAGCACGCCGAGGAGCGCCTGAACGTGTCAAGAAGAAGAGCCAAGAGTTCGTGGACAAAGCCCTGGACCAGAATGCTCGGTCTATAGCGCATCTCCGAGCGGGCGCCGTTGACTTGAAAGACAAGAACAAACGGCGCATCTCCATTCCAAACTCGCCACACATTGCCTCCATGATCGTCACACTTGACCGTGTGGACCCCTTCGCGACGCACATGCCCGACGGAGGAAAACGGGCGGGTGTTCCTGTGGAGGGGACATGGTTGGTGAACCTTGCCGATCTGACCTTAGTAACCGATATTTTGCGTAATAGTGCCGAATTCTACGCCTATGCTGAAACGCGTGCCCAGGTCAATAGGATCGGTTCGCCAAGGGTCTTCGTGGAGGCTGACGCACTCGGCCACTGGTGCGAACATCGCATCACGCCCATACAGAACGAGCCTGGCGAGCTCGCGCTGTTGAGCATGTCCTCTCAAACAGTGAACGACTATTACACGTTCGTTCACTCTGACGGGGATCGCGAGCCACCCGCTCGTCCCACGAGTGGTGTGCCTGTGGAGGTCCTTGCGGCGCTTGACGATGTTCTTCGCGACGAGCCAACACGTTGGCACGGCTTGATCACAGATGTCTTCGCTCTGCCGTCAACCAGGTGGGACCTGGTCCGGAAGGCGATAAAGCGTTGCGCGGAACCGCAGTCTACGCGGCGGGCCAAGAAGCGAACTCGTCGAGCTTCTTCAGGCATTCAGCTGTCCCGGAATCTTCGCGTGGTGGTCCGGAGTCGCGACCTAGCGGCCGCAGAATCGCCGTCCTGTGATCTCGTAGTCACCGTTAGGTAAGTCGGAGGAGATAGCCCACAACGCTACTCAGCTCGTCTGCGGTCGTTTTGGCATTCGTGCGGAGAGAGTCGATGCTGCACGCTGATCAACCTCCGATACCCAGGCCGTGTAGATGCGAAGGGTCGTCGTACCTCCCCCGGAGTGACCAAGGCGGCCGCCGACGGTGCTGGGATCCACACCAGAGGTGATCAGCTCGGTCGTGCTGTAGTGGCGCAGCTGATGCAGGTGGCTGTCGATACCGAGGCGCTTGGCGAGTCGGTCGAAGCGTTGCGTTGCGGTGTCAGGCAGCGGGGGAGCGGAGCCGTCTACCGCGAGAGAGAATACGTACGCGTCCGGCGGCAACGTCATGTCGAGGGCCTTGGCGCGTTTCTCGGACCGCGCGCGTAGTTCGCGGAGCACCTCGATTGTCTCGGTGTCGAGCGCGATTCGACGCCGCTGATGTGTCTTGTTCAGCTTCTCAAACCTGCCCCCTTTCCTATGCGCGATGCTCGTACGGATCACGAGTACGCCGTTGTCGAGGTCGAGGTAGCTCGGCACGCGCCTCTTGCGGCCCTCAGATTTGTCCTCGGTCCACACCTCCTTTGGTCCCCAATGGATTGCGCACAACTCGCCTCGACGGGCACCGGATGTCATTGCTGTCCATACGAAAGCACCCCAGTCGGGATCCTTGAAGGAGGCGGTCACGAGCGATGCGGCGTCGGCAGTTGAGGGTGCTTCTGGGTTTGGCGGCGGCGGGGGAGGAGGTTCGGCGGTGTCCATCGGGTTAACCGTCACCCATTTCCACCTGCGTGCCTTTTGAAAGGCGCCGCTCAGAATCCAGTGGATCTGACGTACAGCCGACGCTGACATCGGTGTGCATCGATGCGGCAGGCATTTCCGTCGGCATGCTTTGCACGTCTCCGGTTGCGGAGGTTTGCAAGGGCTTCCTATGTGCTCATCACACTTGTGCTCACCACGCGTACGGTGATCCTTCAGTGCGCGACCGTTGCAGTGGACCTTGCATTTTCGCAGCGAGGCGTAGAAGGAGTCGATGATCTCGGAGTCGTTCTCGATGGCGGCCAGCGGCCTCGCGCCGATCAGTGGAGAGATGTGGTTGTCGATCAAGCCGCGATTGGTACGCCTGGTGGTTTCCTCCCAGTCGGCGACCTCGACGTACTTCTCGATCAACTGGTTGATGGTTGCCTTTGTCTTCGGCGCTCGCCCCTCCAGCACCTGGTTGACGACTCGGTTCAGCATCTTCTCTGCGATCTTCTGCGCGTCCGGTCCGGCGGAAACCGTCTCCTGGAAGTAGTGCTCACTGCCTGTAACCGGGTCGACCCCAGCGTAAACGCGAACTCTCAAGGCACCGCTGGGAAGAGTTGTGATGTTCCCGCGGGGGCGCGTTCGACGTGGCATGCACCAAGCGTAGACGGTTTCATGTCACGTTCCATGTCACGCGGCGTTGCGTGTCGCGGTGTTTGGGCTGGTGGGGCGGGTGGGGCTCGAACCCACGACCGACAGATTATGAGTCTGCTGCTCTAACCATCTGAGCTACCGCCCCTGGCCGCCTCGGTGACATCTGATCAAGCCTGTGACATCGTACGCGGCGAAGTGACGGCGAGAGGAGCGGTGTGCCGAGGGTTTGTTTTCTGCTGCGGGTGCGACCGGATCGGATGGCGGAGTACCGGGAGCGGCACGAGCGGGTGTGGCCAGAGATGGTGGCTGCTTTGTCGCGGGCTGGCTGGCAAAACTACTCGCTGTTCATTGACGATGACGGGCTCGTGGTGGGGTACGTCGAGACCGATGACTTCGAGCAGGCGCTGGCCGCGATGGAGAAGACCGAGGTCAACGGGCGCTGGCAGGCCGAGATGGGGGAGTTCTTCATCGGGCTGGACGGCCGGCGGCCAGATGAGGGCATGCACGTCCTCTCCGAGTACTTCCACCTTGACTGAGGCAGAGGGCGAGTCATGACCGAAGACCTTGAGCGCTCCACCATGCAGGTGGTGGGCAGGCGCCTTATTCCTTTCCTGATGCTCTGCTATTTCCTGTCCTATTTGGACCGTACGAACATCAGCATCGCCTCGCTGACGATGAACAAGAGCCTCGGGCTGACCGCCGCCGAGTACGGCCTGGGTGCCGGCCTGTTCTTCATCGGCTACTTTCTGTTCGAAATCCCCAGCAACCTGATCCTGCACCGGGTCGGCGCGCGACTCTGGATCGCCCGCATCATGGTGAGCTGGGGCGTGGTGGCGGTCGTGATGGCCGCGATCCAGGGCCCTGTCAGCCTTTATGTCGTACGGATTGTGCTCGGCATCGCCGAGGCCGGCTTCTTCCCCGGCATCATTCTCTATTTGACGTACTGGTTCCCGGCCAGCTACCGGGGCCGCGCGGTGGCCTTTTTCATGTCCTCGATCGCGATTTCCACCGCCGTCGGGGCGCCGCTGGGCGGATTGCTGCTTGGCCTGGACAAAATCGCTGGACTCGACGGTTGGCGGTGGCTCTTCGTGCTGGAAGGAGTGCCGACGGTGATCGTCGGCATTCTGGTGGTTTTCCTGTTGCCCAGCACGCCCAGGCGCGCCAAATGGCTGACCGACGACCAGCGGAACTGGCTCGTCACGCGGCTGGACGCCGAGGACGCGAAGACACGTGCCCGGCATCACATGACCGTCCTGCAAGCCATCGTGAAGCCGCGGGTGCTGGCGCTTTCGTTGATTTACTTCGCCACTGTGTTCGGTTTGTACGGGATCGGGTTCTGGCTGCCGCAGATCATCAAGAAGAGCCTGGGAATTTCCAGCAACCTGCAGGTGTCGTTGCTGACGGCTGTTCCGTACGCGATAGGGATTGTGGCGATGATCTTGTGGGGGCGGTATTGCGACCGCACCGGCCGATACGCGGTCGGTACGGCGGTGCCGATGCTGGTTGGTGGCGTGGCGCTCACCGCGTCGGCGTTCCTGACTGGCCTGCCCTGGCTGGGATACGCGGGCCTGTGTGTCTGCACTTTGGGCGTACTCATGTCATTTCCGGGTTTCTGGGGCCTGCCCAGCGCCTTCCTGACCGGCGCCGCGGCGGCCGCGGGCATCGCGACCGTGAACACCATCGGCAACCTGTCCGGCTTCCTCGGCCCGTACTGGGTCGGTTGGATGACGGACCTCTTCGGCTCCGCGAAATGGGGCCTCGTGACGATTGGGCTGGTCATGGTGGTGGGTGCGCTGGGCGCCTTCGCGTTGGGTAATAGGCCCCGAACGGCGCGGGTGTGATGTCCAAAGCTGGTGATCTGACCTGGCTGGTGGCGCTGGGTGCGGCGCTGTGGGGCACGGACGCGCTGCTCCGGCTGCCGTTGACGCACTCGTTGCCGGCGACGGTCATCGTGGTGGCAGAGCACGCGATCGTGGTTCTCGTACTGATCCCGTGGCTGCCGCGAGCTTTCCGTGCCTTCAAAGCGATGTCGGCGGTCGAGCGGTGGTGCGCGCTCGCGGTCGGCGCCGGCTCGTCGGCGCTCGCGACCTGGCTGTTCACGCTGGCATTCGGCGGCGGAGACCCGCTGACTCCGCTGGTTCTGCAGAAACTTCAGCCGTTGATCGCGATTCTGGCGGCCCGACTGTTCCTCGGCGAGCGGATTCGCGGCCGGTTCTGGTTTTTCGCCGTGCCGGCGCTGATCGGTACGTGGCTGATCGCTTTCGCCGATCCGCTGCACATTCAACTCAAGGGAGCTGAGGCGGCGCTGTTGGCGATTGGCGCGGCCGTGCTGTGGGCCGCCGGCACGGTCCTGGGCCGGCGGCTGAGCGTCGCGTACGCACCGACGACCGTGACCACGCTGCGGTACGCCGTCGGGCTGCCGGCGAGCCTGGTCATCGCGGTGATCGTCGGCGGTCCGTTCACGGTCGCGCTCGCCGACGTGCCCGGCCTGGCCGGGTTGGCGCTGATCCCCGGACTGTTGGCGCTGAGTCTCTACTACAGAGGCTTGCAGCGGACTCCAGCAGCGCGCGCGACGCTCGCCGAGCTGGCGTTCCCGCTCACCGCGGCGGTTATTGGTGTGGTGTTTCTGCACGCCCAGTTCACCATCAGCCAGTGGATCGGTGTCGCGCTCGTGGTGGCCGCGGTGACGGCGCTGGGCTGGCATGAGCGTACGAGCGCGCAGCCAGCGGTGGTCGCCGCCGAGCCGGTTCGCGAGCCGGCTGCCACCGGTTGAACAGGCCAAACGGGCTGTTTGCGGCATCAATCGGCGGCCTGTATGTCGGTTGTATCTGCGGTAGCCATGCTGTCCCTGCGCTGCTCGACGAGCGGAGGACTGCCATGCACGGGCAACTCAGGTTCCGGGACGCCGTGAAAGTGTCCCTCTCAGCAAGGAAACTGCTGGTCAGGGGAGCGGCCGCGGTCGCGATGATCACCGCTTTGGTGCTGGTGGGGGCCAGCCCGGCGTTCGCCGCGAGCGGCACGGTGCACACCGACACCGGTGTCGCGGTGACGGTTCGGTCCGGGCCGCACACCACCTCCAGCGCGGTGGGCAGCGCCGCGGACGGCACCGCCGTCACGATCGACTGCCAGGCCAGCGGCGACACGGTGACCGGCAAATACGGCACCACCGACATCTGGGACCACGTGCCCGCGCTCGGCGGGTACCTCACCGACTCGTACGTCTACACCGGCTCTGACGACCGGGTCGCGCCGGACTGCTCCGGCACCACGGTGAGCTGTTCGACGAGCGGCACTGGCGACCCGAACTCCTGCAGTGCGGCGGTGGCCTGGGCGAAGGCGCACGTGCACACCAATGACAATCCGGACTACTACAACTACTGCGACCGCATCAACGCCTGGGCGTACGGCTGGAGCGCGAGCGGTTCGACCACCGCTTATGTGCACTGGACGCAGATCCCGGCGTCGTACAAGCACCCCGGTGACAGCTCGGTGCCGGCCGGCGGGCTCGCCTTCTTCAGCAACGGCGGCGCCGGCCATACGATGATCTCGATCGGCGGCGGCAACTTCCTGTCCAACGACATCCATGGCGCTGGTACGTACACGCAGACCACCATCGCCGAGATCCGCAGCACCTGGGGCCAGACCTACGTGGGCTGGGCGCAACCCTGGTTCAAGGTCAACCACTAATCGTCACCCGGTTCTGTCCGCATGGCCTCCATGCGTGCGTCCGCCGCACGTATGGGGGCCATGCGGACGTCTGTGGGGTGACGGAGGGTAGCTTGTGGTCGACCGACTGTGGGTCGGTTGATCAAGTTTGAGTAAGGCGTACCCCATGAGATTCTTTCGGCTAGTGAAAACTTGCGTGCCGTGCAATCATGGGTGTCGTGGTACGCGAGGGGATGTACGTGCCTGGGCTGCGTGAGCGAAAGAAGCAGGCCACCAGGCAGGCACTGAGGGAGACCGCTCTGCGGTTGGCCGAGCAGCATGGGCTGGACGGGCTGACCGTCGAGGCCGTCTGCGCGGAGGTAGGCGTCTCGACGCGTACCTTCTTCAACTATTTCCCCTCGAAGGAAGACGCTCTGGTCGGCGACGGCCCGGCACTGCCGCCGGACGCCGTGGTGGACCGCATCTTCGCCGAACACGCCGCCGACGGACCGATCGCCGGTGCCTCAGCGGTGTTGTTGCACATGGTGGACACCGGCACCCAGCCCGATGTACGCCACAAGGCGCAGATGTTCGAGCGTTTCCCGACCCTGGTGCCAGCGTTGCTGGCGAAGTTCGCCGCTTTCGAGCGGAGCCTGGCCGAGGCGGTGGCCCGCAACATGGGCCCGGCGCCGCGGCCGGACTTCTATCCGGAGCTGGTCGCCGCTTGCGCGGTGACCGCGATGCGGGTAGCGGCGAAGCGGTGGAGTACGGGCGACCGCGAGGAGTCGCTCGCCTCGTACACACACGGGGTTTTCGAGGTATTCCGTAAGGAGCTGGCATGATCCGCGGCTTCGACATCGCATTTGTGGGAGTAACAAGGTGAGTTCGACCATCGACGCCGGTGATGCGGCAACGGGGCAGCATCGCGACCAGGCGACCGCAGGACAACCACTGGGACAACGGCAGCTGTTAGCGGTCGTCGGCGCCTTGATGCTGGTCGTCCTGCTCGCCGCCCTCGACCAGACCATCGTTTCCACCGCACTGCCCAAAATCGTCGGCGACCTGCATGGCCTGACCGACCTGCAATGGGTGATCACGGCGTATTTGCTGGCCTCCACGATCGTGCTGCCCATCTACGGCAAGCTCGGCGACCTGATCGGCCGGAAATGGCTTTTCCAGCTGGCGATCGTGATCTTCCTGGTCGGCTCGGCATTGTCCGGAGCCTCCCAGAACATTACCCAGCTGATCATTTTCCGTGCGCTGCAAGGTGTTGGTGGCGGTGGTCTGATGATCGGTGCGCAGGCGATCATCGGCGACATGGTCTCGCCGCGCGAACGCGGTAAATACCAGGGCCTGATCGGTGGCGCTTTCGGTGTCGCCTCGGTGGCCGGCCCGCTGCTCGGTGGATTCCTGACCGACCTCGGGCAGGGCACCTGGCGCTACTGCTTCTACATCAACATCCCGCTCGGCGTGATCGCGATGATCGTCACTGCGGTCGTCCTCAAACTTCCGCGCCGCAAGGCCACTTTCAAGCTCGACTATTTCGGCGCCGCGCTGCTTGCCGGCTTCAGTACTTGCATTGTGCTGATCACCAGCTGGGGTGGCACGAAATACGCCTGGGACTCGGGCCAGATCATTGGCCTTGGGATCGGCTCGGTAGTGCTGCTGGCGCTGTTCATCGTTGCTGAGGCGCTCGTCAAAGAGCCCATGCTGCCGCTGAAACTCTTCAAGAACAGCATCTTCGCGCTGACCAGCGTGATGGGTGTCGCTCTCGGTGTCTGTATGTTCGGCGCGCTCAGCTATGTCCCGACCTTCCTGCAAATGGTCGACGGCAAGAGTGCGACGGTGTCCGGCCTGCTGATGCTGCCGATGATCGTCGGCCTGCTGATCGCCTCGCTCGGCTCCGGCCAGCTGATCAGCCGGCTGGGCCACTACAAGACTTTTCCCATTGTCGGTACGGCCATTCTCGGCGTCGGGCTTTTTCTGCTGTCGCGTCTGGACCAGAGCAACACGATCCTGGAGAACAGCGTCTTTTTCTTCGTGGTCGGCATCGGCCTGGGCATGGTGATGCCCACGCTGATCCTGATGGTGCAGAATTCGGTGCCATTCCACGAACTCGGCTCGGCCACCTCGTCTTCCAACTATTTCCGGCAGATCGGTGGCTCGCTCGGCGCCTCGCTGGTGGGCACCTTGCTGGCCAGCCAACTGGCGGACAAGATCCCGCAGTACGTGCCGGCCGCCGCACTGAACGCGCTCGCCCAGTCCGGGCATCCGCTGGACACCAACAGCCTGACACCGACGCTGGTCCACGACGCGCTGCCGGCGGTCATTGGAAATGGCATCGTCAAGGCGTACAACGACGTCCTGCCACCGATTTTCCTCTATCTCGTACCGATTATCGGGGTAGCATTCGTTCTTTCGTTCTTCCTCAAGCAGATCCCGCTGCGTACCGCATCGCCGGCCGCCGGGCAGCCGGCGGGCGGCTCGACGCCGGCCGCGGTCGGCCCGCTGGCCGCCGCCGCACCGGTCGGTGCCGCGGTCGGTGGGGTGCCGCCGAACGGGCGGCACAGCGGCCCGCTGCCGGCCGAACGGCCACTGGTGGCCGTGGCGGCCGCGAATGAGCCGACCACGGTGTTACCGGTATCGGCCATGGCCCAGAATGGCGTCGTGCAGAACGGCGGTTCACCCCAGAACGGACAGCCGGCGTTCGCGGTGGCGCCGGTCGCGGTGGCGGCCGAGGCGCTGCACGCGTACCCGACCAGCGCGCCCAACGGCGGCGTACCCGTGCGTGGCTATGTCCGTGGCGGCGGGGCGGGGCAGCCGCCGATTCCCGGCGCGGTGCTCACCCTGATCGACTCCGCGGGCCGGCAGTTGGGCCGCGGCCGCAGCGGTCCGGACGGCGCCTTCGACCTGCCCACTCCCGGTCGGGGCAGCTATGTGCTGATCGCTCGGGCCGCCTCGCACCAGCCGCAGGCCACCCTGGTCTCGGTCGGTGACGTGCCGGCGCACCTGGAAGTGGTGCTGATCGGCACCAGCGGGCTGACCGGTGTCGTACGGGTGACCGGCGGCGGCCCGCTCGCCGGCGCGACCGTCACCATCGCTGATGGCCGTGGCGAGGTGGTCGCATCGCAGCTGACCGACGCCGACGGCGCGTACACGTTCTCCGAGCTGGTCGCCGCGACGTACACGGTAGCCATCAGCGCGGACCGGTTTCGTCCGGTCGCGGCCCTGGTGGAGGTGGCCGAGGGCGGCATGACCCAGCACGACGTGTCGTTCGCCGGCGCGGCCCGGCTGCGCGGCCACGCCCACGGTGGCGTGGGCCGGCAGCCGCTGGCGGACGCTCGCGTCACGCTGGTCGACGAGGCCGGCAACGTGATCGCGGCGACGATGACTGGCCCAGACGGCGGTTATGAGTTCGGGGATCTTCCGGAGGGCAACTACACAGTGGTGGCGACTGGTTACCCGCCGTCGGTCAGCATGCTCACGCTGAACGGCGGGAAGGAAACCGAACACGACGTATTGCTGAGTCATGACGAGCACTGATGAGCCTTAGGGAGAGCCGATGACGACGGAGCCGGTCGAGATGCGCTCGCACAGCCAGGCCGGTGGCGTACGAGCGACCATCCAGACCAGCGACGGCTGGGCGGTCTCGACCGCGATCCTGACCGTCACCGATTCCGCCGGCCGCCAGGTCGGGCGGGCGATGGCTGACGGCGACGGCGTGGTGGCCACCGGCCGACTGGACCCCGGCACGTACACGGCGATCCTCACCGCGCCCGGCTTCACCCCGTCCGCGCACACCGCGATGGTGACCGCGAGCGGCTCCGCCGAGCTGGGCACCCTGCGGCTGTCCCGGCTGCCCGGCGCGGACCTGCCGGCCACCGGCATCTGGACCATCGACCCGGCCCACACCAGCATTCTGGTCAGCGCCAGGCACATGGGCCTGACCAGCGTGAGTGGCCGGTTCACCGCCTTCGCCGGGACGATCCAGATCGCCGAGCCGCTGGAGCGGTCCTCGGTCACCGCGGTGATCGAGGCGGACAGCATCGACACCGCCAACAAGATGCGCGACGACCACATGCGATCCGCCGATTTCCTCGCGGTGGACCGTTTCCCGACCATCACGTACAGCGGCCTGGGGCTCACCGCCCGGGGTCCGGAGAAGTGGGCGCTGTCCGGCGACCTGACGATCAAGGACGTGACGAAGATGGTCACGCTCGAGCTGACCTACCTCGGCCTGCGGGTCGACCCGTGGGGAAACACCCGGCTCGGCGTCAAAGCCCTTGGCGAACTCCGCCGCGGCGACTTCTCCATCACGTACAACCAGGTCCTCGCCGCCGGCATCGACGCGGTGGGCACGACGTTGCGAGTGGAAATGGACATCCAGGCGGTCCAGGGCGACACCGTACCGTCGCTGTAGCCGCTCGCCGATGACAGCTGCCACCGGCGCGGAGACCGACCAACGGCCAGGGTTGCCGAAGCGGTTCAGTGCGTCGGTGGCGCTGGGTACGCTTCTGCAGCCGCTGAACTCGTCGATGATCGCGGTCGCGCTGGTGCAGATCGGGGTCGCGTTCCACGCCGGCAGCCAGACCCAGTGGCTGGTCTCCGGGCTCTACCTCGCGACCGCGGTGTCGGCGCCGACGGCCGGGAAGTTGGCCGACCTTTTCGGCGCCCGCAAGGTGTTTCTGACCGGGCTCGCGCTGGTCGCGGTCGTCTCGCTGCTCGCGCCGTTCTCGCCGAGCCTGGGCTGGCTGATCGCGGCGCGAGTGCTGCTGGGCATCGGCACCGGCGCCCAGTTCCCGGCCGGGGTGGCGATGATCCGCCGGATCGCGGACCAGCGCAAAGCATCCGCGGTTGGTGCGCTCGGCATCCTGTCGATCTTCGCGCAGACCTCCGCGGCGCTCGGGCCGAGCCTCGGTGGGGTGCTGGTTGGCGGCTTCGGGTGGGAGTCGATCTTCTTCGTCAACATCCCGATGACGCTCGCCGCGGCCATCTGCGTACTCAGGATGGTGCCGCCGGACGTGCCGCGCGAGATCGGCGGCTGGCGCCAGGTCGTACGAGAGATCGACCTGCCCGGGCTGATCATCTTCAGTGTCGCGATGACGGCCTTGATGCTGACTCTGCTGTCGCTGGCCGACCAGCCACAGTGGGCGCTGTTGGCGGTCGCCGTGCCGGCCTTCGCGGTCTTCGGGTGGTGGGAGCGCCGGGCCGCCACGCCGTTCGTGGACGTGCGTCTGCTCGTACGAAGCAAAGCCCTGTCCCTCACTTATGTGCGCACGCTTCTCACGTACACGGCGTTCTACGCGATCTTCTACGGCTTGCCGGGCTGGCTGGAGCAGGCGCGGCACCTGAACCCGACCGCGGTCGGTCTGGTGGTGCTGCCGATCGCGACCCTGGGCGCGCTGACGATCGTGGTCGCGACCCGGATCGCCCACCGGAAAGGTCCACGGCCGCTGCTGGTGGTCGGGTCCGCGGGCCTGCTGGTGGGCGGCCTGGCGCTCGCGCTGGCGGTCCACTCGGCCACCCCGATCGTGGTGTTGGTGCTGATCAGCGCGGTGTTGGGGGTGCCGAACGGGTTCAACAGCCTGGGCAACCAGCTGTCTGTTTACCGGGCGGCGCCGGCGGAGGCGACTGGGTCGGCGTCCGGGCTGTTCCGTACGTCCCAGTACGTCGGTGCCAACTTCGCCGCGGTCGCCATCGCGCTGGTGTTTGCCGGACCGGCGAGCGATCCAGGGTTGCACCGGATGGGCGCGTTGGTCGCCATCATCGGCGCGATCCTGCTGATCGACGCTGTCCTTATGAGACGGCGGCCCTGACCTTCACATAACAGGCGGCACTGTCGTACCATCAGCATCACAGGTATCTGGTCTGCCAGCGGGTCGTAGATCGCAGGGGAAGGCGCATCTCGACCAACCGGGAGGTCACCGTGCCTGCTCGTGGCGTGTTGTACGTCCACTCGTCGCCGTCGGCTGTGTGCCCGCACGTCGAGTGGGCGATCTCGCGCGTCCTTGGCGTGCCCGTACGTCTGGAGTGGACGGCTCAGCCGGCTGACCCCAGTACGCAACGGGCCGAGTGCCAATGGAGCGCACGGACCGGCACTGCCGGCACTCTTGCTACTGCGCTGCGCCAGTGGCCGATGATCCGTTTCGAGGTCACCGAGGAACCGACGCCTGGCGTGGATGGCGAACGGATCGCGTACGTCCCGGGTCGGGGCATCTTCCGGGCGACGATGAGCGCGACCGGCGACATCTTGGTAGGCGAGGACCGTCTGCGCGCACTTATGGCCACCGCGACGACTCCCGACGCGTTATCGCACGGCCTGGAGAAGCTGCTCGGCACGTCGTGGGACATCGACTTGGAGCCTTATCGCCATGCCGGTGACGGCGCCCCCGTCACCTGGCTTACCCAGAGCGTCAGCTAAGCGCTCGCTCGTGGGCAACGCGCAGGGCATCGGAGGCGGGGACTTCCACGTCCGGGATCACGCCGATGCCCTCCCAGTTGGTGCCCGAAACGGGGCTCACCCCGCGAGCGGTCGGGACGGTCGCCTCCAGGTGCGGGTGCAGCCGGAAGCCGACCCGGGGATGGGCGCCGCCGCCGGTACGCTCGCCGATGAGCGTCGCCCGGCCGTGTTGCTGTAGGTCGTACGACAGCTCCTCGCCGCCGGAGAAGGTGGTCGAGCTGGTCAGGACGAAGATCGGCTTGGTCCCGCCGAAACGGGCGCCGGGCACGTAAGGCGCGCTCCAGAACTGCGTGGTCCGGTCACCCTCGCGCTCGTACATGGTGATCAGGTGCGTCGACTCGTCGAACAGGTAGCCGCAGATCAGCGCCACCGTCTCCGGGTCGCCGCCGCGCAGGTCGCGTACGTCCAGGATCAGCGCGTCCGCTGACGCGACCAGTTGCATCGCCGCGGTGATCGCCGGGCCGGCGATGGTCGGCGGGAACAGGACCGGGCGCAGGGCGAGGTGCGCGACATTGCCGTCCAGTAGCCCGACCCGGCCGATGCCGTTCATCGTCACCGCCGCCTCGCGGGCCATCAGGTTCATTCCCATCTCGTCCGATGGCAGATCGGGGATTTCGTCCTCGTGGAACTTGAGCCGCAGGTGGCGATCCTGGTTGATCGACTGCAGATCCTTGGTGACCGCCGTGGACAGCTCCAGCGGGGTGCTCACGTCGTACGTACGCGATGCCAGTAAGTCGTGGATTTTCTGGCCGATGTCCGGAAAGACGTAATACTCGGCGACCAGTCGGGCGGTTTCGGCGACGATGTCGGTGCTCTTCATGGGGCCCAGTGCAGCATGCCGGTTGACAAAGTGTCAAGAACTGCAGACACTTGATGAGTGGACGAAGTAATGGAGATCACCACGCCCGAGCAGTTCAAGGCGCTCGGGCACTCGTTCCGGCAGCGACTGCTGTTCGCGCTCGGACAGCAACCGGCGACCATCAGTCAGCTCGCGAAGATTTTGTCGGCCCGCAAGGGAAACGTCGATCATCATCTGAAGGTGCTGCGGGATGCCGGCCTGGTGCGGATCGCTGAGACGCGGACGGTCAGGGGCGGCACCGAGCACTACTACCAGCGCAGTTCGCGGCGAATCCGAGTGCTCAGCCCGGAAGCCACCTCAACCGCGGCGATGTTGGCCGCGTTCGCTCAGGAACTGAGCATCGCTCCGGTCGAACCGCTGCTCAACCTGCGACACCTTCGGCTGACGGCCGCGCAGGCGGAGCGTTTGCGGAACGCGCTTGAGGGGCTGGTGGACACGGCCGAAGACGCCGGGGACGGTGAGCCTCGGTATGGAGTGCTCGTGAGCCTTTACCAGCAGCCGTAACCGTCGATGGGTGGGTCGTCGCGACCGTACGCCTCGCCAGGATCCACTGAAGTACCTGCTACGGCGTGGATTGTCGTAGTCGTCCGCAGCCCCCAACACGCAGCGTCACCCAGTCGCGGGCTTGTAGCTACTGGTAGCGAGATTCGTTGTTGATCTTGTTTACTTTGCCTACCCAAAACGGACATTGGACTGAATTATCCTTTTTGGGTAGGCGAAGTGAACAAGATCAACAAAATGTAGCGATGCAACAGCCGCCGAGCGAACCCTCCAGCACCTTTAGTCCCAAAAACCTCAGGACTTGCCAAAATTTTCGTCTACGCGCGTCCTCAAACCCACCCCCACCCGATTTTGGTGGGGGCCAATTTCATCAAGGGGTACGACAGTTTCGAGCCGTAGCGGGTATTTCCGTGGTGTCCCTCTTTGCGAGGGGTGTTAGCTGTCGATGGCGCTCATCACGTGTTTGATGCGGGTGTAGTCCTCCAAGCCGTACATGGACAGGTCCTTGCCGTAGCCGGAGTGCCGGAAGCCGCCGTGTGGCATCTCGCTGACCAGCGGGATGTGCGTGTTGATCCAGACACAGCCAAAAGCGAGCCGTTTGGCCATCCGCATCGCCCGGCCGTGGTCGTGCGTCCAGACGCTGGACGCGAGGCCGTATTCGACGCCGTTGGCCCAGCGTACGGCTTCATCTTCGTCGTTGAAGCGCTGGACCGTAATAACCGGACCAAAAATCTCGGACTGGATCGCCTCGTCGTCCTGGCGCAGCCCGGAAAGCACGGTTGGTTCGTAGAAATACCCGGCGGTGCCGACGCGGTGGCCGCCGGCGGTCAGGGTCGCGTGGTCGGGGAGCCGGTCCACGAAACCGGATACTCGCGCCAATTGGTTGGCGTTGTTGAGCGGACCATAAAGCACGTCTTCGTCGCTGGGCGGGCCGGTACGGGTCGACCGCGCCTGCTCGGCGAGGGCCGCGACGAACTCGTCATGCACGCCTGGGGCAGCCAAAACTCGGGTGGCCGCGGTGCAGTCCTGGCCGGCGTTGAAATAGCCGGCGGTCGCGATGCCTTCGGCGGCGGCCGCGATGTCGGCGTCGTCGAAAATCACCACGGGCGCCTTGCCGCCCAACTCCAGATGTGCTCGCTTGAGGTCTTTCGCGGCGGAGACGGCGACTTCGATGCCGGCGCGTACGGACCCGGTGATCGCGACCAGTTGCGGAGTAGGGTGCGAAACCAGCGCGCGGCCGGTGTCCCGGTCGCCGGTGATGACATTCAGTACGCCGGCGGGGAAAAATTCGGAAGCCACCTCGGCCAGCAGCAGGGTGCTCGCCGGCGTGGTGTCGCTCGGCTTGAGGACGATCGTGTTGCCGGCGGCCAAAGCCGGCGCGATTTTCCAGATCGCCATCAAAAGCGGATAGTTCCATGGCGTCACCTGGGCGACTACCCCGATTGGTTCGCGCCGGATGAAAGACGTGTGGCCGGCCAGGTATTCGCCCGCGGCACGGCCTTCCAGTACGCGAGCCGCTCCGGCGAAAAAGCGCAGAGCGTCCACCGCCGGCGGGATTTCCTCCGACAGCGTCAAAGCGCGCGGCTTGCCGGTGTTCTGGACCTCGGTGTCCACGAAGTCAGAAGCTCGCTTTTCCAGTGCGTCGGCCAACTTCAGCAGCGCTAGCTGCCGTTCGGCGGGGGTGGTCTCGCCCCAGGTCTGGAAGGCGTTGTCGGCGGCCTTCATCGCGCGGTCGACGTCCTCGGTGTCGGACACCGGTGCCGACCCGTACGCCGCACCGGTGGACGGGTCGATCACCTCGGCCCGGTGACCGGCCGCACTGTCCACGTACTCGCCGTTGACGAAGTTCCGCAGCTGCATGGTGCTCCTTAGATTCGGCCGCCGGCGGACTCGCCGCCGACCCGGGTGGCCAGCCACACCGGCAGCACCGAGAGGATCACCAGCGCGGCGGCCACCACGTTGATCACCGGCGCCTGGTTGGGCCGGAAGAGGTTGGAGAAAATCCAGATCGGCAGCGTGGTCACGCCCGGTCCGGCGGTGAAGGTCGTGACGATGATCTCGTCGAAGGACAGCGCGAAAGCGAGCAGCCCACCGGAGAGCAAAGCCGTACGGATCAAGGGAAAAGTCACGAATCGGAAGGTTTGGAAGACATCCGCTCCGAGATCCATCGACGCCTCCTCCAGTGATCCGCCCAGCCGGCGCAACCGCGCCAGCACGTTGTTGTAGACGATGACAATGCAGAAGGTAGCGTGCCCGACGATGACCGTGAAAAGGCTCAGCGAGATCCCGAACGGCTGCAGTACGGCCCGAAAGGCGTTGTTGAGGGCTATTCCGGTCACCACGCCCGGCAGCGCCAGCGGCAGGATGACCAGCAGTGAGATGGTGTCCCGGCCGAAGAACTTGAAGCGCTGGACGGCGAAAGCGGCCATCGTGCCGAGCACCAACGCCACCGCGGTCGCGCCGATGCCGGCCTCGACGCTGGTGAGCAGCGCCTGCAGCATGCCGGCGTTGTCGATCGTACGAGCCCACCAGTCCAAGGTGAAACCGCTCGGCGGCCAGCCGAAAGTCCGCGACGAGTTGAACGAGTTCACCACGACCACCAGCAACGGCACGTAAATCACCGCGAGGCCGAGCATCATCGCGACGAACAAAAGGATGCGGGCGCGCCTGGACAGGATCATCTGCGGCTCCTACAGGTTGTCCAGCGCGCCGGACCGGCGGACGGCCGCGAGGTAGATGACCATCACGGCGACCGGAAACAGCCCGGCCGCCGCCGCGAAGGGCAGGTTGTCCGCGGTCACCACGTTGTCGTAAATGACGTTCGCGAACAGTTGCGACTTGCCGCCGACGATCTTCACCGTGATGTAGTCGCCCAGAGTCAACGAAAAGGTGAAAATCGAACCGGCCACCACGGCCGGGAACAGCAGCGGCAGAATGACGGAGCGAAAGGTTCGCCACGCGCTCGCGCCGAGGTCGCTGGATGCCTCGATGAGCGAGTTCGGAATGCGCTCCAGACCCGCATAGACCGGCAGGATCATGTACGGCAGCCACAAATACGCCAGGGTCACGGTGGTGGCGGTCAGGCCGTAATAGGACTGACTTCCACCACCGATCATCCAGTCCAGCACGCCGGAGCCGCCGAGCATCACCCGCCACGCGTACGCCTTCACCAGGTAACTGGCCCACAACGGGGTCAGCACCGCGGCCACCAGGAATCGCTGCGCCCGCGGCGAGGCCACCTTCGCCATGAAGAAGGCCAACGGCAGCGCGATGATCGCGTCGATCACGGTGACTCCGGCGGCCACCCCGAGACTGCGGGCGGCGACCGCCAGATACGTCGGGTCGGAGAACAACGAACCGAAGTTTCCCAGCGAAAATCCCGGAACCGGGTTGCCGGTGAAGGCGTCCACGGTCCAGAAGGCGGTCAGGAACATCGCCGCGAGCGAGCCGAGATAGGCGATCACCAGCCACAGCAACGGCAACGACAGCAGCGAGCCGAGCCGCAGCAGCGGTTTTCGGTAGAGGACCCGGGAAAGCGTGGCCGTCCTCACCCCTTGATGTCCGTCCAGGCCTGGGTCCACTTGGTGTAGTCGGCGCACTTGGTGTCCGTACGACCGTCCAGGCAGGCCACGGTCGGGGTCGTCCAGTACCAGATCTTGTCCGAGTACGGCTTGTCCGCCGCGTGGAAGGTGGCGCATTCGGCGGCCATGCCCGCCTCCGCGCAGGCCTTGGACTGTGCTGGCGCCTCACCGAAATACGTCGCGACCTGAGCGTTCACCGAGGGCGAGACGATCCAGTCCAGCCACTTGTACGCGCAGGTCGGGTGCGGTGCCTTGGCCGCCACCATCCAGGTGTCCGACCAGCCGGTGGAGCCCTCGGCCGGCAGGATCGCGTTCACCTTCACCTTCTTGTCGGACGTGATCAGGTTGTTGATGACCTGCCAGGTGGTGCCGAGCACCGAGCCGCCGGACTCGAACGACTGCACCGATTTCGTGTAGTCCGACCAGTATTCGCCGACGTTCGCCTTCTGCTGCTTGAGAAGCGCGACCGCGGCGGCGAACTGCTTGTCGTCCAGCGCGTACGGATTCTTGATCCCGAGGCTTTTGTTGGTGTTCATCAGGTAAAGCGCCGCGTCGGCGATATAGATGGGGGAGTCGTACGCGGTGACTTTGCCCTTGTACGGGGAATTCGCCGCGAACACCGAGCTCCACGAGGTCGGCGCCGGCTTCACCACGTCGGTGTTGTATTGCAGCAGGTTCGCGCCCCAGCCGTGCGGGACGCCGTACGCGGTGCCACCGACCGAGTTCCACGCGCGGTTCTTCAGGAACGGGAAGATGGTCGCGTAATTGGGCACCAGTGCGGTGTTCACCGGTGCGACCGTGCCGCTGTAGACGAGTCGTAGGCTCGCGTCGCCGGACGCCGACACCACGTCATATTGGTTGGTTTTCATCAACGTGACCATTTCGTCGGACGTGCCGGCGACCTTCACGTTGACCTTGCAGCCGGTCGCCTTGGTGAACGGGTGCACCCAGTCGACCTTCGGGTCGTTCGAGCCGTCCTCCGCATAGCCGGCCCAGGCGATCACATTGACGCTGCCCTCGGGCTTGCCCAGCTTGTCGAGGGCTGCGATTTTCGGTGGTGCGCCGGAGGTTCCCGAGGTGCCGGACGACCCGCAGCCGGCGCTGGCCAGGGCCAGCCCGAGACAGGTCACCAGGATGGCGAGCTTGCGGCGATTCATTTTTCTTCCCCCTCGGTGGAAACGGACTCTGTTGCTCCAACACGTAAGGCGTGCTCGGCTTTCCAGGCCAGCCGGATCTGGTCGCCGGTCGCGGCTGGCTGGCGGGCCGCGGTGTTCGGGGTGACCACGATCATGTCGATCCCGCTGTCCAGACGTACGACCAAGCGAATTTGTGAGCCGACGTAAGCGACATCCGTGACGACACCAGAGGCGCCGCGTTCGTCCGCAGCCACCGTCGAGGAGATCTGGATCCGTTCCGGTCGCAGGCTCACGGTGGCGTCAACGCCATGCACGGCAACGGAATCCGCGCCGGTGGTCAGGTTGGCGGTGCCGACGAAACCGGCCACGAAATCGGTGGCGGGTCGCTCGTACACCTGCACCGGGGTGCCGACCTGCTCGATCCGGCCGTCCGCCAGTACGGCGATCCGGTCGCTCATGGTCAGCGCCTCCTCCTGGTCGTGCGTCACGAAAACGAACGTGATTCCGACCTCGCGCTGGATCTTTTTCAGTTCGATCTGCATTTCCTGCCGCAGCTTGAGGTCCAGCGCGCCCAGCGGCTCGTCCAGCAGCAGGACTTTGGGGCGGTTGACCAAAGCGCGCGCGAGGGCGATCCGCTGTCGTTGCCCACCGGACAGCTGCGCCGGCTTACGGCTCGCCACCTGCGGCAGCCGTACGGTCTCCAAAGCCTGCTCGGCGCGCTGGATGCGTTCCGCTTTGCGAACGCCCTTGACCTTCAGTCCGTACTCGACGTTGGCGAGCACGCTCATATGCGGAAAGAGTGCGTAGTCCTGGAAAACCGTGTTCACGTCCCGGTCGAAGGGCGCCGTCCGGCTGACATCCTTGCCGTCCAACAGAATCTGCCCGGAGGTGGGCAGCTCGAAGCCGGCGATCAACCGCAACACGGTGGTTTTCCCGGAACCCGACGGCCCGAGCAACGAGAAGAACTCGCCGTCCGCGATGTCCAGGTCGACGCCCCGGACCGCCTCGGTGCGGTCGAAAGTCTTGCGTAGCCCTCGCAACGTGATGGACGGTTCTGGCATAGACCACTCCAGGGTCGGGACTGTCCACAATGGCCGGTGGCAGCGGTGGTACGAGCGAGTGCCATGCGGCTCTGGCGGCCGGGCCAGCGACGACCTGCCCGCCCACGACGGTGCCGCCGGATGAGCGCGCCGCGGCCAGTCGGGTCAGCACTCGCCGGTCATCCGGCGGGCGTCGGTGCTGGCGGCCCGGTCGAACGCGCCGGGCCGCAACTGCGCGGCCGCCCGACAGGCCACGCGTGCGGGGACCTGCCGCATTCCGCCTCCCACAGCCAGCCCATGTGCTGGGCACGCTAGAGAATCCCGACATACCGGGTAAATGTTCACCTGCACCATGATTGCCGAGTCGCGTTGTGCATCCGTACAGTTAGCGGCCATGGCGCTGACCGTTCGGGACGTGTTGGCCGAGCCGGACCTGGGCATCGGCCTGGTCAGCGGTGAGCCGGACGCGCTGACCAGGCCGGTCCGCTGGGTGGCCGTCACCGAGCTGGCCGACCCGCGGCCGTTCCTGACCGGCGGTGAGCTGGTGCTGACCACCGGCCTGCGACAACGCGGCGCGGCGAGCCAGCGGGAGTTCGTCCGGCGGCTGGCCGAGCGGGACATCGCCGCGCTCGGTTTCGGCGTCGGGCTGAGCCATCCGCAGGTCCCGGCCGGCACCCTGGAGGCGGCCCGCGCGGCCGGCATGGTGGTGTTGGCGGTGCCGTACGAAACACCGTTCATCGCCGTCGACCGGTTCGTCGCCGATCGGGTGCTGGGGGAGCATTTTGGCCGGGTGCAACGGCTTCTGGACAACCATGACGTGCTGGCCCGGGCGCTGCTGTCCGGGCAGGGGATGGGTGCGCTGGTCGCCGCGCTGCGGCAGATGATCGACGCGCCGGTGATGGTCGCCGACCAGCAGGGCACCGTGCTTGCGTCGGCGCCAGCCAAGGCCGCCTGGCCGGTCGAGCAGCTCGGCCGGCTGAGCCGTACGGCCGCGACGCAGGACCTCACCGTCTACCCGGTCGAGGTCGAGAACTTCGTGGTGGCCTATTTATGTACGCGGCGCTCCGCGGACGTACTGCCCTACGCGGTGTCGTTGGTCGGCCTGGAGGTGGCCCGCCGCCAGGCGGTGCTGTCCGGCCAGCGCCAGCTCGCCGGGCAGGTGCTCGCCGATGTGGTACGAGGGACCGTGACGGCCGCCGACGCCGACCGGCGGCTGGGCACTTATGGCATCCAGGCGGCGGGCAGTCACGCGATCGTGCTGGCGATCCCCGAGGAGCAGCCGCGCGGCTCCGAGCTGATCCGCCGGCTCACGTACAGTCCCCTGCCGCTGCCCGAGGTCGTCACCGCCGTGGTGGACGGCAGCCTGGTGGCGGTGCTGCCGGCCGGCCAGCCCGCGGACGAGGCCGCCCACCTGCTGCATGGCCAGGTTCGTCAGCTCGGCGGGCAGGCCCGGATCGGGATCGGCGGCTGGTACGCCGGCGTGAGCGGCCTGCGGTGGAGCTATTACGAGGCGCGGGAGGCCGCGAGCCGCGGGCTTGGCGTCAACGAACGGGCTCCGATGAGCCTCTCCGGCCTGATCCTGGCCAGCGAAGACGTGCCGCTGCGCGACCTGGCCGCGGATGTGTTGCGGCCGCTGGTCGACTTCGACGCGGCTCACGATGGCGCCCTGATCGTCACGTTGCGGGCGTTTCTGGACGCGAACGGCTCGGTGGGTACGGTCGCGCAGCGGCTGATCCTGCATCGCAACACGGTCCGCTATCGGATCGCCCAGATCGAGAAGCTGACCGACCGCTCGCTCGCCGACACCGCCGACCGGGTGCAGTTCTGGCTGGCCCTGACCGCGGCCCGCCTCACGGAGTAACCCCTTGTCGGGAGGGTGCCCTGTTTGTCGCCCCCAGAGCGTCACCTTCGCGAGGATCCCGCCCAACCGGCGGCGGCGGTCGTACGTCTTAAGACCCGATGACTAACCGACAATCTGGACCCCCGCGCGCCCCGGCTGGGTGGCTGTCCCACACTGGTCCGATGCGAAGAAGTGTGCTGGTCACAGCGGTGTTGTTGGTCGGCGCGCTGGTGGTCGCCGGCTGCGGGCAGAAACCGGGTGGCGCACCGGGCCCGTCCGTCAGTCCGTCCGTCGCGTTGCCCGCCGATCCGGACGCGCGTGCCGCCGCGATCGCGTCCCGGCTGTCCGATGTGGACGCGGTCGGGCAACTGCTGGTGCCGTTCGTCTACGGGCAGGACGCGACCAGTGTTTCGGCCAGCACGGCCAAGGAAAACAACGCGAAGTACGGGGTAGCCACCCCGGCCGCGGTGATCGCGAAATACCGGCTGGGCGGGTTGATGCTGGTCCGGCAGGCCAGCGACGACCCGACCGCGGACACCAACCCGACCTCCAACGTCACCTCGCCAGCACAGATCCTGCGGCTGACTACCGGCCTGCAGACGGCCGCCACGAAGCTGCCCGCCGGCGTACCGCTGCTGATCGGCACGGACCAGGAACACGGCTCGGTCACCAGGATCCGGGACGGCGTCACGCTGCTGCCGGCTCAGATGGCGTTCGGCGCGGCCGGCCAGCCGGCCCTGACCGAAGCGGCCGCTGCGGTGTCCGGTCAGGAGTTGCGCGCGCTCGGCCTGAACGCCGACTTCGCGCCGGACGCGGATGTGACCGAGGGCGCCGACAACACCGTCATCGGCTCGCGTTCTTTCGGCAGCGACCCCACCCTCGTCGGCGAACAGGTTGCCGCGGCCGTACGAGGTTATTCCGCTGCCGGGATCGCCTCGACTCTCAAACATTTCCCGGGCCACGGACACACCAATGTGGACAGTCACGAGGGTCTGCCGATTTTGCGGCAGAGCAAGGCTTCCCTGATGGCCAACGATGTCGCGCCCTTCCAGGCGGGCATCGCGGCGGGGGCGCCGATGATCATGTCGGGTCACCTGGACGCGGAGGCGATCGATCCGGGCACGCCAGCCACCCTCAGCCACAAGGTGCTGACAGATCTTCTGCGTAACCAGTTGGGTTTCAAGGGCGTCATCATCACCGACTCCATGACGATGCCACCGGTGACGAAGAAATACGGCGAGGGTGAGGCGGCCGTGCTGGCCATCCTGGCTGGCAATGACATGTTGTTGACCCCGGAAAACCTCGGGGTCGCGCAGCAGGCGCTGCTGGCCGCGATCAAGTCCGGCCGGCTGCCACGGGCCCAGGTGAACGCGTCGGTGACCCGGATCATCGCCCTGAAACTCAAGGAAGGCGCCACCGCGCAGCCAGCGCTGTCCACTGTGGACATCGCGGCTCACCAGGCGCCGGTGGACCGGGCAGCCGCCGCTGGCATCACCCTCTACAAGGGCAACTGCTCAGGTCCACTGGTATCCGGACCGGTCGCCATCTCCGGTGGATCGTCGCAGGCTCGCGACGCGCTGGGCAAGGCACTGGAAAGCGACGGCATCACCACGTCGGCCACCGGCACGAGCCGGATTTTCCTGACTGGGTACGGGGACACCAAGGCGGACCTGCAAGCCGCCGACGTCACGGTCGCGACGGATTCCCCGTACTTGCTGGGATCCGCTCGCTCCAAGACCTTGCTGGCCACCTACGGCACCGCGCCGGCCTCGATGCGGGCGCTCGCGGCCGTGCTGGCCGGCAAGGCGAAAGCCCCCGGCCAGTCCCCGGTCAAGGTCACCGGCCTGCCCGCCACCGCCTGCTGATCACCGTTGGGTGTCCTTTGTGGACGGTGTCGAGTCGATCAACCGGAACAGGCTGTCGCGGATGGACAGGCGTTCGGCGCGGTCCAGGGTCAGGGTGCCCAGTGCCTGGTTGAGCCAGAGGCCGTCGAGGGTGAGCTGGACGACCAGCGCGGTGCCGGCGTCCGCGCCCTGCGCGAGCGCGGCCCCTATCGTACGAGTGTTGGCGGCGCGGGCACCGTCGAGAATGGCCGGATTGTCGTCGGCGGCAAGTAACAGCACCCGCAGCAACGCGGACATCCGGTCCGCGTCCGCGCCCTCGGCCAGCACGCCCCACTCGACGTAGCGCCGGAGCCAGTCCCCGTCGCCGGCATGCTCGGCGATCGTGCGGCCCACCTCGTCGTGCAGGTATTCCACGACGGCGCCGAGCAGGCTGACCTTTGTCTTGAAATGGTAGAAAAAGCCGCCCTTGCTGATGCCGGCCTCGGCCGCCACCAAGTCGACACTCAGCCGACTGACGCCGTCGCGGGTGATGACTCGTACGGCGGCGTCCAGGATCTTCGCGCGGGCGTTCTCGTACTGACGGGGGGCCACGGTCGCATACTACACCGACTGGTCGGTATACTCTCGGTCGGCGTCCAGAACGGCGCTGAAGGCACGTTGCACGTGGCTGCGCCAACCGCCGTTCATGATCCGCCGGGACAGCTGGTGGGTAGCGTTGTCCGGGTCGAAGCCGCGGTGTTCCAGCAGCACCCGGGTGCCGCGGCCGTCCGGCGTCAGGTCCCAGGTCACCGTGCTGTCCAGCGTGTTGACGCCCTGCCCGCCCCGCCAGCTGATGCTCAGCCGTCGCAGCGGCACCAGCTCCAGGACCTCGCAGGCGATGTCGCCGGAGAACTCGACCTGGTCGACCGGGCGCGTCTTCATGGTGAACTTGTGCCCCACTCGGGGCTCGAAGTCGTTGGGCATCAGCCAGCGTGCCATCAGCTCCGGGACGGTGAGGACCCGCCAGACCCGTTCGACCGGGTGTGGAAAGAACTGGTCTACCTGGATCGTGGTCAGGTCCTCGCTCATGTGTCGTCCTCGTTTTCCGCTATCTCATCCAAAACCGAGCCCATCGCGGTCAGCCGGTCGCGCCAGAAGCGTTCGTACGGGCTGAGCCACTCCTGTAACTCGTGCAGCGGCCCCGCATCCACGCCGTAGTAGCGAAACCGGCCGTCCCGGCGCTCTTCGACCAGGCCGCAGTCCCGCAACACCTTCAGGTGCTCGGAAACGCTGGGACGTGCCATGTCGAACCGGGCCGCGATGTCGGCCACCGTCCGCGGACCCCGCAGGAGCAGATCCAGCACGTCTCGCCGAGTGGGGTTCGCCAGTGCCCCGAACACCCGGTCGGTGACCGAGTCCTTGGCCCGCTGCGGCATGCGAACCCCTTTCGCTTGAGGGGTCCGATATTAAGTAGGAAGTGTCCTACCTGTCAAGAAGAAGGTCGCCGTGACGGCTTCGACCGGAGGGAGTCGGCGAAGCCGTCACGGCGAGTGTGGAGTCGCTTAATCGCGAAGTCCCCGCGAAAAGAGTATCGGCGGCCCGCCGAGAACGGAATAATTTTGGACGTACTGGTGACATTTGTCAGCCAGGAAGCCAATCTCGACCGTCCTTTGTGGACAGTTGACGGGTCGGTTACAGCGGAATGTTCCCGTGCGCGCCGCGGCCGGCCGGCGCGGCGGCGAGCGCCTCGGCGAGCCGTCGGCGGGTGGCGGTCGGCTGTACGACCGCGTCCACGACACCGATCTCGATGGCTTGTTCGACGCCGCCGGCGGCCCGCTCCTGCTCGGCAATCAGCTTCGTACGCAACGCTTCCCGCTCTCGCATCGGTGTCGCGGCGAGCTTCTTGCGGTGCAGGATCCCGACCGCGGCCGGGGCGCCCATCACCGCGACTTCCACGTCAGGCCAGGCGAAAACGGCGGTCGCGCCGAGCGAACGCGAGTTCATCGCGATGTACGCGCCGCCGTAAGCCTTACGGGTCACCAAAGTCACCCGCGGCACGACGGCTTCGGAGAAGGCGTGCAGAAGTTTGGCGCCGCGGCGCACGACCCCGTCCCATTCCTGGCCGACGCCAGGCAGATAGCCGGGCACGTCCACGAGGACGACGAGCGGAATGCCGAGGGCGTCACACATGCGTACGAACCGGGCCGCCTTCTCCGCGGAGGTGGCGTCCAGGCAGCCGCCCAGCCGCAGCGGGTTGTTGGCGACTACCCCGACAGTACGTTTGGCGAGCCGGCCCAGACCTGTCACGATGTTCGGCGCCCACTTGCTGTGCAGCTCGATCATCGGCTCGTCCAGCACCGCGTTGGCCAGCGGTTTCACGTCGTACGCAAGATGGGACCGGGCCGGCAGCAGGGCCCGTAAATCGGCGCCGTCGACCGGCAGGTCGACCGGCGAGAAGCGGCCCGGACGGGCCAGCAGGGCGGTGAGCTCACGTGCCTTGTCGTTGGCCGCGGCCTCGGTTTCGGTGACGATGTGGACGACCCCGCTGCGCCGGCCGTGCGCCTCGGGGCCGCCGAGGTGCTCCATATCGACCTGCTCGCCGGTGACGCTCTTGACGACTTCGGGGCCGGTCACGAAAACCCGGCCCGCCGGGCCCATGATCACGATGTCGGTCAGCGCCGGCCCGTACGCGGCGCCGCCGGCCGCCGGGCCGAGCACTACGGAGATCTGCGGGACCCGGCCGGACGCGCGGATCATCGCGGCGAAGACCTCCCCGACCGCGTCGAGGGCATGGACCCCCTCGTGCAGCCGGGCGCCGCCGGAATGCCAGAGGCCGATGATCGGGACCCGCTCGCGGACCGCGAGGTCGATGGCGTCCACGATGTGCCGGCACCCCTCGGTGCCCATCGCGCCGCCCATTTTGGTGCCGTCGGTCGCGTACGCCACGACCGGGTTCCCGTCGATCAGGCCGCGCGCCGACGTGGCACCGGAAGCGTCCCGGCCGGACACCTCGACCATGGTGCCGGGATCGAACAGCGCGGCGAGCCGCACGTCCGGATCCCGGAAATCGACCTGGGCGGCCGACACCATGGTCATCGTTACGGCTCTCCTCTTACGGCTTGGTGAAAGCGAGCGCCACGTTGTGGCCGCCGAAGCCGAATGAGTTGTTGAGCGCCGCGTCGATGGTGAGCTTGCGCGGCTCGACCCGTACGACATCGAGCGAGAGCGCGTCGTCGGGGTCCTCGAGGTTCGCCGTCGCCGGGATCACCCCGTGGTGGATCGACAGGATGGTCGCGATCGACTCGACCGCGCCGGCACCGCCCAGCAGGTGGCCGAGCATTGACTTGGGCGCGGTGAGCACCACGTCGGCGCCAACCGCGGACCGGATCGACAACGTCTCGGGCATGTCGCCGACCGGCGTACTGGTCGCGTGCGCGTTCACATGCGAGATGTCCGAGCCCTTCAGCCCAGCGTCTTCGATGGCCTGCGCCATCGCGCGGGCCTGGCCTTCGCCGGACGGGTCAGGCTTGACGATGTCGTAGCCGTCGGCCGTCACACCGGCGCCAGCCAGCCGCGCGTAGATCCGCGCGCCGCGGGCGACCGCGAAGTCTTCACGTTCGAGTACGAGTGCGCCGGCGCCCTCACCGAGGACGAAGCCGTCGCGGCCCTTGTCGAACGGGCGGGACGCGCGTTCGGGCTCGTCGTTGCGGGTCGACATGGCCTGCATCTGGGCGAAGCCGGCCAGTGGCAGCGGGTGGATGACGGCCTCGGCGCCACCGGCGACGATCACGTCGTACCGGCCCGAGCGCAGCAGGTCGAGCGCGAGCGCGATCGACTCGGAGCTGGACGCGCAGGCGCTCACGGTGGAGGACACCCGGCCCTTGGCGCCGAGCTCCAGACCGACCCACGCGGCCGGACCGTTGGGCATCAGCATCGGGATGGTCCGCGGGGACACCGCCCGTACGCCCTTGGTCTCCAGGATGTCGTCCTGTTCGAGCATGCTCAGCGCGCCACCGATGCCGGTGCCGAACGCGACCGCGAGCCTGATCGGATCGACCTCGGGAGCGCCGGCGTCAGCCCACGCTTCCTGGGCGGCCACCACCGCTACCTGCTCGGAGCGATCCATCCGGCGCGCCTTCACCCTGGCCAGCTTCTCGATCGGCTCCTGCGCCAGCGAGGCGGCGATCCGGACCGGCAGCTGGGCGGCCCAGTCCTGGGTGAGCGGGCGTACGCCCGACCTCCCGGCGAGCAGGCCTTCCCAGGTGGTGGCGACGTCGCCACCGAGCGGGGTGGTGGCACCCAGCCCGGTGACGACGACTCCGATGGAGGGCACAGCCATCAGGCCTGAGCCTTGTCGATGTAGCTGACCGCGTCGCCGACCGTACGCAGGTTCTGCACGTCGTCGTCGGGGATCTTGATGTTGAACTTCTCCTCGGCGGCCACAACGACCTCGACCATGGAGAGCGAGTCGACGTCGAGGTCGTCGATGAACGCCTTGTCGTCCTGCACGTCGTCGGGGGCGACGTCGGCGATCTCCTCGAGGATCTCGGCGAGGCCGGTGCGGATCTCGTCACGCGATGCCACTTGGTGGTTCCTTTCGTGTGGTGCTGGATATTTGGGGTAGATGGCCCGGTCAAGGACTGAGAACGACCTGGCCGGCGTAGGTGAGCCCGCCGCCGAAGCCCAGCAGCAGAACCGGAGCGCCGGACGGTATCTCACCACGCTCGATCATTTTGGACAGGGCCATCGGGATCGACGCGGCGGAGGTGTTGCCCGATTCGACAATGTCCCGGGCGATCACCGCGTTGGCCGCCCCGAGCTTGCGGGCGACGGACTCGATGATCCGCAGGTTTGCCTGATGGGGCACGAAGGCGGCCAGTTCACTTGGCTGGACTCCGGCCCGCTCACAGATCTCCTTGGCGATCGGCGCGAGTCCCGTCGTCGCCCACCGAAAGACCGACTGGCCCTCCTGGTAGATGTGGTTGCGCTCGGTCATCCCGATCATCGTGCTGGGCTCGCTGCCCCAGGAAACCGGTCCGATCCCGGGCGTGTCGCTGGCGGTCACCACCGCCGCTCCAGCGCCGTCGGCGAAGATGATGCACGTCGACCGGTCCTCCCAGTCGATCACGTCGGAGAGCTTCTCCGAGCCGATCACCAGAACGTTGCGGGAGGCGCCGGCTCGGATGGCGTGGTCGGCGGCGGCCAGCGCGTACGAGAATCCCGAGCACGCCGTGTTGATATCGATCGCGGCCGGCTTGATGCCCAGCTCGATCGCGACCCGGGCGGAGGCGTTCGGGATGGGGATCAGGTCGGTGCAGCTGGCGACGATCAGCGTGTCGATGTCGGTCGGCGCGAGTCCGGCAGCGGCGAGCGCTTTCTGGGCGGCCGCCACCCCCATGCTGACCACGGTCTCTTCGGGGCCGGCGATCCGGCGGCTGACGATGCCGACCCGGTCCCGGATCCACGCGTCGTTGGTGTCCACTCGCTGCGACAGCTCGTCATTGGTCACCACCCGGGCCGGCTGGTAGTGGCCCAGGGCGACGATCCGCCCGTACGACTGCGTTTGCACAACCTGCATTCGTGTCACGCTCCTGCGGTGTTCGAGCTGGTGGAGCCGCGGTGCCGGGCCGCGAGGTCCACGGCGGCGGGCAGGTCGGCGGGGGTGTTGACGGTGACGATCTCGATGCCCTTGAGCACCCGCTTGGCGATGCCGGCGAGCGTGCCGGCCGGCGGCAGCTCGATCATCGCGGTGACGCCCAGCTCGGCGAGGGTGGCCATGCAGAGGTCCCAGCGCACCGGCGAGGTGACCTGTCGGACGAGCCGGGTCACCATCTCGGCGCCAGTCGCGACGGCTTTCCCGTCCGCGTTGGACAACAGCAGCCGGCTCGGGTCGGCGGGGGTGATGCCGCCGGCGAGCGCCTCCAGGGCCTCGCGGGCCGGCGCCATGTAGTGCGTGTGGAACGCGCCGGCGACGGCCAGCGAGCGTACGCGCGCACGCTCCGGCGGGGCCGCGGCGAGCTTCTCCAGGCCGTTCAGGGAGCCGGCGGCGACGATCTGACCGGCGCCGTTGCGGTTGGCGGCGGTCAGGCCGGCGGCCTCGATGGCGGCCAGCACGTCCGCCTCCTCGCCGCCCAGCAGCGCGGTCATCCCGGTCGGTTCGGCCTCGCAGGCGGCGGCCATCTGGCGACCTCGTACGCCGGCCAGGGCGACCGCCGTCTCGGTGGACAGGACGCCGGCCATCGCCGCCGCGCCCAGCTCACCGACGCTGTGGCCGGCGACTACCGCGGCATCGCCGACCGGCAGCGCGGCGGCGGCGACCAGCGCGGCCGCGGTGAGCAGCGGCTGGGTGGTCGCGGTGTCCTTGATCGCGTCGGCGTCCGCCTCGGTGCCCAGGTGGACGAGGTCGAGCCCGCTCAGCGCGGACATCCAGCGCAGCCGCGCGGTCGCGCGCTGGGCGCCGTCCCAACCGGACAGCCAGGGGAGCAGGAAACCGGGCTTCTGGGCCCCTTGTCCGGGCGCGACGATGGCAAGCACCCCTTAACACTGCGGGTCAACGCCCGTTCAGCTCCATGCTGAGCGGGACCAAAGGCTGGGACGCAGTTTGTAGGTGTCCTACAAGTCGGGCTCGTCGAGGCGGCCGAAAGCCAGCGCGAGTCGGAGACTGAATGCATCCCGAGGCACTGTGGGACTAAGACCACACACCTCGCCGATCCGGCGCAGCCGGTAACGAACCGTATTCGAGTGTACGAACAGGACGCGGCTCGCCGCCTCCAGCGCGCCGCCGGTGTCCAAGTACGCCGTGAGGGTGTCGATCAGCCCGCCACCGGCCGCTTCCAGTTCGGCGTACACGCTGGTCAGCTCGCGTCTGGCCGCCTCGTCGCCGGACAGCACCCGCTCGGGCAGCAGGTCCGCCGCGGCCACCGGTCGGGGCGCGGTCGGCCACGCCGGAATGGCCCGGATGCCCGCGAGCGCCGCTCTCGCCGAGGCCGGCGCGCCACCGAGGTCTTGTACGGGATGGCCAACCACGACCGGTCCGTCGCCGAATTCGCCGAGCAGCGCGCTGGCCGCCTTGAGGACGTTCTCGGAGACGCTCGAACCGCCGAACACCACAACCAGCCGTCCGCCGTGCACGCCGGCGAGGATCTCGATGCCGGCGTTGCGGCCGGCCCGCGTCACCGAGTCCAGGACCTCGTCGGCGTCGGCCTCGGGCGTACCGCCGATCGCGACCGCGACCGGCGCGATGTCCGTCCAGCCGAGCGCGGCGGCCCGGCTGTTGAGCAGGTCGGCGCTCTCGTCGCCGCCCCGCAGCAGGGTGTCGACCAGCAGGGCCTGCAACCGGGCGTCCCACGCGCCGCGCGTCTCGGCGACTCGCGCGTACACCTGCGCGGCGGCGAAGGCGACCTCGCGGCTGAAGACGAGCACGGCCTCTTTGAGCGCGCGTTCCTCGCCGGCCGCCGCGATCCACGGGACCTGCTCCTCGACGACCTCGACAGTGACCTTGACCATGGCCACCACCTGCTGCAACGTGACTGCGCGCGCGAGATAGCGGGGCGCCGCGCCAAAGACCAGCCCGGTCGCCTCCAGCGGGTCCTCGTCGGGCCGGCGGAGCCACTCGGTCAGCGCAGCTACTCCGGCCTGCGCGACCAGCGTGATCCAGGACCGCTGGTCGGCCGGCAGCGACCGGAACCACGGCAGCGTCTCGTCCATCCGGGCGACACTCTGGGTCGCGAGCGCGCCAGAGGACCGCTCGAGCTTGCGGATGGTCGCTTCCAGCGGGTGTGGCGGCGGGCGTTCGGGCACGACCCATACCCTGCCACCTATGGGACTGTGGTTCGAGGAACTAGAGGTAGGCAGGGTTGTTCATCACGCCATCAGGCGGACGGTGACCGAGACGGACAACGTGTTGTTCTCGACGCTGACGATGAACCCGCAGCCGTTGCACCTGGACGCCGAGTTCTCCGCCGGTACGGAGTTCGGCCAACGCCTGGTGAACAGCATGTTCACCGTCGGGCTGGTGGTCGGCATCGCGGTACCGGAGCTGACGCTGGGCACCACGGTGGCGAACCTAGGCTTCGGGAAGATCGACTTCCCGGCGCCGGTCTTCCACGGCGACACGCTGCGAGTCGAGACCGAGGTCGTCGAGGCCCGGGCGTCCCAGTCGCGGCCGGACGCCGGGATCGTCACTTTTGAACACCGCTCGTACAACCAGCGGGACGAGTTGGTCTGCCGGGCGCGGCGGGCCGCTCTGATGCACCGCAGGCCCGCCTCGTGAGAATGCGCAGCCTGTTCTTCGTACCTGGTGGCCGCGCCGACATGATCGCCAAGGTGCCGCGTTTCGCCCCGGACGTGGCCGTTGTCGATCTCGAGGACGCCGTACCGGTCGCGGACAAGGAGTCGGCGCGGGCGGTGGCGGTCCAGGCTTTGTCCACTTTGGACACTTCAGTGCCGATGCTGGTACGGGTCAACGCAACTGACACGCCGTGGTTTCTTGATGACGTGGCGGCTGTCGCTCCGCTTGGGCTGGCCGGTCTGGTGTTGCCGAAGCTGGAACGTCCTGCTGACTTGGAAATGCTCCGATCGGCGCTTTCGTCGGCTGGATGGGAGCCGTCGGTTGTGGTCGCTGGGTTGGAAACCGCTCTCGGTGTTGCCGATGCCCGGGTTTTGATTGCTCCGCCGGTTACTGCTGTGTTTTTTGGTGCCGAGGACTATTCGGTCGATATGGCTGGGCGGCGTACGGCTGGCGGGTTGGAGGTCTTGTACGCCCGCAGCCAGGTTGTGTTGGCCGCTCGGCTCGCCGGGGTGCCGGCTGTTGATCAGATTGTCGCGTCCGTACGTGACTCGGATGCCTTCCTGGCTGACGCTGCGGTGGGGCGGGATCTCGGGTATGCGGGGAAACTGTGTATCCATCCAAGCCAGGTTTCTCTCGCCCATTCTGTTTTTACGCCTTCTGAGGCGGATGTTGCGCATGCTCGCGCTGTCCTGGAGGCGCATCGGGCTGCTGCGGTTGGTGGCTCCGGTGCCGCTGTTGTTGACGGCCAGATGATCGATGAACCGCACGTACGCTTGGCGACGGCGACGCTTCAGGCCGCGGGGGAGTAGCGCGGGCTCGAAGGTCAAGACCTTGCCCTTCGGGCGGAGCCTCAAGGATGACTGGGTTTGGCGAGGCGTGTTGCGTAGGTGGGTAGTTGGCGTCTGGTTCGTTCTCCCTGTCGGCGCCTGAGGGCTAGCACGTTTCTGGGCCGGGCGGCGGAGCTTGGGTGCGTGGTGGCGTTGTGTTTGCCGCCACCCGGCCCAGAAACGTGCCAGGGCTGTGCCCGCCGACGGGGAGAACGAACCAGTCGCCACTTTTGTCAGAGCCTCGGTGTTCGCTCGATTTCGGGGGCGCTTTTTCGTGGGGCTGGAGTGACTCGTGTGACTTCGGGGCGAGATTGTCCAGATGGTGGGACGCGTCTCCCGGCCTGTGGCATTTTATCTGGTCAGGTACATTCCATGGTTACCAGAGTGGCTAATGTGACCAATTCCTACGGCCGGTCACCGGATTTGGGTACATGTCCGCCCACCTATGTCCGATTGTAACTTTGCTGCCCTCCTGAATTGATCCAGAAGGCCAACAGCGTCCCAATCGGACATACCCACGGCAGGTATCCGCGCTCAAACCAGTGACGGAGCGTAAGGTGCGGAAAGCCGCCGAGTTGGGGTGCCTGGGGTTGCTTTTGAACAAGCAGACCAGCCACCCACCTACGCACCAATAGACCGCAGATCCAGTTCTTCCTTGAGGCTCCGCCCGAAGGGCAGGTCTTGACCTTGACCTTTCGCGCACGCAAGCCAGTCTGCAAGAGGTGTCGAGTTTTTGCGTAGAGGACGGTAGGCTCGATGACGTGACGAGGCTTTCGGCGGTGGCGAAGTATGCGGGCGTGTCGGAGGCGACGGTTAGTCGGGTGCTGAACGGCAAGCCTGGGGTCGCCCAGGTGACGCGGGAGTCGGTGCTGACGGCGCTGGATGTGTTCGGGTTCGTACGGCCGCAGCCGTTGCGTCGGGAGGGCGGACGGCTGATCGGCTTGGTGTTGCCTGACCTGCAGAATCCGATTTTTCCGGCGTTTGCCGAGGTTGTCGGGGTGGCGCTGATCCAGCGAGGGCTCGTGCCGGTGCTGTGCACCCGTACGTCCGACAGTGTGTCCGAGGCGAACTACATCGAGATGCTGCTTGCCCAACGTGTTGGCGGCATCATTTTTGTCGGCAGCAGCTACGCCGACGCCGGTGCCGAGCAGGGCCGCCAGCTCACCGCACGAAAGTTGCCGATCGTGCTGGTCAACGCTGCAGACGAGAACCTGGACGTGCCGCGGGTGAGTGTCGACGACGCCGGTGCCGCGCGGCAGGCGTTTGAGCACTTGGCGGGTCTGGGGCACCGGAACATCGGGTTGATTCTCGGCCCGACCGGGCACCTTCCCTCGGTCCGCAAGCTGGCCGGTTTTGTCGAGTTCTGCCAGGCCAGCGGCGTGCCGGCGGACAACGGGCTGGTTGATCACACGGCGTTCACGGTGGAGGGCGGGCGTGGCGCGGCGAACCGGCTGATCGCGGCGGGCGCGACCGCGCTGGTGTGTGCCAGTGACGCGCTTGCGCTCGGGGCGATCCGGGCCGCGCGCCGGCGCGGCCACGACGTGCCTCGGGACATTTCGGTCATCGGGTTTGACGATTCGATGTTCATGGCGGTCACCGATCCGCCGCTGACGACCCTGCGCCAGCCCGTCCGGGCGATCGCGGCGGCCGCCGTGACGTCGCTGATGTCGCAGCTCAACGGGGACGTGGTCAACCGCAACGAGGTGTTGTTCGAGGCGGAGCTGGTGGTCCGCGGAACGATCGGACCTTGCCGGTTGCGTCCCGAAGTTGCATAGTTACGCAAGCTTCTGACGATCGATTCTCAAATTTTTGCGTTGGAACGATAGACGTAGCCTCGATTGCTGTCCTATCCTGCTCGCACACCGCGGTCGTAACCTCCCAGCGATCTGGACGCAATACGCAGTCAACAAACGCCGACACGTAGCGCCGGCGGACTCCCTGGTCACTTGTTGCCCTGGCGTGTGCGCATGAAGGGGACCGGAGTCCATGAAAAACGGCATACAACGCAAAATCGCGGTCGTACTGGCAGGTGCCGCGATCACCCTGACAGGGGCCTGCGACGCCGGCCAGCCGGCCGCGGACGGGATCGTGACGATCACCGTCAACGGCCTTCCGCCGAGCACCGACCCGCTCAACCGCGCGAACTTCCAGGCCGACCTCAAGACATTCCAGGCCCAGCACCGCGATATCAGGATCATCGCGCACGAAGGTTTCATGGATCCCCAGACGTTCGCTGCGAAGCTCGCTGGTGGGCAGCTGGAGGACGTCTTTTACGTCTATTTCACCGACACCCAGTCTGTGATCGCCAAGCACCAGGCCAGCGACATCACGTCGGAGTTGGCCGGCATACCGGCGGTCAAGGACATAAAACCGCAGCTGATGAAGGTCTTTTCGGACTCTGCCGGCAAAGTTTACGGCCTGCCTTCGGCCAATTACTCTCTCGGACTGATTTACAACCGTATGTTGTTCAGCAAGGCTGGTCTTGATCCGAACAAGCCGCCGACCAGTTGGGCGGACGTACGCGCCGACGCCAAGCGGATCTCGGCGCTCGGCGGCGGGGTGAACGGATATGGCGACTACAGTAAGTCAAACACCGGCGGCTGGCATTTCACCGCTGAGCTCTATTCAGTGGGCGGTGAGCTCGCGGTCCAACAGGGCGGAGTATGGAAAGCGGCGTTCAACAATGACAGAGGCCGTCAGGTTCTCCAACAACTGCACGACATGCGTTTTACCGACAACAGCATGGGGGAGCGCCAGCTGCTGCAGTATGCCGACCTCCTGCAGGCGATGGCGGCGGGAAAACTCGGGATGTACGTGGGATCGGCCGACAACATTCCCACCATTGTCGACCAATACAAGGGAACGTACACAAATTACGGGTTGGGTTCCATTCCCGGCGGTCAGGCCACCCTCGGCGGTGGTGATGGCTACATGTTCAAGGCGGGCCTCAGTCCTGCGCAGATCAAGGCTGGCCTCGCCTGGCTGAGTTTCAAGACGGTAAACCCGGACCGCATCGCTTCGGACAACCAGAAAGCGGCTGCGAAGGGGCGGCCGGTCGGGCTGCCTGAACCGAACATCTGGACCGGAGCGTCCGAACGTAAACTCCTGGACGCCACCAAAAAGTACGCCACTGTGCCAACCCAGAACTTCGCGCCCTTTGTGGCCGGCAACGCCACCGTGACCCTCCGGCTGGAACCGCCAGATGCGCAGCAGGTCTACGCCGTGCTCGACACCGCGATGCAGAAGGTGCTCACCGATCCGAATGCGGACATCACCCAACTTCTGAATACCGCCGAAACGCAGGTCAACCAGATTCTCGCCACCGTCAAGTGACCGGCGGCCGGCAGTGCAGAGGAGGTCGAAATGGTGTTACAGGCACCGGACATCGTTGAGAAACCGGTGACAGCTCGCATGACGACCGTTCCGCGCGGTTCCGTTCGCAACCGTACGCGGCTGCGTCGCAAGCTCGCCGACAACGCGCAGGCGTACGTCTTCCTCGCCGCCGGCCTGCTGTGCTTTGCTTTGTTCTCCTGGTATCCGCTGGTCAAAGGCATTGTTCTGAGCTTTCAGCAGGACAATTTCGTGACCGCTCCCAGCTGGGTCGGCCTGGACAACTATCGGGCCGTCCTGGCCGACCCGCTGTTCGCCACGGCGTGGATCAACACGCTGGAGTTCACCGGCCTCGCCTTGCTGTTCGGCTATGCGGTGCCTTTTGTGGTGGCCCTGGTCATCAACGAGTTCCGGCACGCCAAGGGGCTCTTCCGGATCGCCGTCTACCTGCCGGCGATGCTCCCGCCCATTGTCAGCGTGCTGCTCTGGAGATATTTCTACGACCCGGGATCGGGTCTGTTCAACGCGATTCTCTCGTTCGTGCACCTGCCGCCCGGGGGCTGGACCCAGTCGCCGCGAATGGCGATGATCTGCCTGGTCCTGGTCTCCACGTGGTCCAACATGGGTGGTGCCACGATCATGTACCTGGCGGGCTTGGCGAATATTCCCGCCGAGCTTTACGACGCCGTCGAGCTCGATGGTGCGTCGATCTGGCAGCGGATCAGGCACGTGACGATCCCGCAGATGCGGTTTGTGCTACTTGTCCTGCTGCTCCTGCAGATCGTTTCCACCATGCAGGTCTTCATCGAGCCGTACCAGCTCACCGGCACGACCAATCCGGCCACCATCACCGTGATGATCCTGATCTACCGGTACGCCTTCACGGTCAACAACGACTTCGGCATGGCGGCCGCGATGAGCGTGCTGCTTTTCCTCGTACTGGCCGGATTCTCCGCCCTCTACCTGCGCCTGACGAGTCGGCCGGAGTAAGGAGCCCGATATGAGTACGACCGCCCGTACGCTGATCTCTGACGCCGACCTGCGCCGACGTCACGGAAAACTGGTCTATCGCCTCGGTTTTGCCGGAATGGCGATTCTATTCGTGCTGATTTTTGTGTTCCCGCTTTACTGGATGTTCGTCAGCGCGGTCAAGACACCGGTCGAACTGGCCCAGCCCACCCCGACCCTGATCCCGCATGAGTGGCATTTTGAGACTTTCCTCGTCGCGTGGCAAAAACTGGAGATCGGTCACTTCATGCTGAACACCGCCCTCTACGCGGTCGGCGGCTGGCTGATCCAGTTGACCGTCGACGTGGCGGCGGCGTACGCGTTGTCCAAGCTGCGTCCGTTGTTCGGAAACGTGATTCTCGCTGCCATGCTCGCGTCGTTGATGCTGCCGGCGGCAGCCCTGCTGGTGCCGGCGTACCTGACGGTCGCCAACGTGCCGATCATCGGCGTGAACCTGCTCAACACGCCATGGGCGCTGTGGCTGCCGGCAGCCGCGAATGCCTTCAACGTCTACATTCTCAAACGTTTTTTCGACCAGATCCCCAACGACCTGCTGGACTCGGCCAGTATCGACGGCGCCGGCCGGTTCCGGATGCTCTGGAACATCGTCCTGCCGCTTTCCCGGCCGGTTCTCGCGGTGGTCTCGATTTTTGCGATCATCGCGTCCTGGAAGGATTTCCTCTGGCCGCTGCTGGTGCTGCAGGATCCTCAGTCGCAGACCATCAGCGTCGCGCTCAGCCGGCTCTCGTTTGCCAGCTATGTCACCCAGAACGAGATGTTCGCCGGTCTCGCGCTCGCCAGTATCCCGCTGATCGTCGTCTTCCTGATCTTCCAGCGCAGCATTCTCAGCGGACTGTCGGCCGGCGCGCTCAAGGGATAAAAACCGTCCCATCACAGGCAAGGAGTCAGCAATGAAGCCCCATCGCTCAACTCCAGCTCTGCTCGTCGCCGGCTTGGCGGCTGTCGTCGCCCTTGCGGGCGCAGTCCAGCCATCCGCGGCGGCAGCTGCCACCACCACGTACGAAGCCGAATCGGCCAGCCTGTCCGGCGGTGCGGCCGTGGCCACCGACCACACCGGCTACACCGGCAGCGGTTTCGTCGGTGGCTACACCGATACGAACAAAGGCAACGCCACCACCAGTTTCGCCGTCAGTTCGTCATCCGCCTCGATGGCCTCGGTGGCACTCCGGTACGCGAACGGCACCGGCGTGAACATGACGCTCTCGCTTTATGTGAACGGCACAAAACAGCAGCAGATCAGCCTGTCCTCGCCGGGGGATTGGAACACCTGGGGCACCGAAACCGAGTCGGTCTCCCTCAACGGCGGCAATAACACGATCGCGTACAAATTCGACAGCACCGACTCGGGAAATGTCAACCTGGACAATCTCACTGTCACCCCGACCACTCCACCTGGCACGGGCCCGACGTACGACCTGGAGACCGCTTTTGTCTCTGGGGGACCGTCGGTCGCGGCAACCACCGGCGGATTCACCGGAACCGGGTATGTCACCGGTTTTACCGGGGTCGGCGCACGGGCGATCGAAACCGTGAACGCGCCGGCGGCCGGCGCGTACACCGCGACCCTGCGTTTTGCGAACGGCACCGGTGCCACCAAGACGCTCAGTGTCTATCTCAACGGCCTCAAAACCGGCCAGCTGTCCCTGCCTGCTGGCAGTGGTTGGCTGACTGTCGACCAAAACGTGTCCTTGCGAGCCGGTCTCAACCTGATCGGCTATCAGTACGATTCGGGCGACAGCGGCAATGTCTCGCTCGACAACGTCACCGTCGCCGGGTCAGCGGCGCTGGCCAATCGCGGCGCGACCGTGCCATACACCGAGTACGAAGCCGAGTCCGGCAGCACAAACGCCTCGGTCATCGGACCGGACCGTACCTATCTCACCCTTGCCTCGGAGTCCTCTGGCCGGCGTGCCGTCCAGCTCAGCAGCACCGGTCAGTACGTGCAGTTCACTCTCACCAAACCGACGAACTCGATAGTGTTGCGCTATGCCATTCCGGATAACGCGGCTGGTACTGGCATCACCGCCCCACTCGCGCTTTACGCCAACGGAAACAAAATTCAGGACCTGAGCCTGAGCTCGACGTACAGTTGGGTCTACGGCGCCTATCCGTACAACAACGATCCGGCCGGCGGCTCGGGTCACCATTTCTACGACGAAATTCGGGCTCAGATTGGCAGCTGGCCAGCCGGTACGGTCCTGAAGCTGCAAAAGGACGCCAGTTCCACAGCCTCCTACTACGCGATCGATCTCATCGACACCGAACAGGTCGCGGCGGCCCTCGCGATGCCGGCGAACTACCTTTCGATCACCTCGTACGGCGCGGTCGCCAACGACTCCGGTGACGACACTTCGGCGATCAACTCGGCCATCTCGGCCGCCCAGTCGCAGGGCAAGGGTGTGTGGATTCCGGCCGGAACCTTCATCACGACCAGCCGCTTTAACGTATCGGGCGTCAGCATTCGCGGCGCCGGCCCGTGGTACTCGACACTGCGAGGAACAAACGGGAAAGGCGGTTTCTACGGCACCGGCGGAAATGTACAGCTCGCCGATTTCACCTTCGCTGGGGACGTACGCTATCGCGACGACCAGAATTTCGACAGCGCGCTCGATGGGACCTTCGGCGCTGGCTCGCTGGTTTTCAACGTCTGGATAGAACATGTCAAGGTCGGTATGTGGATCGACTCGGGCACCAGCGGGTTTTACGCGGCCGGCGTACGGATCCGGGACACCTTCGCCGACGGAGTGAACATTCACGCGAATGTCAGCAACATCAGGGTGGATCAGAGTGTCACCCGCAACACCGGTGACGACGCGTTGGCGATGTTCTCCGAAGGATCCGCGGTCACCAACAGTGCCTACACATACGACACCGCCACCCTGCCGCTGCTGGCGAACACCGTCGGAATTTATGGCGGCGATGGAAACCGGGTCGAGGACTGTCTGCTCTCGGACACGGTGAACGCGAGTGCCGGTATCGCGATCAGCACCCGGTTCGGCCCGGTTCCTTTCAGCGGTACGACCTCCGTCCAGCGCAACACCCTGACGCGTACCGGTGGATACGAGCCGAACTGGGCGGCCCAGCTCGGTGCCCTGTGGATTTACGCCGACACCGCGGACATCACCGCGCCGGTTCTGGTCAAAGACCTGTCTATTGTGGACAGTCGCTACCAGGGGATCCTGCTCAGCTTCCAAAAGACCATCAGCAATCTCAGTCTCGACCACGTGGCGGTCAACGGCGCCGGTACGTACGGTATCGAGCTCAACGCCGCCGGCAGCGCCACCGTGTCCTATGTGACGGTCACCGGCGCGGCCAGTGGCGGGCTCAACAACCTGACCGGCTACACCCTCATCCGCGGCGCTGGCAACAGTGGCTTCTGACCAACGAAAGCAGGCACCAGTGCCGCACGACAGCACCCGCGACTGGTGGCGTCATGCCGCCATCTATCAGATTTATCCGCGCTCTTTCGCGGACGGGAACGACGATGGTGTCGGTGATCTCGCGGGCATCCGGGACCGGCTCTGGTATCTGCGGGAGCTGGGGATCGACGCGATCTGGCTGAGCCCCTGGTTCCCCTCTCCGATGGCGGATGCCGGCTACGACGTGGCCGACTATCGGGACATTGACCCGGCTTTTGGGACCCTGGCCGCGGCCGAGCAGCTCATCGGTGAGGTTCACCGGGCCGGCATCCGGGTCATCATTGACATCGTTCCCAACCACTGCTCGGATCAGCATGCCTGGTTCCAGCGGGCACTCGCCGAGGGTCCCGGCTCGGCGGCCAGGGAGCTCTTCTGGTTCCGGCCCGGACGCGGCGAAAACGGCGAGCGGCCACCGAACAACTGGAACTCGGTTTTCGGTGGCAGGGCCTGGACCCGGGCCGCCGACGGCGAGTGGTATTTGCACCTGTTCGCGCCTGCGCAGCCCGACCTGAACTGGCGGCACCCGCAGGTGCGAACGGAGTTCGCGGACATCCTCCGGTTCTGGTTCGACCGCGGTGTCGACGGCATCCGCATCGACTCCGCGGCGATGTGCGCCAAGGATCCCGAGCTGACCGACTTCGACCCGGCCACGCCGCCCGACCCGCATCCGTACGTCGATCGCGAGGACATCCACGACATCTACCGGGAATGGCGGCGGATCGCCGACGGCTATCCAGAACCCCGGGCGCTGATCGGCGAGGTGTGGCTCGCTGACAGCGAAAGATTCGCGAACTACCTGCGCGCGGACGAGTTGCACGCGGCGTTCAACTTCGACTTTCTCGGCTGTCCATGGGATCCGAAGATGTTGCGAGCCTGCATCGAAAACACGCTTGCATCGCACGCTCGGGTCGACGCCCCGAGTACGTGGGTCCTGTGCAACCACGACGTGACCCGCACGGTCACCCGTTATGGGCGTACGGACACCGGGTTCGACCACGCTATGCGACAGGCCCGTCATCTCAGCCCCTCTGATGAGGCCACCGGGTTGCGCAGGGCCCGCGCGGCGGCGTTGCTGACGCTCGCATTGCCGGGCTCAGTTTATGTGTACCAGGGCGAAGAACTCGGCCTACCGGAGGTCGAGACGCTGCCGGACGCGGTCCGCCAGGACCCGATGTACGTACGTAGCGGGTGCACCGACCCGGGCCGCGACGGCTGCCGCGTACCGTTGCCATGGTCCGCCGGCGGCCCCGCGTACGGCTTCGGGGCGGCGCAGCCGTGGCTGCCACCGCCTCCCGGCTGGGCGGCCCGCTCGGTCGCCGCGCAGCGCCCCGATCCGGCCTCGATCCTGCGCCTCTACCAGCGGGCGCTGGCGATCAGGCAGGCGCAGGCTGGGCTCGGCGACGGGCCGATGAGCTGGCTGGACACCGGCGAGGACGTACTCGCCTTCGGCCGGCCCGGCGACTTCGCCTGCGTGGTCAACCTGTCCGCGGACCCGATCGAGCTGCCACCGCACCGCACGGTCCTGGTCAGCAGCGCGGACCTGGTCGGCGGCCGGTTGCCCAGCGACGCGGCGGCGTGGTTGTGGACGGGCTGACCCGGTGCCTGTCTACCATCGGACGGTGGCAAGGAAACTGGCCGATGTGGCCGAGCATCTCGGGGTCAGCCAGGCCACCGTGTCCCGGGCGCTCAACGGCAAGCCGGGCATCTCCGACGCCACCCGCGCCGCGGTCCTCACCGCCCTGGACGTCCTCGGGTACGAGCGTCCGGCCAAGCTGCGTGGGGAGACCGCGCGGCTGGTCGGCGTCGTGCTGCCGGACATGCAGAACCCGATTTATGCGAGCTTCGCCGAAGCCGTCGCCGGTGCGTTGGCCAAACGGGGAATCACCGCGGTCCTGTGTCCACGTACGGTTGACGGCGTCAACGAGGCCGACTTCGTCGAGTTGCTGATTGAGCAACAGGTTTCGGGTGTGCTGTTCGCGAGCGGCCTCTACCAGTACGCGACGGCATCGAAGGGGCACTACGCGCTGTTACGAGCGCGAAGCCTGCCGACCGTGTTGATCAACGCAGCCGTCCCGGGTTTTGACGTTCCGAGTGTGTGTACGGACGAAGAACACGCGGTCGGCCAGGCGTACAGCCACCTGACCCACCTGGGACACCGCCGCATCGGTGCCGTTCTAGGCCCGCGTGAGCACATGCCGTCGGCTCGCAAACTGGCCGCGTACCGCGCCCTCGGCGGCAGTCCGGAGCTGGTGGCGCACGCGGGGTTCACGATCGAGGAGGGACACAGCGGGGCGCTCCCACTCATCGCGGCAGGTGCGACCGGCGTGATCTGCGGCAACGACGTGCTGGCGATGGGAGCTGTACGAGCCGCCCGAAAGCTTGGCCGAGAGGTCCCGCGGGAAGTGTCGGTTGTCGGCTTCGACGACTCCGGGCTGATGGCCTACACCGATCCGCCGCTGACCACTGTCCGGCAGCCCATCGTGGCGATGGCGCATGCGGCCGTCGACCTGTTGCTGCGGCAGATCGACGCCGAGGTGGTGCCGACCGACGCGATGCTCTTTGAACCCGAACTCGTCGTACGCGCCTCTACCGCGCCGGCGCCTCGCTAATGGCCTGTGGGGCCTCACGTTGGACGCGGGCGGAGCGGGCCCAGCCGATCCAGCCGTAGATGACCAGGGCGGCGAAGACGACGTATATCGCGGCCGAGAAGTAGAGGTGGCCGGTGATTTGCAGGGGAACGCCCACCGCGTCGACCAGCAGCCAGACCAGCCAGAACTCGACCAGGCCACGGCCCTGGGCGAAGAAGGCAACGGCCGTACCAACGAAGATCCACGCGTCCGGCAGCGGCGCCCAGGAAGCGTTCAAAGCGTTGAGCAACCAGGCGAAACCCAGAGTGCCGAACACCATGATGCCGGCGAGCAGGCCGCGTTCGGGCCAGGTCGATCGGCGTACGGCTATCCCGTAAACGGCGTCACGGTTGTGTTGCCAAGCCCACCAGCCGTAAATCGAGATCAGCAGGATCAGCACGTTGCGGGCGGCGAGGCCGCCCAGATGCGCGGACGCGTAGACGGCGACCAGCAGGACGGTCGCGGCGATTTGTACGGGCCAGGTCCACAAAGTCCGGCGCTGGGCCAGCAGCACGACAGTGAGCGCGCAGATCTGGCCGATCAGCTCGGCCCACGAGATGAACTGGCCGAAGACCGTCAACCCGGTCGTCAACAAGATGTGCACGTCCCGCTCCTTCGCGACAAAAACGCCACGGGGACAGCGGAAGGCGTGCGCGCGTACGGCAGCACCGTCGCGCGTGCGCTGCCTCCCATCCGGACTTTCACCGTCGGTCCCGGAATTCCACCGGATCAACCACTACCTGGCTGGCAGCGGCTCGCGGACTGTCACCGCCGGTTCGGATTTACACCGACCCCGGAGCGCACGAACTCTTACGTGTCGATCTAGCGCCTGCGAGTGTCGCACTATTCCCGGGCGTACGCAGCGATTAAAACCACAGCCCCGACATGCGTGAGTAGTTGTACGCACGCGATGATGCGGCCTTGATGAATACGCTCGCCGCACGACGAGCGGCGAAGGCGGGGCGGCGATGGGCGCACATCTGGCCGGCACTGCGGTGCAGCTGGCGGAGCGGCGGCTGACCACCGCCGAGACCGAGCGGCGGATCCGGGCAGCGAGCGGCACTTTCGGGCCGCCGGAAGGGCTGATCAAGCGGCTGACCGGGATCGAGTCGCGCCATGTGATGGGCGACCATGAGCAGGCCTCGGACCTCGCCGTCGCGGCAGCGCGCAAGTTGCTGGCCGAGACGGGTACGAGCGTGGCCGAAGTCGACTTGTTGCTGTTCGCGTCCGCGAGCCAGGACATGGTGGAGCCGGCGACCGCGCACATCGTGGCGGCCAAGCTGGAGCTGCGATGTCCGGTGATGGATGTGAAGAACGCCTGCAACAGCATGCTGAACGGCATCGAGGTGGCGGACGCGCTGATCGCCACCGGCCGCTATCAGACCGTCCTCGTCGCTGGCGGTGAGGCGCCGTCCCGGGCGGTCCGCTGGAGCGTGCCCGACCTGGCCAGTTTCGTGCGTACCTTCCCCGGCTACACCCTGTCCGACGCGGGGTCGGCGATGCTGCTGACCGCTGGGGCGGCCGGCGAAGGCGTGCTGGGCTGCGGTTTCAGCGCCGACTCCAGCCAGTGGGAGGTGGGTACGCTGCCGTCCGGCGGATCCGCGCACCCGCGGGACGTGGAGTTCTCGTACTTCGCGATGGACGGCGCCCGGATGAAGGCCGCTTTTCTGTCCCTGGGGCCGGAAATCCTGGATGGGACGTTGGACCGGCTCGGCCTGAGCTGGGACGATTTCGCCGTTATTGGTGTCCATCAGGTGTCGATGCCGTATTTGGCGGAGATCTGCCGGCGTACCGGGGTGCCGACCGATCGGCTGGTGATTACCCTGCCTGAGCACGGAAATCTCGCGTCCGCGAGCCTGCCTTTCCAACTGGTCAAGGCTCGAGAACTGGGCCGCTGCGGGCCCGGCGACCTGGTCGCGTTGGTCGGTCTGGCCGGCGGGGTGAGCCTCGGGATCGTGGTGATCCGGCTGTGACGGCCGCGGAGCGGCGCGTCCAGTTCGGCGCTCATCCAGTCGCGTACCCGCTGGTCAGAGGGCTCGGGCTGGTTTACCCAGTGGTACGCGTGCCGCGCGTCGGGGTCGTCGTCAGCGATGCCGCGATCGCCCGCCAGGTGCTGAGCGACCCGGTTTCCTTCACCAAAACCGGTCCTGGCTCGCCGGCGGATTTATGGACGCCGGTGGTGGGGCCGCGGGTGCTGCTCAACATGGAAGGCGCCGAACACGCTGAACTGCGCCGAAAACTCGGCGGACTTTTCACCGCTCGCGCGGTTTCTTCCTTGTGCGCGGAGGTGGCGGCGGCTCCGATGGCTTTCCTATCATCCGAGCTGCGGGCCGGCCGTCCGGTTGACGTGGTCTCGGTGGTGAAAGACCTGGCGGGCGCGGTGATTTGCGCGTTGGTCGGCTTGCCGTCGGCCGATCGCGCGGAGTTGGCTCGGGCTTTTGCCGCTGGCACGGCGATGACGTCGATGGTCCGGCTCGGACGGCCGCGGCTGACGCCCAGCCAGGTCGCCCGATGCCGGTCGGTGCTGGCCGACCTGACCGCACCGGCTGTCCGCGCGTACGCGGACGGAGATCCGTCGACGGTCCCGGGCCGGATGCGCGAACTCGGCCTGACCGAATCGGAGGCGCTCGGCGCGGTCGCTGCTTTTGTGTTGACCGGCACCGAAACTCTCGTCTCTTACGTGCCGCGGCTGATCGCCCTGGCGATCGACACCGGCTGGCTTGCCCGACTTTCCCTTGACCGTACGCGCCTTGACGATGTCGTCAACGAAGGTCTGCGATTCACCGTCCCGTCGCCGGTCATGCTGCGTAGTGTGGCGCGTGACGCTTTTGTCGGCGGTAAACGGGTGAAAGCGGGAGAGCGGGTAGTGATCGCGACCATTTCCTGCGCGAAGACGCTCGGTCCGTTCGATCCCGACCGGCCGCATTCGCCGGCGCTGCGCCAGCTCTGGTTCGGCGCTGGCGCGCATTTCTGTCTGGGCATGCCGTTGGCGTACGCCGAGATCCGTACCGTTCTTGAGACTCTGCTAGGCCTTGACGGACTGTCCATTGTGGAGCGTAGGGTGGCCCGGCGAGTGCTGATCCCGGCGTACGAACGATTGGTGGTGCGGTGCGGATAGCCGTCACTGGCGCGACCGGCTTTGTCGGTGGCGCGGTCTGCCAGGCCGCTCGGGCTCGTGGTTGGGAGGTCCACGGCTTCGGCCGCCGCCGCGTCCCGGGCATCGGTCACTGGGACGTCGATTGCGGGGTTTTGGCCGCCCCGCCGGAAGTCGACGCCGTCGTACACGCGGCCGCCGCGGTGACCGACTGGGGCTCACCCGCGAGGGTGTGGAACACCAATGTGGACGGCACCCGGAATGTGGCGCTTTCCTTCCGCGGCAAGCGTTTCGTCCATATCTCGACGGCGAGCGTCTATGACCCGGCCGTGCCGACCGTGGCCGCCGTCGAATCCCGCGCGCCCGTCACTCGATACCTGAACGCCTATGCCGCGTCGAAGGCTTCGGCCGAAGTTCTGCTGTCCCGATGGCCTCACACGATCATCCTGCGACCTCACGCCGTCTACGGTCCGGGCGATCCGACTCTGCTGCCACGAGTCCTGGGCGCGATCCGCGGCCCACATCTTTTCGTCGTCGGCGACGGTTCCGCGTTACATTCCTTGACTTTCCTCGGCAACCTGGTCTCGGCGATCTTGCTCGCGTGCTTGCCGGACGCTCCGGCCGGCACGTACAACATCGCCGACGCCGAGCCGATCTCGCTGAACTCCGCCTTGGAATCACTGATATCCGAACGCAAACTGCCGGTACGTGTACGCCATCTGCCCATCGACGTGAGCTGGGCCGCCGCCGGGTTTCTGGAGTCTGCCCACGCTTTTCTTCGCATTGGTCAATCGCCACGGCTCACCCGCTATGCGATCAGCCACCTGGCGTACGAACGGACGCTGGACCTGACCGCCGCCCGGCAACGCCTCGGCTACCGTCCCACCCCAACCTCCTTCGCCGGCGCCGCCACCTGGTGACTCAGCTCGTGAGAGTGGTGGCAGGAATCAGCCGTTGTCGTCGGAGTAGCCCAGGTGGCAGTTGTGGTTGGCGCTGTACGTACGAAAGCGGGTGACGGTGTCGAGGTAGCTCTTCGGCAGCTGGAGATTGCTGCCGTTGAGCATCGAGTCGGCCTGCTGGTCGAACTGGGTCGTCAGGATGGTCACGTCGGCCTTCGCGTCGGCCGGCGCGGCGGCCAGGAACGCCTTGTCGTCCGACTTGGCCTTGGCGACCTGGTCCGGCGTCACCTTCTTGCTGGAGGTGACCGTTTTCGCGAAGCCGTCCTGGTCGTTGAAGGCGTTGTTCGCCGGGCCACACCACGCCGGCTGAACGATCGCGGCGGGGCCGGCGGCCTTGCCGGGGGCCGCCTTGCCGGGTGCCGCCTGGCCGCAGCCGGTCAGCACCACGGCCAGTGTGACAACGCCCGCCAGCGGCAGGCTTCGGGCCCACCGGTTCGTACGACTCATCCCCATGATCGCTCCACTCCCCGCGCGGGGGTCTGGAAACGCCCCGCTCCGCTGGGACGAGCGTGGCAGCGCATGCCGTACGCGCCAACGCCAATGCGGGCACTCCGAAGGGCACCACCGTGACGCCCGAAAGGGACCATTTGCGGCGCCGAACGCCGCAAATGGTCCGGTGCTAGCTTTCGCCGCCGGGGTTTTCGGCTGGGGGAGCGGCCGAAACGTCGTCCAGGCGGTACTTCTCCTGGGCGGTTTTGAGTACATCCGCCGAAATCGCACCGGAGCGGGTGAGCTGGCGCAGCGTCGCGATGGCGATCGACTCCGCGTCCACGTGGAAGAACCGGCGCAACGCCGGACGGGTGTCCGAGCGGCCGAAACCGTCCGTACCCAGGGACACGAAATCGTTCGGCACCCAGCGCGAAATGAGGTCCGGCACGGCCCGCATGTAGTCGCTGACAGCCACTACCGGCCCGTGCGTCTCGGCCAGCACCTCGGCGATGTACGGGGTGGCCGGCGCCGGATCCGTGGACAGCAGCCCGGCCTGTTCGGCGGCGACCGCGTCGCGGCGGAGCTCGGTCCACGACGTGACCGACCACAGATCGGCCGCCACGCCCCATTCCTCGGCCAACAGCCGCTGCGCCTTCACGGCCGCCTGCATCGCCACACCGGACGCGAGGATCTGCGCCGGCGGCGGGTTGCTCGCGGCCACCTCGGGCGCTTTCGCGTACCGGTAGATGCCCTTGCGGATGCCCTCCACATCTACACCTTCGGGCATCGCTGGCTGCAGATACGGCTCGTTGTAGATGGTCAGGTAGTAGAAGATGTCCTCGGGCTTCTCGCCGTACATCCGCCGGATCGCGTCCTCGACGATCACTGCGACCTCGTAGGACCAGGCCGGGTCGTACGAGACGACCGCCGGGTTGGTCGCGGCCAGCAGCAGCGAGTGGCCGTCCTCGTGCTGCAGGCCCTCGCCGTTCAGGGTCGTACGCCCAGCGGTCGCGCCGAGCACGAAGCCCCGCGCCATCTGGTCCGCGGCGGCCCAGAAAGCGTCACCAGTGCGCTGGAAGCCGAACATCGAGTAGAAGATGTAGACCGGGATCATCGGCTCGCCGTGCGTCGCGTACGACGTGCCCACGGCGGTGAAGGACGCGGTCGAGCCGGCCTCGTTGATGCCCTCGTGCAGGATCTGGCCGGTTTTGGACTCCTTGTATGCCAGCATCAGCTCGCGGTCGACCGAGATGTAGCCCTGGCCGTGCGGCGAATAGATCTTGGCGGTCGGGAACAGCGAGTCCATCCCGAACGTACGCGCCTCGTCCGGGATGATCGGCACAAACCGGGCGCCGATCTCCTTGTCCCGCATCAGGTCCTTCAGCAGCCGTACGAACGCCATCGTGGTGGCGACCTTCTGCTTGCCGGAGCCCTTCTGCAGCACCTTGTACGTGTCCGGACCAGGCAGGATGAGCGACCGCGACTTGGTACGCCGCTCCGGCAGGAAACCGCCGAGAGCCTTGCGGCGCTCCATCATGTACTCGTACTCGTCGGAGTCCTTGCCGGGGTGGAAATACGGCGGCAGGTATTTGTCGAGTGCGGAGTCCGGGATCTCCATGTAGAGCCGGTCGCGGAACGACTTCAGGTCGTCGACGGTCAGCTTCTTCATCTGGTGGGTCGCGTTGCGGCCCTCGAAGTGGCTGCCCAGCGTCCAGCCCTTGATCGTCTTGGCGAGGATCACGGTCGGCTGGCCGGTGTGCTCGGTGGCCGCCTTGTACGCCGCGTACAGCTTGCGGTAGTCGTGGCCGCCGCGCTTGAGGTTCCAGATGTCGTCGTCGGACATCGGCTCGACCATCTTGCGGGTCCGCGGGTCCTGACCGAAGAAGTGCTCGCGTACGAACGCGCCGTTTTCGGCCTTGTAGGTCTGGTAGCTGCCGTCCGGCGTGGTGTTCATGATGTTGACCAGCGCGCCGTCACGGTCGGCGGCCAGCAGCGGGTCCCATTCGCGGCCCCAGATCACCTTGATGACGTTCCAGCCGGCGCCGCGGAAGAACGACTCGAGCTCCTGGATGATCTTGCCGTTGCCGCGTACCGGCCCGTCCAGGCGCTGCAGGTTGCAGTTGATCACGAACGTGAGGTTGTCGAGCTCCTCGCGGGCGGCCAGGCCGATCTCGCCGAGTGACTCCGGCTCGTCCATCTCGCCGTCGCCGAGGAACGCCCAGACATGCTGCTGGCTGGTGTCCTTGATGCCGCGGTTCTGCAGGTAGCGGTTGAATCGTGCCTGGTAGATGGCGTTGATCGGGCCGAGGCCCATCGACACCGTCGGGAACTCCCAGAAGTCCGGCATCAACCGCGGGTGCGGGTACGACGGGAGGCCGCCGTCGGCGTGGCTGAGCTCCTGGCGGAAGCCGTCGAGCTGATGCTCGGTCAGCCGGCCCTCCAGGTACGCGCGCGCGTACATGCCCGGGGAGGCGTGGCCCTGGAAGTAGATCTGGTCGCCGCCACCCTCGTGGTTCTTGCCGCGGAAGAAGTGGTTGAAGCCGACCTCGTACAGGCTTGCGGACGACGCGTAAGTCGAGATGTGCCCGCCGACCTCGATGCCCGGCCGCTGCGCGCGGTGCACGAGCATGGCGGCGTTCCATCGCGCGTATGCCCGGATCCGCCGCTCGACGAACTCGTCACCGGGGAACCACGGTTCCTTTGCCGGCGGGATCGTGTTGATGTAGTCCGTGTTGCGCAGCAGCGGCACGCCGATCTGGCGTTCGCGCGTACGCTCCATCAGCCGCAGCATCAGGTAGCGAGCCCGGGTCTTGCCGACGTTGTCGATGACCGCGTCGAGGGACTCGATCCACTCGGCGGTCTCCTCCGGGTCGATGTCGGGCAGCTGGCTGGGAAGGCCCCCGATGATGACTGGTGGGCGCTCGGGTACGGACGTCAAGGCTCTAGTCCTTCTCGCGTTGGTGGTCGCGTCACTGCTGGTGCGGGCCCTGCTCGCCCGCGGGTCACGCGGGAAGTGGACACCATGGGTCCATCTTAGGGTCGCCGGTGGATTCGTAGTCGTGTCAGCCGGCCCGGTGAGCGTCCGTGGTGCACATTGGTGGGATGGAAAGCACCCTCATATCGGTACGGACCGGACCGCGGCCGGCCGTCGTGGACCTGACGACCCGGTGTGGACGGTTCGTGGAAGACCGCGGCGACGGGTTGCTGCACGTCTTCGTACCGCACGCGACCGCCGGGGTGGCCGTCCTGGAGACCGGGGCTGGCAGCGACAACGACCTGCTCACAGCCTTGGACGCGCTGTTGCCGACCGATGACCGCTGGCAACACCGGCACGGCTCGTACGGGCACGGCCGGGACCACGTGGTGCCCGCGTTCGTCGCTCCGTACACGGTGATACCGGTCCTCGATGGACAGCTCGCCCTCGGGACCTGGCAGAGTGTCTGCCTGGTGGACACTAACAGCGACAATCAAGACAGATCGGTCCGATTGTCGTTTCTGGCCGGCTGAGCGGGCAAGTGGCGCTACTTTGTGTCGCACGACTTGGTATCGAACGACACCGGGTTGGGTAGCCGTACCACTTGCGCAGGTGGGCCGGAGTGTGTGGACTACCGGACAAGCGTCGTGGGTGGACGGCACTGGCGAACAGGAGATTTGGGGGAATGGTGGGCGGTACCGCGCCTCAGACCGAGGGCACGCAGAGCCCGGCTGAACGACTGGGAGTGCAGCCGGACGCCATCGTGTTGGAGATCGGCTACGACTCCGACAGCGATGACGAGTTGCGTAAGGCGATTGTCGAACGGTCGGGCAATGAGCTGATCGGCAGCGACACGAACGAGGTCGTGGACGTCGCGCTGCTCTGGTGGCGGGACGGAGACGGCGACCTGTTCGATGCGCTGGTCGACGCGCGCGAGCCACTGGCCGACGACGGGGTGATCTGGGTGTTGACCCCCAAGTCCGGCCGGGACGGGCACGTGCCGCCGAGCGACATCAGCGAGGCCGCGCCGGCCGCCGGTCTGCAGCAGACGACGAACCTGAACGCTGCCAAGGACTGGACCGGCAGTCGGCTGGTGACGCCGCGTTCACCGCGGCAGAAACGCTGACGTAGCGTCCTCTCCGAGCGGTTGACATCCATTCGGAGGAGATAGCCATGGCGGTTGAGGTCGGCCAGCACGCGCCCGAGTTCACGCTGAAGAACCAGAACAACCAGCAGGTCGTGTTGTCGTCGTTCTTCGGCGATGACGGCAAGAACGTACTGCTGGTGTTCTTCCCGCTCGCCTTCAGCGGCATCTGCACCAACGAGCTGTGCCAGGTGCGCGACGACCTGTCCACGTACCAGAACGACGCCGTCCAGGTGATTGGCGTCAGCGTCGATCAGACGTACGCGATGAAGACCTGGGCGGACAAGGAAGGCTACGACTTCCCGCTGCTGTCCGACTTCTGGCCGCACGGCGCAGTCGCGCAGAAGTACGGCGTGTTCAACGAGGTCGCCGGCATCGCCAACCGCGGCACCTTCCTGATCGACAAGGCCGGCGTCGTCCAGTTCGCCGAGGTCAACGAGCCCGGCCAGGCCCGCGACCAGTCCGCCTGGAAAGCCGCCCTCGCGAAGCTCTCCTAAGGGGAACCCTTTCGTGCGTTGAGCATGGATCCAGCAATCTTGGTGCGGGTCAAGATCAAGACCTCTCCTCAGACGGCTCCCTGTCGCCGGTACGCGCGGAAGAAGTTGTTGATCTTGGTTGGTTGGTCTACCCAAACACGACATTTCGGACCGATGTCCGCTTTGGGTAGACCAACCAACCAAGATCAACATCAAATATTACGCGATTTGGTGACGGGGAGTGTTGAGCCTAGGAAAGGTCCCATGTGGACCTCGGCGGGGCGTGGCACTGAGGGCGTTCGGTAAGGTGACGAAGCCAAGTTCGGGCGCATAGCTCAGCGGAAGAGCACTCGCCTTACAAGCGAGGGGTCGCAGGTTCGAACCCTGCTGCGCCCACCCAGGTCAGAGCACCCGATTGATAGTCGCACTGCTTTATCGGCGGCAGCTAAGACCGTTGCTTGCCCAACCAGTGCCATCGCCTCATACACAACCTCCCCAGCAGCCTTGGCCGGATCGACCTCTAGGGCCATGTACGCAGCCTTGTATCCACGTGCATAACTGGTGGGAGGTCGAAGGTTTCTGCGCGGAAAGTCGAGTCGTCGCCTAGGTGGAAGAACAGCTGGCCCTCGATCGTCTTGTCATCGATGAGTACTGCCCAGCCGCGACCGGAGACCTGGTCACCCTCGTCAGCGCCTTGCCAGGTGAACTCGACACCGACCCAGCCGTTCCTCTCGGCTGGCCGGCAGTCCAGCCAGCCACTGACGGCGATGAACCCAAACTGGCCGCTGCCGTCCCTGGCGAACTCGATGAAACCTGGTTCGACCAGGTCGATGGCGTCGATGTGGCCCGAGCGTCGATCTCCGTGCAGTTCTGATCTCTAGGCGACGCCGTTGTGCAGTCGCCGGCAGGTCCACGCCCGGCGGTTGGCGGCACTCCACAACATGCTGGTGATACGCATCGTCGCCGGATCGACGGTTCGCAGTGCTTCAAAGAAGCCAGTTTCAGATGAGTTCAACTCGTTGGGTTCATGCCGAAGTTGTAGCCGGGCGTCGGCGGACCCCGTTAGGGTGCCGGGCGTGATCGATGGCAGAACGACCCGTCCCGTGCGTCTCCTGCTGGCCGTCACCGCGCTGGTGATTCTGGTGTGCGCCGCGACGGTCCTCCTGCTGCGCATCCAGGTGTACGCGGTGCCGACCGACTCGATGGTGCCGACCTTGCGGCCGGGTGACCGGTTGCTGGCGGACACGGGATGGCCGGGGCGTTCCACGGCCAGCCGGGGTGATGTGGTGGTCCTGGCCAATCCGGTGTGGTCGAACGGGCCGAGCGACGGATTCCTCGTCAAGAGGGTGATAGGCACTGCCGGTGATGTTGTGTTGTGCTGCGACAACCGGGGGCGGGTGGTGGTGAACGGCGTTCCACTGGTCGAGCCGTACGTGGCGCCCGGTGATGACCCGTCGGATGTGCCGTTTTCCGTTCGCGTGCCGCCTGGGGCCCTGTTCGTTCTCGGGGACCACCGGTCCGTATCAGCGGATTCGCGCGCGCACATGGGCGAGCCGGGCGGTGGCACGGTGCCGGCGCGACAGGTACGCGGGATCGTGGTGGGGGTGGTCTACCCGCGGCTGGGCGGCGTCAGCGGTGCCTCGTCAGGGTGACGGAGCCGGACTGGTGATGTCGATTCGCCAGCCGGTGAGACGGATTGGCCCGCCGACGATCAGTGGCTGGTCGTAGGTCAGGTCGGTGGCCGACAGGAGCGGCACTGGTACGCCGGTCGGCAGCGACACCGGAAGCAGTGCGGGGGTCAGGGTCAGGGGCAGCAGCCCGAGGCTGGTGCCGGGCACGGCGATCCGCGCGGTGAACGTCGTCGTGTAGAGGTCGATGTTGGACAGGTCCAGCCGAGTAGCCAGCCTGATCACCCCGCCCGGACTGTCCAGCCGGTAGTTCGTCAGGCTGGCCGCGCCGATCCGCAGATGCAGGACTGCCAGCGGCCCGTTGATCGTTGGCACCGTCGTACGCCCGAAGATGGTCACGTTTGTCGCCGACATCGTGGCCGAGGTCACCCGGGTACGGCCGGTCGCCACGACTAGCTGCCCGGGTGGCGCCGAGGCGTCGAGCGGCGTCGTACGGGATGAGGGTGGGGTCCCGGCCGGCCGCGAACCGCCAGGAACGGCCGGTGGAACCGGCGGCAGGACGGGCAAGGTCACGCCTGGCGGCTGGACCGGCGGACCGGCCGGCGGTAGGACGACCGGCGGTAGGACGGGCGAGGTCGCGCCTCCCGGCGGCGGCAGGTCGAGCGGCGGCGGGCCCAGTTGCTGGCAGTCCTGGCTCGCCGACGGCAGGACGCCGGGCAGCAGTGACCCCAGCAGACCGGGGGCCGCGGTCGCCGACGGGCACGGCGCCAGCGGCTGGGGGACGGTGCCCGTGGGCGTGACGATGACGAGCAATACCAACGAAAGAATCGCTGGGTGACCTTCGGTCGTACGTCCGTCGTGCGCTTCGCCGTCGGCTGGAGTGGTGGGTTTGCGGGCACGGTACGGCCGCCAACCGAACGCCATGCTCGACCCGATCAGCCCGAGCATCATCCCGACGATAAAGCCCCCCAGGTTCGAGAGCACCAGCGAGGCGAGCGAGCAGAGCATGGTGACGATCGAGATGAACATTCGTTGCTGGGGCGCGAACCAGAAGAACAATCCGGCGGTGATCAGAATGAGGCCGATCGTGAGCCCGGCGACCGCCGCGGTACCGATGCTGATCATCGTGGCCAACGGCGCCAGCGGATAGAAGACGATCTCGACGCCGGCCGCGATGACGAGAACGCCGGCCCAGAACGGCCGGCTGCGCCGCCAGCTCCGGAACGGGCGCCGGGCAGCGGCCGCCGGCAGGACGCGGTCCAGCCAGCCGGTCAGTAGCACTGGTGGTCGCCGGGCAGGACCTTGATCGACAGTCCGGTGAGCCGCAGCGTCGACGCGTTGACCGTCGCGGCCGACAGGTGGACGTTTGTCGCCCGTAGCCCGGAAGCCTGCAGGCCGAACACACCGGGCGGACCTTTCAGAAGGTTGTTCTGGTCCAGGGTGGAGGCGTCCCGGCCGAGTTGGGCGTTGGTCAGGGTGCCGTCGGGGGTGATGAGTTCGCTCGCGTTGGCAACCATGCCGTCGATGGCCACCGGCTCCTGCTGGCCGGAATGGACCTGGATCGACATCGCGCCGACGAGCGGCACTTTTTGCAACGAGGAAAGGCAGAGGTCCTTGCCTTTGGCATTCTTCAGAGCCAACAGCACCGCCGGTCGAGAGCCCGAGCCGCTTGGCACGGAGCTGGCGTATCCGGTGATGTCTCCGCCGTCGAGGCTGGAGAAGCTCGCCTTCATGTCCGAGTTCGCGGCGCCGAACGAAGCGGCCACGGCACCCTGGGCGAGCGCCACGACGATCGCGCCAACGGCGAACAGTGACGGGACCAGCATCAGCGCGGTGCGGCCCCAGCTGGTTCCGCCTTCTAAGGCGGCCTCCGACGATGTCCGGTCCATGGCGTGTGCCCCTTTCGCGACCAGCCGCGTCCTGGTCAGCCGACGATCGCCGGCGCGCCCTGGACCGAAACCGCCCGCCTAGTGACTCGGGTCACAACCGGCTGCGGATGGCGGTCATCATCGCACCGGATTCCGGCCGTTTGCAAGACTTCTCTTTGTGGATAACAACTTGTTTGTACGTTCTTGTCGCGATTTTCGCGGTAAGTCGCCTTACCAAAGGCTTGATCTGTGACGCCGGCCACACGTACTGTCCGGATCACCGATCGGCACGTCCGGCGAAGGGGTGGCGGAAATGGCGATCCTCGCGTCGTTGCTTCCATTGGTGCACACGAGCGGCTGGGTTCAGTATCTGACGGTGCCGCTGTTCACCGGCGTCATCGGATACGTCACCAACTGGAGTGGCGTGTGGATGTTGTTCTATCCCATCACCTTTAAAGGACTGCGAATTCCTGGCCTCGGCCTGCTCGCACCTTTCCTGCCGCGCCGCCTGCAACAGGTGCCTTTGGGGTTGCGGCAGGGAAAGTTCGGTTGGCAGGGCATCATTCCTTCCAGGGCCGCGAAAATGGGCAGTATCGCGATTGACAAGGGTCTGTCGAAGCTGGGCAGCCAGTCGGAGTTCTACCAGCAGCTGGACCCGAACGCGATCGCCGAACACATCCTGGCCACTGCCCGGCAGGAAATCCGCGCGGTCGTCGACCGGATCATGGCGCGTACCTATCCGGCCGTCTGGGCCAACGTGCCGCAGAGCGTCCGCGAGACGATCCATGACCGCGTCCAGACGCAGCTGCCGTTGATCGTGCACCAGGTCACCGACGGGATCGGCGAGAACATCGACCAGCTGCTGGACGTGAAGCTGATGGTCATCAAGCACATGGAGGCGGATCCGACGCTGGCCAACAAGATCTTCCAGGAGGTCGGCAAGAAGGAACTCCGGATGATCATCAACTTCGGCTTTGTGTTCGGGTTCCTGCTCGGAATTCCGTTGCTGTTCCTCACGTTCGTCGTTCCGCAGTGGTGGGTGGTGCCGGTCGCCGGGATCATCATCGGCTACCTCACAAACTGGTTGGCGCTCTATGTCATCTTCGAGCCGGTCAACCCGGTCCGGATCGGCCCGCTGCGGCTGCAGGGGCTTTTCATCCGCCGGCAGCACGACGTCTCGGCGATTTACGGATCGATCATTGCCGACGACATCATCACGTTGCAGAACATCGGTGACGAGTTGTTCGACGGCGAGCGGGGCGACCGTACGAGCAAGATGATCGAGAACTACCTGCGGCCGGCCGTCGACCGGGCCGTCGGCATGGCCAAGCTGCCGGTCAAGGTCGCGATGGGGGCGCGCAGCTACGAGCAGATCACCCAGTCCATGGCGGTCGAAGCGACAGGTTTCACCAGGGCCCCGCTGCAGGACGAGGAGTTCAACCGGCTGCAGAGCGGCAACATCCGCAACCTGATCACCAGCCGCATGCGGGTGATGAACCCAGTCGACTTCGCCGAAACCCTGCGGTCGGCGATCCGCGAGGACGAATGGCTGCTGATCCTGCACGGTGCGGTGCTGGGGCTCGCCGCCGGGCTGCTGCACACCGTCATTTTCGGAGTCTGACCGATGACCGAAAACGGCGACCCGGCGAACCCGGCGTACGCGCTGACGATCGGTACGGTGCTTCGCGCGGCGCCCGACCTCGCCAAGTTCGTCGCAAGCGCGGTCTGGCGGACGAACCAGTGGGCGGCCAAGGCCGGCGTACGCGTCGGCACGATCGCCCTGCAAGGCGCGATCTCTGGTCGACCACCCAGTGAGATCATCCAGCAGGTGACGGCGGATGCCCGCGAAGTGATCCGGGTGGCGCTCGGGGTCGTCGACGCGCCGGACCCGTTGCCCAAGGCGCTGCGTGACCGGGTCGTCCCGGCGGACTCCAGCGCGGACCGCAAACTCACCGTGCCGGAGCGCCTCGCGGCCCTCCTGGACGCGTCCGCCGACCTCACCTACCACGAGGAGAGCCACCCGGCGTACGTCCGGCTGCTCAGCGAACTTTCCACCGACGAAGCCAGAATCCTGCGTCTGATCGCCCGGCGCGGGCCGCAGGCGGCGGTGGACGTACGCACCAGCAAACCCTTCGGCGCCGGTAGCCGGCTGGTCGCCCCCGGCGTCACCATGATCGGGCGCTACGCCGGCTGCCGGGAGGTCGACCGGGTGCCGGCATATCTGAACAACCTCTTCCGGCTCGGCCTGGTCTGGTTCTCCCGCGAGTCGCTCCCCGAACAGACCGCCTACGACGTGCTGGAGGCGCAGCCGGAGATTAAGGACGCCATAGACGAGGCGGGCGGCAAATGCACCACCGTGCGGCGCAGCATCGAACTCACCGCCTTCGGCAAGAACCTCTGCGCCACTGGCGGTCTGTTGCCCGCCTCGGCCGCCCTCGCCCGAGCCACCAAGGCCGAGGCCACCCGCCAACTCCCCCCGCCCGACGCCCGCTAGCCCGTAACGATGGTGGCTGACAACACTGGGGGAGAGCTGCTCGAATGATCACGTCATACAAAGGAGGCACCGGAAACTCGTGTTCGCCACGAACGATGACACTGCGCCAAGCCATTAGCCAGAACTCGCTTGTCGGGATTTCGCGCGGCTACTTTGTGCTCAACCTGCCTTTTGCGTAGCGCTGGGGCCAGTTCGCCTTACCAGCGAGGGGCCGCGCAGGTTCGAACCCTGCTGCGCCCACCTAGATAGTCTGAACTGCAGATACTACGCAGAGTAGTCGAAGAGATGGTGAGCGCAGCGCTCAGACAGTGGTTCTGGATCGGGGACCTGCTGGAGACCGCCAGCGCCGGGATGCGAACAACAAGTACCGGTCGATCCAGCAGATGTTCCAGTGGCTGATGATCGAAGAGGAGATCTCCAAGAACCCAATGGAGGGCATGTCGCCACCGAAGGTTCCGGAGAAGCTCGTACCAGTGATTCCGACCGACGATCTGAGCAGGCTGTTCAAATCCTGTGACGGCAAGACCTTCGTGGCGCGCCGCGACCTGGCGATCCTCCGTACGCTCGCGTCCACCGGGTCACCGACCGTGAGCAGCAGATCCAGGACCGGCTGAGTGACCCGATCCGCTGCCGGATCATTATGCGCGAATCGGGCCGCCGCACCAGCGACGGCCAAACCCGCCGAGATCACTGCCGCTATACGGCCGCAGATCGAGAACGTCCTCGCCGAGCTGGACCGCTGGCTGACCAGGTAATGGGCGCCCCTACAGAGCTGCCGGATCTGCGTGACGAGCCGATCGTTGGGTGAGGATCTGGGGGCCGGTTTCGGTGATCGCGACTGTGTGTTGGGAGTGGGCGGTGCGTGAGCCGTCAGCCCGAGCGGATGGTCCAGCCGTCGGGGTCGAAGACGATCTGGTCGGTCGTACGCGCGAACCAGGGTTCGAGCGCCAGGGTCATGCCCGCCCGGAGCTCGGTTCAGCTGGCCTGGTTTTTTGCGCCGAGAGTGGGGAATTTTCCCTCTCTCGGCGTCGAGTGTGGGGTTTTGTCCCGCACTCGACAGGTGTGCCGCGACGGAACGGTTCCGGTGGGGCTGGTGTGACGTGTGGGGCCGTCCTTGCTGACAGCTTGTAGTTGATCATGGAACAATCGACGGCGTTCCGGTTGGTCAACTCGCGGGCTGCAACCGCTGCGAGCAGGGCCTCCTTGTCCGGGAAATGCCGGTACGGCGCGTTGTGGGAGACCCCGGCGCGGTGACCGACCTCGCGGAGGGTGGCCGCGGCGACCCCGCCGCCGTCGAGCAACTTCGCCGCCGCCTCCACCAGCGCGTCGCACGTGTTCACCGCCATCGGGTGATCGAAGGACAGCACGACGCTGCGCTTCTTACCCGCGTGACCCGCCGATACCGCTGTCGTGGTCGGCTGGCGATCGCGAAACGGCGGCGACGTGCAGGTGGACGATGTCGTACGCCGCGGGGATCGCTTCGTCGGGCCAGTCATGGTCGGTCTTATGGATGCGCAGCGAGACGAGGCCGTGCAGGGCGACCCACAGCCGGGTGGCCCACCGGAGGGCGTGTTCGGTGTCCGTGGACGCGAGATCGGCGAGCAGCTCCGCGGTGTGGACGATGATTTCCCAAGCAGGGCCCTGATTCCGGTCATGCGGCGGAAGATCCAACCGATCCTTGCTCTCGAAGAGCAGCTGGTACGCGCCCGCATTGCCGAATCCCCACTCGACGTACGCGATCGCGCGGCGCTCCAGCCGTTCGGTGACCGGAAGCGTCAGGTCGTCGGCGTCGGCGAGATGCGCGGCGAAACGGCTGTTCAGGTCCTCGACGACCGCCTGGATCAGCTGCTCCTGGGAGGAGAAGTGGAGGTAGACGGCGGTCGGCGAGACCCCGCATTTCCGGGCGACAGCGCGTAACGAGGGAACGGCCGGCGGCTGTGGCGCGAACAGCAGCTCGCTCGCCGCGGCGACCATGTTTTCCCGCAGCCGTACCCCCTCGCCTTTCGGATTCTGCAGTCGCGCCATCTCCTTGCATCCTCCCGGTTGTGGGTGTACACATGTTAACCATACAGGGTTGACAGGCGTAAACCTACTTTTGGAGTGACGTTGCGATGGCACCAATCGACTATCGGACACAGACCGCCCTGATCACCGGAGCCAGCTCCGGCATCGGCGCCGAATGCGCGCGGCAACTTGCGCAACGGGGCGCTGCTCTTGTCCTCGTGGCTCGGCGCGAAAGCAAACTCAAGGACCTCGCCGGCGAGCTTCACAGCCGGTTCGGCGTTTCGGTGACGGTCATCCCGGCCGACCTCGGCGCGCCGGACGCGAGCACCCAACTGGCGCATGAGGTCGCGCGCTTGGGCCTCACCGTCACCACGCTCATCAACAACGCCGGCTTCGGGACCTACGGCCCGTTCGCCGATGAGGATCCCGAACGCATTGCCGCGGAGGTACGGCTCAACGTGGAGGCAGTCGTCACGGTGACCCGGGCGTTCCTCCCCCAACTGCTCGCCGCCGGCAGCGGAGCGCTGGTGAACGTCGCGAGTACGGCCGCCTACCAGCCCGTACCGAGAATGGCCGTCTACGGAGCGACAAAAGCCTTCGTCCGGAGCTTCACCGAAGCACTTTGGCAGGAGACAAAGGGAAGTGGCCTACGGGTGACCACCCTGTCGCCCGGGTCGACCCAGACGGAGTTCTTCGATGTCGTCGGTACGAAGGAGGCCGGAGTCGGCAATTTCCAGACTTCCGAACACGTCGTCAGGACCCTGCTGTCCACTTTGGACCGCAGGAACCCGCCACCCGACGTCATTTTGGGCTCCAGCAACAAACTCAATGTCTTCGCGTCACGATTTCTGCCCCGCCGGCTGTTGATCTCCACCACCGCGAAAATCATGCAGCCAAAAGAAGCCTGAGACGGCGGAAGTGCGGTGACCAAGAGATTTTCCGAGCATGTATCGCTACATGACCCGGCAAGTCTCTTGATCACCCCGCCACGTCCGAGCCACCGGGATTACATTGGGAAACGTCATTTATCGAGGGAGTGCCACCATGCCCGAGTCGTTGCCGGCAACCACGGTCGTACGCGTCTCACGCGGCAGCTTCGACCCGGGCCGGTTCGCCGAGGTCGACGCCGTGAACAAGAAGACCTCGCAATACCTGGTCCCGGCCATCAGCCGACTGCCGGGGCTGCTTCACTACTACGTTGGCATCTCGCCCGAGGGCTCGATCGTGAACGTCAGCGTCTGGGACTCCCACGACCATGCGGCGCAGATGGGCCAGCTGAAGGAGATGGCCGTTGACGCGCGCGGGGAGATGGAAGCGGTCGACGTGTCCTTCGCTCCGATCGTCAACTACCCGATCAGCTGGAGCATCTGACCTGTGTACGCAGATCAGTCGCCCGGCGCCGGTACGGACAGGTGCTGGTGGATCATCTGCCAGTCGCCGTCGCGCTTCTGAAAGACACGGGTGCCGCGGGACCGGACCTCGACACCGTCCATGACGATGCGGTCGAGTCCCCACGCCACCGCGAGGTCGCCGGACGCGCGGACGGTGAGATCGGGGATGTCAAAGGCAATCTGCTCAGGTGACGACTCAAGACCGCGCCGGCAGACCTCGCGGGCGTCACCGATGCCGACGTACTGCAGCGGCCCGGCGTGTTCGTACGACACGATGTCCGGCGCAATGTGCTCCATCAGCCCGTCGAGATCCTTCCCAGCGGTACGGGAGAATCACTGCTCGTGCACTGCCTGGACCTCGGCGGCGGAAGTCTCGGGCGGCTCGGTGGCGTCGGCGAACGAGTGGTGCTCGTGGGTGACGATCCATCGGCCGTCCACTTTGGTCAGGCCGATCGTCAGCCGCAGCCGGTGCTCGGGGTCGCGATCGAAGTCCTCGGGCGTACCGCACCTCAACAAAGCGAAGGCAAACGCGACGTCCGCGCCGGCCGTGACCTGAAGCGACTCGATCTCGAACACCGCGCCGGATGCCTGCCACTCGAAGAAGCCCGGCCAGGTCTCGCGGTAGGCCTCGATGCCACGTACGCCCTGCTCCGGTGGCGGGACATCGAACATCACGATGTCGGGCGCATGGTCGGCCAGTACGGCAGACATGTCTGCGTCCTGGACGGCGGTGGTCCAGCGTTCGATGAGTTCGTGGATCTGCTGTTCGTCGGTCATGGCCAGTTCCTCCTTGTGGATGCTCTCTACAGGTGGAACCCCGGGCACCGCGGGAATTCATCGCAGCGGCGGCGACGATCGGGCACGATGGGCGAATGACAGCGCCCGCCGAGCTCGTCGCCGCTGCTCGCGGCGGTGACGCGGAGGCGTTCGAACTTCTCGTCGCGCCATACCGAAGCGAGTTGTTGGCCCACTGCTACCGGATGCTCGGCTCGTTGCACGACGCGGAGGACGCGCTGCAGGAATCGCTCGTACGAGCGTGGCGGAGCGTCCAGAATCTCGACGACCGCGCCTTTGTACGAGCGTGGCTCTACAAGATCGCGACCAACCGCTGCCTCACCGCAATCGAGCGGTACGGCCGCCGCGAGCTGCCAGCCGACCTCGATCCAGGAACATCCGCCACCGAGATCAAGTGGCTCGAGCCGTACCCGGACACTTCGCCCGAGGAGCACTATCTCGCCCGCGAGAGCGTCGAGCTCGCCTATGCAGCAGCCCTGCAACACCTGACCGCCACCCAACGCGCGGTGCTGATCCTGCGCGAGGTGCTCGGCTTCTCCGCGGCCGAAGTGGCGCAGCAGCTGAACACCTCCACCGCGGCGGTGAACAGTGCCCTGCAGCGAGCCCGCAAGGTGATCGACTCCGCCACACCGACCCAGCAAACAGTGTTGCGCGACCTCGGCGACGAGACAGTCGACACGATCGTGCGCCGCTGGACCGATGCCTGGCACCTCGGCGACGTCGACGCCATCGTCGCGATGCTCGCCGACGACGCTCGTTACTCGATGCCGCCGCTACCCGAGTGGTACAGCGGCCGGGACGACATCCGCGCCTTCCTGGTCGGCGGCCCTCTTCAATCTCGCTGGCGGTTCCTGCCCACCACGGCAAACGGCCAGCTCGCCTTCGGCACCTACCTGTGGGACGACACCGCCGGACAGTACGTGCGCGGCGGCCTTGACGTCCTCACGATTCGGGGCGGCCGTGTCGCCGAAGTGACCGCCTTCCTTACCGCCGATCTCACCCGGTTCGGACTGCCGGCGGGACTTCCTCGGTAAGCGCAGCACTCGGGAGCACCAGCTCGAGAGTGCCGAGCGTACGGCGATCGCGAAGTGGGACTTGCGGTGGTCGCCCGCCTTCCAGATTTCGTCGACGACCTGGAACACGGCGTACGTGATGTGCGCGGTGATGCTGACAAACAGGTCTCCCGCGGTGGCGGGCACGCGCTCGGCGATGGCACCATTCAGGTTGCTCTGAGCCTGTGCGGCCAGATCCCAGAGCTGGGCTCGGGGCACCGGCGCGTTGTCGACGATGCGACGTAGCGCCACCAGACGCCCATCACGGTCGACGAGGTCTTCGAGGGTCGTACGGATCACGGCTCCGAGCGCCACATTCAGCGGCTCCTCGGCAGGACGGTCGCGTAACAGCGTCCGGAGGTCGATCGACCGCGCGAACCGGTCCAGGATCAGCAGATCGTTGCTGGGGAAATAACGACAAAGCGTCGTGCTACGTCCCAGCGATGAGTTCCCGCGCCCAACTGGTCATGCGATGACGAAGCTCTTTGATGTCCTGCAACGCCAGGCCATGACGCTCGAATGCCTGGTCTGGAATACGGTCAACAGCCAGCAGGGCTTGGGAAAGCATGCTTTCCTCTAGGCCCGGGTCAGATTCCTTCGCGAGCCTGAGCAGATCCTCACGCCGGTAACGTCCAGTGCGCAGCACCGCGTCGATGTCAACGTAGTCGCGATCCGCCGCGCGTCCGTAAAGTGCCGCCATCTTGTTCGCCACAGCATCGTCAGGATGCAGCACCGGACCGATGTCCAACTGGACCGGTGGATGAGCACGCCAGTCGATGCCGAACTCGACGCGAACCTGTTCACCATCGACGCTGGTGAGGACAAGTCTGGCAAAAGCGGCATTCTGCAGCGTCGTTTCGACGGTGAACCCGCCGTCACGGTAGGCAGCCACCGCGGCTGCGACGGCTTCCCCGAATTGCTCTTCTGCGTCAGCAACCGTGAACAGGTCCACATCCTCGGAGAGCCGTTCAACGAAACCGTGGGCTTGTACGGCGTACCCGCCCGCCAACGCAAATCCGAACGGCTTTGTCGCGATTAGTCCGATCTTGGCGGCCTGTTCGTGCAGCGGGTTCATGCCGCCTACGTCACGTGGGTCAGCTGGGGGAACTGCTGCTCCCACGCCTGCCGCTGGCCAGCTGGAAGCCAGAGCCGATGCCACATACGGCGCAGGATTGCCGCATTGAGATATCCGGCCAGGTCAGCCGTACTCATCGCCTCACGGATGACCGTCTCATAAAGCATGCCAAGCTGGCGATCGTCACCGAGGTCGAAAGAGCGTAAGCCAGACCACGCGAGCCGGGTCGGCAGTTCGACAATGCCGCTGGTCGGGCCAGCCAGGGTGTCGAACGCGTCGGGCAGCACGATCGGACGCACGTCCGAGTACCGCAGTCGACCAGCCACGCCACTATTGTGCCGTTCCACCGCCTCGCCCGCCAACAGCTCCTGGTACGGCACCTCTCCTTCGTCGAAGGAGAGAAAGTTAGTGATTGTCGCTGGCCTATCCTTGGGCGCGTGACAGGTCACGCGGGGGACGAGGAGCTGCCGGAGTCCAATACGGCGGATCCGTGGGCGGCGCACCTGCCGGGCCAGGAGCTGGTGCCGGCCTACCTGGTGTCCCGGTTCGCCGCGCAATACCGAGTGATCGTCGAGGTGCTGCTTGAGGCGCAGGACACGAGCCTCACGGGGTTGTCCTTCGATGAGGTGGCAGTCGGTGTACGCGGCTATCTGGTCGAGCGACTGTCCGCGCCGACAGCTGACAACTTGCGGGCGGATGACGCGTTCAGCCTGGATGCGCGGCTGGACCGTCTCGTCAAGTGGGGTGTCCTGACCCGATGGCAGGACCCGGCGCGCACTGGCGAGGATTTCCTCCGTCGGCGCGACCGCTATCAGCTGACGCCGGCCGCCGCGCGGCTGCACGCCTTCTGGACGCAGGAGCTGGCATCCGAGGAGGACGCGGCGGCCGACCTGACGCTCGCGCCGCGGGCTATCCACGACCGGCTGCAAGTGTTCGCCACCGCAGTGTCCGCTCGCGACTACATGGCGGCCGCCGCGGAGTTCCAGCAGGTCATCGGGCTGCATCACGGGATGGCAGTGGCGGCGCGTACGTGGCAGCGCAGCCTCGCGCACGCGCTGTCCGGCGGGCCCGACCCGGACAAGCAGGACGTACTGTGGCGGACGCTGCGGGCTTATGTCGGCATGTGGGGTGAGCAGGTCGACGTACACACGCCGAGGATCGCGGCTCTTATCGAAGAGTTGACGCCAAAGTTGACTGAGTCGGTGTGGCGCGCATGCGTACGGTCAGCGCTTGCCGAGGATGCAATTGACGACGTGATCGACCTCCAAGCGGCTCGGTGGACACAGACTTGGACCGCGCTGACCGGCTGGTTCTCTGGTGCCGAGGGACAGGCGGGGCGGCTACGCCGGCAATTGCGCGACCTGGTGGCGCCATGGGCGCGCAACATGCACATCCTGATGGACACCGGTGGAGTGGTGACCCGTCGCGCTGAGTTGTTGCGGCTGGCGCGGGCGATCGAGCGGGCGCCCGACGACGAGGTCGCATGGCGGATCTGGGACACCGCGGTTGGTGTTTTCTCCGCGCGACACCTGCTCTTGCCGGCAGACGCGGCGGACGACAACACCCAGTCCTGGGCGGACGGCCCCGCGGCGCCGGTGACCGCCCGTTTTCGTGAACACGGCCAAAAAGCGACCGTCGGAGTACGTGCGAAGAAACTCGACTATTCTGCTGGCCGGGCAGCCGCCCGACGTACCAGGGCGGCCACCGCTGCGGCACGGGCCGAGGCGGAGGCGTCGTTGCGCGGACGGTCGGGGACCCAGCTGGCGGGGTGGGCCGAGCTCTCCGAGCCGGAGCTCGACCTTCTGGTGGAACTGCTCGGTGTCGCGCGGGAAAGTCCCGGTCAGTCGGCGCGGGTCGGCGTCACCGGCGACGGCAGGTGGCGGGTGACGTTGACTCCAGCGGACAGCGGCTCGGGCTCTGCCGTGGTGCCGAGCCCACGGGGTCGCCTGGTCACCGTGAACTGGTATTTCGAGTTGGACTCGGCCCGATGAGTCGCGACACGGATGACCGGCAGAAGGCGTTCACTGGATTGTTGGCACATCCTGTGGTGGACCGCCGCCGCGATCCCGAGATGTTCGCGCTTGTACGCAGTTCGAAGCATCGGCGTGTCCTGGTCGACTGGTTTTCTGAGCGGCTGGGCTACCGGCTGGTGGTCACCGACGCGGCGGCGCGGTTGTTCCGGCTGCCACTGGAAAATGAGACGACCACACCTCGGCGCTACGGCCCTCCGGGTCGCCGTGTGTTGGTATTGGCGGTGCTGGCCGCGGCAGCGGCGGAGGACACCGAGGACATCACCACGACTCAGGACCTTTCGGACCGAGTACGGGCACTCACCCGACACGAAGACGTGGATCTGGCGCCCTACGAGCCGGACCGATTCGTCGAGCGGCAGTTGTTCGTGAAGGCGGTGGGGTTGTTGGTCGGTACGGGTGCTCTGCGGCCGAGCGGTCGCGGTTCCGATGAGGAAAGGGAAAGTTGGGCATCGCACCGAAATTCGGTCGGCGGCGCGTACGACGTCGAACGTGAACTTCTGTTGCGGATGGTCGATCCGGCCGCACTCGCCGCCGCGCTGGGGCAGCGGCCGACCGGAATCTTGGTGCCGGAGTCCAACACGCGCTTTCGGTTGATGCGCCGGCTGTTGGAACTGCCGGTGTGCCTTTTCGCCGATCTCACAGAGCCGGAGCGGACGTACCTCACCAGCCAGAAGTATCGAATCCTGGCCTGGTGCGAGGAGATGACCGGCTGGGTGGCCGAGCAGCGCGCCGAGGGTCTGGCGCTGATCGCTGGCGGAGAGGATCAAACCGACCTGCCGTTTCCGCGGGTGAAGGCGGTGGATTTCGCCGCTCTGATGGTGTTGGACGAGCTACGTCGGCGGCAGGATCCGCGCGGCATGCTTGATGATGACGAGGTGGACCGAGCGGTGGCCGACGTGCGGGCCCGTCATCCCAAGGCGAAGACGAAGGAACTCAACGACGACATGACCGTACGGACGCAGGTGTTGGAACTCCTGCGCGCGCTGGATTTGGTCCGCCCTACAACCGACGGCCGCTGGTGGATTTCACCGGTAGCTGCCCGTTTCCGTGACCCACGCGTGGTGGCGGTTTCATCCACATTGGACGGTGACGACCGATGAGCGGGGAATCCACTGGATTTGCACAGGAATGGCTGGAGGCGGCGACGACCGGCGGGCTGCCGGAGCCGGTCCGCTCACGCTGGCAGCCGCTGCGGGTCGGCATCGTCGACCTCTGGGAATACGACGAGGCGGAGTTTTGGTTCGCGGACGGACGGATGGTGCTGCGCGGCGGCAATGGCGCCGGCAAGACCAAGGTTCTCGAGCTGACTACCTTGATGTTGATGCGCGGCGAAATCCTGCCGTCCGTGCTCGATCCGTTTGGTTCGCAACACCGCACGATGCGGTTCAATCTGCTGCCAACCGGCGAAGGCGACGATCCGCGGCCGCTCACCGACGCCGGCCTCGGTTACGCGTGGGTGGAGTTCGGCCGCCGCGACGAGACCGGCCAGCAGCGGTTTTTCGTCTGCGGCATGGGCGCGAGCGCTCGTCGCGGATCGGGTACGGCTGGCGTGTCGACTTGGCACTTCGTCACCCGACACCGACCAGGCAAGGATTTCAGTCTGACGCCGGCCGGTCGCGCGATCGAACAGAAGGATCTCAAGAAGATCGACGGCGTCACAGTGCCTGGCAGTGCGATGGCGTACCGAGGCCTGCTGGCCAGCGAGCTGTTCGACCTTTCCGCGGAATCGTACGACAATCTCACTGAGCTGTTGAAACAGTTGCGCAAACCAAAACTCGGTGAGCGACTCAACCCAGCCAGTCTGGCTGAGACTCTGCGGGACGCGCTGCCGCCACCGTCGACCCATGAGGTGACGCAGCTCGCGGAGGGCTGGGAACACCTGGAACAGCTGCGAAGTGCCGTCCAGGAAACGGAGAAGGCGGCCACTGCCGTAGCGGATTTCGTCCGCGGCGGCTGGCGTCCATGGATCCGGCTGCTGCTGCGTTCACGTGCGGACGACTTTGCCGCGGCGACCACTCGCCTGGACAACACCACGCGCGATCGGAACACCGCCGAGAAGAATCTCGCCATCGCGAAGGACGAGGTCGTCGCGGTCGAGAAGAACTTGACCGACGTAAAAAGGGAAAAGCAGGACCGCGGCACGGAGCTTCGGGAACTGCTGGACTCCCAGTCTTATCAAGATGCCGCCGCTGCGGCTGGACGTGTCGAAGGGCTGGAACGGGATGCCAGAAGCCTGACCGGCCAGCTAACGCGAGCGCGGAGCAAAGTTTCGCGTGAACAGGCAACGGTCGCGGGCGCTCAAGTCCGTTTCGAGAAGGCAACTGGTGACGTAGAGAACGCGGAGGTGGCCGTACGCACCGCCTCCGGCGTGTTGACCGAAGCCGCCGGACCGGCAGGACTGACCGGATCAATCGAGCGCCATCTGCCGGGCCGGGACGTGGAGGCGCTGTCCGCGGATCTCACCAGCCGTACGGAACGTTTCACACACCTGAGAAACCTGCACGCGTCGTACGCGGTGACTGACGGGGAGGCGACCGAGTCGGGACATGCTGTGGAGCGGGCCATGAAGGCCGTGGATAAGGCCGTCGAGGAGGAGAATGCTGAGCGAGAGACGGTCGAGGAGTGCGTGGAAACGCTCTGGCGCGGCATCCGCGACTGGGCCGACCTGGCGACGGTCGCGCCGTGTTCTGCTGAACTGGCCGAAGAATGGCGGGATCTGGCGCACGGCCTGACCGTGATCGACACGGAGAGCGGCCGTCCGCAACCCGGGCTGCTGGTCACCGACGCTATGCGCGAACACATCACGATCGCTCAAAACGCTTTAAAAGAGCGGGCTTTTCGCGTACGCGAACGCCGTGCGCCGATCGCCAACCGCCACCAGGAGGCGACCGCCGAACTCGCGGCGGTCAAGGTTCGAACCGAGTCCGCGCCGATGCCGCCGACGGCATGGCAGCGGCAGGAACGGCCGGACGGTCATGGTGCGCCGTTTTGGCGAGTGGTGAATCCCGTCCTCGACGGCGACCGCCTGGACCGGTTGGAGGCGGCGCTGGCCGCGTCTGGCCTGCTCGACTCGTGGCTGGCGCCGGACGGCGAGCTGTCCACTGTGGACGGAGTCCTGATCGCCGACGTGCAACCACTGCCTGCCGGCGTACGCGAGGACAACAATCTTTTAGACGTACTGGAAACCAGTGAAGAGGCTGGTGTTTCTGCCTCTGTAGTCCGCCGTTTGCTGGCCGGCATCGGATGGTACGACAAGGCGCCGACCGATTCCGCCGGCGACTGGTTCGCGGCCGACGGCAGTTGGCGAGTTGGTGGCCTGACTGGTCGAGCCGTACCGGCCGCACCGGCGTCTTTTCTGGGCGCGGCGGCGCGCGAGGCCGCGCGGCAGCGGCAGATCGCCCGACTGGAGGCTGAGCTTGCCGACCTTGCCGCGCGACTGTCCGAAGTGGACACTGAGCTGGCCGCCCTCGGCTCCGACTCCGACCGGCTCGCTCGCGAGGAGCGTGCGATTCCACTCGATGCGGAGCGGAACCTCACCAATGCCGTCGCCAGGCATGCTGATCGAGCGCGCCGTACGGGGACCTGCCGGGTCGACCTCAGCGTCGAGCAGAGACGCCACGATGACCTGCTGACCAAACGTGACCGCGCCTGGGGCCGGTTCGCCGAATATGCCAGTGATCATGGTTTTGGCCTGCGAAACCTCGACGAGCAGGCGACGGCGTTGCGTGAGTTCGAGCGCGGACTCGCCAGCCTGCTCGGCCGGATTGCTGTCCTGGAGGCAAAACGCGAGGCGTTGTCGACCGCTGAAGTTACGCTTTCCCAGCGGCGGGAGGAACTGGAGGTCGCTGCCGTCGAGGAGTCCGAAGTGGACCTTCAGTTGCGGGATGCCACCGTACGTCTGCAGACCGCTCGCAACGCGCTCGGATCGGACCAGCGCCAGCAGTTGCAACGGCGCGACGACCTGGACAAAATCCTGGCCGAACTGGAAAAACAGTTCGAAACACTCAACGACAAGTGGAACAAGGCCAGTGTCGCCGCAAATAAGGCGGAGGTGCAGCTGGACGGGTATGAGCACAGCCGTGCGGACGCGGAACGTGAGCGGGACGGCGCGATGGACTCGCTGTGGGCGGTGGTAACCGGCGGCCTCGCCGAGCCGGCCGGAGTTTCCCCGCCAGAGAAGCGAACCGTCGCCGCGGTCCGCGAGTTCACCGCACTCGTACGCCGACAGATCACCGCGCAGGCCCAGCCGGAGGATGTGGAGCGCGCCTGGCGGCGGTGTTACCGCGAAATGGAAATCTTGCGGCAGAGCCTGCTGCCGGATCGGGACGCCAAGATCGTGGAGGCGGACGAGGTGTCGCCGATTCCACGAGTGGAGGTGTTGGCCGACGCGGCCAGCGGATGGCAGCAGCCACACCAGGCCGCCGACGCCTTGGCCGGGCGGGTACGGGAACAGCAGGACACTTTTGACACCGAGCAGCAGCACGTCCTGACCACGCTGCTGGAGTCGACCTTCATTGAGCATCTAAAGCTGCGACTGGACTACACGACCCATACTTTCGCTCGGATCAACGACCAACTGGGGAGGCATCCGACCCGGCAGGGTCACGTTGTTCGAGTGCAATGCGAAGCTGACCCGGCCGATCCGGACGCGAGTGCCGTGGTCACCGCCCTCACCCGGGGATATCAGGAACTTTCCGCCGATCGTCAGGACATGGTGCGGTCGTTCCTGGCCCGCAAAATCGATGAGGCGCACAGCGACGCCAGTGCGGAGGGTGTGGTCGATTGGAAGGAACGGCTGTCCGCCGCGCTGGACTACCGGCATTGGTTGAAAATCTCGTTGCAGTACCGACCTGGCGCGGGCAGTAAGTGGACGCCGTTCGACGCCGCCAAGCATGCCGCGAAATCTGGCGGCGAGAAGGTCGTCCTGCTGTCGCAACCGCTGTTCGCGGCGGCGGTCGCCGCGTACGACGCAGCCGGTCCGCAGGCGCCCCGTTGGGTGTGGCTAGATGAGGCAATGACCGGCGTGGACGCCGAGATCAAAGCCTCCTTCATGGGCCTGACGGTCGATTTCGAGCTAGACGTGATGCTGACCGCGCACGATGAATGGTGCACCTACCTGACAGTCCCGGCCGTCGCGGTTTACGACCTGCACCGGCACGAGGCGCTGGCTGGCGTGGATGTGCAGCCTTACCTGTGGTGCGGCGGCGAATGGTCCGAGCTGGCGGTCGACCAACTTGGTGCATCAGCCTCGGAGCCGGAGGCACCGACCGGCGGACTTTTCGATGAACTCGAAGATGAGTGACCTGCCAGCGGCACTGGTCGCCTGGGCGCGACTGTCCGGCCCGACCATCGTGCTTGATGCCATCCGGCTGCGTGCCGGACGCGGCGCTCAATTGGACCGCGGGGACGTACGCGTCGATTTGACCGCGGCGCAACGCCGTGAGGTCGCTCGTCTGCTCGGTACGCCTTGGGACGTGTCGGGCCGGCCGCCGCGCCTGCAGGATCTTGCCGCCGGTCTCGCCGAGCACGGGCTGACCGTACGGGCCTATCTGGAATCCCTCGACGGCGCGCCGATTGTCGATCGGCGTAAGGCGCGTGCCGCGCAGCGTTTTGCTGTTGAGGCTGAGCATTCGACTGTCCTGGACCTGTTGTCCGCCGAGATCGACAGTGCCAGCAGCGAAATCTGGCTGTCCGACCTCGGGCTACCCCGGCCAGGTGACGGGGCTCTGCATGCGCTGGTTGAGCAGGTTCTCCAGGTATGGCAACAATTACCAGGAGAAGACGGTCCGCCGGTGCGGCTGGCGTACTTGGCGGCTGGTGTGCTGGGAAACGCGCATGCCTTGGACTACAACGAACTTCTCGGTCGAGCGGTGTGCCGGTTGATCGCGACCGTACATGGCCTGCCCCGACCATTGAGTGCCAGTCGCGACTGGCGTCGGGCCTGGGCGGCGGCGGGCGTACGTTGCGATGAGATCTCCTCGCGGGTCCTTGCGCTGAACCTTCCGCTGCGCGGCGCATCGGCTGCCGCCCGCTGGTGCGAGGCCGCGGATGGCGAACCGCTTTGGTTGTCATTACGGGCAATCTCGGGCGACTGGTCCGTTCCATCGGGCATCCGGGTATACGTGTGTGAGAACCCCACGGTTGTCGAGGCGGCTGCCGACGCGCTGGGCGACCGCTGTCTTCCGTTGATCTGCACAGATGGTCTCGCGTCCTTGGCTGCCGTCAATCTGGTGGCAGGTTTAGCCAAAGCTGGCTGTGAAATCTTAGTTCGTGCCGACATCGATGACAGTGGTTTCGTCCTGGTCGATCAGCTCCGGACCGCTGCACCAGCCGCGACCACCTGGCGGTTCGACAGCGCGACGTACGCACAACATCTCGGCTTGTCCGATGTAACCGGTGAAAAGCCGCTACTGCGGGAGCTATACGCGCGCTACCGCGTACCGCTGCACGAAGAAGCAATCCTCGATGACCTCGTCAGCGACCTCGGTGCCTGACAGTCTCACTCAGTCGGTCCGAGGTGTCCGTGTGTGCGGTGGGGTGCGATGCCGTCTCCCGTGCTGGTGCTTAGGCAGATCGACGGTCGGGTGTCGTTCGACGCGAGGTGACGTGGCCCGAGCGTCGATCGTTTCGGCTGGCTCTTGATCCGAAACGACGCGATCGTGACCCAGCACGGAGGGCCTCTCCTGCTGACCAAATCGCTGGAACGACTGTGTGAGTTCTCGGACAGCTTCAGCCGGCAGGTCCGGTATCACCCTCTGAAACGCTTCGATCGTGTCTTGCGGGACAACTTGCGGACGAGCCATCTCCGCAAGTTGCAGTGCTGATCGAGGGATGCCGGTCTCGTCGAGGAAGCGGCGTACCAGGGCGCGGCCATCACCGAGCGGGGCGCCGTAGCGATCTGCGTACGGCCGCAGGGTTGCGGAGACCTCCGCAAGGTCCAGATGTTTCACCGCCAGTGCGTCGCGGACGACTCCAGCGAGATGTCCACCGTCAAGATGACTGGACGGACCTCCGGATTACGCACGTCCCGACGGGCCGGACCGACAAATTCGAGCAGATCCGCATCGAGGTCGCCGATTCCGTGGAGCTGTGTGGCGCTGCGGTGGGAGACAACCTCCAGTATGTCGCTCATGGCTCGCAGCGATGTCCGCGAGTTCCAGCTTAAGGTCATTAGTACGGCTCATGACGGCAATAGTCACACCTAGGCCGCAACTAATGCCGTCAACGAGCGTCTTAGCTCATGCCCGCTGCGTCTACGGACGGGTTCGATGTTCACCGGAGGTCGGGATCTAGAGCGGATCGGACCGGCGTGGTGTCCTGCGGTGGCGCGGGCGCGTCGAGTGGAATACCACGTTTGGTCAGCCGTACGCGCCGATTGCGATTACAAGCCAAGAGCCGCGCGGATACGGGTCGGGCTCATCCTCGTCGGATTCCCGTCGTCGGGGAAAGACTCGAGTAGCCGGATGAGGTCGTCGCGGCGGGTGGGGTCGTTGGCGGCTTGGCGTGGGGTCAGGCCGGCGAGGGCGGGGATGGAGTCATCGAGCCATTTTTGCTCGTAGTCAAGGATGAACTGCTCCATCACCGAGGTAGCGTCGGCGTCGCTGAGGGCGGGTCCGGCAGGGGCCATTCGGCCGAGAGCCTCGGTGGCTGCGCGTGTGTCGGGTACGGGTTCGCGGGACTCGTCGACGATGGTGAGGATCGGATCGAGCGTACGCAACTCATCAAGAATGCGGTCGAGTCGATTTTCGCTGTTGGTCTCGATATGCAGCTGTCCGTCGAGGCGGATCCGCGCGCGGACATGGTCGTCGCCGTCGAGGTCGAGCCACTCTGGCGCCCCGTCCTCGGCACGCTCATACGCGCCGTCGAGAGCCTCGGAAAGGGTATCTGTGACCGATAGCGTTGCCGAGCACATCGCGAGCGGATCGCCTTCGGTGTTGACCAACTTTGGTGGAGCGAAGCGAGCGGTCAGGAAGGCGACGAGTTCGACCGGGTCCGGATCGTTGTCCAGCAGCTTGATGAGCTCGTCGCGTTCCCGCAAACCGATCGGCTCCAGTCCGCCGAAGATCTGCATGGTGTCACCGGCCGGTACGATCCGCGCGCAGACCAGGGAGCCCGCGGTCAGTTGTCGGCTGGCGGCACGCTCCCGCACATCGTGGGTGTCGCCGGTGCGCAGGTCGCGTACGGTCAATCCGATACCTGCGCGGACCCGCTGGATTTCGAAGACTGACCGCTCGATGAGGGTCCATTGTTCGCCGAGCAATCGTTCGTCGGCGGGCAACAAGGCGCCACGAGTCACCAGGAATGCGGCGAACGCGCCGCCCTGAAAAAGTGCCACGTCATTGATCAGCGGGTCATTGAGCGCCTGCATCCACGTTCCGGAATGGCGGGATCGCTCGGTTGCCAGTTCGATCAGGAGATCCTGGTCGAGATGCATGCCTGCCTTCTGATAGAGCCAGGCCGCCCGTACGTCCAGCGGCAGCTGCTCGCTGTTTAGATGGCAGACCTTGCATTTTCGCCCCGACCCGCACCAACATGGCTTGTTGCGGCCCAGTTCCGGGCGCGGCTGGGGCTGGAACTGCTTCAGTAAGCGAAAAAGTGGGTGCCCGGCGGTGAGCCCGGCACGCTGCGCCAATGCCAGGCCGCGTACGGCGTCGCCTCGCTCGCTCGCATACTCGGCCAAGTCGAGCAGGACTAGCGACGTAGGGCCTAGTTTTTCGGCTTCCAACAAGGTCTTCTCGGCGGCGATGAGGTCACCGGACAGTTCGTGCGCCTTGGCGGCCAGCCATCGAGCCGCCGGACGTGCCCGCGGTGCGACCGCTGGCTCGATGAATTCGGCGAATTTTCGCAGTTTGTCGGCGTCATCCGGATCCAAGTCGAGCTCGTCAAGAACCGCGTACGCGACAATGGGCGTCGAGAGTAGCGACACGAGGTCGTCGACCTTTTCTGTCTGCCGTCCGTAGAGCGAGACGATCGCCAATACGGCGCGAGCTTGATCCTCGCTCACGCCATGCCGTTGGCGCAGCTCGTCGAGCCGGGAGTCCTCTGAGCTCGGCCCGAAGTCGAATCCGTCGCCGGCGAGCCAAGCGCCGTGTCGAACGAGGCCGTACCGCTGGATTACGGTTGAGAGCGGCGGAAGCGGCTGGGGTGAACAGCGACGCATCGTCCGCGCAGGCGGTCAGGACACCGATAGATGACTCGACCGGCTCGCAGTAGTCGAGGATCGAGTGCAACACCTCGCCGAGCCGGGTGGTGTCGGGAGACACCGTGTTCTCGTCGACGGGTTGGAGCACGATTCCGCGATCGGTGAGCCGCAGGCCGATCAGATCGCCGGCCCGCAGATGGCTCAGATAGCCGCGGGGGAGCAGCAGGCATTGCGAGCTGTCAGCCTCATCCACCTCATCGGTGGGAATGCCGCGTTCGACCAGCAGTTCGCGGTCGAACGGCAACAGCGCCGGTACGACCGGCGACCCGTCCGCGAGCAGGCGGCCCTCCAGGTTGTCCGGCATCTCCGCGACCGTTTCCAGATCGGAGGTCAGCGCAAGCGTGTCGTACTCGACCTCCCAGTCCGCCAATCGATGGGTGAAACCCGGTCGACAAGCAGCGCCGGGGCCCATGCCCACCGGTCATCGGCCAGGAGCGTGACACGATCGTCCGTCTCGTCCATCCCCTCCAGGAGCGCCTCGTCGGGATCTTCACCGAGGTCGACGCCGTCCCCTTCCAACAGCGTGATCAGCTGCTCATCGGTGGCCGGGCGGCCGTGGGCGATGAGTACGCGCACGACGGCGTCATTGAGCAGCTCCTCGGACATGAATCGGACACTATCCGGTCGCTTGGACACCGCCCAAAACAACCCACGAAGGGAGTCGGGCTGTGAGGCTTGACTTGCGGTTCGGTAAGTCGTAGCTTTCCGTTCGTGACGACTTACCAAGATCGGGACGGGTGGGAAGTGCTGGGGGATCCCAGCCGGCGGCTCATCGTCGCCAGTTTGGCCGAACGTCAGCAGGCCGTTGGCGAGCTTGCCCAGGCGCTGCCGATCAGTCGGCCAGCGGTTTCCCAGCATTTGAAGGTGCTCAAGGACGCCGGGCTGGTTACTGATCGGGCGGTGGGGACTCGTCGGGTTTATCGGCTGAATCCGGCGGGCGTGGCCGCCTTGCGAGATCAATTGGAGACGTTCTGGAATCGTGCGCTTGGCGGTTATCAGGATGTCGTCGAACAAGACACCGAGGAGAATTCATGACCCAGGCAGATGTCGTGGTGCGTCGGCAGATCATCGTCGAGGCGTCGGTGGAGAAAGCTTTCACCGTATTCACCGAGCGGTTCGGTGATTTCAAGCCTGTTGAACACAACCTCCTTGGCGTCGCGATTGCCGCGACTGTGTTTGAACCCAAGGTCGGGGGTCATATCTACGACACCGGCGTCGATGGCAGTGAGTGCCGCTGGGCGCGGGTCCTTGCGTACGAGCCGCCGGATCGTTTGGTGTTCAGTTGGGACATTGGGCCGACCTGGCAGATTGAGACAGAGCCAGAAAACACCAGTGAGGTCGAGGTCAGGTTTGTCGCAGAAACCCCACAACGTACTCGAGTGGAACTGGAACACCGTCATCTTGACCGGCATGGCGACGGATGGCTGTCGGTCAGGGATGGGGTGGCCGACGACGCTGGCTGGCCGCTGTATCTGGCTCGCTACGCTGCCTTGTTCACCGCGGGCAGCTGAATGCCTCCATTAATTTGGCGGTGAAAGGGCTGGGGCCGACCGTCGAGTGGAGCATGTCTCGGACGATACCGATCAGAGTGCCTGATGCGACTACCTGACAGGTAATTGTGCCGCCAGGCGGAGGGCAGCACTGTGGTGGTGGGCCAAGTCCTTTCCCTGCAACCTCAAAAGGATCTCCATGCCTTTCGTCACAGCCGAAGACGGCACCCCTATCTTTTTCTGCGACTGGGGTTCCGCGGCAGCACCGCCGGTGGTGTTAGTCCATGCGTGGGCACTCAACTCCGATATGTGGAGCGCCCAGGTTCCAGACCTGACAGCGGCTGGATTTCGGTGTGTCACCTACGATCGCCGCGGTCACGGCCGCTCCGATCGGCCAGGTAGTGGTTACGACCTCGACACCCTGGCCGATGACCTGGCCGCTGTCCTGGACTGTTTGGACGTCTCAGACGCTTTGCTGGTAGGTCACTCCATGGGTGCTGCGGAGATCATCCGCTACCTCACTCGCCATGGCACCAGCCGTGCGGCTGGAGTCGTCCTAAGCGCACCCATGGCGCCCTTTCTGTTGCGCACCAAGGACAACCCCGGCGGGATTGAGGAGTCCTCGTTTGAGAGTGCGCGCCAGGCCATGCGCGACGATATAGGTGCGTTTGTGGACGCCGCCCCGTGGAGCGACTATTTCGGCGCCAGCCTCGAAGTCTCTCCGGCGCTCGCCGACTGGACTCGCCGCCAGATCGTCGACACTCCACTTCAGATCCTGCTCGAGACCCAGCGCGCGTTCACCCGCGCAGACCTGCGTCAGGAGCTGGCCCAATTCACCCTACCGACACTCGTCATCCAGGGCAGTGCCGACCGCTCCGCGGCGATCGAGCTTACTGGCGAACGAGCGGCGGCGCTGGTGCCAGGCAGTCGTTTGGTGGTGATGAACGGCGCCGGTCACGGCCTTTACGCAAGTGGAGCGGGCCGGTACGACAGCGAGCTGATCGCATTCGCCCGCGACTGCCTACCGCGTTAGCGCCTGCCGTACACCCGTTGCCCTTCCAGGAAACTCCGTTCCTCGTCGCGGACACAATACCGCGACGCGGTGATCGTCAAGTGCCAATGCGCTCGGCGAGAATCTGCTGTCCTGGACCGGAGAGCTCTTTGACGATGCCATGGCGTCCGGCCATGGCCATCAGCAGGGCCTCGGCGGGTCCCTCAACGGCCGGCCCTGTCCCGGCGACCCAGTCGAGATCGGACGCCACCAGCGTCAGGCCTCGGATGCGTTTAGCCGCGCCGATAGTGGGAGCGGTGCGTCCGAATGGCAACACGGCGTGCATTCTTTCGGCGGGAATGTCGCGGGGTATGCCGAGCGGGCGGCGGATGTCCTGGTGATGGATAACTCCGTCGGTGAGGGCAATTCGGCCACCGAATCCCGCGGTGAGCCCGCGTGGATGGAGGTGGTCCTTCACCAGCGCGACAAGGGCATCCGTGCTGTAGTCAGCATATGCGGCGACACCGGCAGCATTGACCTTGGACGGAAGGATGCCGCCGGTCACGAAGCGGCCTATAAGGCGCCCGGTGCCGAGTTCCTCGTAGCTAAACATGTGCGCGACGACATCGCGCACTCGCCATCCGGCACACAGCGACGGCGTTAGCCATTGCGCTGGGGTCAAAGCGATGAGCAGATCGGCAAGGTCGGCTCGCTCATCGCGAGCCAGCTTCATCGCATCGATGGGTGCGGTCATTTCTGGTTCGCCACCGTCTCGGCAAATCCATCCAACAGGATCGACCGGACGCCGCCGTAATCAATCGTGTCGAACGAGCGGGTAAGGGCTCGAAATGCCTGCTCTACGGGGACGCCGATCGTGGCTGGCCCGTTGACAGACGGCATCGACGCCGTTGTTCTCATGAGTTTCTCCTCTTCGGGCAAGAATCCGCCACGGATGGGGTCATCGAGTACGTGTGCAAGCGCCCGCCTCCGTAAGTAGCCACGAACGGTTAGCGTAGACGCACATTGGGCGGTTAGCAACCGGAGAGACGAACCCGCGTACCGAGGTGACTGCTCGAAGTGGGTCGACGACGGCGTCCTCATCGAGGTTGCCGCGGTTAGCCGCTTGTTAGGGATCGTTTAGCGCCCCTCCGTAGGTTCTGCGCAGTTGTCCCCAGACCCTCCAGGAGGAAATCGCTGATGTTTCGCATCCGGCATGGCAAGACGAGATTGCTTCTGAGTCGAGCGGTCACGGTGTTCGCAGCTACCACAGCGGCTGTGGTCACGACAGCGTTGCTGGCGCCGGCGGCAGCGCAGGCGGCTGGTGCGCCTTGGGCTGTCACCGCGATGAGTGGAAGCACGCCGATCGCCAAGGCTTACGGCGACTTCGCCAAAAACGGCCCGTTTGCGACGGTAGGAATGAACTGGGTCGACATGTCCAACAACGGTAACCCCGTCTATGTCGAGGTGTACTGGTCTTATTGGATTCAGGACGCCAGCGGGAGCTGGTATTGGGCGAGCGGAGGAGGCAAGCAACAGAGTGCTCGGTCATCCCGCATGAAGTACGTGTCAGGAAACCTGTCTGATCGGTATTATCCTGAGGGTAATCGTGCGCGCGCAGAAATCAAGGTGTGTGAGGACAGGTCCAAAGCGTGGGACAAATGCTCGTCAACCGCGACCGTCTATTTCAACTACTGATCCCAGGCAGCGGGGAACGCGTTTATGTCGGCGGGTACGGGCCGCACACGCTGCGCCTCGTGCTGCGTGCCCGTCGACTCCGGCCTTGAAAGCCTCCCTGTTCCGGCTGGCGACAGGGAGGCTTTCGCTGGCGTGCTATCTCGTACGGCGAGTCTTTCGCACATTGGTGCTGAGGCTGGTGATATGCCAAGGCCCGCAGGACGCAGTGTCCTGCCATCCGACGGTGGCCGTCCCGTTCTGGCCGGGGCCAGTGAAAACCAGGCGCCCAATGTCGTCCTGCGACAGCATGACGTCGTCGGTGAGCATCGCGTACGTGTGAGACGCGTTTCGGATGACCGTGTAGTGCCACGGGCCGTTGTCCGCGTGGTCCTGCCAACCGTGCAGCACCTTGCCATCGGCGGTTCGTACGACGAATGTCAACCGCCCACCGGAGTCCAGCGACACCACAGGATCACCGGCGACGGTAGGTGTCACGTGGGCGCCGTCGTCGTCCACGTCCGTGGTCGGCGTGAGGGTGGCCCAGAGCCACGGCCCGTTGCCCGGCGTGCTCTGCCATCCGTGCGACAGCTTGCCGTTGGGGTCACGCGCCATGAAGCACAGCCGGCCCGGAGCGCCCTGGCCCATGCCTATCCGGCCGGCCACCGGTACGGCGGCACCGTTGCCGTTGTTGAGGATGACCGCGGTGTGCCAGGTCGAGGAGCCGGGCGTGTCCTGCCAGCCGTGTAGCAGTTGATTTCCATTGGTCTGGACGAAAAAACACAGCTTGCCGCTGATATCCAAGGCGACGCTTGGATCGTCCAACGCCACCGCCTGGGAACCAGTGGCCACGTCAGCGATCGCCGCGGTGTGCCAGCTGTCCGAGATCGGGCTGTCCAACCACCCGGCCACCAGCGAATTGTCCGCACCTCGGGCCAGGAAGGTGAGCCGTCCAATCGAGTCGATCGCGGCCGCCGGTGAGCCGGTCAGTTTCACGCCCGGCCCCGGCAGGTTCTCCCAGCCGGTTACGGTGGCCCGGCGCCATACCAGCGCGCCATTTTGGTCGATACCCAGCAGATTCATCCTGCCGCGCAGGTCCAGCACGGACACGGCCGAACCGGCGAGAGGCCCCGGTACGGACGACTGCGTCCAGTTGTCGCCATTCGTACGCCGCGCGTACCCGATCGACCCATCGGCCTTGGCCAGCGCGTACGTGAGCACCCCACTGTCGTCCAACCGCATGGCCGTACCAGGATTTTCCAGCACGACGCTGTTCGACTCGAACCGCAGATCGTCTATGTAGAGCGTGGTCGGCGCGGGCTGTTTGGTAGTGGAGAACTGCACGGACGTCAACGTGCTGAGGTCGAAGAGGCCGGACTGCGGGTGGTAGATGTCCGCGAGCGCGTGCCACAGCTTGATCCGTACGGTCTGCCACTGCCGCGCCGCGAGATAGACGTGATGCTCCGGATCTTTCGCGCCCTCGTTGTAAAATGTGCAGTCCAGTCCCAGCACTCGGTCGGAGTCGTTGTACGCCTCGAAAGCGAGTTCGCGGAACCGACTCCAGTCTCGCCGCCCGACGTGCTCGGCGCCACGGATGAACAGGCCGGAGCTGTCCTGGCCGGCGCCGAAGGTGATTTTCAGACTGGACTTGCCGGTCTTGGGATGGTCGGTCGAGCGGCTGACCGTCGCGGTCGCGTCCCCGAAGCGGGCGGCGTCCGCGTCGGTCTCGAAGGAGTTGATTCGTACCGGGTGCGGCAGCCCGATCGGACCGACCTGGACCGACCGGGTCAGGGTGTCCGAGCCGGCGGTCACGGTCACCTTCTGGTAGCCGGCCGGCAGCGGCACGATCGTACGATGTACGTCCGCCTTGGCGGTTCGTTCCACCGGGGTACCGGCCTGGCCCTGGATCGTCACCGGCACGCCGTTTCGGACGTACACCGTCACTGGTACGTGGTAGGCGCGCGGCTGGCCACCGATGAGGACGATCGCCGGCTCGCCGTTGATCGCCCGGTCCAGCTGGACACCGACTTCGGTACGGATGCTCTCAAACAGATCGGGGTTGTCCCGATAACTGTCCAGCCAGTCATAAAGTACGCCGAAATATGGCTTGAGTAGCTCTTCGACCGTGAATCGATCGTCCACGCCGAGCTGCTGGGCGATCTCGACACCGCGCTTCTCGAACAGGAACAAATGCTCGCGGTCCTGCATGCCGGCCTCGACCGCGTGCAGCCGAAGTGACCCGACCGGACCAGGAACATTGGCCTGCGCGCCTGGATAAAGCAGAAAACCATCGCCGGCCGAGTCGTTGTTTGTGTACGGGTCGTTGAAAACATTGCGCGGATGGTAGTCATGCCCATCCCAGGAGCCGAAACAAGTCGTCGACCAGTAGAGCAGGCCGGTGTAACCCTGCGAGTGTTGGAACCAGGGGACCAGTCGTGAACCGACCAGCGAGTCGTTGATCATCACACCCGGGTACGGCCACATGTCGCCGATGCAGATGTAGGTCCACACCAGGTCGCCGCGGGCCTTCAGGGTGTCGACGGCGCGTGGCTCGTCCAGCATCGCGACGGCGTGTTCTTCGAGGACCCAGGCATTGTTTTCGTTGAGCAACGACTGACGCGGCCGGTGCGTCAACGTCATGATCGTCGGCACTTCGGGTGCGTACTGATGCAGCGTTTTGTACGCACCGACAAGGGTGTCCTCGGCATGGTCGTCGCCGGGCTCGTCGCCGACATAGAAATACGCCTTGTTGATCAGGCCCTGTTGACGCAGGTAGGTGGCGACCTTGTCGAGCTTGGCCGTGTCGACGGTGATGCTGTTGGTCTGGTCGCCGCGGGCGTAGGACGGCATCTGGAATTTCACCACGCGTGGATCATTGACATACGCGGCGATCTGCGCGATGTATGCGTCCGGCTCGGCTTCGCCGGGTGACGCATAGTACGGCCCGGGGCCGGGGTCACCAATGATCGGCGGATAGTTCGGCATGACCCGGTGGTCCATTTGATAGTTGTAATAAGCGTCCATTCGGGTCTTGAACTCCGGCGTTCCCCATTTCACGTTCTCGGCCTGCGCCGCCAGCGGATACCACGGCCAGAAGGCACCGACGGTGCTCGGCACCACCGGAATCGAGAAACCCCAAACGGTCAGCGTGACCGGCACGGTCGTCGGTGCGCCGCCGCCAGTGAGCGTGACGGATCCGCTGTATACCCCAGCCGGCTGGTTGGCCGGAATCCGCACTGTCACCATGAACGCGTTGTTGCCGTTGGCGCCGGCCGGGACCTGGTTGCTCGGCACCACCGCGTCCGGCCACCAGCCGCTCAGATACTTGGAGTTCTGCGGTGGCCGACTGACGTTGACGTAGCGCTGGTAGAAAAACGCGACGGCGGACGCCGGGATTTTCGCGCCGTTCGGGCCCGCCAGGTCAGAAGCCGTCGCGGTGACCGTCGTGTCGGATCCAGCGGTGACCACGATCTGGCCGTAATGGCGTTCATTTCCAGCGCCGAGGAAGCGCAACGTGTTCGGTGGCGTACCTGGCCAAGCCCGGTCCGCCCGCACCTTGTCCAGCGAGGCGGCCACCCATGCGTTGACCGACGCGGCCGCCCCCACCTCTGCCGGCTGGCTGGCGGCCGCCGGCAGGTCACCGATGAACGGTGTCGCCGCGGCCGCCCCCAAAAGCGCGAGAATTCCGCGTCGAGGAATGCCTTGCATCTCCCACCCCATCCCGAGATTCCAGTGAGGGCGGGAGGGTAACCAAGCGCATCGACGGGCCACAACTGACATCTGCCATATCGCCGAAAATATCCGGCCGGAAAGGCCTCAACTGGTCTCGTTCCGGCTGTAGAAACAGTTTTCGACGTTTACCGTTCCGCCTGGAGAAATCAGATAATCTCCCGAACATTCGTCCTTGGGATCCAAGAAGGCGGCCTCGGCAGCTCCTAACCCTGCTGAAAACAGCACCTTGACCGACAACAGCGAGGTGCTGTTGTCTATCTACAGAACGAATCTGGTCTCCAGCTGACCCAGCTCTATTTCTTCGGTCCCTTCTTGCTCGCACGCGGCGTCAAGCTCTGCCCGAGGTTGAGGGGCTGACGCAGGTCTGGCTGCTCCGAAGGTGCTTGGTCTGCCTGATTTTCTAGCTTCGGCTCTGGACCGGTATATCCATGCCCAGTACCGGCCTGCCATGGGGCCGCAGGTGCGTTCTGGTCGTGAACAGATTGGTACGGCACGGCTGGCTGAGGGTTGGCCCCTTGCTGACGCTCGGACACCGCCGCCTCGTCCCGTGCTCGACCGGCTTCTTTTGCCTGCTCGTTTCGATCTTTGTGCCACTGCTCATTCGGCGTCAGCTTCGGCTCCCGCCCCTGCAAACGGTCGATGCTGTCCGCGAAGCGCCGCAACGGCCCCTTACGTGTAACTGGTGGTGGGCCATTGTCCCCTCCAATCGATGCCGGCGTCTGACGCCCTTGCAGCGAAGGGCCGGACGCCTGCTGACCTTGCTGGACGGCCTGTTGTTGTGAAGCAACCGGTGCAAGAACTCCAGCAGCCAGTAGCCGTTGGACCTCCGCGGCAACAGCTTGAGGAACCTGCTCAGCTACAGCCTGCTGAACCCGCTGTTCGAAGTACTGGTTCTGCTGCTCAACAGTCTGTTTGAGCCGGTCGTCGAAATGTTGGTTCTGTTGGTCGAAAGCCTCGCGTACGGCGTTGAAAAACTGTTGGCTGTCGTTCTGCAACTGATTCTGCTGCGCGGCCTGGTGTTGCATTTGTTGCCGGACTGCTGATAGCTGCTCGCCTTGCGCCTCAAGTTTGTTGTGGTCCATCCGGACGGCTTGGACAACCTGGCCCAGTTTCTGCCCCTGATCAAGCTGTCTACCTTCAAGCGACTCGATCTTCGCGACCGGCTCGGAGTGTTCGGCGACCGCCTGCTCCAGGGCATCGATCCTGTCGCGCGCTTCCTTGTGCTGCTCCAACGGATCCGTGTCAACGTCGAGCTTCTTGGCGAGTTGTGCCTCGCGTTTCTCGATCGCCGCCTGGTCCTTCAACTTCGACCGGACAATCGTCCACGCGACATCCACAGCAACACCGGCGCCGAGCACCGTGATCAATTCCCACGACCCGCTGTTCAGCGCCAACCCGCCCGCCAAAGCCACCCTGGTAGGAAGCGTTATCGCGAACTTCGCGCCAGCGTCAGCCGTCTTCTCCCAGAAACTCTTCGTCTCATCCTTGTCCTGGATCGTAACGAGGCGAGCAAAACGCGACCGAACCTTGGGCGACGTTGCCGCTGGCAACGCCGCCCGAGGCTGGCTCTGGATCGGGTCGGGCGTGGTCATGACGGTTGCAGATACCCGCAGCGGGTAGCGACTATCGACGGAACCGCCCGAGCAAACATCACGGACAGCTCATCAAGGGTGAACGTGCCATCGGTCGGCAGCGCTTTGGAGTAGGTCTGAATCTCCACTGACATGCTCGACACGTACGGCATGCCTCGAAGCATCGCGTAGGCATCGTGATACAGCTCAAGCACAACTTCGCCCCGGCGACTCAGGCGAAACGTGTCGGGATGCTCCTTCGTGTTTCCGGAGCCTTCGGCGAGCAGGTGCAGCTTGTAGTCCTGAAGGAACCGAGCCGGATCATCCGGGTCGTACTCGACCAAGATCTTGCTGTTCAGCAGTTTCTCGATCATGACTTCAGGATCTGGGATCCGCTCGTCGCCGGTTGTAAGTTTGAGCAGGTCAGCACGGTTGAAACGAACTTCGGCGTGCGCTTGCCGGTCCAGCATGGCGGTGGCCCACACCAAGTAGGCATCCTCGGTGAGCTGAAGCGATCCGTCTCCGAGTAGAACCTCATAGCAGGTCGGCTGATCGGCTGGTTCAAGTGGCCAGACCGGCCCGCTGTCGAAGCCGACCGGGACGATGACCTTGGGCATGTACATGCACCTTCCGTTGACTACGCGATGACGCTGCGCTCAGTCTAGGGACGGCGTCGACGGATATCACCCGATTCCATCGCACTCGGTAGTGGCCGAAGGCAACCGATCGCGCAACCAAGATCATCGCCTGCCGATACCCAGCAAGCACCGCTGTGGCGTAGTGTCGCTGGCCTCCGCATCTGGGAGCCGTTGAGGCGGCTTAGCGTCGCGGCCATGCCCAAAATCCCCGCCAGCGTCCCCATTGCGTTGGGAACCGGATCGCTGGTCGGGGCGGCCGTCTTCGGCGGGACGAGGTTTGGCTAGGGGGCTGAGGATCTCACTGAACAGGGTGCCGGTTCCGCCGTCGAAGGAGCCGCTGAAGTTCAGCCGTCCGTCGCGTCCGGTGTGCAGGTTTAGTTCGCGCCTGGGTTTCTCGTTCTCCCGTTCGGTGGGTGCGGGGCCGTCCGGGTCGAGGTGGTCATGGATACGTTGGCCGAATTCGACCAGGCGGCGGGCGGGGTAGCTTTTCGCGTGCTCTACCAGGGATGCCTCGGCGTCTTCGCGTTCTTTGATGTTGACGCGGGCGGGGAGTTTGTTGACGATGCCGATGATGGTGTCGATTCGAGAGTCGGCGAGTTCGCCTCGACGCATGGATTCGCTGACAATGCCAAGCTTGGGTGCGAGGGCTTCACCGGTCAGGGCTTCGCTGTTGCACAGATTCAGGGCTCGTTTGAGACGTCGTCCTGCTTCGGTGGGCGATAGCAGCAGGTTGTCTTGGAGCATGCCGATGGTGGTTTCGTGCCCGAGAGCCTTCCCGACCCTATTCTGGTGAATCGCCGCGACAATATCCAGCACCCGCGCTTGCCGGCGCCGGACGTCCTGCTCAGCTTCGCGTAGCAGGTCCGCCAGCTGCCGGGGGCGACACATCCAGAGCTCTGGAGCGTTGAGTTCCTCGCCGGCGGCCATGACACTAATTCTACCGCCGCCGCCGACAGTTTGACCGCGTTTCGCCTATCAGGAAATGGTCGTTTCTCAATGTCCCCAACAAAACGCAGAGCGCGCGCGTTCAACTTATCTGGACCGGAAGATTCTCGACCTACGCGAAAGAAGCGGCCTGCGGACAAGGTTCCAGCGGGCATGCATACCTCGGGATGTATCGTCTTTCTCAGACCAGGGCGCAAAGTTCGGTACGGGTTGTGATGCCGAGTTTGGGGTAGGTCTTGTAGAGGTGGTAGGCGACCGTACGCGGGCTGAGAAACAGCTGCGCGGCGATGTCCCGGTTCGACATTCCCTGGCCGGCGAGGACCGCGATCTGCAGTTCCTGAGGCGTCAGCGCCGCGAGTATGTCTTGGCGTACGGCCCCGGGCACGGTCGCTCCTGAGGCGCCAAGCTCCGCCTTGGCCCTCGCCGCCCACGGCCCGCAACCCAGCTCGTCGAAGGCACGCAGCGACGCCTCCAGTTGGACACGCGCGTCGACCTTCCGGCGTACGCGCCGCAGCCACTCGCCATAGAGAAGCTGGGTTCGGGCCAGTTCGAGAGGCCGGTCTACCGGACCGGCCAGGGCCGTCAGGAAGTGGTTCTCGGCGTTCGCGTCGGTGGCCGTCAAGGCGTGGCAGCGGGCCACGAGCGCGTCCAGCCAGGGCTGCCGAACGACCGCGGCCCAGCGCCGGAACTCGGCGAACGGCTCGGCGACCGCGTCCAGCCGACCCAGCCGGGCGGCAGCCTCGACCAGGTCGGGCCGGCATCGCAAGGCCGCGCCATGGTGCCGCGCCGGGCCGCTGACCAGCCGCGAAAGGCGGTTGAAGCAGTCCTGGACGCGGCCGTGACCGAGGTCGAGCAACCCGCGCGCGGACTGCGTCCAGGCGACCGCCGACAGGTGCGCACGAGGCTCGGCGGCGGCGATCTCGTACGAGGTGAGGCAGCCGCTCTCGTCGCCTCGGGTCGCGGCCACGTAGGCGAGGATGCTCGCCGCGTACGTCCGCCAGTGCGCCAACCCGGTGTGCTCGGCGAGCCGGGCCGACTCGGTGCCGGTCACCAGCGCTTCGCGGGGCCGGCCGGCGAAGGTCTCGCAAAGCGTCAGGGTGCCCATGCAGTCGGCCAGCGGCTCCACGGTGCCCTCGCGACGTGCGTTCGCGACGCTGCGTGCGGCGATCCGCGCGCTGTCGGCGTCCAGGCCCAGCGTGAAGGTGCAGTTGGCCACCTCGGTGAGGATCCGCGGGTCGCTGCCGGCGGCGGCGGCCTCGGCCTTCTCGACCAGGTCGGCCAGCGGCGGGTAGGTGGTGGTGTCGCGGCGCAGGATCGCCGCCGTACACCAGCGGGCAAGCCACACCACCGCCATCAGCGGGTGGTCGGCCGGCAGCCCGATTTCGCCGAACTGGTCGACGGTACGGGCGAACATCTCAGCGTCGGCCGGTGCCGACCACGCCGCGTGAAGCGCCTCGGCGACCAGCCAGAACGCCGGTTCCGGGTCGCCGCCGGCCAGCAGCGCGGCTCCTTGGGACAGCAGGTCGTGGGAGAGCGCGATGTTGCCGGAGTTGTATTCGGCCCGCGCCCGTACGGCGATCAGCCGGGCCCGCATCACCGGGTCGATGACTGCCGGCGCGGCCCGCTCGGCCCGCGTCCGAGCCCACCCCGGCCGGCCGCCGTGCAGACCGCTCTCGCAGGCCAGCACCAGCCGCCGGATCGTCGCCGCCGAGTCCTCACTCAGCTGGGCGGCCCGCTCGTATCCGCTGGTGGCGGCATCGAAGCCGCCGCGCGCGACGGCCCGGTCGGCGGCCGCCTCCAGCTCACCGGCGATCCGCTCGTCCGGTGCGGTGGCCGCCACCGCGAGGTGCCAGGCCCGCCGGTCGGCGTCGTGCTGGCGGCCGTACGCGGCGGCCAGCGCGCTGTGCGCGGCCAGCCGCCTGACCAGCGGCGCGCCGTGGTAGACGGCGGAGCGTACGAGCGGGTGCCGGAAGCTGAGCGTGCCAGCGGATTCGGTCACCAGCCCCGCCGCCTCGGCTGGTTGCAGGTCGGTGCTGCTGGCGCCGAGGTCCGCGGCCGCGGCCAGCAGGACCAGCAGGTCGCCGGTGTCGTCCGCGGCCGCGACCAGCAGCAACGCCTGGCAGGCGGGCGGGAGCGCGCGCACCTGGTGGTGGAAGGCGTCCTGCACACGACTGGTGAGCGGCAACGGCAGCGGCCCGGCCGTGGTCGAGACGACCGCCGGCAGCTCCAGCAGCGCGAGCGGGTTGCCGTGGGTCTCGGCGACGAGTTGTCGGCGTTGGTCGTCAGTCAGGTCCGCATGGGCTTTGAGCAGCAGAAGCGCGTCCGGCTCGGCCAGCCCGGCCAGCCGGCGCTCCGGGAGTCCGGTCGAGACCAGCACCTCGGCGTACTCGCGGGCGGCGAAGAGGACGGCGACACCCTCGCGGTCCAGCCGGCGGGCGGCGAACAGCATGGCCGCCACCGACGAACGGTCCAGCCACTGGGCGTCATCGACCAGACAGAGCAGCGGGCCAGTCTCCGCGGCCTCGGCCAGCAACGCCAGCACGGCCGCGCCGATCGCGAACGGGTCGGTGGGGACGCCACCGAGCCCGAAGGCGCCGTCCAATGCCGCCCGCTGGGCCGGCGGGAGCTTGGTCGTCTGGCCGAGCACTGGCCGAAGGACGAGGTGCAGGCCGGCGTACGGCAGCGCCGCCTCGGACTCCGCTCCGACGCAACGCAGCACCTGCATGCCGTCGGCCTTCTCACGCGCGTAGTCCAGCAGTGCGGTCTTGCCGATGCCGGGTTCGCCGCGCAGCACCAACGCGCCGCTGACACCGCTGCGTGCGGACGCGAGAAGCGCGTCGATCGCGTCCTGTTCGACTGCCCTGCCGGAAAGCACGGAACATACCCTACGGGCCGAAGTACTGATGCCGATGCGGATTCCGGCAGTCCCCGCCGTCCGTACGTTCGTAGTCACCGACAGTCGTACTGACCAGGGAGAACTGAGATGAACCTCGAAGACCGCAATGCCATCGTGTACGGCGCGGGCGGCTCGATCGGCGGCGCGGTGTCGGCCGCGTTCGCCCGCGAGGGTGCCCGGGTGTTCCTCGCCGGGCGTACCCGCGAGCCGCTGGAGCTGGTGGCCAAGAAGATCACCGCGGCCGGCGGCCGGGCGCAGGTCGCGGTGCTGGACGCGCTCGACGAGCAGGCGGTCACCGACCACGCGCAGTTGATCGTGGACACCGCCGGGAGCATCGACGTGTCCCTCAACGTGGTGAGCGCCGGCGACCTGCAGAACGTCCCGCTGGTCGACATCACGGTCGCCGACCTCACCCGGCCGGTGGTCAACCGGCTGACCACTAACTTCATCACCGCCCGCGCCGCCGCGCGGCACATGGTGCGGCAGGGTTCGGGGGTGATCCTGGCGCTGGACAGCGGGTCGGCCCATGGCAGCCCGATGATGGGCGGAACGGGACCGGCGGACGCCGCGGTCGACACCTTCGTCCGCAACCTGGCCCTCGAGATCGGGCCGCGGGGTGTACGGGTGGTGGGCATCTGGACGGCCGGCCTGCCCGAAACGCTGTCCGCCGAGAAGATCGCGGCGCAGAGCGGGACGCCGATCGACGAGGCCACCTTCCAGGGCATCCTGCAGCACCTGGACGGGATGCGGATGACGAAGCGATCGCCGACGCTGGCACAGCTGTCCGCCACCGCGGCGTTCCTGGCCTCCGACCACGCCGGCGCGATCACCGGCACCTTCGTCAACGTCACCAGCGGCGTCTTCGCCAGCTGACCCGTTCATCAGCAAGGCCGGAGGGAAATTCCCATGAAAACAGTGACAATAATGCTCGTCGCGGCGGTTGCCGGTGCGCTGCTGACGCCGGCCGCCGCCGCGACGGCGAGCGATCCGATAGCCCGTACCGAAAACGGGCTGGTACGCGGAAAGTCCGCCGCCGGCTACCAGGTCTACAGTGGCGTCCCGTTCGCCGCGCCACCGGTCGGCGACCTGCGGTGGCGGTCGCCGCGGACAGCGCATCCATGGACTGGCGTACGGGACGCGACCCAACCGTCGCCACGGTGCGCGCAGACCGATGGCGCGCACGCGCGTACCGAGGTGGAGGACTGCCTCTACCTGGACGTGACCACACCGACCACGGCCGGTCGCAAGCCGGTGATGGTCTGGCTGCACGGCGGCGGCAACAGTTTCCTGAACGCCAGCGACTTCGACGCGCACCGGCTGGCCGTTGGCGGGAACGTGGTGGTTGTCTCGATCAACTTCCGGCTCGGGGTGTTCGGGAACTTCTCCTTGCCGCAGCTGGGAAACACGTCGAGTTTCACGCTCCAGGACCAGCAGGCCGCGCTGCGCTGGGTGCGCCGCAACGCCGCCGCGTTCGGTGCGAACCCTGCCAACGTCACGCTTTTCGGTGAGTCCGGTGGTGGTTACGACGTGTGCGGGCAGCTCGCCTCGCCGGCCGCGCGCGGCCTTTTCGACCGCGCGATCATGCAGAGCGGATCATGCTCGATGACGTGGCCTGTCAATGGCATCAAGGTCGGCGATCCAGCCGGCTCGCCGTGGATTTCGGTGCCGCAACTGCGATCCCGCAGTGCAGCCCTCGCCGCCAAGGTGGGGTGTACGGACCCGTCGACCGTCGCCGACTGTCTGCGTCGGACGCCGGCCGGCGCGATCATCGACGCCAGCCCGACCCCCGTCACGACCCCGCTCGCGTACGGGAATTCGACGTTGCCCGAACGCCCGGACCTCGCCCTCGCGGCCGGCCACTTTCCCCGCGTTCCAGTGATGTCCGGGACCACTCGGGACGAGGCCGCGCTCACCGTCGGCTTCATGACTGACGAACAGCTCGCGTACGGGCGGCTGCTCCAGCAGGAATTCGGCGCGGCGGCACCGCGGGTACGGGCGACTTATCCGGCCAACGACACCGATCCGTGGGCGACCCGAGCGGTCGCGCTGACCGCCGCGCACACCGACCGGGTCTGGAGCTGTGGGCACCTGACAGACGACCGGCTGCTCGCGCAGCAGACCACGGTTTACGCGTACGAGTTCGCCGACCGTGACGCCCCGACCGGCTTTTTCGCCTTCCCGCCTGGCTTCCCGCCACGCGCCTACCACTCATCGGAGGTGACCTATTTCTTCGACCAGGGCTTCCCGTACACCTTCCGGCCCGACCAACAGCTACTGTCCGACCAGCTGATCAGCTACTGGGCGACCTTCGCCGCGAACGGCGATCCGAATCGCGCCGGGCAACCACACTGGGCGCCATTCACCGGCCGCAACGCGCAGTCACTGGCGCCGGCCGCGGTGCGCGGCGTCGATCTGGACGCCACCCACCACTGCCAGTTCTGGTCTACTGTCTGACCCGTCCCGCGCCACTAACATTCTATCTCTCGAAGGGAATACTCTAATGGATCACCAAAAGGTCATGAACGAGTTGACCAAGCCCATCTCGCAGGAACTGATCAACTCGGCCATTCCGGCACGGTTCGCTTTCAACGGTGAAGACGGCTTTCCGCGGGTCGTTCCGATGGCGTTTCACTGGAACGGGGCGGACATCGTCATGTGCACCACGACAAACTCACTGAAATACCCGGCGCTGCGAAAGTTTCCGAAGGTGGCGCTGACCATCGACACCGAGGGTTTCCCGCCGCGGGTGTTGCTGATTCGTGGCACCGCCAGCACCGAGGTGGTGGACGGGATTCCGCAGGAGTATATCGACGCCTCGCACAAGATCGTGCCGCTGGCGGGGCACGCGGAATGGGAGGCGGGCGTACGGTCGCTCTATCCGCAGATGGTGCGGATCACCATCCACCCGGAATGGGCGCGCCTGCAGGACTTTCAGACCACCCTGCCGCAGAACGTGGAGAAACTGATCCGCGTCGCACAGGCCGCACAAGGCGGCAGCGCTTAGGGGCGATCTCGGCCAGCAATTGTTCCCCAACCTGAAGAATCAGCCGCGCGGGGTCCGGGCCGTGGTGCTCTCGCACCACCTCGGCCTCGATCCGGACCCCGCCGGACAGGTCGACGGCGTGGAACAGCAGGGTGGCGGGCCGCGTCGGATCGGCCGGTCGACCGCCATCGTGCGCCGGCCGACGACCAGTCGCGGCGTGGGATGGGCGTGGTCGTAGCCGAGATGCGAGTGGCTCCGATTAAAGCGCGCCTGCGCTTCGGTACGTGGCCACTGTTACCGAGTACGGAGGTAGCACGATCGAGGTATTGCCAGCCTGGGACCACGTCGTGATTCCGCTGGCACTCGTCTGGCTGACCCTGACCTCAGTCGTGGGGCACGCGCCATCGACGGAAATCGTCTCTGGTTGCGTTGTTGCACCACTTGTGTTGATCAGTAGGACTTTCACCGTCGCGTTCGGCAGTCGTACCGCGTGCGTGGAGACCCCAGCGGTGGCGGTGGCGGTCGCGATCCACGTACCGGTCGGGACGGCGACCGAACCGAACAGTTTCTCCGCGTAATAGGTCGCGAACGGAGTTCCGGCCGCACTCTCGCACACTTGACCGGAGTTTGCGGGAAGGCAACTTCCGCTGGAAATCAGGCCGAGGTCAGCGCCCGGTGCTGGTTGGTTCAGTCCGCTGTAGAGCGCGAACCAGTGCGCCGAGGTGACGCCGTGTTCCAGCAGTGTTGCCTGCGCGTCGGCGAGGTACGCGGCATTTCCTGTTGTGGTGGTGTATTCGTTGCCGGCGGGAAAGGAATTCACCTCACCGACGGTGATGGTCACCTGGTGCCCTTGGTGGTGGTCGAGGTCCGCTCGCATGGCCGCCAGAGTCGCCGGCACCGTACGCACGGCCGCGAGCGCTCCGGTGATCGTCGGGTCCTCGTCAGGGTGCCTGGGCAGTCCGTGGATGTCCACGTAGTCGATGGCGCTGGTCAGTCCCGGCGTGGCGACGACCGCACGGTTCCACGCGGTGAAGTATTTCGCCTGGTCGTCCGCGTTTTCCTGGCCAGCAACGACGGTCGCCAACTCGACGCCGATCCTGATCGTCGGATCGACCGCCTTCATCGCCGCTGCGAACGCGATCACGTCCTTGGCGTACCGCGTCCCGTCGAGCTCTGGAGGTTCCGGGCTGGTGGTGGACACCCGGTTGTTGGGCTCAAAAATCTGGTCGAGCCACACCTCTGCGCCGATCATCCAGTTCTGGACGCGGTCATGGCGGACGTTGTTCGCGTAGTTCACCCAGGCCGCCGCCTCAGCCGCGGTGCCGGTTCCGTAATTCACGTGCACAGTGGTGCGCACGCCTGCGCGACGGGCGGTCGCTTCGAACTCATCGAAGGTGAAGGTGGGGCGCAGGCCGGTCCAGTCGCCAAAAAAAGGGGCGTCGCGAGCGGCGTCGGGATCCGGTCGCAACTGATTGTGCCGCCAGTCGTAAAGATCCAGCGGCGCGCCAGCATCAAAATCGAGGGTGCCTATGCCGGCGCCCCGGATCAGCTGGGTCGTTCGCGCATCCTTGAGATGCGGGTTCCAAAACGGTACGTCGGCGCCAACCGCGCCCGGCTCGATCCTGGCCAGCGCCTTCGTGGGATGCACTTGGACTGTGCCTGTTGACTGGGCCGCGGCTGGGTTCGTGCTAGCTGTCAGCACCGTGGTGGTGACAGCTAGTACGGTGGCGACTGCTCTCTTGATGCGCATCGTTTCTCTCTCCACGTCCCAGGTCTGGATATTTGGAGCTAACGAAAATATGCACTGACTCCAAGTTTGGGATGATAGCAGAAGGTGATAGCATGTCGACATGGCCGAGATGGGGTTGCGGGCAAGGAAGAAGCAGCGCACGCGGCTGACGATCTCGACCGCGGCGACGGCCCTGTTCGAAGAACGCGGGTTTGAGCAGGTCACACTCGCGGAGGTCGCACGGGCGGCGGAGGTCTCCGTCAACACGATCTTCAACTATTTCGGCACCAAGGAAGACTTGTTCTTCGATCGGCAGGACGAGGCGATCGCGGCGCCGGCTGGCGTTGTTCTCGGTCGCGCGACCGGCCAGTCCGCGTGGTACGCGTTGGTGCATGACAGCCTGCGATCCGATCCGCTCTTCACCGCGGACGAGCTGAATCGGGACTGGTTGCGCACCATCGACGAGAGCCCCGCACTGCGAGCGCGCGTTCGCGAGATCATGGATCGCCGTGAAGAAGAACTGGCCAGCGTCCTGGCCGCGGCCGGTGACGGTTCCGCGAACCCGGCCGTCGTCGCGGCCCTCATCGGCGGGGCTCATCGGGCGATCGCCGCGGACCGCCAAGCCAGGTTTCGCGCCAACCAGGCGATAAGGACGATCCGAACGGCGTTGGCTCGGCTCACCGCTGGTTCCTATGCCTTGCTGGAGCCATCAATCGGCACGTACGCCACCAAGGCAGCCCCGCTCGACGGAACCAGCGCGTCGGTTACTTAGGGAGAACCAGCCCGTACAGTAGAGGTGGATCTCGCGGGCCGGCCGAAGCGGCGAAAACCTGCGCAGCGCGTCCGACGCGGCACCCGGCTGGGAGCGCATCGACGCCCGCTTCGAACGCGCCAGCACCCTGCTCCTGCCGTCCGACCGAGCCGCCGAAGGACGTACCGAACCGGTCCAGATGTCCTGATCAGCGGGTTGGGGTCGTGCCGCCGTCGATGGCGTATTCGACTCCGGTGATCCAGCTCGCGCGGTCGGAAGTCAGGAAAGCGACCAACTCAGCCACCTCTTCGGGTCGGCCTGGCCGGCCCAGCGGTACGCCACCGAGCTGCCGCATCAGTTCCTGTCGGGCGGCTTCGCGATCGCCATCGGTGGCGATTCGGTCGAGCACCGCTTGGGCCCCTTCGGTCTCGATGAACCCGGGCAGCACCGCGTTGACCCGTACGCCCACTGGGCCCACCTCGGCGGCGAGTCCCTTGCTGTATATGGAAAGCGCGGCCTTGGCTGCGCTGTAGAGAAGTGGACCGGTGGTCGGCATGCGGCCCGCGATGGACGTGATGTGCACGATCGCTCCGGAGCCTTGGGCGATGAGCGACGGCAGGAATGCCCTGTCCAGCCTGACCGCGGAGAGCAGATTCAGCTCCAACGTCCGCTGCCAGTGCTCGTCGTGGTAGGTGGTCGCCGGCCCCGGCTCAACGTCGTACCCGCCAGCGTTGTGTACGACGATGTCGATCCCGCCGAATATCCGCAAGACCTCCCTCGCAACCTGGTCCGTCCCTTTGCTGGTGCCAATGTCGGCCTTGATGAACAGCTCTGCCTTTGTTGGCGCGGATGATCGCGCGGTGGTGGCTACTCGTACGCCCGCATCGGCCAATCTGGCCACGACGGCGGCACCAATTCCTTTGGTACCGCCAGTGACCAGGGCGCGTTTGCCTTGAAGGGATGGCTCGATGAATGCCGTGCCGGTCATGGTGGGGGTCCTCTCCGGTGTCCTGGTGAGAACGACGTTATCGGCGGCTCGTGAGACGATCCATGGTTGAATATCTCAACTTTATGTCCCATCGTCTCAATGCTGATACTCTGAGGCAGTGGATCTGATAGGCGACGTGCTGGCTTCGATGCGGTCGGGAGCGCCGCTGTCGTCCCGGTGCCGCCTTCAGGCGCCGTGGGGCATGCGGTTCGCGCCGGTCATGGGAGTGGGATTCCACGTGCTCCTGCAGGGCTCGGCCTGGCTCGTGCCACCCGGCGGCGGTGACCCGCTGCGGCTGCAGGTCGGCGACATCGTCTTTGTTTCGCACGGTCGCGGTCACGCGCTGGTCGACTCCCCGGGCGCCATCGAATACGAGGTGCCGCCGGACGCGCAAGGCGATGTCCCGGAAGATCTCGCCATTCCCAACGGATCCGGGGCGCCGACGACGTTGCTTTGCGGGTCGTACATTTTCGGTGACCGCCGGCCGCATCCGCTGATCACCGCGTTGCCCGAGGTGATTCACCTGCCCGCGCGGATCGGCCCGGACCCGGCGATCCGGTCGGTCGTCGATTTGCTCGGCGCCGAGCTGGCCGATCGCGGCGCCGGCTCCAGCGCCGCCGTGCCGGCGCTGCTGGATCTGCTGCTGTTGTACGTGCTGCGTGGCTGGTTCGAGCAGCAGGCTCGTACCGGCGCTGGCGGTTGGGCGGCGGCACTGAACGACCTGTCCATTCGCAACGCCCTCCAACACATCCAGAATGAGCCCGCCGAGCCGTGGACGGTGGCCACGCTCGCCGACCGCGCCGGAATGTCCAGGGCCACCTTCGCCCGGCGCTTCAGCTCCTTGCTGGGCGAGTCGCCGCTGGGCTATCTCACCTGGTGGCGGATGACCAGGGCCGGGCAGCTGCTCACGCTGACCGACGATTCGATGGCCGCCATCGCCAGTCAGGTCGGATACCAGTCCGAATTCGCGTTCGGCAAGGCATTCAAACGTGAGTTCGCGGTGGCTCCCGGCGCGTACCGCCGCCAGCGCCGGACCCCTGGACGGTAGACTGACGGCCGTTTGGCCGTACGAATGGAGGAGATCGCATGGCGCTCGACAGGCCCGAGGTGGACCCGCCCGAGGGTCCGGCGCCGGACTACCTGGATATTCAGGATCTGGTGGTGGGGGACGGAGTCGAGGCGACCAAGGGCACCAACGTCTCGGTGCATTACGTCGGGGTCGCCCACTCGACTGGTGAGCAGTTCGACGCGTCCTGGGACCGCGGCCAGGCCTTCACCTTCCCGCTCGGCGGTGGACGGGTGATCAAGGGCTGGGACATGGGCGTCGTGGGCATGAAGGTCGGCGGCCGTCGCAGGCTGGTCATCCCAGCGCACCTGGGCTACGGCGACCGGGGAGCGGGCGGGGCGATCAAGCCCGGCGAGACGCTGGTGTTTGTCGTCGACCTGTTGAGCGTCGGCTAGCCCCAGCCCATCCGGGTGAGCACATGTCGGACCTGGTAGCGCGGCTCGCGGAACGCATTCCGGAGATCACCGAGCTGGCGGTCCAGGCGGTGTTGCGTGAGTTGCCGTATTACCACCAACTGCCGCCGGCCGCCATCGAGGTCGACGTCCGCGAGATCGCTCGCTTCAATCTCGAGCTTTTCGTTCGTGGTATCGAGCAAAGCCGTCCACCGACCGAGCAGGAGATAGCTCGGATCTCGCATTCGGCGTCCCGGCGGGCGCAGGAAGGCATTCCGCTCGGGCACGTGTTGGCGGCGAACTACATTGGCACTCGCGCCTGCTGGGAGGCGGTCGCCGCGATGGCGGGTCCCAGCGAGGCCGCCGATGTCAGCAGGCTCGGCTCGTACGTCATCGACTATCTTTTGTTGCTCAGCCAGGCGGTCACCGATGGCTATATCGAAACCACGATGGCGGTGGCCGGCCATGATCAACAGGCCCGCGCGGAACTGATCGAGGCTGTCGCGGCGGATCGGGAAGCCCCTGAGCTCTGGGAAAAGGCCGGGCTGCAGCCTTGGCGTGACCGTACCGTGGTGGCGTTGCGGCTGGCGCCGCCCGCTGTTGGCAGCGACATCACCATCGCGGTGGACGGTCGCCGGCGTAATCGGGAAATTCGGGAGGCGCTGTCGGTCGCCGGTCCGATCTTGGACTCGCTCTCCGCGACCGGCGGAATTGTCCTGCTGTCCGGCCGATTCTCGTACGAGCGACTGACCGCCCTTATCCAACCGCTGATGACCGCGAACTGGGCCGGCGGCTGGTCCTGTACGGACGTGCCGGCGGACACCGGGGCGGCCATTCAAGCGGCAACAGAAATCGCCGAAGTGGCGCAGCGGTTGAAATTCCCACCCGCGGTCTACCCCTTGACACAGGTCCTGTTCCAGGTGCAGGTGACCCGGCCCGGTCCTGCCCGTACGGCTCTGCTGGAATCTCTTGCTGTGGTTGAGAAAAACGCCGACCTTTGGTCGACTTTACAGGCGTATCTGGACTGCGGCGGGAATCGCCGGGAATGTGCGCGGCTGCTGACCGTACACGTCAACACCCTCGACTACCGGCTCGGCCGGATCCGGATGCTGACCTCGATCGATCCCACCCAGCGCGAAGGCTGGCTGACGTTCGGAGCGGCCCTGACCGCGCACCGGTACGTCAACGGTTAAGCGTCCTTTGGAGATTGTCACAAACTCGCGAGACAAATTTCGGGACGTTGTCCACTAGCTGTGGCGGTGGCCGGTAGACGATGCTGTGTCCCAGTTCATACCTGGGAGGGGACGCGGATGCGCTCGTCTACACGCCTGCATCGTCGGGCCGGTCTGACCGCGGCAGCGATGGCTTGCCTGGTGATGTCGCCGGTGGCCACGTCGGCTGCCCCGCTCAACTACGTGAACATGGGCGACAGTTACAGCGCGGGCAGCGGAGTCCTGCCGCTGGCCAGCGGAATCACCCCGCTGTGCGCGCAGTCGTCGCGGAATTGGGCGCACGACCTCGCGACCACCGCAGGCTTCCGGCTGACCGATGTCTCCTGTGGCGGAGCACAAACTTCCCATTACACAAACGCCCAGTATCCTGGCACGCCACCGCAGCTCGACGCGCTCTCCTCGGCCACCCAACTGGTCACGATGACCATCGGTGGGAACGACGAGAACACGTTCATCTCCGCCATCGTGGCGTGTGGCTCCGCCGGCGTCCTCACCGGCGGCCAGGGCAGTCCCTGCAAGAACGCGTACGGCGACATGTTCGCGAACACCATCAACAACAAGGTCTATCCGAACATCGTCAAAGCCTTACAGGCTGTGAAAACCAAGGCGCCGAACGCTCGGGTGCTCATCGCCGGCTATCTTTCGATCCTCCCGCCGACCAATGGCTGCTTCCCGTCCATCCCGATCGCGACCGGCGACGTTCCCTATCTCGGCGGAATCCAGGCGACGCTCAATGGCGCGGTAAAGCGCGCCGCGGCGGCCACCGGCGCCACGTACGTGGACCTGACGGCGATTTCGCAAGGCCACGATGCCTGCCAGCCAACCAAAAATCGGTGGGTCGAGCCGCTGTTCGGTGCCAACGGGCTGAGCATCGTCCACCCCAACGCGACCGGTGAACAAGCGATGGCACAACAGACCTTGGCGACTTTGTAAACGGGGGTCTTGGTTTGGTTGCACCCCCCGATCGGGAATTTCTCCTTGATCGTCCCGGCTGACGCCCGTCCTCTCGGGTTGCCGAAACCTCCATGATGGAGAACGACCTGCGGTCCGCGGGCCATCTTTGTCAGTCAAGGAGAGGAAAAGCATGTCCATCGCAGTCGACGACTTCGACCTCGACATCCGGCTCGACGAGGCACTTACCGTGCAGGCGTACGAGATCCCGTCGTGCTCGGATACGAACATCACGGTCGGCCGACCGTGTATCAGCATCAACGCGAGCTGTCACCCGGACTGCAACCACACCACGAACTGCGGCTAAAGGCAGCGGTGAGGCAGCGGGCGGGTCAATTCTGACGACCCCCGCTGCCTCACCGCACATCAACGTCACCGGTCAGTGATGGAAGCTGCTGGCGGCCTCGATGGCCTGGACCGGGCCGGGCTGGTTGGCCAACTCCGGGAGCAGCCGCTCGATGTCGGCGACCAGCATGTCGGCGAGGTCGGGGGAGAATCCGTTCCGTACGACGATCCGTAGCGCGGCCAGGTCGGTGCGGTTTTCCGGGAAAGTGTAGGCCGGCACCTGCCAGCCGCGCTCGCGCAGCCGCCGGGACACGTCGAAGACGTTGTACGCGGTGATCTCGGGTTTGGTGGTGAAGGCAAAGACCGGAAGCTCGTCGCCGCGGGTCAGCAGATCGAACGGCCCGAGTTTCTCCACTCGCAGGGCCAACTCCATCGCGGTGTCGCGGGCGGCTTGCTGGACGACTCGGAAACCTTCTTGGCCGAGCCGCAGAAAAGCGTAGTACTGGGCGGCGACCTGGGCTCCCGGGCGGGAGAAATTCAGCGCGAAGGTCGGCATGTCGCCGCCGAGATAGTTGACCTTGAACACCAGTTCCGCTGGCAGCGCGTCATGATTCCGCCAAACAATCCAGCCGACGCCCGGGTAGACCAGACCGTATTTGTGGCCGGACGTGTTGATCGAGGCGACCCGAGGCAGCCGGAAATCCCACTCGAGGTCCGGATCCAGGAATGGCGCGATCATCGCGCCGGACGCGCCGTCGACGTGCATCGGGATGTCCAGGCCAGTACGGGCCTGCAGGTCGTCGAGGGCGGCGGAGATTTCCGCGATTGGTTCGTAGCTGCCGTCGAAAGTGGACCCGAGAATGCCCACCACGCCGATGGTGTTCTCGTCGCACAGCGCGGCCGCCTCGGTGGCCGAGATCCCGAACCGGTCCCCTTCCATCGGGACGTAGCGCGCTTCGACTTCCCAGTAGTTGCAGAACTTTTCCCAGCAGACCTGCACATTGATGCCCATGACCAGGTTCGGCCGGCCTTTCCCGCCACGATTCTGCCAGCGCCGCTTGAGCGCCATGCCGGCGAGCATGCAGGCCTCGGACGACCCGGTGGTCGAGCAGCCGATCACGTCGGCGGGGTCGGGGCAGTGCCACAGGCTGGAGAGGATGTTCACGCAGCGCTGTTCCAGCTCCGCGGTCTGCGGGTATTCGTCTTTGTCGATCATGTTCTTCTCGGCGCATTCGGCGATGAGCTTGGCCGCCTGCGGCTCCATCCAGGTGGTGACGAAGGTGGCCAGGTTGAGCTTGGCGTTGCCGTCCAACATGAGTTCGTCGTGGATGATCTGGTACGCCGTGTCCGGCGCGATCGGTCCGTAGTTGAGACAATGACAGGGTGGCCGGACATCCTGGCAGGGCACCGGATGCGCCTCGTTCAGGATGGGGTTCGCGGTGGCCCGTACGGGCTTGGCCCGGTGATTGCCGCGGTGCAACGCCATCGGGGAATCCTCTCGTCGTTCTCTCGAATTGCGGCCACGGTCGCACGGGAATGCGAGGTCATGGGGCGGCCCCGGTGGCGGCGATGCGCATTCGGGCAGCGCTTGTATCTTCAGTTTTTCTTGAATAATGCCGATCCCGGCTTTACGGCCGGCTCGCAAATCGCTCGAAGAATCCCACTGTGGCCGGCCGGCGCCAGGTGTTTGGCGCTGTTTCGGTACGGCTTAGTGGTCGCCCTGGGGAGCGGAACGGTCCGATGGACCGCTCCTTCGGACCGGCAGACGTGCCCGAGCAGACTGCCTTTCGTGCTGGCGCCGAACAGCCGGGCTGGCGCCGCCAGTCGAGCCGGTGGTGTCCGTCATCTCCACATAGGACAGTCCAGGGCCGGGGGTCGAGTGTCGCGGAACCGGCGGATAGGGCATGATGTCAGTAAGCGCCGGGACCACATCGCAGCCAGCGCCGACCGATCTCACGGTTGGGCAGGGGCGGGTTATGAAGGTCAGCGCGTCCCGTACGCGGGAAGGCCTCGTTTCCCTGATGTCCCAGGGCGAGGTCGCTTTCCAAAAGGCCGTTAGCTGGGCAGCGGGCAGGACTGTGGCCCGCGGTTTTGGCCGTGGCCGGTGAGAGTGATGCCGACCGGGCCAGGGGCTGCTGCCTGGGTGCTCAGGGTGTCGCGGGCGGTGCAGACGAGTTGGTCGGCGGCCATGGTGGAGAGACTGTTGACATCCGCGGCCAAAGTGAGGGTGGCTTGGCCGGTCTGACCGTACGACAGGGTGACAGGTGCGATATTTCCTGGCACGGCACTGCTGAAACCGCGAGTACGCTCGCTGGGATCCGGTCCGGCGGCGAGCAGGTTGAGGGTTTGCTCAGGGGTCAGCTGCTCACTGGTGGCTCGTAGCACCTGGCTGAGTTTTCCGTCCAACACCAGATAAAGGGTGACGCCCTCGGCCGGGCCGCTCGGGGCGGCGTTGCCGGTGATGACGCCGCTGGAGCGTACGCCGCAGCCGGCGACTGCCATCGCCAGCGCGACGACGGCCAAGAATCGAAGCGTACGAACCATTACTTACCTCCGGGGTGGGCCTCGCGGGGCAGCCGCAGGGTGAAGACCGCGCCGCCGCCCTCGCGGTTGCCGGCCACCAGGCTGCCTTCGCGGCCTGCCGCGTCGCGGTGCAGGCGGGCGTTTTCCCAGGAGATGGCGAGGCCCAGGCCGCTGCCTTCGGAGCGCGTACGAGCCGTGTCGGCCTTGTAGAACCGGTCGAACACCTTCGGCAACACGGCCGGGTCGAGGCCCGGTCCGTGGTCTTCGACCAAAATCTCGACACAGTCGGCGTTTGCCCCCAACCGTACCGATATCGGCGGGGCACCGTGCCGCAGGGCGTTGCCGACCAGGTTCGCGACCATCACGTCCAGCCGTCGTGGGTCCAGCCGTGCGAAAACCCGCGGTGGCAGCTCGGTTCGCACCTGGTCCGACCAGCCGCGGCTGCGCAGGGTGGCGGCGATGGCGGCGGCCACGTCGACGGTGTCCAGGACGAGCGCCGCGCCGCCGGAGTCGAACCGGGAGATTTCGATGAGGTCGTTGACAAGCCGGGTGAGGTTGTGGGTCTCCTGGCTGACCTGCCGGGCGGCTTTGCCGGCATCGCCCGGAAGTTGTGGCGCTTCCTCGTCGAGCACGTCGGTGACCGCGGTCATCGCGGCCAGCGGAGTACGCAGCTCATGCGAGACGTCGGCGACGAAACGCCTCGCGTCCGCTTCCATTCTGCGCAGCTCGGCGACGAGCCGTTCCAGCGCGTCGGCGGTGTTGTTGAAGGTTTCCGCGACCCGCGCCAACTCGTCCGAACCTCGTACGGCCAACCGGGTCGTCAGATCTGCGTCACCCAGCCGGCGGGCCGCCTCGTCGAGCTCGCGTACTGGTCGCAGCACACTCCTTGCCGCCAACAGGGCCAGCAGAACAGCGAAAACCAGCGCGAGGACGCCGTACGAGAATGCGGTCAGCTGGATCTGGCTGATGCTGTTCTGTTCGGCGGACAGGCTGTGCACCAGATAAACTTCCAGGCCGGACGCGTGGGCAGGACCGTTTGGCGCGCCGATCAACAACTCGGTGCCGACCACCACGACCGGCTCGCCGCGGAACCACATTCGCTGCCAGACGACCTGGCCGCTGGTCACCGCCTGCCGCAGTTCGGCCGGGAACATGTCCGGGTCCAGGCTGCCGGCGGACTTTTCGCCTCGGTAAACGACCACCGCGGAGTCGAGTCGGTTCGACAGGGTGCCGGCGATCTGGTCCAGCCGATCCTGGCTGGGTGGCAGGTCGCGGAGCGGGAAGAGTTTCGCGAGCCGGTCGGTCAACGAGGTGACCGCGGTGTCCTGGGCTTTTTGCAGAATGACGTTGCTGGCCTTGTAATAGACCGCACCCGCGACCAGGGTCGCGGTGAGAACACCGAGCAGGGCAAAGGAAATCAGCAGCCGGGTACGAAGGCCCAGAGTTCGGGCGTCCAACCACCAGCGGAGTTTCACAGCGGCCCGAAGCGATAACCGAAGCCGCGTACGGTTTGGACGTAGACCGGCAGGGCCGAGTCGTCCTCGATTTTCGAGCGCAGCCGTTGGACGCACGCGTCGACCAGCCGGGAGTCGCCGAGATATCCGTGTTCCCACACGGCTTCCAGCAGGTGCTGCCGGCTCAACACCCGGCCAGCCGCGCCGGAAAGCTCGAGCAGCAGCCGAAGTTCGGTGGGCGCGAGCGCGATCGGCGTGCCGTTCTTGCTGATCACCAGCCCGGCCCTGTCGATGACCAGGCTGCCGTAATGTTCCAGCCCCGGCTGCTGCGCACCATTGTGCCGCGGCTCCGCGCTGGTACGCCGAAGCACGGCCCGAATGCGGGCCTCCAGCACCCGCGCCCGCACTGGCTTGACGATGTAGTCGTCGGCGCCGGCTTCCAGGCCGGCCACCACATCCATGTCGTCGTTGCGGGCGGTCAGCATGATGATCGGCAGGTCCCCGCTGGCCCGGATCCGCCGGCAGACCTCGAAACCGTCCATGCCGGGCAGCATCAGGTCGAGCACCACCACGTCGGCGGGCGCCGTTCGCAACCGCTCCAAACCCAGCTCGCCGGTCTCCGCCGCGTCCACCGTGTGGCCGTGCCGGGACAGCGCCATCCGCAGGCCGTCCCGTACGGCCTGATCATCTTCGATCAACAACACCCGTGGCATGGCCCCAACTATCCCAGCGCCACCCGGAGTCCGCTTGTCCACCTGTCGCGAGGTCGTGGCCACGCTACCTACCATCGCGCGCGTACGTACCGAAATTGTCCGCGTCTCGTCATGGTTCGGTAACAGCAGGCCAACTGTTACCTTCCGGTGACAGAGCTGAGGACTGGGTCGCACAATCATCGTCGACAGTGGACTCATGACCGTGCTCGCCGCCCGTCCCGGCCGCCTGCGGGACCGCCTTTTCGAGGCGGTCACCAACGTGCTGGCGATCCTCCTGCTGCCGATCGCGTTTGTGCGCCGGCCGGGCAACGCGGCGCAGCTGGCTTGCCAGTGGGCGCTGGGGCTGCGGTTTCCGGCCGAAAATCTGGACGGTCTCACCGTGCTGGCGAAAGCCGCTTTCCAGGCGGCGCGTACGGACGCGTTTTGGTGCGACGGCCAGCTGATCGGCCTGACCTCCGGTCACCGGGACGCGGCCGAACAACATCAGCTGTTCAATGACGAGGTTGTTCGCACTGGCTCGGTAAGCGCGGCCCGCCGGCACGTGTTACCGCCGGAGGAATCCACCCATGTCAAGGGAATCGCGATGGACGTACGGCCGGTGGAAGGCGCGCGCTGGCTGGAGGACAACGGCTGGCGCTATGACCTCTACCGTACGTACGACAACGAGTGGTGGCATTTCGAGCACCGGCCACAAAACCCGGGCCAGGCCCCGCGCCGGCTGCCACATCCGGGCTGGACCAGCCGGCCGTATTTGGTCAGCAGTGGCGAAACCACGCGTTGACGACTATCACCGGCCGTAGCGGCCGTAGCGGCCGTAGCGGCCGTAGCGGCTGCAGTGGTCGGCGATCAGCGTCTGTGTCGGCAAACCCGGCGCCCTCGAAGTAAACCACCGAATGTAGCGAAACGGCGCAAATCCGCACCGTTTCGTTGCGTGCGCGGGAACGCCGTACGCTGGACGGGCGGATCTGTTGCCGCTCCGGGAGGTACGGGTGGGGAGACGATGACGGTCGCGAAGCGTCAGGTGCGGGTGGGGTGCGAGTTCCAGTACACGGCTGAGATCGAGACCGCGACGGTCTTCCAGGTCCAGGCGCTCGGGACCGCGCCGGCCACCGTGCTCAAACAGGAGTGGGCCAGCCAACCGGTTGTCGACCGGCACAGCTACCTGGACTTGTATGGCAACGGGTGCCAGCGCCTGACGCTGCCGGTGGGGGACACGACCGTGCGGTACGAGGCGCTCGTGATGGTCCCGGACGCCTCCGAGGAGGTGGACCTCGACGCGCCTGAGGTGCCGGCGGCGCTGTTGCCCGACGACGTGCTCGTCTACACGCTGCCGAGCCGCTACTGCCTGCCGGACGCCCTCGGCGACGAGGCGTGGCGGTTGTTCGGCGACCATCCGCCGGGCTATCGGCGGGTACGAGCGATCTGCGACCACGTCAACAGCCACCTGAGGTTCAGCTACGGCAGCAGCAACGGCACGACCACCGCGGCTGACGCGTACGCGGCCGGATGGGGTGTCTGCCGCGACTTCGCGCACGTCGCGATCAGCTTCTGCCGGGCGCTCTCGATCCCGGCCCGGTATGTGTTCGGTTACCTTCCGTTCCTGGACGTGCCGGTCGCCGACGAGCCAATGGACTTCGCCGCCTGGATGGAGGTCTACCTCGATGGCCGGTGGTGGACCTTCGACCCGCGCAACAACGTGACCCGCAAGGGGCGAGTGCTGATCGGCCGCGGCCGCGACGCTGTGGACGTGGCGATGGCTACCACTTATGGAGGTCCGGAGCTGCGCAGTATGGAGGTGTGGGCCGATGAAGCCTGAGCAGCGGACGTACGTCTTGAAGCAGCGGTTCGTCTACACGTACGACGAGCCGATCCGGCAGCTCGACCACCGCCTCATCGTCGTCCCACCACCCCGGCACGGTGACCAGCGCCGGCGAGGCTACTCACTGAGTGTTACCGGCGCCGACGCGCAGGTCACCCATCAGCGGGACGCCGCCGGCAACACGATCACCCGGACACTGGCGCCGCTCGTACCGGAGCGGGTGGAGTTCCTGCTGGAGGCGGTCGTCGAGCGGGTCGGGCCGGCCGAAGGCGTACCCGTGCCGACGGTTCATCCGTGGCTGCTGCAGCCCACCCGGTTGACCACCCCGGACGCGAAGATCCGGGAAGTGGCGGCCGCACTGAGTGACGGTGACGCGCTGGCCAGCGCTGAGCGGTTCTGTTCGTACGTACACGACGCCATCGCGTACACACCAGGCTCCACCACCGTCGACACGACCGCCGCACAAGCGCTCGCGGCCGGCCACGGGGTGTGCCAGGACTCCGCCCACCTGATGCTCGCTCTCTGCCGGTCCGCCGGGCTGCCGGCGCGGTACGTCTCCGGCCATCTGCTCGGCGAGGGCGGCACTCATGCGTGGGTCGAGGTCGTCGTACCCGAGGCGCGCGCGGTCGCGTTCGACCCGTGCAACGGGCGACGAGCTGGTTGGGACTACCTGACCGTCGCGACGGGCCGCGACTACGCCGACGTTGCGCCGACCTCTGGGACGTATGTAGGTGCGGCCGGCGGGAGCTTGACCGCCTCTAAACAGGTCGAGGTCGTGTAGGTCTTTTAAGCGGCTTCGCGATTAGTCGGTCAACTTCCGCGCTCCCGTTGTCCCGTTAGCGCGCGGATATCACTCGAGGTAATCATTACTTCGCTGCAGGCATGGATAAATTCTGAATCTTTCCCGAGGCGAGCATTTCTCGATAGCCAATAACATCCCACCAATTTCGTCACCGAACCGTAAGAACACAAGCGAACCAGTTTCCAAAGAAATCGGAGCGGTTGCCGAAGGGTCGGCGAAAAATTAATGCAGAGGATGCAACCATATCGGCAGCTGGAAGGTTCTTGTTGGCGCTAAAGGAAAACTAGAGGGTGAGCTGCCCGTCGAGCAGGGCTGAACCGAGAGCCGTCAGGTCGTGTTGGACGGACATTCCGTTGCGCCGGGTGGTGAGGAGGCCGGCTTCGCGAAGCACCGTGGCGTGGTAGCTGGCCGAGGCGGGGGAGATGGCGGCGCGCTGGCCGAGTTCTGTGGTCGTACATCCGGCGGCGGCCGCGACCAGGACTTTTGCCCTGGTAGGGCCCAAGAGAGCGATCAGTGGCGCGTGATCTTCGGGATCCGGTCGGACGCTGTGGGGGGCGAGCCAGGACGAGCCGCCGTCGATGGGATAGACCAGGACCGGTGCGAGGTCGGCGTCCTCCAACACGGTGGGTACGCCACGGCAGAAAAACGAGGGGATCAGCCGAAGGCCGCGGCCCTGCAGTCGCAGATCGCCGTTCACGTGTTGGCCGGCCAGCTCCAAATGTGGGGCCTGCCAGCGCAAACTTGGATGTAGCCCGGTCAGGAGGCTGCCGACGCCGTCGGTGGCCAGCGCCTCCGTACGGCGTGCGCGATCACTGTTCACTCGGGAAGTGATGTATGACCAACGGGGTTCCAGGACGCCGCGGTGGAATTCCCGGATCGCGACGGACAGGTTCTGCATGGCCGGCGAACGCCCGTCGGCCACGTCCCGCGCCCACGGTCCCAACCGGTGGCCGGCGCCGAGTTTTCCCATTTCCGTTCGTAGTCGAGCCCGTGGAGTGGTCAGGACGGCGTCCAGACCGGCGTCCAGCCCGGCGGCGCCCTCGGCCGGGGTGAGGAAATCGGGTGAATACCCCTGCGCCGGCGCCAGCAGCAGGAGTTGTTTCGCCGCGCCGCTGAGTTGGGTCGCTCCGCACCAGCGCCGGAAGGCCACCGAGGTCGCCTTCGCATTGACCAGATGTAGCGCTAGAAGCGTTTCCCACAATGGGTCTGGCGTGCGGGAAATCGTTATCTTCGTGAGGTCCTGAGGGGAAAACTCGATCCGAAGCGTCATCGAATCGCCTTCGTTGGCAATGTCTTGGTAGTTGCAGCGAACGTTCCCACAACACCAGCATCCCACACCCCGCAACCTGGTCCAGGGGAATTGTGAGCAAGCACAGATTTGACATCTGGCGACAGCCCTTCGAGCCACGCCGAAAGGGTTGCCCGTTCGGGTACTTCTGGGCACTATGCCGATATGTCCGCGAGCGGTCCCACTTTTCTCGCCTCCGCCGGAAAGCCGGCGGCGACGGACAGCGCCAGCGCCGGCCTTCGTATTAGTACACGTCCTTCGTGTTGGTACAGGGGTATTGGTATGGGCCAGTTGAGGGAGCGGGTCGTTAGTCAACACATAATGAATACGGAGTACGCCACCATGGATCTCCTTACAGCTACAGCCGTGCGATCAATCCGGGTTCTGATCGCAGAAGACATGAACTTGATTCGCGGCGCGTTGGTCGCGTTGCTGACGTACGAGGACGGCATTGAGGTCGTCTCGGATGTCGGACGCGGCGACGAGATCGTGCCGGCCGCCGTACGCAGCCGTCCCGATGTCGCGGTACTGGACATCGGCCTGCCGGGCCTGGACGGGATCAGCGCCGCCGCTGAACTCACCAGTCGGCTGCCGGACTGCCGGGTGCTGATGCTCACCGCGATCGGCAGCCCGGCGACCGTACGGCAGGCACTCGCCGTCCCGGTCCGCGGGTTGCTCGCCAAGGACGCACCGGCGGAGCAGTTGGCCAATTCGATCCGGCGGGTGCACGAGGGCGAGTTCGTGCTCGACCCGGAGTTGGTCGGGGCGGCTCTGGAGCACGGCGAAAGCCCACTCACCATTCGCGAGGCAACGCTTTTGCAGGAGGTCGCGAGCGGTGCGCCGATGGTCGAGATCGGCACCCGGCTGCGGCTGTCCAGCGGGACCGTCCGTAACTACTTGTCCAACGTCATCGCGAAACTTGGCGCCCGCAACCGGCTGGACGCCATTCGCATCGCCCGCGAGGCCGGCTGGATCTAGTAGTAGCCGAACCGAATGCGCGTACGTCCGGCCCATGTGGAAAGTCCACATGGGCCGGACGTACGTTTTTCCCAGGACGAGAGGGCGTGCGCGGCCTCGGCCTGTTGAGCTACATCCCGCGGATGTGCAGGTAACGCCGGATGTCTCCGACCGACATGAGGCCCATGACAATGACAGTCAGGACGGCGATGGCGAGCAGGACGACGAAAATGTAACCGAGAACCATCATGGGAGTCTCCTCTACCCGGTCCAGAGAGTGAGTGTACCGCCGCGGAGCGGATCGGACCATCCCACGCGGTTGCCTCCGATGGGGGATGACCACGGCGGCGATGGGCGGGAAACTGGTACCGGGCCGCGGGAACCGCGGCGAGGAGGCGGCAATGACCCCGCATGGGCTGGGGTTGGCCGACCCGGAGCGCGAGAACGCCCTGTTGGTGGGCATTATCGAGGCGATTTCGGCCGGACCCGAGGTGGGTGCGCTGGCGGCCCGGGTGGCCGCGCTGATCGTGGCGGCGACCGCCACCGACATCTGTTTCGTGCACGTGCTCGACGACACCGACCGGTCGTTGACGCTGGCCGGCGCCACCGCGCCTTTCGACCGCGAGGTCGGCAAGATCAGCCTGCCGCTGGGCGAAGGAGTGGCCGGCTGGGCGGCGTACCACCAGCGGCCGGTTTTCATCCTGGAGGGCAAGGAAAACGACCCGCGCTACCGGTATTTCCCACAGCTGCGTGGTGAGGACTACACGTCGATGGCGTCGGTGCCGATGGCGAGTTCGCCCGGCGGGTTGGTGGGGGTACTGAATGTCCACACCCGGATGCGGCGGGAATTCACCGATCGGGACGCAAGGCTGCTGACCTCCATCGGGACCCTGATAGCCGGCGCCATCCACCAAGCCCGGATGCACCGCCGGCTGGCCGCCCGAGAGCGGGCGCATGAGCGGTTCACCGAGCAGGTAATCCAAGCGCAGGAAGCGGAAAGACGCCGCCTCGCCGCGGATATTCACGATGGCATCACGCAACGCCTGTGCAGCCTGCAATTCCATCTGGACGCGGCGATGGAGGCGCTCGCCGACGACCGCGACTTTGCCTTGGAACAACTGACGAAGGCGCATGAGCACACCCATCTGACCATTGCCGAGGCGCGGGCCGCGATCAATCTGCTGCGCCCGCCGGTGCTCGACGACCTCGGCCTCGCGGACAGCCTCGCGAGCCTTGCCCGCTCGGCGCCGGGCGTTGAGGCGCACGTCGAGGTGGACCAGTGTGCGCTGTCCGAACATGTGGAAATAGCGCTCTATCGCATTGCTCAGGAGGCAATGCAGAACGTTGTCAAACACGCGCACGCGGCCCGGATCGAGCTGCGCCTTTTCCGGCGTGGATCCGGTGTCGTCCTGCAGGTGACCGACGACGGCCGCGGATTCGACCGCGAGGCCGCGGTGCAAGACATCTCTCAGGGCGGATACGGAATGGGCAGCATGGCCGAGCGTGCCGAGCTGATAGGTGGCCGACTGGAAGTCGAGTCACGGCCTGGTGTCGGGACGACGGTTTCCGCGACCGTCCCGGTTTCCTGACGTCCTATGTGGAGGACCTGGCGCGACGCGATGGAGATCGCTTTGTACGGCGACGGGGGCTTCTATCGCAACGCGGTGCCGCGGAGCGACCATTTCCGTACGTCCGTACACACCTCCCTGCGGTTCGCCGATGCGGTGGTGAAAATCCTGACAAGAATCGACGGTGAACTGAGGAGTCCCGCGCGGTTGGATTTCGTCGACGTTGGTGCCGGTGGTGGTGAGTTGGTGGAGGCTGTGTGGCGGCTGGCGCCAACGGAACTGCGGGACCGGTTAGTGCTGACGGCGGTGGAGGTGGGTGACCGGCCATCCGGACTGACCGAGGCGGCGCGGTGGCGGAGCGAGATTCCGATGAGCATTCGTGGGTTGCTTTTTGCCAACGAATGGCTGGACAACGTGCCCGTCGACGTGGTCGTACGAACGCCGGACGGGCCGCGGCTGGTGCTGGTCGACCCGGCTGGTCGCGAGCGGTGTTCGGCGGATCTGGTGGACGGTGAATGGCTGGATACCTGGTGGCCACTGTCCACAGTGGACGACCGGGCCGAAGTTGGGCGTACCCGCGATGTCGCCTGGGCTTGCGCGGTGCGGCGGCTGGCGGCCGGCGCGGCCATCGCGGTGGACTACGGGCACGTACGATCCGCGCGTCCGTCAGCCGGGACCTTGACCGGTTACCGGCAAGGCCGTCAGGTCATACCGGTGCCGGACGGGCGTACCGATATCACCGCGCACGTGGCGATAGATGCCTGCGCGGAAGCGGGAATGCGAGCGGTGCCGGGATCCGTGGAAGTGGCGACCCAGCGAGAGGTGTTGCGATCGCTGGGATGTGACGGCCGGCGCCCCGCGTTGGACTGTGCTCGTACCGATCAGGTTGGCTACCTCGGTCGTTTGCGAGCCGCCAGCGAGGAAGCGGAGCTGATCGATCCGGCCGGGCTCGGCGGCTATTTCTGGCTGATTCATTCGGTGGGCATATGTTCACCGGTGTCTTTACATGGGACAATAAGGCAATGACGACCGACCTGACCGTCGGCGTTGGGGTGGATGCGGCTGAATTCGACGGTGGCCAGGACATGGTCCTCAACATCGGTCCGCAGCACCCGGCGACCCACGGTGTCCTGCGGCTGCGGCTGATCCTGGACGGCGAGCGGATCCGTACGGCCGAACCCATCATCGGCTATATGCACCGCGGCGCCGAAAAACTCTTCGAGGCTCGGGATTACCGGCAGATCATCATGCTGGCCAACCGGCATGACTGGCTGTCCGCCTTCTGCAACGAGCTCGGGGTGGTGCTGGTGGTCGAGCGGATGCTCGGCATCGAGGTGCCGGTCCGCGCGGTCTGGCTGCGAACGCTGCTCGCCGAGCTCAACAGGGTGCTGAACCACCTGATGTTCCTGGGGTCCTATCCGCTGGAATTGGGCGCGATCACCCCGGTCTTCTATGCGTTCCGGGAGCGGGAGAAGCTGCAGCATCTGATGGAGGAGGTCTCCGGCGGCCGCATGCACTACATGTTCAACCGGGTCGGCGGCTTGAAGCAGGACCTGCCGACGGGTTGGCTGGACCATGCGCGGCTGACCGTCGCCGACGTTCGGAACAGCCTGTCGGACCTGGAAAACCTGATCTTCGGCAACGAGATCTTCCTGGCTCGGACCAAGGGCATCGGCGTGTTGTCAGTCGAGCAAATCGACCAGTTCGGGATCTCCGGCCCGATCGCGCGGGCCAGCGGAGTGGATGTCGATTTGCGCCGAGACGATCCGTATCTGGCCTACGACGAGCTGGATGTTCCTGTCGTCACTCGCAAAACCGGGGACTGTCTGGCTCGTTTCGAATGTCTGCTGGAGCAGGTCCACGTGTCTTTGACACTGGCAGACGACTGTCTGGACCGGATCGTCGACCTGCCGCCCGGGCCGATCTGCGCGCGGACATCCAAGGTGATTCGCCCGCCGGCCGGGCACGCGTACGCGTGGACCGAGAATCCGCTCGGAATCAATGGCTACTATCTGGTGTCGCGTGCGGAGCGGACGCCGTGGCGGCTGAAGCTGCGATCGGCTTCTTTCAACAATATCCAGGTGCTGTCCGAGCTGCTGCCGGGCAACCTGGTCGCCGACATGGTGGCGATTCTGGGCTCAATGTTCTTTGTCGTCGGCGACATCGACCGGTGAAGGCAGTGCGAAGGTCGACAGGGTCAGCGCGGTGACCTCACCCGCCGCGACCCGGATCCGCACTCGTTGGCCCGGTCGCAAGGTCCGCAGTCCACTGTGGAGGAAGACGGCGGTGCTGAAAGGCAGTAAATGGCCGTTGTCCAGGATCACCGATCCGGACCGATCCGGATCCAGGCGTGCCACGGTTGCCTGCATAGTTGCCTTCTCTCACGGGGAAAAGCCGAGCACAAGCCCGGGAACCACGGACAACAGCGCGGTGCCGGCGGTGGCGGCCGCGATGGCGGCGGCCACCGGCCGGGGGACCGGTCCGGATCCCACTGTCAGACCGGCCGGGCGGCGGTCGAACAGCCGGACGGCCCAGGAAAGGTAGTACGAGAGCCCGATCACCGCGTTGATCGCCATCAGCACGGCCAGCCAGCCGTAGCCGCCGGCGACCGTGGCCCGGAACACGAAGATCTTCGCGAAGAAGCCGGCCAGGCCGGGTGGAACCCCGGCCAGGCTCGCGAGCAGGAAAGCCAGGCACAGGGCCACCAACGGGTGTGATCGGGCGAGCCCGCGATAGTCGTCCAGCGCGCCGCCGCCGTACGGGCCGACCCAGCCGGCGAAAGAGACCACGGCGAAGACGCCGATCGTCATGAGGGCGTAGATCGCGAGATAGCCAACCGCGGCGCCGACGAGGCCGCGCACCAGCTCCGGCCGGTCGGCGACGCCAGCTAACGCGGCCAGCGGCGTCAGCATGTAGCCGGCGTGCGCGATCGACGACCACGCGAGCAATCGGACGATCCGGGTTTGTCGCAGCGCGACCAGGTTTCCCATTGTCATGGTGATCGCCGCGAGCACCGCGAGCCATGGCCCCCAGATCACCGCGTACCGGCCGAAAGCGGTGACCAGGACCAGGATCAACCCGGCGAGGCCACCAGCCTTGGAGATCACCGACAGAAAACCGGCGACCGACACCGGCGCGCCCGAATAGGTGTCCGGGGCCCAGAAATGGAACGGCACCAACGAGATCTTGAAGCCGAACCCGACCACGACCAGGAGTATCGCCAGCCAGGTCAGTGGTCCGCCGCCGTCGAACACCGCGATCCGGCTCAGGAAAACCGTGCCGGAGATGCCGTAGATCAGGCTGACACCGTAAAGCATCACGGCTGTGGAAACGAGCGAGAAGAGGAACATCTTGACGGCTGCCTCGGAGGACCTGCGGTCCCGGCGGCGAATGGCCGCCAGTGCCAGGACCGGCAGCGTCAGCGTTTCCAGCGCCACCACGAGAGTAACCAGGTCACCGGCGGCGGTCAGCACCAGAATGCCGGCCAGCGACGACAACAACAGGAAGCCGAATTCACCGGCCGGCAGTTCGGTGGCGCAGATTTCGGCGCTGGCGATCAAAACCACCACCGCGGCCGAGAACAGTACGACCAGATCGAGCAACAGGGTGAAGGAGCTCAAGTGGTACGAGCAGGCCGCCGGCCCGCCCGGTACGCAGAACGTGGTGCGGGGCAACGGACCGACGGCGAGCAAGCCCACCGCGACAGCGGCGGCGAAAATGCCGGCCAGCGACAGGGTTGCCACCTGCCGTACGCCGGCATCAGGCAGGAACGCCTCGAAAAGCAGCAGCGCGATCGCGGCGACCGCGAGAATCAGCGGTGGCGCGACGGCCAGGTAGTCGATGCTTTGGATCATGTCAGCCCAACCCGAGAACGGCTCGTACGGCCGGCGCGCTGACTGTCAGCAGGGTGGCCGGCCAGACGCCGAGCAGGACCACCCCGGCGATCAGCGGCGTCCACGCCAGCCATTCCCGGCCGCTCACGTCCGAGATTCGGACGGCTCGCCAGAGTGGGCCGACCGGTCCCTGCGCCACCCGGTGGAGCATGGCGAGGAAATAGCCGGCGGTGAGGACGGCCCCGATGCCGGCGGTCGCCATCAAGACCAGGTAAAGGCCGCGGCTGAGTCCGGCGGCGGGCTGGAAAGCCGCCTGCAGAGCCAACATCTCGCCCCAGAATCCGGCGAGGCCGGGCAGGCCCAGGCTCGCCACCGACGCGAACACCAGCAGGCTTCCCAACCTGGGTGCCTTGGCCAGCAGACCGCCGCCCAGCCGGTCGAGCTCGGTGCTGTGGTATCGCTGGGAAATCCCGCCGACCAGGAAGAACAGCAACCCGGTAATGAGCCCGTGAGCGATGTTGGCGAACAGGGCCGCGTTAAGGCCGATCGGGGTCAGCGAAGCGATCCCGAGCAGTACGAATCCCATGTGGCCGACGCTGGAAAAGGCGATCAGGCGTTTCAGGTCGCGCTGCGCGAGGCAGGCCAGCGCCGCGTAAATGATCCCGATGACGGCGAAGGTTCCCAGCCAGGGCGCCCATAACCGGGCGCCGTCCGGCAGGATGGGCAGCGCGACTCGGACAAAGCCATAGGTGCCCATTTTCAGCAGGACACCTGCGAGCAACACCGACCCGACCGTTGGTGCCTGGGTGTGGGCGTCCGGCAGCCACGAATGCAGCGGCCACATGGGTGTCTTGACAGCGAAACCGATGGCCATCGCGAGGAACGCGATGATTTGCACGGTCCGGTTCATCCCCGAGCCGGCGGTCAACGCGACCATGTCCAGCGTGCCCGTCTGAACAGCGACGATGAGGATACCGACCAGCAGGAAACCAGATCCGAGCAAGGTGTAGAGGATGAATTGATTCGCCGCGGGTCGTCGCCGTGATCCGCCCCATCCGGCGATCAACGAGTACATCGGGACCAACACCAGCTCGAAGGCGACGAAGAACAGCAGCAGGTCCAGCGCGATGAAGGTGCCCAGCGTGCCGACTTCCATGAGCAGCACCAAAGCGACGAAGGCGCGGGGCCGCTCGGGCCGGCTCGCCCGCGGCATCAGGTAGGCCGTGCAAAGAAAAGTCAGCAGAGCGGTGAGGACGATGAGTGGCAGTGAGATGCCGTCGAGGCCGAGGTGGAAGCGGCTCCCGAGCTCCGGGATCCACGGTTTGTCGACCTGGAACTGGATTTTTCCCGAGAGGTGGAAAAGCGCGATCACCGCGACTGTGTCGGCGAGCACCGTCGCGGTGGTGATTACGCCCATGAGAGTTGCCCATCTTTCCGGCAACAGCAGGGTGAAAAGACAGCCGGCGGTGGGTACGAGCAGCAACAGGACGGTCAGCCAGCCGGTCATCGCAGCACCACCAGACCGAGGGCGAGCAGCGCGGTGCCGGCCAGCATGCCGGTCAGGTACGCCTGCAGGTTTCCGTTCTGCGCCAGCCGAAGTACGGCTCCCAGTCGACCGGCGGCACGGCCGGTGCCGGTGACTGTGCGGCTGATCGCCCGGTCGTCAAAGCGGGCAACCGTACGGGAAAGCTGCATGACTGCTGGCAAAACGGTCCGCTCGTACATCGTGTCGGTTCCAAAGGCGCTGGCCAGCAGCGGCCGCGCGGCGCCCAGCAGGGCGGCCGGATCGCCGGCCGATCGCAGCCGCCATGGCACGTACGCGGCGATGATGCCCGCGGTGACCAGGACCGCGGATTCGGCCGCGACGAACGGATCCGGGAGCAGCTCAGGGACGTAGCGCACGGCAAGACCGAGCAACAGGGCCGTACCGGCCAGCCCGACCAGCGGCGCGGCCATGCTCGGCCCCGGATCGCCCATGACCGTTTTCGTCCGCTCGCCGAAGAAGATCAGCAGCCATGCTCGGGTGGCGTAAGCGGCGGTGACCACGGTGGTGAGCATCGTGCAACCGACGACGAAGACAGCAGTCGCAGGGGACACCACCGAGCTCGGCTGGGCGGCCGCTGCCAGAATGGCGTCCTTACTGAAGAATCCGGCCGTCGGTGGCACCGCGGCCAGCGCCGCCCAACCGATGGTCATGCAGACGCAGGTCAGCGGCATGGTGCGGCGCAGGCCGCCCATCCGGGCCAGAAGAGTGCTGCCGACCGCGACGATCACCGTGCCGGTGGCCAGGAAGAGCAGTGCTTTGAAGGCTCCGTGGGAAATCAGGTGTGCGATGGCGGCCAGCCGGCCGCCGACGGCCAGCGCGGCGAGCATCAGCCCCACCTGGCTGATGGTCGAATAGGCCAGCAACCGCTTGAGATCTTCGGCCGCGAGGGCCGCGAGAGCTGCGCCGACGGCGGAGATTCCGGCCAGCACCGCGAGAACTGTGAGGGCGGCCGGCGCGGCGAGGAAAACCGGGTAGAGCCGGGCCACCACGTACGAGCCGGCCGCCACCATGGTGGCCGCGTGGATCAGCGCGCTCACCGGGGCCGGGCCGGCCATCGCGTCGGGAAGCCAGCCGTGCAACGGAAACTGGCCGGCCTTCGCGACCACGCCGAGAGTCAGGAGCACGGCCGCCAGCAGCACCAGACCGGCCGGCAGCCGCGGCACAGCGGCCAGCACTGTGGAGATCCGGAATGAACCGGCCGCGAAGCCCAAGGTGAAAATGCCGAACAGAAAGCCGACATCGCCCACTCTGGTCATCAGGAATGCCTTGATGGCGGCAGTTGTGTTCTTTCGTTCCTCCCACTGGTGCCCGATCAACAGGTACGAGCAGAGGCCCATGATTTCCCAGCCGACATACAGCACCATCAGGTCGGAGCCCAGCACCACGAGCAGCATTGCCGCGGTGAACAAGGAAACCATGGCCGCGTAAGAGCTGTGCCTGACCCGTACATATCGGAGGGAGAACACCTGGATGGCCAGCGCCACCGCCGAAACCATCACCGCGACGGAGGCCGACAGCGTGTCGACCCGTACGCCAGCGGTGATCGCGATGCCTCCGGTAGGGGTGAGGGGAACCGCGTAGTCGACGGCCTGGGGCAGCGAAGATATCATCACCAGCAGGAAAACTGAGGCAGCGGTCGCCGCCAGGGTGCCGGTGACGGCGATCGCACCCGGGCCGCCGGGCACCTGGGAGCCGTGCAGGAGCCCGACGGCCGCGGCGATCAGCGGCGCCAGCACGGCGAACGCGGCCAGCGCCGCGATCAGGTCGTCCGCCTTCATCACGAGGCTCTGTCCACGGTCGCCGGGTCTCGGTCGGCGTGATCTCGTACGGCGTCGATGGCGATCGTGCCGTGGTTTCGGTACACCAGCAGCACAATGGCGAGGCCGAGACCCAGCTCGGCGGCCGCGATGGCGATCACGAAAAGTGCGAGGACCTGACCGGACCGCAGCCGATCGTGGTGCAGAAGGTCGAAAGCCACCAGGTTCAGGTTGACCGCGCCGAGCATCAGCTCGATGGACATCAACACCAGGATGGCATTGCGGCGTACGAGAACTCCGTAGACGCCGACGGTGAACAGGGCCGCGGAAAGAGCGATCGCAAGAGCGAGATGCATTACCGTCTCCCGGCGCCGATGGCCGGCCCACGGCCGCTGCTGGAACGCGCCAAAACCGGCCGGTCCGAGCGGCCGGTCTTGGCGCGGGTCAGGACCACTGCCGCGACCAGAGCGGCGAGCAGCAGCAACGAAAGCAGCTCGAAAGGCAGTACCCAGAACCGGAAAAGGGCCGTGCCGAGCACTTTCGCGGATCCGGCCGAGCTGGCGCTGAGCGGAAGATACGTCGACCAGAACGGGCCGATCGCCGTGCTGGCCAGCAAAGCACCGACGGCGAGCGCGACCGTGCGGGCCGGCCAACGATTCCGGGTGTCCACATCGGACGATGGACCGGTCGGAGAGCGGGTGAGCATGATGCCGAACAGCAGCAGGACCACGATCGCGCCGACGTAGATCAGCACCTGCACCCAGGCCACGATTTCGGCGGTCAACAGCAGGTAACAGGCTGCCAGGGCGGCGAAACTGACCACTAGCCAGAGGGCCGCGTGCACCAACTGTTTGGTCGTCACCACCGCCACCGCAGCCGCCAGCATCAGTAAGCCGAAGCCAAGGACGGCGACATCGAGGCCGGTCATGAGGGGACCGTGGGCAACCAGGAGGCAAGCACGTCCCGCTCCTGGAGCAGCTCGGATACATCATCGGTGGCATAAGAAAACTCCGGCGACCAGAACAACGCGTCGAAGGGGCAGACCTCAATGCAGATGCCGCAGTACATGCACAGCGAATAATCGATCGCGAACCGGTCGAGCGAGTTCGTCGTACGCGCTCGGCCGCCTTCGACCTGGGGTGGCGCGGTCTCCTTGTGCGACTCGATATAGATGCACCAGTCCGGGCATTCTCGCGCGCACAGCATGCAGGAGGTGCAGTTTTCCGCTAGTAGTGCGATAACTCCGCGGCTGCGTGAGGGGAGGTCGGGCTCCGCGTGTGGATACTGCCGGGTTACTGATCGGCGCACCATCGTCCGCGCCGTGATCAGCAGCCCGTGCACCAGGCCGGTCCCAGGTACCCGCATCTCACCCCACCACCCTCACCACGCCGGTCACGGCCAGTTGGATCAGTGCCAGCGGAACCAGGACTTTCCACGCCAGCTGTTGAAGTTGGTCCGCGCGCAGCCGGGGATAGGTCGCGCGCATCCAGATGACCACAAAGGACAGTGCGAAGGTTTTGAGCAGCATCCAGAGCCAGCCGAGCTGCTGTTCGTACGGGCCGCGCCAACCACCGAGGAAAAGGGTCGCGGTCAACGCACATAGCACCACGATGCCGGCATATTCGGCCAGCAGGAAGAAGGCGAACCGCAGGCCGGTGTATTCGGTGTAAGGGCCCATGATGATCTCGCTGTCGGCGACCGGCATGTCGAATGGCGGCCGGTGCAGTTCGGCGAGTCCGGCGGTAAAGAAGACCACCGCGCCGATGCCCTGCCAGCCGAGCCACCACAGCGACCAGGCCGCAACGATGCCAGGCAGCGAAAGGGTGCCGGCGGCCATCGCGACCGATCCGGCCACCAGCACCAGCGGTAGTTCGTAGGCCATCAGTTGGGCGGCGGACCGCATGCCGCCGAGCTGCGCGTATTTGTTTCCGCTGGCCCATCCCGCCATCACCGCGCCCAGCACGCTCACGCCCATCGCCGCCAGTACGAACAAAAGTCCGGCGTCCAGGTCGACGCCCAGCAAGCTCGGCCCGAGCGGGATGACCACCAGGATGACCAGGTACGGCAGTAAAGCGAGCGCCGGCGCGAGCGAGAACATCGCCCTGTCGGCGCGGTCGGGCAGCACGTGTTCCTTCTGGACGAACTTGACGCCGTCGGCGACCAGTTGGGCCCAGCCGTGAAACCGGCCGGCCTCCATCGGACCGAGCCGGGCCTGCATGTGCGCCATCGCCTTGTGCTCGAGCTGGCCAACCAGCAGCGGCAGCACCAAAAACCCGGTCAACACGGCGGCCAGCCGGATCCCGATCGTCAGCACGGCCATCATGTCGTACCGCAGGTGGAGCCGCCCCACTCGTCGGGCTTCGGTACGCCGAGCGGAAGTTTCGGGCGTCTACGGCCGCGAGCTTCGCTGGCGGACTGGCCCGGATCCACCGCTCCGGGCCATTGTTTGACCACTCGGGAGGCGAGCACGAAGCTCTTCTTCAGCGGACAACCTTCGAAACCGTCGGGCAGCAGCAGCGGCCGCGGGTAGGGATGGCCGTCAAAGCGAACCCCAAACATCTCATGGGTTTCTCGTTCATGCCAGTTAGCGCCCCGAAAGATTCCGCTGGCGGTCGGCAGCACAGGCCAGCCCGGTGGCAGCAGAGTGCGGACCAACAGGTGGTGTCGACGGGTACGGGACCACAGGTGAGCCCGCACCGAAAGGCCGTTCTCCAGTTCGTCGACGGCGGAAAGCCAGTCAAAATACGTACAGCCAAGATCGTCACGGGCGTACGTGAGCGCCTCGATCCACTGTTTTGGTTCGACATCCAGGACAAGCAGGCCGTGGCTGACGCTGGTCGCGTCCGGGCCGAACCGATCGGCGAGGTGGTCGGTCAGGCGGCCCGTCACGGGACCGGGTCCCGATATCGGTCGCCGAGCGTCTCGGCCGCGATCTTCTTCTGCAGCAGGACAATGCCCTGAAGCAGTGCTTCCGGTCGAGGTGGGCATCCCGGTACGTACACGTCGACCGGCACGAGCTGGTCGACGCCTTTGGTGACGCAGTACGAATCCCAGTACGGGCCGCCGGAGTTGGCGCAGGAGCCGAACGAAATCACGTACTTCGGCTCCGGCATCTGGTCGTACAACCGCCTGATCGCCGGTGCCATCTTGTCGGTCACCGTGCCGGAGACGACCATCAGGTCGGCCTGGCGCGGGCCGGGCGCGAACGGAATCACGCCGAGCCGAATGAAATCGTGCCGGCTCATCGAGGTGGCGATGAACTCGATCGCGCAGCAGGCCAGCCCGAAGTTGAAGCACCACAGCGAATACCGGCGGCCCCAGTTCAGGACGAACTTGATGGGTTGTGGCACCTGCGCGGCGAGCCCGGCCCGTCCGGCCGGCGGCCCGACGCCCGGGCTGGGCAGGTCGATCACACCCATGACAGCACCCCTTTTCGCCAGGTGTAGCAGATGCCAGTGGCCAGCACACCGAGGAAGACGAACATTTCCAGCAGCGTGGCGGTGCCGAATCCGACGGTGGCCAAGATGGTGGCCCACGGGAAGACGAAGACGGCGTCGACGGCGAAAACCACGTACAGATAAGCGAAAACGTAATAGCGAATGTACGACTGTGCCCAGCCGCCGTCGGTGGGCTCGACACCGCATTCGTAGGTGCTTTGCTTTCCTGGCGAGGGGCGCGAAGGCCGCAGCAATGCGTTGGCGCCGAAGCTGGTGGCCACGAATCCGATGCCCAGCACGATCAGGAGCCCGACGAGCGCGTATCCGCTGAAATAGTGATCCACCGCGTGCACCTCCCTGGCCGGACCTGATTCCGTGTGCCGCCTGACGGGGCGTTCATGGAAGATAAGCCGTGCGACCATCGCACTGTCCATCAGGAGTTCGCAGCTGACACTGAAGCGCAAACCTCGGTTTCGGGTTCACCCGTGGGCCTCCCCCGTTTGGGGGGATGAACGCCGCTTGATCGCTGGTAAGGTGGTCCATTCCAGGTCGAGTTTTGCTTATCTGAAAGGCATTTTCCCGGGAAATTTATCGTAGCCACGGTGGCTTCACGGCGTTGGGAGGCCATCGATGGGCGTACGAATGCGGGCCGAACCCGTACTCAGCCTGACCGAGGCGGTGGGGTCGCTGCCGGATTATCTTGCTGTCGGCGGTGGTGCTGGGCTCGCGCTGGTCCGCGAGCTCAGCCCGGACCAAGTCATCGCGCGAGTCCGTGAGTCCGGGTTACGCGGTCGTGGTGGCTCGGGCTTTCCGTCCGCCCCGAAGTGGGAAACCCTCCGTTCGACCGGACGGGCCGGCTACCTGACCTGTGGGCTGGCCGATGGCGAGCCTGGCACTTTCAAGGACCGGTTCATTCTCCGGCGCAATCCCTACCAAGTGGTGGAGGGGATGATGATCGCCGCGGCGGTGCTGGAAGTGGCCGGCGTTTTCGTGGTGATCGACAGGAGTTACCGGACCGAGATCATCGCGCTGCGCCGGGCACTGTCGGAAATGACCGCCGACGGGTTGCTCGGCGGCGTCGTGGTGCGATGGGTGCTGGACCCGGATCGGGATTCCTCCATCGGAGAAAGGTGCCGCGCAGGGGGTACTCACAATGTCGAGACCCTGGCGCACCTGCCGAGCATCCTGCGCCGGGGCAGCGAATGGTTCCGGTCGGCCGGCACCGAGAACTCTCCCGGAACAACGGTTTTCACTGTCTGTGGGGACGTACGGCTGCCTGGAGTGTACGAGCTGCCGCTTGGGTTGCCGTTGACGGTGCTGTTGGATCTGGTTTGCGCCGGCGCTGCGAACGGCGGTCGCATCAAAGCGGTGTTCCCGGGAGCGTCGGTGGCTCCCGTGCCGGCGTCACGGTTTGACACCCCGCTGGATTTCGACCAGCTGCGGGCCGTCGGGTCGGGGCTGGGAGCCGCGGGCTTCATAGCGTACGACGACTCAGCCTGCGTAGTGGCGGCGACCCGGCTGCTGGCTCGTGACCAGTGCCCAGAGACCTCCGAGATCCTGCAAAAGATCGAGGCCGGCGACGCAAACGTAGCCGATTTACTGACGCTGCGGTCCAAAGGCCGGATGGTGGCCGGCGCGTTGGCCGCTTTTGAGGATGAGTTCGTGGCGCATCTGGGTCGCGGTTGCCCGCATCCGCGACAGCTGGAGAGGCCGAAACTGGTGGACTTCGATGAGGAGCGGGACTGTACGGTGAAGAGTTGAGGTTGGCACGATGATTCCTGATGGTGCGCAGAAGCATCGGTGGCCACGATGGAGTCGCTGGGCTACCTGCGGAGGTCATCGTGAGTGATCGTTGGAATGCCGGCGTTATCCCGTACGCCGAGATGGGCTACTGGCAACCGGACTACCAGCCGAAACCGTCGGACATTCTGTGCGCTTTCCGGATCAGCCCACAGCCCGGCGTCCCTCCGGAGGAGGCCGGCGCGGCCGTCGCGGGAGAGTCGTCCACCGCGACGTGGACGGTGGTGTGGACCGACCGGCTCACCGCATACGAGCACTACCAGGCCAAGTGCTATCGGCTGGAAGCGGTGCCGGGCGCGCCCGACCAGTTCATCGCGTATATCGCCTATGACATCGATCTTTTCGAAGAAGGCTCGATCGCGAACCTGACCTCCTCGATCATCGGCAACGTCTTCGGTTTCAAGGCCCTGCGGGCGTTGCGACTGGAGGACATGCGGATTTCCCCGCACTACCTGAAATCGTTCCAAGGACCCGCGCATGGCATCGTGATGGAGCGGGAATACCTGAGCAAATACGGCCGGCCACTGCTGGGCGCCACCACGAAGCCCAAACTCGGCCTCTCGGCCCGAAACTACGGCCGGGTGGTGTTCGAGGCGCTGCGCGGCGGGTTGGATTTCACCAAGGACGACGAGAACATCAACTCCCAGCCGTTCATGCGCTGGCGTGATCGCTATCTCTACTGCATGGAGGCGGTCAACCGGGCCCAGGCCGAGACCGGCGAAATCAAGGGCCACTACCTGAACGTGACCGCCGCGACGATGGAGGACATGTACGAGCGGGCCGAGTTCGCTCGCGAGCTCGGCACTGTCGTGGTGATGGTCGACCTGACGATTGGCTATACCGCGATTCAGTCCATGGCCAAATGGGCCCGCCGCAACGGAGTGATCCTGCATCTGCACCGAGCGGGCCACGGCACGTACACCCGGCAGAAGAACCACGGCGTGAGTTTCCGGGTGATTGCCAAGTGGATGCGGATGGCCGGCGTCGACCATATTCACGCCGGCACCGTGGTGGGAAAACTCGAAGGCGACCCGAACATTGTCGCCGGTTTCTACGACACTTTGCGACTCGATCATGTTGCCGCTGATCCTGTGAAGGGTCTCTATTTCGACCAGGACTGGGCATCCATGCCCGGCACCATGCCGGTCGCCTCCGGCGGCATTCACGCCGGCCAGATGCACCAGCTGCTGCACTATCTGGGCGAGGACGTGGTGCTGCAGTTCGGCGGCGGCACCATTGGCCATCCGATGGGCATCGCGGCCGGTGCGACCGCGAACCGGGTCGCGTTGGAGGCGATGGTCAAGGCTCGCAACGAAGGCCGGGACTATTTCGCCGAGGGCGACGACATCCTTCGAGCCGCCGCCAAGAAAAGCCGGGAGCTCGACGTCGCGCTGGCGACCTGGGGGGACATCACCTTCACCTACGCGTCGACCGACACCCCGGATGTCATGCCCACCCCGACGATCTAAGGACGGAAGATGCGCATCACCCAAGGCACGTTTTCCTACCTGCCGGACTTTTCCGATGACGAGATCATCGCCCAACTTGAGTACGCGCTCCAGGAAGGGTGGCCGATTTCGGTGGAGTTCACCGACGATCCACACCCGCGCAACACCTATTGGGACATGTGGGGCCTGCCGATGTTCGACCTGGTCGATCCGGCTGGAGTGCTGCTGGAGATCAATGCCTGCCGCACCGCGCACCCGGACCGTTACGTACGGGTCAACGCGTACGACGCGCGGCTCGGCCGGCAGACGGTGGCGTTGTCCTTCCTGGTCCAGCGGCCGGTCGAGGAGCCCGGTTTCCGGTTGGAACGGCAGGAAACAGCGGACCGCCGCATCGCTTACACGAACTACAGCTACGCCACCGGCCGCCCCGCCGGCGACCGCTACCAGCCGGGTTGATCGTGCTGGAACCGATGGGGCGGGCCGCCGAAGCCGTATCGCGACAGGGATTCGCGATGCGATCTGGTGGCGCGCCGGCACCGGAGAGCGTTCTCGACCCGCATGAGCGGGTGGATCTCGCCGAGTTGCTCGCCGAGTCGGGGTTGACCGACCTGTTGACGCGGCTGGACCGCGAGTTGGTGGGGCTGCGGCCGGTGAAGTCCCGGATCCGGGAGATTTCCGCGCTGTTGCTGGTGGATCGGCTGCGGGAGCGCTTTGGCATCGACACCGCCCGGCCGAACCTGCACATGTGTTTCACCGGCAACCCGGGCACCGGCAAGACCACGGTGGCCTTGCGGATGGCCGAACTTCTGCGGCTGATCGGATACCTGCGCCGCGGCCATCTGGTGGCCGTCACTCGCGACGATCTGGTGGGGCAGTATGTTGGCCACACCGCGCCGAAAACCAAAGATGTCATCAAGCGCGCGATGGGCGGAGTGCTTTTTGTCGACGAGGCCTATTATCTTTACCGTACGGACAACGACCGTGATTACGGCCAGGAGACAATCGAGATCCTCCTGCAGGTGATGGAAAGCAACCGGGACGACCTGGTGGTGATCCTGGCCGGCTACGCCGACCGGATGGATGTCTTCTTCCAGTCCAATCCGGGCATGGGATCGCGGATCGCGCACCACCTCGACTTCCCGGACTTCACGGTGGATGAACTGGTCCGGATCGGCTTGCTGATGGCGGACCAGCTGGGATACCGATTTTCCGGACCGGCGTTGCCAGTGTTGCGGGAATACCTGGAAAGGCGGCGCGGTCGGCCGCTTTTCGCCAATGCCCGCAGCGTACGCAACGCGGTGGAGCGGGCCCGACTGCGGCACGCCGGCCGGCTGCTCGCCGCCCCCGGCTTGGTCGGCCGCGCCGAGGTGACCACCCTGTTGCCGGAAGACCTGTTGGCCAGCAGGGTCTTCGAGACCGGGAGCGCGCGATGACGACAAATGCCCGCCTGCGTACGCTGGTGGAATTGGCCGATACCGGCTCCGTCCGTGTCGCCGCCCAACGGCTCTTCGTCAGCGAGTCGTCGGTATCGGCCGCGATAGGCGCGCTGGCCGTGATGTTGGCGTTCCGTTGGTGGAAAAACAGGGTCGCGGGATCCGGCTCACCGCGGCCGGGCAGGTTTACGCACGTTATGCGCGGACAATCCTGGGCACGTACGAGCAGGCGCTGGCGGCGGCCCGCAGCCAGCATTGTTCGGAGACCGGCATGGTGCGGATCGGCGCCGCAACTACCGCTGGCGAACACATTTTGCCCCATCTGCTCGCCTCTTTCCGGGTGGCCTACCCGCGGGTGGAGATCGGGTTGGAGGTGGCTCGGCGGAGCCAGGTATGGGAGATGCTTGAGCACCGGGAGACCGATCTCGCGGTGGCCGGCCGGCCACCGCGACGGCTGCCCGTACGGACCAGGGCGGTGCGTACGAACGATCTGGTCGTGGTGGGATCCCCAGCTGTCGCTGAGAAGTTCGTGGCCGAGGAGGCGACCTGGTTGCTGCGTGAGGACGGCTCCGGCACCCGGGCCGCCTGTCTCGAACTGTTGACGACGCTGGACCGGATGCCCGGTGTGCTCACGCTCGGCTCAAATGGGGCCGCGGTGGCCGCCGCGGTGGCCGGACTTGGGGTGACCCTGGTGTCGCGCGACGCGGTACGGGTGCGCTGTGCCGCGGCGGAGTTGGTGGAGCTGCCGATGGCGGGAACGCCGATGAACAGGCCCTGGCACGTGGTGACCCACGTGGAGATTTCGCCGACCACGCGGCTGATGCTGCGGCATTTGCTGGCGGATCCGACCGACGGATGGCAGCGGGCCCGAATATCGCCGGCTGGGCCATAGCTACGGAACGAAAATGCGCAAAAGTCTAGTAGTGGCGGCGCTGGTAGGCATTCAGAGAGCGCTCGTCCAGCGCGAGCACTTTACAGACGGCGGTCAAAAAGGCCACGGTAGGGCCCTGGACACCCTGTTCTACCTTGCGCAGCAGCCAAATGCTCACGTTCGCGCGGGTCGCGAGCTCGCGTTGGCTGAGGCCTTGGGCCGTCCGAGCCGCGGCGATCCGGCGTCCGACGACCCTGGTGCGTTCATCCATCCTGGTCCCGTCCGATGCGTGAGAAGTGGTCAGCACGGGTTTCCCGGTTGACGACTTTCTCCATTTATCGAGACTCGTCGAGCATATGGTAGAGCAAAATCAGCTGGGTGATGGCCAACGGCTCACTGCGCTCGCCGTTGGCGAGGTGGCCCAGCGTGTGGATAGGGTCGCCCGGTTCCAGGCCCAACTGGGCCCAGATCGCTTTTTCCACCTCCTGGCTGTCCTCTCGCGGCGCGTAGCCGTGAATATGCAGGGCATCGACCGGACGTCCGTTTTCTTCGCGATCCAGCTTGAGATGAATTGTCCAGCGACGATCCCCGGCCAACACCTTGCTGAGGTCCGGATGTCGGATAGTGGGGCGAAGCAACAACTTCGCGGACAGTGGGGTGCCAGGTGGATCTTCGCGCTCGCTGATCGGCGCGAACCGGACGACCACGTCGGCGTACTCGCGTTGCGGGCGGATGAAGTCCGCGGACTCCTGCTCGCGGCGCTGCAACTCGGCCTCGACCTGATGTTTGTCGTACCCTCGTTTTCCCACGCCGCGGTCGATTTTCCAGCGCCGCCGGATCTCCTCGGGCGGGTCCAGGTAGACGGCGATGTCGAAGCAGGCCCGCGCGAGCTTGGTATGCAACGGAAGCAACCCCTCGGCGATCACGAAATCGCCTGGACAGACCAACTCCGGGCGGGCCAGCTGGCCGGTTCGGTGGTCGTACACAGGTTTCAGAATCGGTTCACCAGTGGCCAGCAGTTGCAGGTGCTGCTCCATGATGCCGATGTAGTTACAGTCCGGGTGCAGCGCGGTGAACGGCAGTTTTCGGCGTTCTTCGCGGTCATAGCGGTGATAGTCGTCCACGCAGATGGTGGTGACCCGGCCCGGCCCGAGAAGGGTGGCGAGGCCACCGCTGAGAGTGGTTTTGCCGGCCGCGCTGTCGCCGGCGATGGCGATCATGACCGGCCGCCGCGCCGGAGCCCGGACCGCCGTCGCCCTCGCGATCCGTTGCAGCCGCAGGACCCGGTCCGGCATCGAGCCTCCTTCGGGGTCGCGCTGCTTTTTGAGGCTATCCGCGGTTGATCGGTCCGGCATCCCCCCGGATGGTGAGTGGCGAGGGGAAGTCCGCGCTTTTGTACGTCTTGCCACCTTCCGGACAGGGCTTAAACTTCCGGCATGCCTCAGCCGCTGCGGCTCGTCCTGGTCGACGACCATGAGATGGTCCTCGAGGGCATCAAGGCCGTCCTCGCGCGGTTTCGCGGTCGCGTACGGGTGCTCGCGCAGGCGGTGTCCGCGGACCAGGCGGAGGCGTTGGTGGCGACGCTGGATCCGGACGTGGTGGTCGCGGACGTACGGCTGCGGGGTCACAGCAGCGGGCTCGACCTGTGCCGCCGGCTGGTCCTGGCCGCGCCCCAGCGGCGGGTGGTGTTGCTCAGCGCGTACGACGATGAACAATATCTGTTCCAGGCGATCCGGGCCGGCGCGGCCGGCTATTTGCTGAAATCGATTGGCGGGGAGGAACTGGTCCGCCAGCTCGAGCGCGCCGCCGAGGGTGAAACGGTGGTGGACCCGACGATGGCTGGCCGCGCGGTGGCGTCGGCGGCGCGGCTGCAGGCCGGCGAGTTCTGGCCGGGCGCGCATCTTGGTCTCACCCAACGAGAAAGCGAGGTGCTGGGCTATCTGGTGACCGGGATGTCCAACCGGGCCATCGCGATGGAACTGGTGCTCGCCGACGAGACGGTGAAGAGTCATGTACGTTCGATTTACCGCAAACTGGAGGTGGGGGACCGGGCCAGCGCGGTCGCGGTCGCCCTTCGGGAAGGAATTTTCCGGTGACAGCAGAAGTTTTCCGCACGCCTGACGAGCGCTTCGAGAATCTGCCGGGATGGCCGTACGAGCCGCGCTATGTCGACGTGGACGGCCTGCGGATTCATTACGTCGATGAAGGCGCCGGCGACCCGGTGGTGTGTTTCCACGGCGAGCCGACCTGGTCCTATCTCTATCGGAAAATGATTCCGCCGCTGGTTTCCGCGGGACACCGGGTGATCTGTTTCGACTACGCCGGATTTGGCCGGTCCGACAAGCCAACCGATCGAGGCTGGTACACGTACGACAGGCACAGCGCCATCGCCGCCGCCGTGCTCGGACCGCTGGAGCTGCGCGCCGCCACTGTTGTCGTACAGGACTGGGGCGGCCCGATCGGGTTGCGGTGGGCGGTGGACAACGACGATCGGGTGAGCCGGCTGGTCATCCTCAATACCGGACTGTTCACCGGGCGGGTGAGCAGGGGATTCCTCGCCTGGCGGGATTTCGCCGCCCGGAATCCGGATTTGCCGGTGGGATCCGTGCTGCAGGGTGCGACGGCCACCGAGCTTGCCGATGACGTGGTGGCCGCGTACGAGGCACCGTTCCCGACCGTGGAGTCCAAGGCCGGCGCCGCGGAGTTTCCTTTGCTGGTCCCCACCGAGCCGGGTGCGGCCGGCGCGACCGAGATGGCCGCCGTGCAGGAATCGTTGGGACGGTGGGAGAAACCGGCGCTGATCGCGTTCAGCGACTCGGACCCGGTCTTCCCGTACCCGAAATCCGGCACTGTTTTCACCGACCTGATCCCTGGCGCCGGCGAGCAGGTACGAATCGAAGGGGCGGCGCATTTCCTCCAAGAAGACCAAGGAGAGAAAATCGCCGCTCACCTCCTGGAATGGCATTCATAATTCGCAGACAGACCACTAAGCCGGGAGTGTCATTTTGAAGGTGGCCGAATAGTCCGTGCCGGTTTTGTGGGTGAGCTGCGCGGACGGCATCGCTGGTGGCCCGGTGCAGGTGACCGTTTGGCCCTCCGACACATCGGGACAGGTGAAGGCATCCAGGGCCGGGGCCGCGGCGCCGACGGACAGCAGCGCCTTCTGGGCGATCGACCACACCGCGTATTTCGCTGGAATTCCGTCCTGCAGGGTGACGTCGTCGCTGACGGTGCCGTCGGCGGCGACCGGAAATCCCCATTTATACTCAGTGTTGGAGACCACATACGTGTATTTGCCAGAGGTCCTTTTGCCGACCAGGACGGACCCGGTCGCGTAGCCATAACGACCGTTTCCGTCCCGGAGCCGGCAATGCCATTCGTGGTCGGCCGATGGTGTTTCGCAGACCGCGGTGACCGTGGTGTGCTGGTATGCGGGCAGTTGCTGGGAAAGTTGACGTTCGCTTTCGGTCTTGCTGGGCACGCTGGGTGATTTGCTCCAGATCACGTACGCGATGACCGCGACCACCGCCACCACGGCGCCGATGGCGATGGACAGCAGGGTCTTTCGCGGCGAACTCGGGCTCATCTGGTCAAGGTAGCAACCCTGGGCTAAGGACAAGTTTGCCGCGGAGGCCGCCTTTCGCGGTGAGTTCGTGGGCCACCGCGATGTCGGCCAGCGGCAGGGTTTCCTGGATCCGCAACGTGATCCGGCCGGCATCCACCAGAGCGGCGAGCTCGGCCAGCCGGCCGCCGTCGGCGAAGACCTCCTGGACGATGACGGTGGTGGCGCGCAGCGGCGGCGGCGCGAAGGGGGCTACCAGGGCGACGAAGGTGCCGCCGCCGCGCAGGGCTTCGTGGGCCGGTACGCCGACCACCGCGGCGTCAATGACCGCGTCCACCCCGCCGGGGGCGAGCCGGCGTACGGCGGCTGGCGAAAAGACCTTCCGGGGTACGAAGTCGGTGGCGCCGAGGTCGCGTACCAGCCGCTCGTCGTCGGCGACCGCGATCGTACGGATGCCGCGCAGCGCGGCCAGTTGCAGCACGACCCCGCCGACGCCGCCACCCGCGCCGGTCACGAGCACTGTCTGGCCGCGGTGCAAGCCGGCAAGCCTCAGTGACCGGTCGGCGGTCAGCGCCATCAGGGGAAGAGCCGCCGCCTCTACGAGAGAGACGGTCGTCGGCGCCGGGGCGACCGCCGATTCGTCGAGTACGACGTAGTCGGCCTGCGTACCGCCGGCGGACAGCACGTCACGCAGCCCAACGACGGCGTCGCCGCTGGTGAACCGGCTCGCGCCAGGGCCGAGCGCGTCCACCTGGCCGGACACGTCCCAGCCGAGGTACGTCTGGGGTGCCGGCGCGAGCAACCCGGCCTGGGCGAGGGCTCCGTTGCGAGTGGAGATGTCGATCTTGTTGACGGCGGCCCCGGCTACCCGTACGCGGACCTGGCCGGGTCCGGGTTCCGGGTCGGCGACGGTGGCGATCTCTAGGACTTCCGGGCCGCCGAATCGGCGGACGAGTGTGGTTCTCATGACACGCACCGTAAGAAAGCTACGATCTGGTGGAAAGGACGCACTTCAAGGTGCGTAACCGACCCGGGAGGTCGACATGGCGACGCTGTCAGCGGCCGGCCGGCGGGACGCCGAGAGCCGGGACTACAACGCCAACCTGGCCGAATGCCCTGGTCATCAGCTGTTGGCGACGCTCAGCGACAAGTGGGTGACGTTGGTGTTGAGCGCGCTCGCGGACGGCCCGCTGCGCTACAGCGGGATCTCCCGGATCGTGGCCGGCGCGAGCCAGAAGATGCTCACCCAGACGCTCCGCAAGCTCGAGCGTGACGGTCTCGTCGCACGTTCGGTCACCCCATCCGTGCCGGTACGGGTTGACTATGAACTGACGGCGTTGGGCGAGTCGCTTCTGCCCGTACAACGTGCCATTAAGACGTGGGCCGAGACGCATATCGAGGACGTGGCGACGGCCCGCGAAGCGTACGACCAGCGCTGATCGGACGTGTGTTCGCACACTTCTCGGCCACGCTTACGCAACACAGTGTTCATTTGTCGTATCCTCAACCGTCAGTGCCGGACGGATCACCTGATGAGAGCACCGTCTGGATGAATGGTTGGCCTCGGAAGGTGTGAGATGGGCTTTTGCCTGGTCGTGTCCGATGACGTACGCGGCAGTGTTGCCGTTGTGCGCCGCATGAAGGCCGTTCCAGCCCGGTGACCGCCGTCCTCACCGCGACCGTCCCTGTTCGGGCCGAGGCGCCTCGTCAGCGCGCGCTCTTCGAGTCCGGGGCGGCCGCGCCGGCCCGGACACTCCTCGACATTTTCCGCGAAACGGTCGCACGGCACCCGACTGTGGACGCCATCGACGACGGCAAGACCGTCCTGACCTACCGACAGCTCGCCGACGAGGTCGAGGTCGTACGCGCGAGCCTCGCCGCCGCCGGTATCGGCACCGGCGAGCGGGTCGGCGTTCGGATCTCGTCCGGCCGCGCCGAGTTGTACGTGGCGATTCTCGCCGTCATCGCGGCCGGCGCGGCCTATGTGCCGGTCGACGCGGACGACCCCGACGAGCGCGCCGAGCTGGTGTTCACCGAGGCCGGCGTGTGTGCGGTGCTGGGCGACAACGGCGCGATGGAGATCGTGGGCGCGCCGCTGGGCGGCGCCGCCGAACCGACCGTACGCGACGACGCCTGGATCATTTTCACGTCCGGTTCGACTGGCAAACCCAAGGGTGTGGCGGTCAGCCACCGGGCCGCGGCGGCGTTCGTGGATGCCGAGGCGCGGCTGTTCCTGACCGACGAGCCGATCGGCCCGGACGACCGGGTGCTGGCCGGCCTGTCGGTCGCGTTCGACGCGTCCTGCGAGGAAATGTGGTTGGCCTGGCGTTATGGCGCGTGCCTGGTGCCGGCGCCGCGCTCGCTCGTACGCACCGGCGTCGACCTTGGTCCGTGGCTGGTCGCTCAGGGCATCACCATCGTGTCGACGGTGCCCACGCTCGCCGCGCTGTGGCCGACGGACGCGCTGGACGAGGTCCGGCTGCTGATTTTCGGCGGCGAGGCGTGCCCGCCTGAGCTGGCCGAACGGGTCGTCGTCGAGGGCCGCGAGGTCTGGAACACGTACGGACCGACCGAGGCGACCGTGGTCGCGTGCGCCGCCCAGCTGACCGGCGACGGTCCGGTCCGGATCGGCCTGCCGCTGGCTGGCTGGCAGCTCGCCGTGGTCGGCAACGACGGCGAGCCGGTGGCGATGGGGGAGACCGGCGAGCTGGTGATTGGCGGCGCCGGGCTGGCCCGCTATCTGGACGAGGCCAAGGACGCCGAGAAGTTCGCGCCGCAACGCGCTTTGGGCTGGCAGCGGGCATATCGCAGTGGCGATGTGGTACGAGCCGAGCCCGACGGCCTGCTTTTCGTTGGCCGCGCTGACGAACAGGTCAAGCTCGGCGGCCGGCGGATCGAGCTGGGCGAGGTCGACGCGGCTCTGCAGTCGCTGCCCGATGTCGCCGGCGCCGCTTGCGCGGTGCAGAAAACGCCTGCCGGCAACCAAATTCTGGTCGGGTATGTCGTCCCGCTGGGGAAGTCCTTCGATCAGGACGCGGCCGCCAAGCGGCTTCGCGAGCATTTGCCGGCCGCTTTGGTGCCGTTGCTCGCGGTTGTCGACGACCTGCCGACGCGTACGTCCGGCAAGGTCGACCGGGCCGCGCTGCCGTGGCCACTGTCCCATGTGGACACTTCGGCCGCCGACCTGACACCCACCGAGGTCTGGCTGGCGGCCAGCTGGGCGGACATTCTCGGCATTGCGGTGAGTACGCCGAACGCCGACTTTTTCTCCAACGGCGGCGGAAGTCTGACGGCCGCGCAGCTGGTCGCGCGGATTCGCGAACGGCACCCGCAGGTCGCGATCGTCGACATTTACCAGAATCCGAAGCTGGGCGCGCTCGCTCGGGTGTTGGACGCCGACGACAGCGCACATGAGGCTCGTCGCGATGTCGCGCCGACCCCGCTCCGGACCGGCATTTTGCAGTCACTGCTGATGATTCCGCTGATGACCCTGGTCGGGTTGCGGTGGGCGGTGGTGGCCGCCGCGATCAGCAACGTGTTGCCGGTGGTCTGGGCGCCGTCGGTTTCCTGGTGGTGGATCGCGTTCGGCTGGCTGCTGCTTTTCAGCCCGCCTGGACGCATACTGGTCGCCGCTGGGACGGCCCGGCTGTTGCTCCGGGGTGTACGTCCCGGCACGTACCCGCGTGGCGGCTCCGTCCACTTGCGACTGTGGACGGCCGAGAAGCTGGTGGATCTGAGCGGTGTCACCAATGTCGCTGGTGCTTCGTGGATGACGCATTACGCGAAGGCGCTTGGCGCGAAGGTCGGCAAGGATGTCGATCTGCATTCGCCGCCGCCGGTGACCGGCCTGCTCAAGCTCGGTCGCGGTGCCGCGGTCGAACCCGAGGTCGACTTGTCCGGTTACTGGGTCGACGGGGATCGCGTTCATATCGGCAAAATCCGGATCGGCGCCGGGGCCCGCATCGGCGGTCGCAGCACCTTGCTCCCGGGCGTACGGATCGGCAAGGGTGCCGAGGTCGGCGCTGGCTCGACGGTTCGCGGCGCGGTGCCGGCCGGACAGCGCTGGGCCGGCTCGCCGGCCGGTCGTACGACCGGTGGCAGCGGGATGAAGTGGCCGACCGCGACCAGCGAGCGGTCGCGTTTCTGGGCCGGAATGTACGGCGTGACCTCGCTGCTGCTCGGCCTCGTGCCGGTGGTCGCCGCGGTGCCCGCACTGGCGATTTTGGGTTGGTCGGTCTCGGGAACGACCACTGTGACGAGTGCGCTGGGCTGGGCGCTGGCTGCGGTGCCAGCTGCCACGGTCGCTTATTTTGTTGCGTACGCGCTGATCGTGTTGATCGGCGTACGCGGACTGAGCATCGGTCTGGTCGCCGGGTATCACCCCGTCCATGGGCGGCGGGCCTGGCAGGTGTGGGCGACCGAGCGGCTGATGGACCTCGCTCGGGTGGGGCTTTTCCCGCTCTACGCCAGCCTTTTCACGCCGGTCTGGCTGCGGCTGCTGGGCGCGAAGGTCGGTCGTGGCGTCGAGGCGTCCACGGTTTTGGCCGTGCCGAAGATGACCAAGGTCGCGGACGGCGCGTTTTTGGCCGATGACACGATGGTTGCCACGTACGAACTCGGCCACGGCTATCTGCACGTGGCGCCGGCCCGGATTGGCAAGCAGGCATTCCTTGGTAACTCCGGAATGACCGCCGCCGGTCGCGCGGTGCCCAAGAAAGGTCTGGTCGGCGTGCTGTCGTCGACGCCGGCCAACGCGAAGAAGGGTTCGTCCTGGCTCGGCATGCCACCGATCCCGTTGCGCCGCTCGGTCGACAAGACCGATGGCAGCCGCACTTTCCGGCCGCGCCGCCGGTTGAAGCTCGCCCGCGCCGCGGTGGAGCTGTGCCGGATCGTGCCGGTGATGTGCTCGACCGCGCTCGCGGTGCTCACCCTGGCGGCTCTGTTGGCACTGTCCAAGGTGGCCGGTTTCGGCGTCGCGGCCGTGCTCAGCGGCGTCGTTCTGCTGGCGGCCGGCGTTGTTGGTTCCGTGCTGACGACCGCGATGAAGTGGTTGCTGGTCGGGAAATTCCAGGCCACCGAGCGTCCACTGTGGAGCTCTTTCGTCTGGCGCAACGAGCTGGCTGACACGTTTGTCGAGGTCGTGGCGGTGCCCTGGCTGGTTGGCGCGCTCGGTGGTACGCCGCTGCTGCCGGCTTGGCTGCGTACGATGGGCGCCAAGATCGGCCGTGGCACCTGGCTGGAGACGTACTGGCTGCCGGAGTCCGATCTGGTCCGGCTCGGTGACGGCACCACGATCAACCGGGGGTGTGTTGTGCAGACGCACCTCTTCCATGATCGGATCATGCGCATGGACCAGGTCACGCTGGACGAGGGCGCGACGCTCGGACCGCACGGCATCGTGCTGCCGGGGGCGCGCATCGGTGCTCGTACGACGGTGGGTCCGGGCTCGTTGGTGACCCGCGGTGACGCGGTGCCGGCCGACTCGGCGTGGCTGGGCAACCCGATCTCGATCTGGTCGTCGGGTCGCGGGTGAGTCCGAAATCCCCACGGCCCGCGGTTCCGACCCCTGGCGCTGACCACTCGACCGATCCCTATCTTCCCGAGCACGGTAACGGCGGTTACCAGGTGGAGCATTACGCGCTCGACCTGGACTATCGGGTCGGGCCGAATCGGCTGGCTGGTCAGGCCAGCCTGACCGCGGTGTCGACGCAGCCGCTCTCGCGCCTGAGCCTGGACCTGTCCGGGTTCCGGCTGGACCGCGTCGCGGTCGACGGCCGGGCCGCGAAATTCACTCGTACCGGGGAAAAACTGCACATCCGGCCGGCTCGCCCGGTGCCGGTCAACACCCGTTTCCAGGTCGACATTCGGTACGCCGGCAATCCCGCACCGGTGCCTGGCCGATGGGGGGACATCGGCTGGGACGAACTCACCAACGGATCTTTGGTGGCCAGCCAGCCCATTGGCGCGCCGTCGTGGTTTCCGTGCAACGACCACCCCAGTGACCGGGCCAGCTATCGGATCGCGGTGACGACGGACTCGCCGTATTCGGTGCAGGTAACGGGAAACCTGGTGTCGCGGCGGCGCCGCGCGAGCACCACCACGTGGACGTACGAGCGACCGGAGCCGACTCCGTCCTACCTCATGAGTGTCCAAATTGGACAGTACGACGAGGTGTCGCTCGCGACCTCGCCGGTGCGCCAGCGGGCCGCTGTGCCGGCCCGGCTGCGCAAGCCTTTCGGTCGGGATTTTGGCCGACAGGAACAGATCATGAAGACGCTGGAGGGGTATTTCGGGCCGTACCCGTTCGGGGAGTACGTGGTGGTTGTTACCGACGACGCCCTGGACGACCCGATAGAGGCGCAGGGGATGTCGATTTTTGGCGCCAATCACGTGGATGGGCGGCGGACGTACGAACGACTGGCAGTTCACGAGCTGGCGCACCAGTGGTTCGGCAACAGTCTGACGGTGGCCGACTGGCGGCAGATCTGGCTGAACGAGGGCTTTGCCACCTACGCGGAGTGGCTCTGGTCCGAGGCGACCGGCGGCCGGTCCGCGGCGGCTCATGCCGGTGAATGGTACGACCGGCTTTCGGCCGGCCCGAACGACATTCTGGTCGCGGACCCGGGCGTTGACCGGATGTTCGATCCGCAGCTGTACAAACGCGGGGGCCTGACCCTGCACGCGCTGCGCCAGCGGCTCGGCGACGACCGGTTTTTCCCACTCGTACGCGACTGGGCCACCATGCGCCGGCACAGCCCAGTCACCACCGAACAGTTCACCACCTTCACCGAGGCGCATGCGGGCGAGTCACTGACCGACCTCTTCGCCGCCTGGCTGTGGACCAAACCGCTGCCCCTCTTCCCAGCTAGGTGACGAAAGTAAGCTGAGTTGTCAGCCTTTTGTCATGAATTCCTGGCTTTTCGGTAAGAAGTCTTGTCAGTCATGATTTGCCGGGTGAAAATCTGCGTGCCCACTCGGGTGAAATTCCCCGCGTACCTGTGGAGGACCAAGGTATGAAGGCAACGCCCCGCGTTCGTACGGCCGTAGTGGCGGCCCTGCTCGGCACCACCTGCCTGCTCAGCACCGGCATCGCGGCGCAGGCCGCCCCGGCTGGTGACCCCGGCTGCGGCTCGCCCGGCGACGCGCAGCAGGTCGACTACAAGCCGGTGTATTCGACGGTCAATGACGATGTCGCCAACGTCTACCTGTTTTACAGCCCTTCGACCAAATGTGTGATGGGTCGGGTCACCGGCGTGTACGAGCACGGAGAGGCGCCGGAGATCTGGCTCGACCGTGGCAGTCCCTCGAACTACACCGGGATGCTGGGCAAGGCCAGCATCATCTCGCCCAGCAATGTCGCGCAAACCGGCTGGTTCAACGACAACGGCGTGGTGGCGAGGGCCTGTGGTACGTCCGGTCCGGACGATCACGACATCACGTGCACGAAGTGGTACTAGTGTCCTGCCCCTTGGGTAGCCTGGAGATATGCACAACCGGCTGACCCTTCAGGTGCGTACACCGCCGGAGTCCCGTTGGACCGGTGTCGAGCTGCGGGTGCTGGTGGACGGGCGCGACGTGGTCGCCGACGTTTTCGAGGCGGGGCCGAACGGTGACCCGGACGAGCTGCTCGGGCCGCTGGCGCCCGAGCGGCTCTCGCGCGAGGTGCAGCTGGCCGAGGCGGACTGCACGGAGGGCTGCTGCGGCGCGATTTACGTCAGTGTCAAACGCGATGGCGACGACGTGGTCTGGGATGGCTGGCGGAACCCGGACGCGGTCGGCGTCGAGATCGGGCCGTTCCGCTTCGACGCCGAGCAGTACGGCGCCGAGCTGGCCCGGGCCAACGGCGAGCGTGGCTGGGAGTGGCCCGGTCGTACGATCGCGCGCTTGGTTCGACAGGCGCTGGGCGACGACCCGGATGTGTTGGGGGAGTGGAACAGCAGCGTCGATTTCCTGCAGAGCCGGCCGTCCAGCCGGGCGGAGATCGAGCTGGTGTTCACCTCGCCGCCAGCCGAGACAGTCACCGAGTTCTACCGGATTTTCGAGCGAGCGATGGAACACCGGCAGTTCCGCCTCCGGCTGCCCGTTTCCGATGAACCGGTGATGGACCAGGCGCAGGGGATCGTGGATGCTCTCAGCGGGTCGGATCCCCGAGAACGAGCCGAAATCTGTGGCGGCTACGGCAACTCGATCATGTGACGACAGACGTCGGCCCGGGGAGCTGCGATGCGCCGATACCGAAACCTGCTGACAACCTGGGGTTCGTTGGAGAGTTGGTGCCGTTAGAACGGTGGTGGTGGGTATTCGTCGTTGGGTGTGACGTCGTACGTTCGTCCGGTGGGGCTGGTCCACAGGAATCGTCCTGGTGTGGGTTGGGTGACGGTCCAGCCGTGTTCTTTGATGTCGTTGTGGAATTTGCAGGCTGGTCCGGCGCTGTCGTACGCGGTCTTCCCTTCCGGATCGCGGAAAGGGATGGTGTGGTCGAACTCGCAGGTCGCCGCTGGCCTGTTGCAGGCGGGTCCGCAGCATCGCTGGTCGCGGGCGTTCACCAGGTCCCGTAGCGCCTTGGTGGGGCGGTAGCGCGTACGGCCGTGGTCGATCACGACACCGCTGACGGGGTCGGTGAGGATTCGGTACCATTCGCTGTTTTCGTCGCCGGCGAGTTCGCGTGCGCGTTGCGCGGTCATGGGGCCGTAGCCACTCAGGATGGCTGGGTTGTCGTCCAATCCCATGAGGGTGCTGGCGTCGACGCGGAGTTCGATTTTGGTGCGTACGTTGCTCGGCACACCCAGACAAAGGTCGGTAAGAGCGTCGGCGCGGAGCGCGTCCATGGTGCGGGACTCGTCTTTGGCTTTAAGCTTGCGAGCGATCGCGTCGATAAGACGGTAGATCGCCTCCGCTGATTCGGCGGGCAGGAACGCGCCCAGCAGAGCCATCCCGTCTTCGCAGGGTTGTTTTTCTACTCGCCTCTCGGAGACCAGTTTCTTGCGGCGGGCTTCGGCGGCGGCGGGGTCGATTTTGATGACCTCCCGGCGGGCCCGGTCTCGGATCGATCGAGGGGTCTTGGAGTCGGCGCCGGGTAGGACCTTTTCTTCGACTTTGCGGGCGTCTTCGGGTGAGAGGTGGCTGACCTGGTCCGCGAACGTGAACGCTTTACGCAAGTCGAGGTCACCGTGAGACATTCCCGCCATGGTGCCCGGCAGCTCATGGACCAGTTGGTACGCCAAATTCAACCGCTTCTGAGCCGCTGACACGCTCCACGTGAGCGAGGCGGCGATTTCACCGGCCGCGTATTTGGAGAATGGTGCGCCGACGGCGGGGCGGGCGTTGGTGAAGCGGTCCATGAACCGCATCTGCATCGCCTGCGTATACGAAATCACCTTATCCAAGGTTTCGATCGCGGCCAGCGCGGTGTCCGCGTCGGCTCGGCCGTACCGGTCGAGTTCCTCCAGCATTTGCAGAGGAACCCAGCTGGGTGGCATGGTGCGCCATGGCTGTTTGTTTGGGTCGGTGAATTCCGGTCGCCTTCGTTTTCTGCTCATGACCCGATTTTACCGGCTGCCACCGACAGTCTGGTCGCCGATTTTGTTTCTGTGGATAAGAAATAGGCCAGCGGAATGTCCTTGTTGATAACTCCTATTCAAGACGCGCGCTCTGGCTCGATACCCAACGTTGCTTGTTCGGGCACTGGTAGTATTTTGTTCTGCTTCGTAGGATTTGGTGGCAGGTATGACATGCGCCGGCCCACGTGGCGAGGATGTGCTGGATTTCTCGTATTATGGATCGCCCGGCCCACAGTACGGGATCTGGCGAGCCGTTGGTGCGTAGGTGGTGGCTGGGCGTATGAAACGGGGCGACGCCACCGCGCTCGAACCGCGAAACGGTAGCAGAATGTGGTTCTTGCGACCCTCGCGCGCCACCGGATTCGCACCCGTCACGCCCGTCGCCAAGGCTGGGCGTCGAAGAAACCATCGCCTCCTCCATGGCGTTTGTTGTCCACTACGACACGGCCTGGTTCAAGGGACCTGCAGCTTCTTTCGCAGGGTGGCTTGCAGCTCGAAGGCGCGCGGATGATCGCCCAGCTCGGCCATCAGCACCTGGGCATCAGCCAGGAAGCGCGCCGCCAGTTGCGGATGGCGGGCGGCGCCCAGGGTGCGGGCGATCTCGAGCAACGCAAGGGCCTCCCAGCGCTTGCTGTCGAGGGCCCGAAAGAGTCCGAGGGTCCGACGGAAGCACCGGATGGCCTGGGTGTACTGGCCGCTCGCGGCGTAGGCGAGACCCAGGTTGTACAGGCTGGACGCGGTGGCGTCCCGCTCGCCGAATTCCTGGAAGATCACGTCGGCGCGGCGGTGGTACTCCAGGGTTCCTTGATGGTCGCCGGCTCCGGCGCAGGCCACCCCGAGGTTGTCCAGATTCTGCGCGACACCACGGCGGTAGCCTGACTTCCTGCTGAGCTCGAGTGCGACGAGACCGATCCGCTGACCTTGCTCGTACTCGCCCAGATGCGAGCAGGTGAGCCCCAGGTTCCCCAACGCCATCGCCTCTCCCGGCACGTTGAAGACCTCCCGGAAGCACTCGACGGACTTCTCGTAACAGGCCCGTGCCTGCTCCCAGCCGCCCTGGTCGAGGTGGATGCAGCCGAGCGAGTTGAGGGTGTAGCCGGCGCCGACTCGGTCCTCCACCGAGCGGGCCGCATGCAGCGCCGCCTCCAGGAGCTCAATGCCCTCCCGCCACGGGATCCGGCGGTCCAGGAAGGTGACCATCGAGATAGCGATCCGCCATGCGTGGGAGGCCCAGCCGCGGGCCGCCGCCCATCGGGAGACCGAGCACAGCGTGTCGTACTCCCGCTCGAACCAGGCCATCGCCGCACTCTGGTCGCCGAATTCGGGCACCGGCATCGTCGGCTCGTACGGCTCGACGAAGGCGCGCCGCCGGTGCGGGGTCAGCATCCGGTCGGCGGCCACCGTGGCATGCAGATACCAGTCGCAGACCCGGCCGACGGCGCTGTGCAGCTCGGTGAAGCTGTCGTGCTGGCGTGCCTGGTCGGCGGCGTACAGCCGGATCAGGTCGTGCAGCTCGTACCGGTCCGGGCGGCGCTGTTCGACCATGTGCGCGGCGACCAGCCGGTCCAGCGCCTCCTTGGCCTGCCGCACCGGCAGGTCGGCCAGCGCGGCGGCGACCTCGGCGCCGAACTCGTTCGGTGGATGCAGGCCCAGTCGCCGGAACATCCCGGCGGCTACCGGGTCCAGCGCCTGGTACGACCACGCGAGCGCGGCCCGCAGGTCCGTGTGCGGGTCTCCTTCGGAACCCGCGCCGAGGGCGTCCAGCCGCTCCTTCTCGTCGGCCAGCGCGTCAGCCACCGCACCGATCGAGTCGGCGCGTTGCACCCGCTCGGCGACCACTGCCAGGGCCAGCGGCAGACCATCACATAGCCGGGTCAGCTCCGCGGCCGCCGCCGGCTCGGCGTCCACCCGCTCCGGCCCGACGATGGTGCCCAACAGGGCGACCGCCTCCGGCGTGCCAAGGCGCTCCAGCGTGACCCGGTGTGCGCCGTCCCGGATCGACAGCGCGCGCAACTGGTTGCGGCTGGTGACCACTACCAGGCTGCCGGCACTGGGGATCAGTGGCCGGACCTGGGCCGCGTCGCGGGCGTTGTCCAGCAGCACTAGCGCCCGGCGGCCGGCGAGGCTGCTGCGCAGCAGGGCCGAGCGCTCGTCGAGGTCGGCCGGGATCCTTTCGGTGGCCACCCCGAGCGCCCGGAGCACGATTTCCAACGCCGCCGCCGGCTGAACCGGGTCGGCGGTCGAGTAGCCGCGCAGGTTCAGGTACACCTGCACGTCCGGGTACCGGTCTTTCACGCGGTACGCCCAGTGCACCGCCAGCGTGGTTTTGCCGGTGCCGGGGGCGCCGTCGATGGCCACGATGGTGGTCGGGTGACTGGCTGACTGGCCGTCGGTGAGCAGCTCGTCCAACGCTGCCAGCTCGCGGTCCCGGCCGCTGAACTTGGCGTTGTCGTACGGCAGCTGGTGTGGCCCGGTAGGGAGCTCGCCAGCCGCCGTGGTCTCGGCGGACCCGTTGTCCCGCAGCACGAACAGGTGGGCGCGTTGCAGTTCCTCGCACGGGTCGAGGCCGATCTCCTCGCTCAGCGCCGCCCTGATCTGCTGGTACGTGGTGAGCGCGTCGGCCCGGCGGCCGGCGGCGTGCAGTACCAGGATCAGCCGGCACCACAGAGACTCGCGGAGCGGGTACGTCTGGGTGAGCTTGCGCAGCTCGGTGATCAGGGCGCTGGACGGTCCGCGCGCCAGTTCCAGGTCGATTCGCCGCTCGGTCGCGGTGAGCCACTCCTCGGCCAACGCCGGCACCACGTCGTGGTCCAGCCACGGCGAGTCGATGCCGGTGAACGGCTGGCCACGCCACAGGTTCAGCGCCTCCAGCAACATGCTCAGCTCACCTTCGGCCGAAGCGGTCTGCCGCGAATCCTGGACCAGCTCGCGGAAGCGATGCAGGTCGACCCGCGCCGCCGGGACCCCCAGCCGATAGCCGATCCCGAGGCAGGTCAGGATCGTGTCCGGGCCCAGCACCTGGCGCAGCCGCGCCACGTACGTGGTCAGCGCCGAGCGCGCCTTGGCCGGCTGCCGGTCACCCCAGAGATGCTCGGCAAGGGTCGCGATCGGCACCGGTTCGCCACCGGCCAGCAGGATCAGTGCGAGCAGCGTTCGCAGATGCCCCACAGGCACTGTCAGCTCGCCATCCGTCGACTTGACCTGCCACGGTCCCAGCACTGCGAAATCGATTTCCACGCAAACCCTCTCTCGTATTGCCCAGTCTGCCAGGGCGTGCGATCAACTATCGGGCCGTACGGCCTCCAGCTGATCCGAAATCGCCATGCTTACGATCAAAAGCTATTGGCGGACAAGAGTGCTAATTCCAGGTGGATGCGCGGCGATGCGTTCTGGTGAAATTTGGCAAAAATCTCACCAGAGTGTCGTGCCGAGGTATTCGCCTACGCGGCGACCTGGACTCCTCATCCCATTTGACTGATCGATGACATCGATCTGAGGTCGATCAGTCAGTCTCGTCGATTACGTTCGACAGGCCATCCCATTTTATTGCATCGCGGGATTGTGCCCACTCCTACTCCGAGGGAAGTCTTGTGAACCTCAAAAGCAAACTCATCGTCACCGCCGGTTGTGCTTTCGCCGTGGCCGGTGTCCTTGCCGCGGCGCCGGTCGCGGCTCAGGCGGCATCGTCCCTACCGTCAGTGGTCGCCGCGCCCGCGTCGAACGGCTGGCATGCGGAAGGCCCACCCACCGACGCGCTCACCTGCGAAGAGAACGCCAACTGGTACGAGGACAACGGTGCTCGCGCAACCCGGTGCGACAGTGTCGGCAACGGCCTGTACCAGCTTTGGGCATTGATCGACAACTGATCACCTGGCGATGTTCTGTTGGCCATGGCCAAAATCGGTTTTGTGATGGTCATGCGGCAGACTGAATCTATACACGGCACCGTGATGCCGAGTGTCCGGCAGTCAGTTTCTTTGGCGGCCTTGCCTTCTCCGGCGCAGTGACGCTCGGCGTCGAGTGCCGCACAATGTCCCGCAGTCGGCGTCGAGTGCGGGACATTGTGCCGCGGTCGACGAACCGCCGCCGCGGGTGGGATGCCGGTGAGGCACGCCTGCCAGGTCACGTTGGCCACTTAGTTCAAGTATCTGAAAAGGCCACCCATCTGGACGTCCGCTTTAGTCCACTTCGCCATGTGCACTTCACGGGGACGCAATCTCCTTGGCACAGTGTTATGCGTCGTTACTCTCCCGATGCTCGGCGAAGGGGTCACTCATGCGACTTTCCTCTGCGGTGGCGGCGGTGGCTTTGGCCGCCGCTTCGCTGGTTGCGGTCAGTCCGGCCGTACAGGCGGATTCCCCGAAGATCTCCGAAACGACAGTGGTGGGTGTGCACAACACGTACGACCCCGGCCAGTACGCGTTTCTGGCGCAGGCGTTGGATGCCGGATCGTCGCTGATCGAGCTGGACGTGTGGCCGGATGTTTTCACCCATGAGTGGAAAGTGAGCCACGACAGCCTGACCAGCAACAAAAACAACTGCGTCAACGCCAGTACGGCGGCGGATCTCTACACCGGTGGGGCGAACAAGGACCTGGAGTCCTGCCTCGACGACATCCGGGTGTGGCTGGACGCACATCCGGGCAAGGGCCCGATCACGATCAAACTGGAGATGAAGACTGGCTTCTCCGCGAACAACGGTCTCGGACCGGCCCAGTTGGACGCGAGTTTCCGGGGACACCTGGCCGGTCACGTGTTCCGGCCGGTGGATCTTCTCGGCGGTTACGCCACCCTTGATGACGCGGCGAAGGCGAACAACTGGCCGACTCGGGCCTCGATGGCCGGCAAGGTTTTCGTGGAGGCCATCCCGGGCACGGTCGAGGAGGGCAACCCGACCGACACACTGCACACCGATGTCGAGGAGGCGCAGTATCTGCAGTCGCTGCAGAGCTCCGGCCATCTCGGCGACGGCCAGGTCTTCCCGACCGAGCACGGCGCGGTGGGCGGCGATCCGCGGGACAAGTACGCGGCGGCGCTGCGGCCGTGGTTTGTCTTCTTCGATGGCGATGCGAGCGGTTGGGTCAATGACACCGGACCGTCGTGGTACGACACCAACCACTACTTCGTGGTGATGACGGACGCGCAGAATGTCGCGCCGGCCATCGATGATCGCAACCCAACTGTCGACCAGGCCACCCAGCGGGTCACCGACCTGGCCCATCAGCACGCGTCGGTCGTCACATCCGACTGGGTCAGCCTGAACACCGTCCTCCCGTTGGTACTCCCGCGAGGCTGAGTTATGGCGGCAGTTCCTGCCGCGGCGCATCCGGCTGGCGGGGTTGGGATGGAAATCCGTACGGCGTTTTCGTTGTGTCGGCTTGCCGGCGGAGGTCAGGGACCTCAAGGTCAACGGCCGGTGTCTCAAGGTCGGAGGTCTGGGTCAAGGGCGAAGGTCAAGGGCGAAGGTCAAGGGCGAAGGTCAAGGGCGAAGGTCAAGGGCGAAGGTCAAGGGCGAAGGTCAAGGGCGAAGGTCAAGGGCGAAGGTCAAGGGCGAAGGTCAAGGTCTGCCCTGCGGGCGGCGCCTCCAGGGAGAACGGGTTTGGGTGCGGGTGGTGCGTTGGGTGGGTGGTTGGGCTGCTTGTTCTTCCCGTCGGCGCCTGGGGGTTACCACTTTTCCGGGGCGGCGGCGGAGCTTGGGTGGGTGGTCGCTTGAGGTTTGCCGCCGCCGCCCCGGAAAAGTGGTAGGGCTGTGCCCGCCGACGGGGAGAACAAGCAGCCCACACTCGCGAAAAAGCACATCCCCTCACCCCACTCCATCGACGCCTCGCGCGCCCCACCCACTTTCGCCGACCCTCACGCGACCCCGGCCCTCCACCGACCTCGCTACTCTGCGCTACCACACTTCCCGGATTCGGCTACCTTCCGCGACGTCCGTTGTTGATCTTGGTTAGTTTGCCTACCCAACCCAGACATTTCAGACCGATGTCCGGTTTGAGTAGACCAACTAACCAAGATCAACAACTATCGTCCCAAAGAGTGGGACGAGCGGGTCGCAGGAGTCACAGGGACCCCATCAGTCCCAGCTGTCACAGGCGAGGGGTCGAGTGCGGTACAAAAGCCCGCACTCGACGTCGAGCGGTGCACAAAAGTCCCGCACTCGGCGAGCGATACCCGGGAAACGACTCGGGAAACGCGACAAACAGGGCACAGAACTAAGCAACGTCATCACCAGCAGCGCGAGGTGTCCGGTCTCCCCGTCGGCGGGCGTAGCCCTGCACATTTCCTGGCCCGGCGGCGGCGACCCAAACGCAACCACCCACCCAAGCTCCGCCGCCGGGCCAGGAAATGTGCTGCCCTTGGGCGCCGACGGGGAGAACGGACCACCGCAACCCCGCACCCAAACGCCACGCCACCCAGCCAAACAAGCCAACCCGGGATCCACCCTCCCCGGAGGCAACCGCCGCTTTTGACCTTGACCTTCGCCCTCGACCTTGACCTTCGCCCCTGACCTTTGCCCTTGCCGTTGACCTTCGGCGCCTGACCTTCGCCCTTGCGACCTTCCCCCTGCGGGACTGGTTGCTGGCCGGGTTGGTGAGAGCTATTCTGACTCGTGACTGGATTTCGTATCTGGTCATGAGTCAAGGTGGAGGATGGATGGCCGAGCTGGCGGTGCTGGACGAGCGGGCCGTACGGATCCTGGACGCGGCCGCGGAGTTGTTGCTGCGCTGGGGATATCGCAAGATCACCGTCGAGGACATCGCCCGCGAGGCGGGTGTCGGCAAGGGCACTGTCTACCTGCACTGGAAGACAAAACCGGATGTCTTCTACAGCGCCTTCATGCGCGAGGGTCTGGAGTTGGCGCGCGCGCTGCTCGCTCGGATGCGCGAGGACGTCGACTGTGTGCTGCCGGGGCCGATGACCGCGGCGATGTTCCTGCTGGTGATGGAGCGTCCGATCTCCCGGGCCATGTTCACCGGCAACACTGACATGCTGGGGGATCTGATCGACCCGACCAGCTCACGGCCGGCGCAAATCGCGTCCGCGTCCGCGTCGTACGGCCGATACCTGGAACTGTTGCGTGACAACGGTTTCATTCGTACGGACCTGACGACGGAAGAGCTTTTCTACCTCATCGACGCGAGCAGCCTGGGTTTCTACTTCATCCAGGATCCGTCGCCGTTGGTGACCAATCTTTCGCTGCCAGCACGAGCGAAGATGTTGGCCGATGCGGTCGACCGCGCGATCGCGCCGGCCCGCAAGCCGGACCGTCGCCGGCTGCCGCGGCTGCAAGGCGCGGCGCTGGAGGTTTTCCAGCAAATGGAGGACCAGATGTTTGAAGTCCTCGCGAAATCCCAGGTTTCCTAGTTCGAAGAACAGAAGGAGCTCGCCATGCACCAACCACCCTCGGTGGCCGACGGCGGCCGGGAAATGCTCGCCTGGCTACGCGAGATGCGGGACAACGAGCCGGTCAGCGTCGACCAGTACGGCATGTATCACGTCTTTCGGTACGACGACGTGCAAAAGGTCACCACGGATCCGGCGGTTTTCTCCAACGACTTCACCCGGATCATGCCGCAGATCGCCGAAGGCGCGAAGGGCAACCTGCTGGCGGTCGACCCGCCGGTGCACCGCAAACTCCGCCAGTTGGTGAGTTCTGCTTTCACCCCGAAAATGGTCGCCTCGCTGGAGCCGCGGATCGCCGAGGTGACCAACGAACTGCTGGACGACATCGACGGCACGGGCGTCGATCTGGTGGAAAGCCTCGCCTATCCGCTGCCGGTGATCGTGATCGCCGAGATGCTGGGCGTTCCGGCGAGTGATCGCGGGCTTTTCCGGAAATGGGCGGATGACCTGCTCACCAGCCAGAACATGGATTTCAACGATCCGAAGTTTGTGGAAGAGGCGAAGGAAAAGGTCCGAGACCTGGACGCGTATTTGCTGGAACACATCGTCGCCCGCCGCAAGCAGGGTCGCGACGATCTGTTGAGCAAGCTGGTGGAGGCCGAGATCGACGGTGAGGGGCTCGACGACGGGGAGATCACCAACTTCTCCCGGTTGTTGCTGGTGGCCGGTCACATCACCACCACGATGTTGCTCGGGAACGCGATGCTCTGTTTCCACGACAATCCCGAAGCCGCCGCGGACGTACGCGCGAATCCCACGCTTTTGCCGTCCGCGGTCGAGGAAATCCTGCGCGTACGCTCACCCTTCCTTTTCAGCGCACGGATCACCGCGGTGGACACCGAGCTGGCTGGTACGCCGATCCCGGCCAACAAGATGGTCGCGCCGTGGTTGCTGTCCGCGAACCACGACGAGCGGCAGTTCCCCGACCCCGAACGCTTCGATCCGCACCGCGATCCCAACCGGCAGTCCGGTTTCGGGCACGGCATTCACTTCTGCCTGGGCGCTCCGCTGGCCCGGCTGGAGGCCCGGGTCGCGCTGGCCGCGTTGCTGAACCGCTTCTCCGACATCGAGATCGCGGACCCGGCGGCGGTCGTCTATCGGGAGTCACCCGGCATGTACGGCGTGAAGGTGCTGCCCCTGGAGGTCAGGAGATAGGCGTCCGAAAGATGTAGCGCAGGCTCGGTCCGACGCAGGACGAGACCGCATACCCGCGGATGCGAACCTTTTCGGGTGGATGCGCAGACGGCAAGACGTAGCGGGCCGCAGGTGGTGGCCTGGGTGGCCGGGATCGGGTTGGCGGGCGGGCTGCCGTACGAGGTGGCGTCCGCCTGGTCGCCGTACGCGGGCTTTCTCGCCGGCCTCGCCACCACGGCTCTCTTGCTGCTGCTTTATTCGATAGCGCAAGGAAATCCGCGGCTGGCGCCGGCCGCCGGGGCGTTGGCGATCTTCGCGTCGCTGTCGGTCTTCGGCTGGTTCGGCACGGTCGTCACCGCCATCCCGGCGGTCGCGGACTGGCTGGCCACCGCACCCGTACCGCTGGCGTTCCTGGTGGTCAACGCGACGAAGTTCGGGTCAGTGGTGCCGGCGGCGGTGGTGGCGTACAAACGCGGGTGGACGCGGGACGAGCTGAACCTGCGAATCGGCAACCTGAACGCCCGGGCGGTCGGGCCGCTGCGGTGGCCGGTGGTCGGGCCGGCGGTGATCGTGGTGGTGCTGGCGTTGTTCCTGGTCGGCACGCACGGATACGAAACGGTGGTGCCGTGGGTGCCGGTGATCCTGCTGGGCACCGTGCTGAACGCGGCCGCCGAGGAGTTCCTCTACCGACACACCGCGATCCGCGCGCTGACCGACGCGATGGGAGTGGCCGGCGCGGTGGCGCTGACCTCGGTGGTCTTCGGGCTCGCGCACCTGACCGGCAACCCTGGTGGCTGGACCGGCGTGCTTTTTACCACTGCGTTCGGCCTGATCTGCGCCCTCGCGATGGTGCGTACGCGCGGATTTGGCTGGAACCTGCTCATCCACGTCTGTGGTGACATAGGAGTGGTGCTGGCGCTGTCCCTGACGACTCAGCGATAAGCGGAACCACCAGGGCAACGAACCTGCGAGGATTGTTCGCATGAGCAGTAAGCCCATTCTGATGACTGTTGACGACGACCCGGCCGTATCCCGGGCGGTGGCTCGCGATTTGCGCCGAAAGTACGGATCTGACTACCGCGTGATGCGCGCTGACTCTGGCGCGGACGCGCTGGAGGCCCTGCGTGAGATCAAGCTGCGCGGGGACGCGGTGGCGGCGATCCTCGCTGACTACCGGATGCCGCAGATGGACGGCATCGCCTTCCTGGAACAGGCGATGGACCTCTTCCCACGGGCCCGCCGCGCGCTGCTGACCGCGTACGCGGACACCGACGCGGCCATCCAGGCGATCAACGTGGTCGACGTCGACCACTACCTGCTCAAGCCGTGGGAGCCACCGGAGGAGAAGCTCTATCCGGTGGTCGACGCGCTGGTCGAGCTCTGGCGGGCCACCGGCGACCGGGCGGTCGAGGAGACCAAGGTGGTCGGGCACCGTTGGTCGGCGCCGTCGTACGAGGTCCGCGAGTTCCTGGCCCGCAACTCGGTGCCCTACAAGTGGTATTCGGTGGATGACGCGGAGGGTTGCCGGCTGCTGGAGGCGTGCGGCGCCGACCCGGTCGACATCCCGGTGGTGATCACCGCGGACGGCCGGTCGTTGCGCAATCCGACCGGCGCCGAGATCGCCGAGGCCGTCGGCCTGTCGACGCAGCCCGCGTCGGCGTTCTACGACCTGGTCGTGATCGGCGGCGGCCCGGCCGGCCTCGGCGCCTCTGTCTATGGCGCGTCCGAAGGTCTGCGTACGGTCCTGGTCGAGCGGCAGGCGACCGGCGGCCAGGCCGGACAAAGCTCCCGAATCGAGAACTACCTGGGCTTCCCGGATGGTGTTTCCGGTGCTCAGCTCACCGATCGGGCCCGCAGGCAGGCGCAGAAGTTCGGCGCCGAGGTGTTGACCGCGCGCGATGTCGTCGCCTTGGAGGAACGCGGGTCGGCCCGGGTCGTACGGTTCGGGGACGGCACCGAAATCGCCGCGCACGCCGTCGTACTCGCCACCGGGGTGTCCTATAGAGCACTAGACGCTCCTGGCGCCGAGAACCTGACCGGCCGCGGGGTCTACTACGGATCCGCGACGACCGAGGCGGCCGACACCCGCGGCGAGGACGTCTACATCGTCGGCGGCGCCAACTCGGCTGGGCAGGCGGCGGTCTTCTTCTCAAAGTACGCGAAAACCGTGAACCTGCTGGTCAGGGGCAAGTCGCTGGAAGCGTCCATGTCCCACTACCTGATCCAGCAGCTGAAGGCCATCGACAACGTGCACGTACGACTGCGGACCTCAGTCGAGGAAGCACACGGCACCGATCACCTCGAAGAGCTGACCCTCCGGGACGCGAATACCGATACCACCGAGCGGGTGGCCGCGGACCACGTGTTCGTCTTTATCGGCGCGGCGCCGCGTACGGACTGGATCGGCGACGCGCTCGTCCGCGACTCGCACGGCTTCGTGCTGACCGGTCCGGACCTGCTGGTCGAGGGCAAGCGGCCGGTCGGCTGGCCGATGGACCGCGATCCGTTCTACTTGGAGTCTTCGCTGCCGGGCGTGTTCGTGGCCGGGGATGTTCGGGCGCAGTCGGTCAAGCGGGTCGCGTCCGCCGTCGGCGAGGGTGCGATGGCGGTCACTCTTGTGCATCAGTATCTGGTCGACGGGCGTTGATCCCGGTGCGACGTATTCTCGAGGTGGAGGCGTCATGAGTACACCGGCACTGTCGCACGAAGAGCTGCGCAGCCTGTTCCTGTTCGAGGGGTTGGCCGACGAGCAGCTGGACTGGATCGCCGAGAACGGCCGGGTCGAGGAATTCCCGTCCGGCGGCGTGGTGGCCCGCGAAGGCGAGCCGGCGACCTGCTTCTACGTTCTGCTGCATGGCACGCTGCGGATGACGCGGATGGTGCGCGGCGACGAGCTGGAAATCAACCGGACCGACCAGCGTGGGGTCTATTGCGGCGCGATCCAGATCGCGGTGCAGCAGGGCAACGAGTCGTACGGTTCCTCGGTTTACGCAATTGCCGACACGACTTTCCTCGCGTTGCCGGCGGCCGAGTTCTCGGTCCAGTTCCGGACCTGGTTCCCGATGGCGACGCACCTGCTGCAGGGCGTGCTTTTGGGGCGGCGCAACACCGACTTCGTGATCGGCCAGCGGGAGCGGCTGCTCGCGCTCGGCGCGCTGTCCGCCGGTTTGACGCATGAGCTCAACAATCCGGCCGCCGCTGCCGTACGAGCGACCGCCTCGTTGCGTGAGCGGGTCGCCGGAATGCGCGCCAAACTGGCCAAACTCGCCCGCGGCGACATCAACCCGGATCTCCTTGAGCAGCTGCTGGACATCCAGGAGACCCTGGTCAAGCAGGTCGGCAACGCGCCGAAACTGTCCGCCGTGCAGTCCGCGGACCGCGAGGACGAACTGACCGACTGGTTCGACGACCACGATATTGACCAGAGCTGGGACCTGGCCGCGGTTTTCGCGCAGGCCGGCATCACGCCGGTCGAGCTGGATTCGCTGCTTTCCGCGGTGGGCGACGAATTCCTCGACGGCGCGCTGCGATGGTTGGGCTATGCGGTGGAAACCGAGTCGCTGATGGGCGAGATCGAGGACGCCACCACCCGCATCTCGACCTTGGTGGGCGCGGCGAAACAGTATTCCCAAATGGACCGTGCGCCGTACCAGTGGATCGACGTGCACGACGGCCTTGACTCCACTTTGGTGATGCTGAGCGGAAAACTCCGGGACAAGGATGGCAACAAAGTCATCAAGGTCGTCAAGGAATACGACCGAACCCTGCCGCAGATCCCGGCGTACGCCGGCGAGCTGAACCAGGTCTGGACGAACCTGATCGACAACGCGATCTCTGCGATGCATGGCCACGGAACGCTGACTATCCGTACGGCGCTGGAAAAAGACCAGGCGTTGGTGGAGGTCTGCGACACCGGTCCGGGTGTGCCGCACGAGCTTAAGCAGCGGATTTTCGAGCCTTTCTTCACCACCAAGGGCGTCGGCGAGGGGACCGGGCTGGGCCTGGACATCTCGTTCCGGATCGTGGTGAACCGGCACCACGGCGACCTGCGGGTCAAGTCGGTGCCAGGGGACACCCGCTTCCAGGTTCGGCTGCCGCTGACGGAGCAGCCCGACGCCTGAGGTCCGCGCGTCGTCCTGACTACGTCAGCAGAAGGGCCGCGTCCCAGCCGCTGGGCGCGGCCCCGCCGCTGACAAATCCCTGTAGCGCCAAACCGACTCCGGCCGCTCCCTCCAGGAACCCGGGGCGGTCCACCCCGGCCACCGGCGGGAGTCCGAATGTCAGCTTTTCCTCGTACGCGTCACAAATCAGGTCTACCAGCGGGCGACACTCGGTTTCCGGGAAACCCATGACCGTGGCGACCCGCAGCAGCCCAGCCCAGCCGTGGCACAGCCCGTAGTCGGTGACCCTGCCAACGGAAGTCCTCAGCGCCGCGGTCAGCGCCCGATCCGCCCACTCGCGCCATCTCGGGCTTTCGGCCGCAGCCGCGGCCAGTGATCGCGCACGTGCGATGCCCGCGGCGCCATAACACCACACGTCTCGGGACCGCGGCACGGCCGAACCGGAACGAAAATCAGCGAGAGACAACGTGTGCGGCCAGTACGGCCCGGCCGTGTCGACGGTCTGCCAGCGGTCCAGCAGGGCGACGATCCGGTCGATGGCTTCGTCCTGCCGTGGCACCCGTACGTCGTGCAGCCAGCTGATCGACAGCAGCGCGAGCGGTCCGGCGATCCCATGCGCGAGCCCGAAATTGAGGTGTTCGGCGCCGCCATCGAGCTGGCGGTGCCGGTCATGGCTGACCCACCAGGCGGGCACCAGGTGGCCGCCGACCCGCACGTCGGTCATCGCGACCGCGACCAGTGCCTCGATGAGTTCGGTCAGCGCCGCGAAGGTGACCGGGTCACCGGTTTCCTCGTACCGGCTGAGCAGATACCGACCGATCCCGCTGAACCCGGAAATCACGTCGTACGTCCACGTCTGGATCGGCCCCCCGGCCTCGACGCGCGACTGGGCACGGCGCGCCCAGTCGCCCACGCCCGCCGCGATCTGGTCGTCGAACTGGCCCAGCAGTCGAGAATATCCGCCGTATGCCAACGATGCCGCGTGCGCGGCGAAAGCGAGCGAGCCCATTCCGCCGAAAAGTCCGGCGTCGGTGGCCCATTGTGGATCGATCAGGCCGGCGGACAGGTAACTGTGGGTGGGCTGACGGTACTTTGGCTCGGCGACGGCCAGTTCGGCGAACAACAGCGCGATCGCCGGGTTACCGCAGGAAAGCGACAGGGAACTCCACGGCGGCTGCCGTCTTCCCCGTACCACCGGGCCGTTGTCCGCCCGGCTGGCCAGCGCCGCCACGGCGGCCGGATCGGCCAGTTTCGCCGCGATCGCGGCGACCACGCTGGCAGCGCGGTCGGTCGACATCGTCATGTCCCGAGGTGTTTCTGGCGATCCACGTACGTTTGGACTACCCCGCGGGCAACCGCGTAGGACACGTTCTCGCCATCCCGGTCGATGCCGGCCAGCCGGTTGTGGTGGAGATGCAGAATGCTGCTGTACGCCACCTTCAGTCGTACACCTTCGACGTTTTCCCGCAGCCGCCGGCCATAATCGGCCAGCGCGGTGGCGCGGTGCCGCCACGAAGCCAAAAGCTCGGCACCACCGGGCACCTCGGCGAGGCCACGCCACCGGTGTGCGGGATCCAGCAGCCGCAGCGCCTGCGCCCGCCGACCCTGGAAAGCCACGTGCCAGGAACCCTTGGGGTAGGTGTCGAGCAGCCACCGTGGCCATTGCGGGCCGCACAACTGCTCGGCAAGGTCGAGATGGTTGGCGGCCGACAACAGCTCGATGGGGAGGTCGGCCTTGCCGCTGGCGCGCAGTCGGAGCTGGGTGAGCACGCTCTGGGAGTCCGCCGAAAAAGCATGCTCGGCCGCCTCGAGCGCGTCCGGTCCGCCGTAGCGGTCGACTTCGGGCCGATAGGTGTCAAGGACAACGTCGCCGATCATCCCGGCCGCGGTCAGCCGGGTCGTCCAGTCGTGGACCGCGGTGGTCAGCTGGGTGCGCAGCATTTCCGGCTCGCCGTGAAAACGGACTCTGAGATGTGGCTTTTTGTCCTGATAACGAAGAAAGAACCAGCGATCGGTGATATTTTCCGCGCTGGCAAGCAACGCCGGCAGGTGCTCGCTGAGCAGGTCGTCGTGTCGCGCGCTGTCGGCGTAGATCCGCATCGACAGCCACTCGCCGCCTGGCTGGTGCACTGGTCGGGCCTTGGTAGGGCAGGAGTACGAGGCTGGTGGCGGCGGTCCGGTCGCCGTACGGGCGCGCAGCGGAACGACGATCTCCGTGCTGTGCCCCTGAGCCCATCCGCTGTCGTACGTGCCACCAGCCGGCTCTTCCTGGAGCACCAGCGTCGGATGCTTACGCACGTCGTCCCGCAGCAGCGCCACTTCCAGCGGCGACCTGAGATCCAACCGCAGCCGGCGGTCGGCTCTGACGGCGTAGACAATGTCGGGGATTCCCCAGTGCGCCCGCCAGCGTTCAAACCGGCTGGGCCAGTTCGTCTGGTCAGTGCGAAGGCGGTGGTCCAGCAGCCACCGCGCCGGGGTGAGGATCGTTCGTCCGTACCGAATTCTGGGCAGATACGGCAGGTGCTCGGCCGCACCCCAGCTCCAGAGCTGCCACGGTGGCGTGGTGTACGCGCCAATCTCGACCAACAGGCGTACGACATTGGGCAGGTGGTTGGCGATATTGACGGCGTGCAACGGCAACGGCGCCACCTCTTCGCCGGTACGAGCCGACAACACGAAAAGGCGGTGGTCAGTGGCGCCTACCACAAAATCGTCGATATCGAACATCCCTGGCTCACTGGGGTCGGCGAAAACACCCGCGGCGGCGAGGTGGTCTGTCACTCGCGGCACCTGCGTGAGGTTGCCGAGCCTTGCGCCCACCACTGCACTGAGCAGTTGGGCTGGCACCGCGTGGCGTACCTGCTCGGCGACCAACTCGGCGAGTGCTGGCCGCAGGACCGGCACGACCGGCAGCAGTCGGCCGAACATCGCGGCGAGCCCGGTGAAGTTCATCCCGGACAGCGCGAGCCGGAAATCGCCGGCCAGCAGACGTTCGGGCGATCCGGCGAGCAGCTGCGCGCACGCCTGGATCGGGCGCATGGGATCCTGCTCCGCGCCGGATCGGGAGAGCTGGTCGAGGAGATCGTCATCCAGCAGCACTTCGCGTTCACCGTGTGCGGCCGCCAGCTGTGCGACCGCGAACAGAGCGCGATCGCGATGCTCGTTGTCCTTCGTACGAAAGGAAATGGGTGCCGGTCCGGGCGGCAGTAGGTAACCGGCCGGTGGCCCAATGCCGCGCTGCGGATCCAGCAGCTCTTTGACTGGCACCAGGGTTTGCTTTCCATAATGAGAAAGAAACTCGGCGCGATAGTCGGCGAGCGGGTCCACCGGTGCCTGCCCGACCGGTGCGATCCGCCAGCCGACCTCGGCCGCGCGGGCCAGTTCGGTGGCCACGTCGACCGGCAACGTGAGGTCCGCGTCTATCGCCAGATCGACCTGGATCGCCCGATCCGTGGTGTGCAGACGATCCATGGCCGCGGTCGCGGTACGCCACCGTGCCAGGCCCGCGCCCACCGGTGTGCTGGCGTAATTGGCCAACGCTCGCTCGATCCCGGCCAGCGCCTGGCGGCCGGGATGGTCGGGGATCGGTGCCAGCACGTCAAGAACGTGCCGGATCGGGTCGTCGGCGGTGGAGGGTGGCCGCAGGTCCGTCAACAGGAAACCGGATTCCACCAGCTGGGTGAGCATCGAGACGACGACAGACTCGGTCACCCCTGGGAAATCACCGAGAACTCGCGCGACGAGCTCACCGAATCCGCGGGGCGTACGGGCTGTCTCCATCGCCAGTTGGACCGGGCGGGTGTCGCGTACCGTCTGCTCCCGCCCGTCGGGAAGCCCGTAGTCACCGTCGTCGAGAACATAGGGCAACACCAGCCGGTCGTGTCGAACGAAAGCCAGGTTGTTGCGAACGAGCCGCAGGTGCGCGAGAACGGCGGGGTCCCGCTCCCATGGCCGGATGACCGCGAGCACCCGCCCCATGTCGGCACGTACGTGTTTTCGATGCACTGTGCCGATCCGGACCTGGGCCGGGTCGGCGAACCGGACGGCCGCGACGCCCGCCATCAAGCCGAAAGGGGTCGACCGGTAGGTCATCCGGGCCACGTACCTGGTCGCGGACAAGGCGGCCCGACGCAACCGCTTCGCGGGAACTGGGGTGCCCTCGGCGACCTTGTCAAGAACGCCGGCCAGCCCACGGCTGGACACCGAGATCGCCTCCCGTACGACCGGATCCGCCGCCACTTGAGCCAAGAACGAGGTCAGCTCCGCCGGCTCGTCCCATGACCGGGGTGGTGGTAGCGGCGAAGACGCGGACTGCAGCGATAGCCGCGCCAGCGCGAAGGTGGCCGGTCGCTGGGTTTGTAGCGGTGGTCCAGCGGCCGGCCGGTTGGTCAGTTGCAGGCCGGACTCGCGGTGCATTCGAACGTACACACATTCGTGCACAGGTCAGTGTGGTCGGCCTTAGGGGCCGAATCCGACGGGCTCCACTCGGTCCGTACTTGGTCGTCCAGGCGGACATCCAGATCGAAGTCAGTAAGCAATGAAGTGCTCCCTTCGCTGAGGATTACGGTACGAACGTGAAGCCGGGCGGCGATCCGATGCGCTTGTACCGCTCAACTCGGCAGCACGCTCGGCCGAAGTATGACTGCTCGTCGGTGCCACCAGCCTGCATTTCGACTGGCCTCGAAAGGCCGACTTGGCCAACCTCAGTTGGTGGGGTCGCCGCCGTCGGTGCCATCGCCGCCGCTATTGCCGTTGTTGTTGTCGCCGTTCGAGTTATTGCCGTCTTGGCACAGGAAGGGCGCCCACCGCCGCATAGCCGGCGTGCAGAGCGGATTCTGGACCGGCTGGGGTCCTTTGCTGACGACGACCTTCACGGCGGCGCCGCGGCGCAGTGGGGTGCCGGCGACCGGGTCGGTGGAGACGACATTGCCGGCCGGCACGTTCTCGTCGTACGCGGTGCTCGTCTGCGGGGTCAGGGTGGCGGTTCGGATCGCCTGCACGGCGGTGTCCTTTGGCTGGCCGACCACCGCGGGCACGCCATGCCGCTCTGGCCCTTTGGACAGCACGAGCGTGATCGGCGTGTTTTTGGGCACCTGGGCGCCATCGGCTGGCTGCTGGCTGAGCACCTGGCCGGCCGGCGCCGTCTCGTTGTAGAGCGCCGGGCCGTACTGCAAGCCCAGGTGGGCCGTCCGGATCTTCGCCTCGGCCTGCGCCTGGGCGAGCCCGACCACGCCAGGCACCTGCGTGTAGCCGCTGGCCGCGGACCACCAGCCGATACCGATCGCCACCACCAGGACGGTGGCCAGGACCGCGCCGATCAGGACCGCGCGCGCCGGCCACCGGGACCGCTCGCGAGGCAGGTCGGCGAGGTCCGGCACCGGCTCGGAGTCCTCGACCCGGCGAGGCAGGAAACGGCGCTCGACGCCGGGCTGATCAGGTGGTGCGTAAAGCAGCGTGTCGTGTCGGCCCTGCGGGGTCGGCACAGGCGAGACGGGCGCGGTGGCGAGCAGGTCCATAGGGACCGTGGTCGCCATCGGGCCTGCGCTCGCCGCCCGCAGGTCCGCCAACATCGCGGCGGCGTCCACCGGCCGCTCGTCCGGGTCGCGGCGGGTCGCTCGTACGGCCAACTGGTCAAGCGCCGGCGGGATGTCCGGCATCCGGTCCGCCGGCGCTGGCATTTCGCTGTGAACGTGCTGATAAGCCACCTGGACCGGTGAGTCGCCCTGGAACGGCGGAGCGCCGGTCAGCATCTCGAAAAGTACGATCCCGGCCGCGTACACGTCGGCTCGCGGGTCGGAGCTGCCGACCGTGACGATCTCGGGCGCCACATACGCGACCGTGGCCATCATGACGCCCTTGGTGGTGGCCCGGCTGGACTCGGCGATCCGGGCCAGCCCGAAGTCCGCCACCTTTACCGTGCCGTCGTTGCCAATCAGCACGTTCTCGGGTTTCACGTCCCGGTGCACCATGCCGATCCGGTGCGCGGCGGCCAAACCGGCCAGCAGCGGGTCGAGGACGCCGGCCGCCTCAGCGGGGGACAGTCGGCCGCGGGACGCCAACACCTCCCGGAGCGTACGACCTTGGACGTACTCCATGACCAGGTAAGCGAGGCCGTGGTGGCTGCCCTGGTCGTACACGGCGACGACATTCGGGTGGGACAGCCGCGCGATGCTGAGCGCTTCTCTGACGAATCGGTCCACAAAGGACGGATCGGACGCGTACGCCGGGTGCATGACCTTGAGTGCGACCGTACGCTCCAGTCGCTGATCGACGGCGAGATAGACGGTCGCCATTCCGCCGCGGGCGATCAGCCCACGGATCTGATAGCGCTCACCCAGCACCGCCCCGGGCCGGATGTCGGCAACCACGGCGTCGTCCACGGGACTCACGCGCGTCAGCATACGGGCCACACACACGGTAGTGGCGTGATACCGCCTCTCATGCCGGGATTGTCAAGGCAGGACACGATCTACCAGGAAACACTGTCAAGCCTCTATACATCCGTCGCTGACTGTGGGAGATTTCCTCACCGCACGTGCGGACACATCGGGGGAAAACCGGCGTCCAACACCAAAGTGGGGCAAAACATGTCAGAACGTCGAGCATTGCTGGTTGGCACTCTGCCCGGCGGCACCGCCGATGAAGCCATGAGGTCCGCTGTTGAGCGGCTCGGACCACACCTCAGCCAGCTGCCGGACGGCGAGACCGGGGACCGGCGGATCTGGGTGGTCGGCCTGATCATGGCCTTCGAAGGGCACCCCGACCTGGAGATCGCCCACGAAGGCGACTGGTCGGACTACAAGCACCAGCGGAATTTCCGCGTACGCAAAGGACACCAGCTGCGTGGCGACAAGCTCGACCTGGAATATCTGAAGTGGTACGAGCTCAACCGGCCGGTCTTCGACAAGGTCAAGGACGACGCGAAGTTGTCCGATCTTTCCTTCCAGGTGGGCATTCCCGGCGACCTGGACATGACGATGTTCACCATGGGCCCGACCCGGATGCTGGGCAAGCGCGAGCCGTTCAGCGAGGCGACCGTACGTGACATCACCCAGATCCACGCCGCCGCTGGCGGGGATGTGGTCTTCCAGCTCGAACTGCCGGCCGAGACGGTGTTCGTGGCCAAAGCCGGACCGCTCGGCGGCGTCGTCGCCGGCAAGCTCGCCGCCGGCATCAACCGCCTGGTCAAGGCTTCGCCGGCGGGCGCCCGCTTCGGCATTCACCTCTGCCTCGGCGACCTCGGCCACAAGGCGCTCAGCGGGCTCAGTTCGGCCCGCCCGCTGGTCCGGTTCGCGAACGCCATCGCCGACGGCTGGCCCGCCGGCCGTACGCTCGAATACGTGCACGCCCCGCTGGCCGCCGGCGACGAACCGCCCAGCGTCGATCCCGCTTTCTACGCTCCGCTCACCGGCCTTGAGCTGCCCGCCGGAACCCGGTTCGTGGCTGGCTTTTTGCACGAGGAAAGGACAATCCAGGAGCAGCGCAAGCTTCTGGACGTCATCGAGGCGGCCGTCGGGCACGAGGTCGACGTAGCAGCCTCCTGCGGCCTCGGCCGCCGAACCCCGGAAGCCGGCTTCGCCACCATGGACCAAGCCCGCGCCCTCTGCGAAACCGCCTGATTCGACCCTGGCCACGCTTGGGTGATCCCCGGTAGTTGGCCGCCGCAGCGAGGGGTGAGTTTTCGCCGAGTGCGGGATTTTGTCCCGATCTCGGCGTTGAGTGCGGGACATTGTTCAGCGCTCGACGACCCGGGTTAGGCGGTGAGGGAGGTGCGGGCTGGCGGGACGATCGCCACTGGGCCGAGTTTTCGCAGGCCGACCCAGTCCTGGTGGAAGGTGCTGCCGGGGGCGACCTGGTCGCGGGTTTGCGGATCTCGCGGGTCGACGGGGCACATCAGGCCTCGGCGTGCGGCGTTGGCCAGCCGTGTCGGGCGGTTCGCGGAGCCTGCGCAGACCGAGGCGAGGACGTCGGCGACCGGTTTGCGGCGGTGGTCGACGGTGAACAGACCCAAGTCGTACTCGCGGTGCGGGAAGTCCAGAAGTGCCGGGTCGATGTCGTGCGAGCACCACCAGGTGATGCCGCAGAGAGCCGGATTGTCGACGACGGCGTCCACGGTGGCCTGCGCGAAGGCGGCGGCGGAGGCGGCTGGGATGTCGGGTTCGGCGGCGCCGACTTCCTGGAGCCAGACCCGGCGGTCCGCGGTGGTCGCCGCCGCCGCGGCGAGCTCGACGAGGTAGTCGGCGTGGGTGGTGGTGGCGGGTCCCAGCGGGGCGTCTATTCCGGCGACGCCGTTGAAAGTCCACGAGTGGACGGTCGTGATGTCGCCGAGGTCGACGGCCGCGGCCGGGCTGAACGGGTGCGTGGGCGAATACCAGATGTCGTCGTAGAACGAGGTCAGACAGGTGAGCCGCGGTGCGACGGCGCGTACGCCCGCGACCAGGTCGGCGGTGAAGCCGAAAGTCGCGTCCAGGGTGGTCGGATTGGCCGGCCAGAGGTTGTTCACCTCATTACCCAGGGTGACCGCGAAGACGTTCGGGCGAGTGCTGACCGCTGCCGCCACCGTCCGGGTGTAGTCGGCGAGGCCGGCGCGCACGGTGGGGTCGGTGAAGACGCTGGCCTGATGCCACGTCAGCACCCACGACGGCAGGAAGTCGAAGCTCGACAAGTGCCCTTGCAGCAGGTCGACGGCCACCCGAAGGTCGAACTCGGCGGCACAGTCGATCACCGTCAACAGGTCATCGATCGCACGTTGCCGAATCAGCCCGCGATTGGGCTGAATCCACGGCCAGATGGGAAAAACCCGGACGTGGTCGAGACCGATCGAGGCGAGGTCGGCGAAGTCGCGGCGGGCCGCGTCCGGGTCGAAGTCCAGCCAGCTGTAGAACCACCCGGACGACGGTACGTAGTTGGCGCCCATCCAGAGCGAACGACCGGCTGTACCGCCGCCTGACAGACCATCGGACGGCACGTGGTGACACCCTTCTGCCTTCCGGCCGGCACCGTGCGCGGCCGCCGGTAGACTAAAGCGATTTAGTGACGCCGGCAAGAGCCGGCCGGGTTAAACGGCGGGAGCGGCCGTGCTTTCGCGAGCGACCAGGTTCGGCGTGGGCAGCTTCAGGCCGGTCGTCGAGGCGCCGTCGATGACGTCCAGGAGCGTACGGGCGAGCAGCTCACCCAGCGCGAAAGTGTCGCGTGAGAGGGCGGTCAGCGCCGGATGCATGAGCCGGGCCAGCAACGAGTCGTCGAAGGAGACGATGGACAGGTCTTCCGGGATCCGCAGGCCCATCTCCAGCGCGACGCCGAGGCCGGCGACGGCCATGATGTCGCTGTCGTAGACGATCGCGCTCGGCCGTGGCCGGTTCGACAGCAGTCGGCGGGTGGCAGCGGCTCCTTCGGCATCGCTGAAATCCGTCGGCCAGGACCGCGCGCCTTCCAGATCCAGCCGCGCAGCGGCGTCCCGCAACGCGCGGATTCGGCGCTGGGTATGCCAAAGTTCGGGCAGGCCCGCGACGTGCGCGATCCGCCGGTGGCCGAGCGCGGCGAGGTAGTCGACGATGTGCAGCATCGCTTCCCGGTCGTCGGTCCAGACACTCGGTAGGTTGCCGTGCTTGCCCGGTCCGCCGAGCACCACCACCGGCAGCCGCGAACGTTCGAGCTCTTCGACCCGCGGATCCTGTGAGCGCAGGTCGAACAAAACCACTCCGTCGACGCGGTTTTCGGACTGCCAGCGCCGATAAATGGCCGCCTCGGCGGCGATGTCCTCGACCACCAGCAGTTGCAGTCCGGTGCCGCGCACCGAAAGTCCGGCCTGCAGGCCGGAAACGATCTGCGCGAAGAACGGCTCGACGCCCAGCGTTCGGGCCGGTCGCGCGGAAACCAGCCCGACCATGCCGGCCCGGGCACCGCGCAACGCGCGGGCGGCGCTGTGCGGCCGCCAGCCCATCTCCTCGGCGATCGCGAGGATGCGCTGCCGGGTCGCGTCGCTGACGCCGGGGCGGCCGTTGAGCGCGAACGAAACCGCGCCCTTGGAGACGCCGGACTGCCGGGCGATGTCGCCGATGGTCGGCCGGGTCATGGCCACCTCCCTTCGCGCGCTTCGGGTCGTACGGGTGCGCGTACGCGCCGGGTCATCCTACGAGGCGTAGGCCTTCTCCGGCGGGTCGACGGGCCCGCGAGGCCTGGCCGGATCTTTCCCCGAGGTGCTTGACAGCCCGACGTGACCCGGCGCATAGTTCCGCAACTAGATCAGTTTAGTAACCGTCCGTGGGCGGGGCTGCCGGTCAGAGGAGACAGGGTCGATGCGCAGCAGGAACAGGTGGGTCTCGGTGGTGGCCGCCACGGCGGCCGCGGTGCTGGCGCTGTCGGCCTGCGGGCTTGGTGGCAACAGCGGTGGTGGCGGCGCCAACCAGGTGGTGCCCAGTGGGGGTCCGCTCAAGGGCGAGATCACCTATCAGACGTGGTCTCTTAAAAACGACAAGTTCACCCCCTATTTCACCGCCCTGATCAAGGCTTTCCAGGCGCAGCACCCGGGTACGAAGATTAACTGGATCGACCAGCCAGGCGACGGCTACGAGGCCAAGGTGTCCAGCCAGGTCAGCAGCGGCAGCCTGCCGGACGTGGTCAACCTGCCGCCGGAATTCGCTTACCAGGTCGTCCAGGCCGGGGGTCTTTTGGACCTTTCGAAGAACATCCCGACGCTGACCCAGGACTACGTCAAAAGTGGCCTGAACGCGTACACGTATCCGGGTGTTTCCGGCACGTACGGCCTGCCCTGGTATCTCGGCACCGACGTGAACTTCTGGAACACGGCCCTGTTGCAGAAGGACGGCCTGAATCCGGCCAACCTGCCCAAAACCTTCGACGAGTTGGTCGCGCAAGCCAAGATCATGCACGACAAGTCCGGCGGCAGGGACTACTTGATGAGCCGGCCGCCCGGCATCCTGGACATCTACAACTCCGGTACGGCGATGATGTCCGCGGACGGCAAGAAGTTCGTCTTCAACACGCCCGCCGCCGAGGCCATCGTCGACAAATACACGGCCGCTTTCAAGGCCGGCTACCTGCCGGCGGACGTGCTCACCAAGTCATACGAGGGAAACTCGGCGCTGTTCGTCAAGCAGGTGGTCGGCTGGACGACCGGCACCGGAAACTACATTCAGGGCACCGCGCAGACGAACCCGACGCTGGCCAAGCAGATCATCCCGTCGCCGGCGATCGGCACCCCGCCGCTGTACGTGCAGGGAATTTCGGTTTCGGCGAAAAGCAAGAACCTGCCGCTGGCGCTGGCTTTCGCCCAGTTCTCCACCAACAACGACAACCAGGTCAACTTCATCAAGCTGGCGCAGGGATTTCTGCCCGGCACCACGGCGGCGGGATCCAGCCCGGTGTACAGCAAGAGCGACGGCACCCCGCAAGGTGACGCGGCGGTGATCGCGTACGCGTCGCTGAAAACCGCGGTGAATGTCAAGCCGGCGGCGTGGACCGACGCGATGGACACCTACCTCGCGCAGCAGATCGCGCTCGCGATGACCGGCAAGCAGACCTCCAAGCAGGCATTGGACAACGCGGTCGCGAAGAGCAACCAGCTGCTCGGGCCCTGAGCGTTGAGCACGCTCCGGCAGGACCGGCCGGCGACCGCGCGTCGCCGGCCTTCGCCGAGTGTGCCGGCGCGCCGGCGGATCCGGTTCCAGCGCTGGTTCAGCCCGTGGCTGTTGGTGGTGCCCGCATTGCTCTGGCTGGCTGTTTTCAGTCTGTGGCCAGCGATCAACACCGGTGTGCTGTCGTTCACCAACGTTCGTACGCTCACTGGCGGCGAGTTCGTCGGGTTGACCAACTACGCCCAGATGTTCCAGGATCCGCAGCTGCGGGACGCGATCGTCAACACCGTCCTCTACATGCTCGTTTGCCTGCCGTTGCTGGTGTTCCTGCCGTTGTTGCTGGCCTTGCTGGTGGAGCGGCAGCTGCCTTTCATCACGTTTTTCCGTACGGTGCTGTATTTTCCGGTGATCGCGTCCGCGGTCGTGGTCGCGTTGATCTGGCAGTGGCTGCTGGACGAACGAGGGGTGGTCAACGGACTGGCGCAGCAGCTCAACCTCACGCATGCGGCTGTTCCCTTCCTGACCGACCGCTGGCTGCTGCTGTTCAGCGCCATTGGCCTCACGGTGTGGAAGGGCGTCGGCTACTACATGATTATTTACCTGTCGGCGCTGGGAAATGTCCGCCAGGAACTGCATGAGGCGGCCGCGGTGGACGGCGCCGGCCTGATCCGTCGGTTCTGGACCGTCACCGTTCCGGGCGTACGCGGCACGATGGTGCTGGTCGCGGTGCTGATCTCGGTGAACGCGATGCGTATCTTCACCGAGCTCTACATCCTGGGTGGCTCCACCGGTGGGGTCGGCGGCCAGGACGTTTCGGTGGTGATGCTGATCCAGGGCGCCGGGTCCGGTGCCAACGGCCAACTCGGGTACGCGTCCGCCCTGAGTGTGCTGCTTTTCGTCATCACCGTGGGCCCGATGATCGCGCTGGCTCGGCTCAACAGGTCGGCCGACCAGTGAGCGCCCGCAGGTCTTTTGGATCGCTGACACCGCTCGGTCTGGTGGCGCGGTATGTCACGTTGCTCGGCGTGCTGGCCATCACGATCGGCCCGCTGCTATGGGAATTGGCCACCTCACTGAAAAGCAAGGCCGAGGACGTGTACGCGGCGACGCCTTCGTTTGTGCCGCAGCACCCGACTTTCGCGAACTATGCCGAGGTTGCCCGGACGATCCCGGTCTGGCAGTTCGCCACCAACTCGCTGATCGTCGCCGCGCTGTGCGTGGTTGGCAACCTGATCGGCGCGACCATCGCCGGCTTCGCGTTGGCTCGGCTCAAATTCCGCGGCCGGCGGCTGGTTTTCGGACTGTTCCTGTCGACTTTGGTGCTGCCCGGCGAAGTGACGATCATTTCGCAGTTCCAAACGGTGGTGAACCTCGGTGTTGGCAACACCTTGCTGGGGGTCGCGTTGCCGTCGATGATCGGCGCCTTGAACGTTTTGTTGATGCGCAACGCCTTTATGGCCATCCCGCTGGAGATCGACGAAGCGGCGTTGCTGGACGGGGCGAATGTCTGGCAGCGGCTGCTCTATATCGGCCTGCCGAGCGTACGCGGAATCATGAGTGTGGTCGCGATTCTTTCGTTCATCGGCGCCTGGGACGACTTTCTCTGGCCGCTGTTGGTGTTGCAGAGCCCGGACAAGTTGACACTGACGGTCGGGCTGGCGTACCTGCACAGCACCTTCTCGGCCGATCCCCGGACCATCGCCGCCGGCGCGATGATCGCCTTGCTGCCGATTGTGGTGTTGTTCGTCTCGTTGCAGCGATTCTTCTTCCGAGGCGTCGGCGAAGGAGCCGTCAAAGGCTGACCGCGCTCTCCACTCCACCGACTGGGCGCTGACAGCCACTATCGGGACGCTGGCGCTGTGACGAGGCACACCAGCATCTGTGGCCCCAGAAACCCGAGGAATCTGTGGAACCCGGTAAGGCGCATGCATCAGCGATGGCTGGTAACGATTGGACCTTTTTGTTCCAGCACTTACACGGAATGCAATCAAACGATTACACAGAATAGTCATGACCCTGCCCTTCAGGGCGGTCAAGGGGCGCTGAAAGTACCGCTGGGCGGGCCTTTTCGGGTCAGCGGGGCCGTCTCTCAGTCATTCTGAAAGCAAATCCGGGCCGCGATGTATCAGGCCATCCGGTCGGGCCGTCCTCATAGGAGAGCGCTGGAGGGGATGGAGATGGCTGACGCGGTGGGGTGGGTCGACGCGGTCGTGGTCGGCTCCGGGTTCGGCGGTGCGGCGGCGGCCTGCCGGCTGGCCGAGGCCGGCCGGTCGGTGTGTGTGCTGGAACGCGGCAAGACGTATCCGCCCGGCTCGTTCCCGCGTCGGCCGGACCAGATGGCCGCCAACTTCTGGGATCCCAGCGAGGGATTGCAGGGCATCTTCGACATCTGGTCCTTCCGGCACCTGGAGTCCGTGGTGGCCAGCGGGGTCGGCGGCGGCTCGCTGATCTACGCGAACGTCATGTTGCGCAAGGACGAGCACTGGTTCGTACGCGATCAGGGCCCGGCTGGCGGGTACGAGTCGTGGCCGGTCACCCGCGAGGACCTGGAGCCCTGGTACGACCGGGCCGAGAAAATGATGGGCGCGACCGGAAATCCGTATCCGTACACCGACCGGACGGCGAAGACGCAGGCGATGCGGCGGGCCGCGAGTCGGCTGGGAATGGACTGGTTTCGGCCGCCGCTCGCGATCGCTTTCGCCGGCGACGGCAAGCGGCCCGGCGAGCCGATCCCGGACTCCGCCGACAACATTCACGGCGTGGCGCGGCTTTCCTGCCGGTTGTGCGGCGAATGTGACATCGGCTGCAACGACGGCGCCAAGAACAGTCTCGACTTCACCTACCTCACCGCTGCCGTACGAGCCGGCGCACAGTTGCAGGATCGCAGCGAGGTCAAGGAAATCCTGCCGATTGACGGTGGCTACGAGGTGCGGTACGTCCGGCACCACGCGGACAACGAAGGTATTCGGCGGGGCACCGGGGTGCCACCGAAAACCGTGCTGCGCTGCCGGACCCTGGTACTGGGCGCCGGCACCTTCGGATCGACTTTCCTGTTGCTCCGCAACCGGAAAGCTTTCCCGGGCCTCAGCCCGGCGCTGGGCACCCGGTTCTGTGGCAATGGTGACCTGCTTGGATTTGTTTTGGACAGCCCGGACAAACTGAACGCCTCGTACGGGCCGGTGATCACCAGCACCATGCGGGTGCCGGACGAGCTGGACGGTGGCACCGGCCGCGGCTATTACATCCAGGACGGCGGTTATCCGGGTTTTGTTGACTGGCTGGTGGAAGCGGCGACGCTGACCGGTCCGGCGAAGCGAGCCGCCCGGTTCGCCGTCGGCGCACTGATGCGCAAGTTCGCCGGCGGACCGCCGGCCAGCGAGATCGGCAACCAGCTGGCCGCACTGGTCGGACAGGGCAAGTCGTCTTCCGGCGCGTTGCCGCTGCTGGGCATGGGCCGCGATGTCCCGGATGGCCGATTGCGGCTGGAGAACGGATATCTGGAGCTGGACTGGTGTGACGAGAGCTCCCGGGAGTATTTCGCGACCGTGCAGGCGTCGATGACGGCGATCGCGCAGGAGCTTGGCGGCCGGTTCATGATCAACCCTTCCCGGCACCTGCACCGCATTATTTCCCCGCATCCGCTCGGCGGGGTGCCGATGGGCAGTAATCCGGACCAGGGTGTGGTGGACGCGCACGGCGAGGCGTACGGGCATCCCGGCCTTTTCGTGGTGGATGGCTCGGTGATGCCGGGCCCGGTCGGTGCGAACCCGTCGCTGACGATCGCGGCGCTGGCCGAGCGGTTCACCGAACGCATTCTGGAGCGGCTCGACCAGCGGCTGGCGGTGGCCCGGTGACCGCGCCACCGTCGCCGCGGCGAGCACTGATTATGGCTGGCGGCGGCCTGAAAGTGGCTTACCAGGCCGGAGTTTTACAGGTCTGGCTGGATGAAGCAGAGCTGGATTTCGATCTGGCCGACGGCGCCAGCGGTGGTGTCCTCAACCTGGCAATGTGGTGCCAGGGCATGACCGGCACCCAGATCGCCGACAACTGGCGGGCATATCACCCTCTGCGGGCCGGCACGCCGAACGTGCGTGGGTGGCTGCGCGGACCGTACGCGCCCTCGCTTTTGACCCTCTCGGGAATGAAAAACCGGGTCCTGCCGGGGTTTGGGTTGGACTGGCACGCGATCCGGTCCACCAGACGAGAGGCGACTTTCAATCTTTTCAACGTCAGCCGGCAGGAACACCAGGTGCTGCCGGCCGCGCGAATGACCGATGATTTGCTGCTTTCCGGGATCGCACTGCCGATGTGGTTCCCGCCGGTACGGGTCGACGGCGACACGTACATAGACTCGGTTTTCGCCACCGACGCGAACCTGGAGGAAACCGTCCGCCGCGGGGCCACCGAGTTGTGGGTGATCTGGACGGTGAGTACGCGCGGGCAGTGGCGTCCCGGTTTCGTGTCGGAATACTTCACCATGATCGAGGCGGCGGCGAACAGCCGGCTGCGCGCCTCGCTGGACCGGATCGAGCGCAGCAATGCGGCGCTGACTGCTGGGAAACCGTCCGAGTTCGGCCATAAAGTCACCGTGCACCTGTTGGCCGCTGAGGTGCCGCTGCACTATTTGTTGAATTTCCGCAAGGCGAGTTTCGCCGAGGCGGTCGATCTGGGGGTACGGGATGCCCGCGCTTGGTGCGCCAAGCGCGGGATTCCGGTCCGTACGAAGGAGTTCCTGCCGCAACCGGCAGCGGTCGACTCGGTCAGCTTCCATGAGGTGATGACCGGCACGATCAGCCGCAACCGGGCGCCGGCCGGGCAATCCGCCAAGATGACGCTGGAATTGGACGTGGTGGTCAAGGACACCGCCCGTTTCGTGGCTGATTCAGCGCACGTCGCGGCCGTTTTCGGGGTCGTACGCTGTGCTGCTCTTGGTGGGGAACTGCCTATTCGGCAAGGAAGTTTCAACATCCTGGTGGACGCCGGGTCGACCGCGCCGCAGCCGACCAAACTGATGGTCTACGACCTGGAAGTGACCGACGCGAAAGGCCGCGCTTTGGCCATTCACGGGGTGAAAACCGTCCGCCACGATGCCACTCTGGACCTTTGGCCGGACACCACCACGTTGGCCACCGAGGTCCGGCACGACCATCGGCTGATCGCCGCTGGCACGTTGCGGATCAGCGTCCCCGGGCTGCTCCGCCAGCTTGCCTCTTTCCGGGCCACCGCGTCCACACCCACCGAGCAAGCCGAGGCGCTGGGCCGGTTCGGCACGTTCTTTTTAGGCCATTTATGGGAAGTCTACCGGCGGCGAGCCGCCGCGCCGATCCCGTTGCCGCGCTGGCTGCGCAAGACGGCGGCCAGGTGACCGGCAGATGGACCGTGCTGGCCCGCCGGCACGGGGTCTCGCTGCGGGTGTGCGGGCAGGGCCCGCCGGTGGTGGTGATCCCGGGCATGGAAGGCAGCGGGGAAAGCTGCCTTGATGTGGTACTTCCGGTCGTACGGACCGGAATCAGAGTCCCTGTGGAGGCGCCGGGTGGGCTCGGGGGCGCCTTCGCAGGGACGCCTGGACGGTCTCCGGACGCCGAGACGGGGGCGTCCGGAGGCCGCGTTATCCTGGTCGACTATTCGGCTGAGCGGCACCGGTTGTTGGGGCAGTTGGTCGGTACGATCGCGGGCCTCCTTCGGCAGGTGTTGCCTCCCGATGAGCCGGTGGTGTGGTGGGGTCAGTCATTCGGCAATCTGCTGATCGCGCTGGTGCGGCAGCGGCTCGACCTGGCACCGGGGCGGGCGGTGCTGGTGAGCCCTTTTACCGGTCTTCCGGCCGTACGCGTACGCATCGGTCATGTTGCGATGGCGCTCACTCCGTCGAGCGTTTACGCGAGTACGGCTCGACCCACCGGGCGGTTGCTTTTCGGTCCGGATCCCGACGATGCCGGCGGGCCTTTTTTCGGTGCGCTAGCGGCGATGCATCCGCTCACAGTGCGGCGGCGAATGGGCTGGTTGGCCGGTCAGGATTTCGCGAGTGCTTTTCTGGCTCTCCGCGATCCACTCGGGGTCTGGCTGGGCGATCGGGACCGGTTGGTCGATTTACCGCGACAGCTGGCATTCTTTTCCGCGCTGGCGCGCCGGCCGGGTGACCGGTTGACCGTGGTCGGCGGTTGCGGTCACGTCGTACTTCCGTTGCAGGCTATGGAAAGCGTACGCACCGGCGTGCGGGACTGGTTGAACCTCAACCCGCCGTCGGACGCCCGTCAGCAATAGCGCGGGCCAACTGGCCACGAGAGCGCAGTCCGAGTTTGCGATAGGTGTTCGACAGGTGATATTCGATGGTTTTGGGCGAGAGAAACAATTGTGCGGCCGCCTCGGCGTTGCTCGCGCCATCGGCGACCACCATCGCGACCTGCAGCTCCTGAGGGGTGAGTTGCCCGGAAGGCGACTCCCGGCGCGGGCGGGCGGTCGCGCCGCTGGCCCGGAGTTCGCCGTGCGCGCGATCGCTCCACGGCTTGGCGCCCAGGCGGTCGAACTGCTCGGCGGCGGTTTCCAGCGCTTCCCGGGCGGCCGCCCGGCGGCGCTGGCGGCGCAGCATTTCCCCGTAACAGAGCCAAGTCCGGGCCGCATCGAAGGGCTGCGCGGCGCGGCCGTGCCATTCGAGTGCTTCGGCGAAGGCCTTGTCGGCGTCGTCCGGCGAGGCGGCGAGCAGGCCGCGGCAGCGGGCCGCGATGGCCACTTCGGTCGGGCGGGCGGTGCTGGCGGCCTCGGCGGCGAGGATCTGGTACGGCGCGTCGGCGCGGTCCGGCTGGCCGGCTCGTACCAACGCCTCCACCAGATCGCCGGCCCAGTTGAGCAGCACCGGGTCGCCGAGCTCGTGTTCGGCGCAGAACCGGCCGACCTCGGCGAAGTGTGCGGTCGCCTCGACGGCGCGGCCTTCGGCCAGCTCCAGCAGCCCCAGCGCGCTCGCGACGCGTGCGTTGATGACAGTCGCGCCCGCGGTGGACTGGATCGCCCGCTCGGCGTGCTGCCGGCACTCCTGCCCGCGGCCCATCCCAGCCTCGATGGTGGCGAGCGTGACCAGGCTGTTGGGCACCTCGGTCTGCCAGCCGCTCTGCTCCGACAGCACCAGGGCATCGTGCGCGTACGAATAGGCGGCCGCCCAGTCGCCGGCCCGGAACTCCAACACCGCGAGCCGGGACAGCTGGAAGGGCAGCAGTCCGGCGGCGCTGGCCTGGCGGGCCGATCGTACGGCGTATTCCAGCAGCCGGCGGGCGTGCGCGGGCTCCTCCAGCGACTCCCAGCCCTGCGCGGCGACCAGCAGCAAGTGCTCGCTGCTGAGCGGATCCCAGTCCATAAGGCCGGGCTCGCAGCGGATCAACAGCTCCCTGGCCTCGTCGCCGTGCCCACTGATCGCGCGGGTCAGGGCGTAGACGAGCAGGACCGGGACAGCGACCAGATCGGGCTGGTCGGTGACCTGTTCGGCGGCCCAGCCGGCCACCTCGGACGCCATTCGTTGCTCGCCCATCATCGCTGTCACCAGCGCAACGTGAGCGCTCATAAGGGCCGCCCAGATGGGTTCTTGCGGAGCGATCCGGCGAGCCTCGGCGAGGGTCAGGTCGCGGGCCAGCGCGGGCTGGCCGCCCCACATGCCGATCCGGCCCCAGAGCGCCCGTGCCTCGGTCTGCAGGTGCGGGTCGTCGGTCTCCTCCTGGGCGCTGCTGATCAGCGCTTGACCGAGGTCGATCTGGCCGGACGGCAGGCTCTGGTACGCGGCTTGGATGAGCCGCCGGGCCCGAGTCAGTCCGGGCGGGGTGAGCCGGGCAGCCCGCCGGTAGAGGTCCATCGCGGTGGCGTAGCTGCGTCGCTCGACGGCGCCGGCCGCGGCCGCGTCCAGGTCCGCGGCGGTCTGCTCGTCCGGGCCGATGGACGCGGCTGCGAGATGCCACCCACGACGTTCGGCCGCGCGCGTACCACCCAGGTGCCGGAAAGCCTCGGCGAGCGCGCGATGGGCGGCCCGCCGGTCGGCCGGCGACGCCGACTGGTAGAGCGCCGAGCGAACCAGTGGATGCCGGAAGCTGATGCCCCGCTCGTCGATCAGCACCAGCCCGCTGGTCTCGGCCGGCTCGAGGTCGGTCGCGGACAGTCCTTCCAGGTCCAGCGCGGGCAACAGCACGTCCTCGGCGACCGAGGGCTGCGAGCCGACCGCGGCCAGCACGAGCAGGGCGCGCTGGGTGGACTGCGGTTGGGCGGTGATCTGGCTGCCGTACGCGAGCTCGAGTCGGCGGCTGATCGGCAGCGGTTGTACGGGCGAGACTTCCGGGCCGATCTTGGGAAACTCCAGCAGCGCGAGCGGATTGCCGGCGGATTCCTGGATTCGCTGGGCGAGCAGCGTACGGCTCCAGCCGGTGCTGTGGGCGTCCACCAGCTCCCAGGCGGCCGGCTCCGGCAGCGGTGGCAGCACCAGCTCCGGGATGGTGCCAAGCCAGCGCCGCAGCGGGGAGGCAGCGTCCTCAGGGGAGCGCGCGGCGAGGATGACGGCGATCCGCTCGGCCTTCAACCGGCGGGCCGCGAAGATGATCGCCTCCATCGACGGCAGGTCCAGCCAGTGCACGTCGTCCACCACCACCAACACCGGCCGCTCGTCGGCCGCGGCAGCCAGCAGGGTGAGGGTGGCCGCCGCGACGGTCAACCGGTCACCGCCGGCCGCCACCGGACCCCAGTTCAGCGCGCCCGCGAGGGCGTTCGACTGCGACTCCGGCAGCTGCGGCAGCAACTCGGTCAGCGGATCGAGCAGCCACGACAGGGCCGCGAAGGACAGCTCGGTCTCGGCCTCGTGGCCGGCCACTCGCAGTATCGAGAAGTCGGTCGCCGCCTCGACCGCGAAATCCACCATCCGGGTCTTGCCGATGCCGATTTCGCCGCGTATCAACAGCACGCCGGCCTGCCCCTGGACAGCGGCATCCAGCAGCGTACGGATGTCCGAACACTGCGTCGCGCGCCCCACCAACACACGAGAAGCGTAGAGGGGTCAGGCATCGAGCAGTAGTGACTGTCCGGACATTGGCTGCCCGTACGGGCAGATCTCGGTGAAAGCCCTGGACAGGCCGTCTGTCCGAGCCGGCCGATGGCCACAATTCGGGGCACACGAACGCATTTGGCTGCCCCGGGTGTTGCGGCCCAGGGGCACCCTGGGGTTTTCCCGGATCCACCGGCATCGGGGCGCTGGCAGGGTCTGCGGTGACACCGGCCGCGAGAGGTGACAAGCGATGCGTCCCGCCACTAAGAACCTGACCAGACACGCCAGAAGTGACGGCCAACTGGTGTCCGAGGCCGTCGCCGGAGACACCGTGAGCTGGGAAGAGCTGGTCCGCCGGTTCAGCGTCCGGCTGCACCGGATCGCCGGCACGTACGGCCTGGACAACGCGAGCGCCGCCGATGTGGTCCAGACGACCTGGCTGCGTGCTTTCGAGCGGCTGCACATGCTTCGTGACCCGGCCGCGGTCGGCGGCTGGCTCGTCACCATCACGCGGCGGGAGAGCGTGAGCGTGGTCCGTGGCCGCAGCCGGGAACGGCTGGTCGACACGTACGACAGCATCGACGCGCCGGACGACGGTCGTACGCCCGAAGACGAGATCGCCGCACTCGACCAGAACGCGCAGGTCAGGGCCGCGTTGCAGCGGTTGCCGCAGCGGGACCGCAAGCTGCTCACGATGCTGATGGCCTCTCGTACGCCCAGCTACACGGCCGCTTCGGCGGCGCTGAACATGCCGGTCGGCAGCATCGGGCCGACCCGGGCCCGCTCGCTCGCCGCGCTGCGCCGCGAGCTGGTGCACTCATGACCGACCAATCATCGAAACTTCGGGGAGAGACGATGACGACTTTCGCGGCCGCGGCCGAGCTGTTTTCGCCAGTATCGCTGGCATCTTCGCCGGCCCGGGTGTGCACCGCGGCCCGCTCCCGACCGGCCGGGAGGGCGCAGCTGTGGTGGCTGGGGGAGTCCATCGCCGGCCGCGGTACCGCGAACGCGCCGCTCAGCGCGATCCCGACACCCCATGGTCAGCTGCCCGCCGTACAAACCCTCGGCCGGTTTCGGGTGCTGCCCAGCGGGCAGGCCACACCAGCCGTGGAGTGGCAGTCGAAAAAGGCCCGTGACCTGCTGAAACTGCTGATCGCGCGGCGCGGCCGGGCGATCCCGCGGGAGGCCCTGATCGACGCGCTGTGGCCCGGCGACGACCTGGGCCGATGCGCCAACCGGCTGTCCGTCGCGCTGTCCACCATCCGCGCGGTGCTGGATCCGGACCATCGGCACCCGGCGAACCACTTCGTCAGCACCGGCAAGCACAGCGTCGCGGTCGCGAACATTCGGGTGGACGTCGAGGAATTCCTGGCCGCCGCCCGGCACGCGCTGAACGTCGACCACCCCACCGAACTCGTCCGTACCCGGATGTTCCGCCGCGCCGCCGCGCTCTACACCGGCGAGTTTCTGGAGCAGGACCAGCACTGCGACTGGGCCGTTGGCCTGCGCGAGGAAGCCAAGACGACTTATGTCGAACTTTTGCGTACCCTCGCCGAAACCGCGACAGTGTCCCGCTCGTACGACAACGCCATCCACTATCACCTGCGGATTTTGGAGCGGGACCAGTACGACGAGCAGGCGCATCTGGGATTGGTCGGAGTGCTCAAGATTTCCGGCCGGCACGGCGAAGCCCGCCGCCGGTATCGGTTCTATCTCGATCGCATGGACGAAATCGCCATCCCGCCCATGCCTTTCCCGGCCGGGGCACTGGGGCATTAGGTCCTGGTACCTGTTAGGGGCCATTGCGGCGAAAGGCTCGCCGCGCGAGCACGATCAGTGGCAGCGCGACAATCGCGGCAAGACACCAGACCGCGCCGACGACAAACCACACCCCAGCATCTGTCGGACCGCCGTCTCCGCTGGCCACCCCGAGGGTCGACAAACCGCCCGCACAGACCAAAACAGCGGTCACCACGGCCAGGATGACGAGCGTTATCTTCTCCAGCACACTGGTTTTCTCCGGCGGGCGGGCCGGGCTTGCCGGTCCAGTGGGATAGGCCGTCGGCGAAGTCACCCCGGGGACCGGGGTGCCCTGCGGCTCGGGCCGCGGAACGTCTTGGGCCGCCCGGGCCGGCAGCGGCACGACCACCTGCGGCGGCACCCGTGAATCGAGATAGGCCCATGCCCGTACGTCCGGATAGAAAAGTGTCGGCTCCAGATTAACTGACATGCCGTCCAGACCAACCAACCGGCGACCGCCGTCCGGCCGGCTCAGCATCGCCGCGCATTCGTTGTAGAGCACGGTAACCGTGCCATTCGGTGTGTCCAGGCTGACGCCCTGGTCGCCAATGATCAAGGCCGTCTGGGAGTCCTCCCAGGACGGCAGCCGTTGACCGGTCACCGTGCCGCCTGACCACATCGGAGCCGGCGCGAAGCCGGCCCAGTCAGCGCTCCTGCGCGCCGGCACCTGCAGCAGTGCCGCGCTGGCGGCCTCCACCGCGACCTCATGGACATCTTGCGTGGTCACCGCGTGTATTTCCGACGCAGTGCCGTTCGGCTGCCCGGTCAGCAAATTCGCGGCGTAACTGGGCAGGGCATGCGCATCGGCGTCCGGGTGGTTGAACGTCTCCAGTCGCTTTCCGCGCACTGCCTCGACATCGGCCGGATCGATGACACCGAGCCGAAGTTTGGCGAGAACGTCGAGGAAACCGCCGAGCACCGCATCCTGCTTGTCGGGTAGGGCGTCGGCGAGCGCGGTGATCGTCGCGTACCCGTCACCGCGTCGGCTGTAGGAGCCTGTAGTGGTGTACGAGAAGCCACCTTCCTGGCGAAGGCTACGAAAAAGCTCGCGTTCCAGCACACCGGAATAAATGGTGGCAGCGCCTCGGTGTCGGACCGTCGCCTCCATGACGACCGCCTTTGAGCCCTCCGCGTAAAAAGCCGGAGTGGCCGGCAGGGCTGAAGTCGCCGCGGGCACCGGCATCCGGCGCCCCTCGGGCAATGTCAGCCGCAGTCCCGCCGGCACGTGGTCACTCGTCATCCACAGCACCGCGTTCTCGCGGGTGAACCACGTACGAGTCCAGTCGAGAACGTCTTGCGGGCCGATCCGGTGCAGGCCCCATTCCGGGTAGCTGAGCAGTCCGTGTCCGGCCGCGCCATATCGCCACACCGGCATCGACTCATTGACCGAACGAGACGCGCTGCTTTCTTCGGTGCGAAGAATCGCCTTTTCGGTTTCCAGTCGACTCATGGGCAGGTCCGCGAGCGCGGCGCACACCGCATGGAGAAAGCCGACCACCTCCGATTCGCTGCCCTGAATCAGAAAATGCGTGTTCACCGCGCCGGTGGTGCCGTTGAAGTGATAGTCCGTCGGCGCGTGACCATGCAAGGCCAGGTGCTCGATCAGGTGGGTGATTCCGGTACGGGCCAACGTCTCGTCGGCCCGCCCCACCCGGAAGATCAGTCCCGCCGCCATCGGTCCTGGCATCGGCGACAGGAGCGTGGGCACACCGTCGACCTCGGTCTGTCGGTACATGTGTCTCAGGCTCCCGTCGCGGCGGCACGAGCGCGTGCGAACGCGGCCGCTTCGTCGGCGTAGTTGCTCCATGGATAACTCGCCAGATTGCCGATCGCGTGAAAATGCCGTGCCGCGCGTTGATAATCCGCCACTTCAGTGAAGTAAAAGGCAAAAAGGTTGTGTGCGGCCACCCACCCGTACTGCGGCCGATAAGCGGGGTGGTCGACGGAGCGATCGGCGGCGGCGCAGACCTCGCCATATGCCTCCCGCAAGTAACGTTCGCTCTCGGCGTCGCCGTCAATCTTGAACCAGCGTTCGATGTGCGCCTCGACAATCACCGCCGGGGTGAGATCGCCCAACGGGGCACTCGACACGCATTCCCTGGCGAACGCGAACATCGCTTCCCAAGTGCCGCTCCACTTCGTACACAGCAACTGCACCATCCGGCGCTGTGCGAGGAAGTTGTGCGGATCATGCTTGGCGAGCTGAGCGTACCGGCGAAGCGATTCACTCTTGCCGAGTTCAAGTCCCATCGACGTGGTCAGCCGGGCCTGCCAGGCGGCCACGTTGTCCGGCCGGGCCGCGGTGGCGTCGATCAGCAACTGTTCTGCCTTGCAGAGGTAGTCGCGCAGCGCGGCGAACTGCTCTCGACTGACCTTCTTGGCGCTTAGGGACGTACGAACGTCCCATCCCATGGTGATATATCGAATTCCCAGGAGGGTGTGGGCAAGTCCAGGTGTTCGCTCCTGTGGAACCTGTTCGGCCAGGAAATCCTCGGAGCCCTCGACCGCGTCAACGTTCGCGGCGAGAAAGCTGCGCGAACGGTGGTCCGGAAGGCTCGCGAAAAACGCCAAAACGCCCGGCCAGTCAGCCGCTTGGACAATCGACCGCAAATGGCCCACCGCGGGATACGCCGCCGCCGCGTCGAAATCAGGTTCCCCGTGTCTACTCACGGCCGGGAAGTTTAGCCCGACCGCCTTGCCGCCATCTGCGCCCAGACCACCGTCCGAGTGCTGTTGTTGACCTTGGCCAGTTAGCCCACCGGATGGGGCATTTGCCCGCTCTGGGAGGGCAAACTGGCCAAGATCAACAAAAGGTAGCGATACAACGACACCTCAGCTGGCCCTCTTGTCCGCGTCCAGAACCTCTCGCGTTACCGCCAGTATTGCCGGTGGAGAGCAGTTCTTGCGCTCGTGTTTAGTTACCCGCTGGCGAGGCTAACCGCGCTCAGCTGTCAAAGGAGGGCGGGGCGGCGCCGCGTCCGAAGCCCCAGGTCGACTGTCCGAGCCGGGGTTTTGGCGGCGTCGCCGGGCGTCGACGGAAGCTGGCCAGAGCTGGCGTGGGGTCTACGCAGGCGGTGATGGCAAGACAAGGCGTGGCGAAGGCGCAGTCCCGGCAGTGTGGGCCGGGGGTGGGGTAAGCGGCGAGGTCGGCGGCGGACATGGCCAGGGCCTCTTCGCCGATGAGGCGGCCGGCGGCGGCGATTTCGGGGCGGGTACGGCGAATCAGGGTGCGGCGGAGCGGGCCGGCGGTGCGTTGATCCACCCGGCTGGCACCGGAGGTGGGCAGTCCGCGGGCGTAGAGCCGGCGGTGCTGCGGGATCGATCGACCCCCGCCGCTGGGTTCGTGCTGGGCGACTCGCGGTGGCTCCAGCGCATCGATTTCCGGACTTTCCCGCTGCTGCTCGGAAACCGCCGTTCGGATTTCGTTGTGAATGGTGCCGGCGATCTCCATGCCGAGGTACGCCTGCTCCCACGCCCAGCAGCCGGCCACCGCCTCCTCGTCCAACACCAGCGCCTCCAGGTCCTGCCAGTCCGGCACGACCTGATGGCGTACGACCCAATAAATGTCGGTGGCGTCGACGGCGAGCAGATCGACCCGACCGGCGTAGCTGACTCGCCGGCCGTCCGCGGTCAGCAGGCCGCGGTTGGGCACCGACGGATCGGCGACCATGCCGTCCACGTCGTGGTCGATCTTGATCGGCGCGAAGTCGTCGAGCGTTGGCGCCCATTTGATGTACTGCCGAAGAATGTCCGTGCCAGTGGCGGACCCTGGCGCCTCGCCCATGGAGCGCTCGAATCCCTTGTACACCAACGGAAGGACGATCTGGCGCGGCCAGTCCCAGGTGCCCGGATAGTAGTAGACGGCCAACGCGTCCTTGATCGCGTTTTGCAGGCTGACCTGCGCCGGGTCCGCCGGTTCCAGGTCGCGGCGGTGCGCCGAGCCGAAGTCCCACTGTCGCCGGCAGCGTTTGAAGGCCGCTCGGTCGGTGGCGGTGACCACGAAATCCATCGGCCACCCACCGATCAGCGCCGCTGGTGGCGTTCGGCGGAGACGGTGTCGCCCGGGGTTGTGAACTCGTCGCGATCCATGGCATTTCCTCGCCGAACAATCTACTCCCGGCTCGGCCGCCTGTCGACGAGAACGGTCCGGTGGCTGACGGTCGGGTCGATTTCCAGCAGCATCGCCTGTGCCTCCGGCTCGACCACGGCGACGGTGAAGGTCTCGCCGGCGAAGGAGGTGATCGCGTCGAAGGAATCCCAGAATGTGTGCACGGTCAGTTCGACGATGTCGTCGTGGTCCCTGGACAGCAGGTACGCGCCGCCGAAGCCGGCCAGCTTGCGCAGCTCCGGCAACAGAGTCTGGTCGAAATAGGTGTGGTAGTCGCGGGCGCCGGCTTCGGTGGCGCGCGCTGACCAGGTCCTGGTGATCATTCCTGCAGTCTCGTCCCGCTCACCCGGCGAAGTAAAGGTATTCGGTGCGGTACTGTCCTGGTTTTGCTGGAATGACAGGAGGAGCGCGTGATCGCGGGTGTGGAGCACGAGGTGGTCGCGCGGGTTCGCGCGGTGATCGCCCGGATCCCGGCCGGACGGGTGGCCACGTACGGCGATGTCGCCACTTTGGCGCAGGCGCCGACGGCCCAGGTGGTCGGCCAGGTGTTGTCGTTGGAGGGCGCCGAACTGCCGTGGCAGCGGGTGCTGCACGCTAGTGGGACCTGCTCGCCGCACCTGCGTGACGACCAGTTGGCGAGGCTGCGGGCCGAAGGCGTGCCGTCGGTGGACGGCAAGGTCGACCTGCGGCGGTATCGCTGGGAAGCAGCCGTGCCGGCGCCGGTGGACGAGTCGCAACTGGGTCTGTTCGAGGTCTGACACGTGGAAAACGACGCGGATGGCGTCTTGTTGGACCTCGGCGACGGTACGACGGTGAGGTGCTCACGGTTGCCCGACCGGCTCGGTCGCGGGGCTGTCAGTGCGGAACTATTGCGCCACAACAAGGGAAATGCCGCGACCTTGGGCATCTGGCGGGTGCGCGGACCGCTCGGCTCCGCGGTGCTGAAGATCTCCAGTCCACCGGTTGACGGGCATGTCGGATTTTGGCCCACGAGCGACGATCCGTCGCACTGGAACTACTGGCGGCGGGAGGCTTTGGCCTACACCAGCGGGTTGACGGCCACCGCGTACGCCGGCACCGGCATCACCACCGCGGACCTGCTGGAGTCGACCGTACGTCCGGACGGCCTGGTGGAGTTCTGGCTGGCCGATGTCAGCGGCACCGACGGCTTTTCGTGGTCGGTCCCACGGATCGCGCGGTTCGCGTACGAGCTGGGGACCGGTCAGGCGCGCTGGGTTGGCCGAGTGCCGGGCACTGACTGGTTGTCGCGGCAATGGCTGGCCCAGTATTTGGTAGAGGGGCCGAGTCTTTCGGTGCGGATCCAGGACAACTTTTGGGACCACCCCAGGGTCACCGGATGGCGAGCGTCGGTACGGGAGCGGCTGGGCTGGCTGTGGCCCAACCGGGAACGGATTCTCGCCGTCGCGCGGGCCGCTCCGCGTACGCTCTGCCATCTCGATGTCTGGCCAGCGAATCTTCTGGACAGTGAAGGAAAATCCGTCCTGCTGGACTGGTCTTTCGTCGGCGAGGGAGCGGTCGGCGAGGACGTGTCCAACCTGATCGTGGACAGTTTCGCCGATGGGTTGATGGACCCGAGGCTGGTCGCGGAGGTCGCCGAGACGGCTGTCGACGGCTATCTCATCGGCCTGCGGGACGGTGGCTGGTCTGGCTCGCCGGATCAAGTGCGCACTACCATCGCGGCCTGTGGCGCGGCGAAATACAGCTGGCTGCCGCCGGCCATCCTCGGCCGGGTGGTCTCCGACGATCTCGGCACGTCCTCGTATAACCGGGACACGTCGATAGACGAGGTGGTCCAGCGGGTCGCAGGCCTGTTCGAACTGCTCGCCGAGTGGACCACGGTGGCGGACGCCGCCGGGTAGGCCCGAACGGTACGCCTGTTGGTGTATCGTTTTACCGGCGCTCGTACTCGGAAGGTGGACCGGTGGCCGTAACGATCCAGGAAGTGGCCAGGGCCGCGAACGTGTCACCCAGCACGGTGTCCAATGTGCTCAACGGCCGGGACAGCCGGATGCTGCCGGAGACCAAGGTGCGGGTCGAGCAGGCGATCGCCCAGCTGGGCTACCGGCCGAACCGGGCGGCCCGGCAGCTGCGTACCGGCCGGATCCAGATGCTCGGGTTGGTGGTGCCGTCGGTGGCCAACCCGTTCTGGGGCACTTTCGCGCAACTGGTGGAAAGTGTGGCACTGCGGTCGGGTTTTCGGGTGCTGCTGTGTAACAGTGAGCGAGATCCGCAACGCGAAGCCGAGTATTTGGAGGAACTCTGGGCCGACGGGGTGAGCAGCGTGCTGCTGTGCTCGTCGCTGCCCTCGATCTCCCACGTGCAGCCTTTTCTGGAGCGCGGCATGACGATCGTCGCTTTCGACCGAACCAGCCAGCTCGGCGATCCACCGTCCCTGACCAATGTCAGCGTCGACAACTCGCTCGGGGCGCAGCTTGCCACCAGCCACCTGCTGGAGCTGGGTCACCGCCGGCTGGCGTTCGTGTCCGGTCGGGTGCACAGCGTCAACCGCAAAGAACGGCTGGACGGTTTTCTGTCCACTGTGGACCGCGCCGGCATTGCCGCGAATGAGGTCCTGGTGTGGAAAGACAGCGGTTCTGGCCGGGCCGGAGATCTTGACGCTGCCGAGGTCGGCCGGGCGGCGGCCCGCGAGCTGTTGAGCCGCCCCTGCCCGCCGACGGCTTTTGTGGCTACTAATGACATGTTCGCGATCGGTGTTTGCGCGGGCGTAAGGGACGCCGGCTTGCGGGTGGGTGCTGACGTCTCGGTCGTCGGGTTCGACGACATCATGCTGGCCGATCTCACTTTCCCGGCGCTGACCACGATTCGGCAGCCGCTGCCGGGCATGGCCGCGGCGACCGTCGACTACTTGCTCGACGGCGCCGCTGGCCAACCGGGACAGTCCGTGCTGATGCGACCCGAACTCATCGTCCGGGCTTCCACCGGTCGATGTGCTACTGGTGAGTCACAGTGACCTGGTAGATGATGACCTCGCCGTAATTCGAGCTGCTGCACGGATCGGAGTTGCCGCAGTTCGCCTGGGTGTAAGCGCCGGCCTTGAAATAGTCGCTGGAACTGCTGTTGGCGATGGTCGTCTGCAGCACACCGTTGTAGTACGCCTGGATTTGGCCGCCGCTGGCCACGAATTTCGCCTCGAACTGGGTGCCCAGCTGGTAGTTGCTGGTGACCAGCTTGTGGTGCGTGGTGTTTCCGTCAGTGACGTAGAGATTCGTGCCCTCAAGCCGGAAAACCGTCACATCGTCGTCGGCGTCGTGGATCTGGCCGGCGACGACCTGCGGCTTGTCGTTTGGCAGGTGGGTGATCGCTTCGTCGATGACCATGGTGTGAGTGCCGGAGTCCGCTGACCAGCTCGCGTTTTCGGTCCCGTTGTTGGCCATTTCCCGCAACTCCGACCGCGGATAGCCGGAACCGCTGGTGGTGACACCGTTCACCGCGGCGCGGAACTGCACGCCGTGACAGCCGGAGGTAGGCACGAACCACGGCGACTTCACGTACGTCTTCAGCGCCGGCTGCTTGATTTCGGTCGGGCTGCCCGACGAACCAATGGGCAGGGTTTCCTTCCAGTTGGCCAAACTCAGCACATCTGCTGGATATTGGCAGGTCTGAGGATGATGTCCGGCGCTGGCCGGCGCGGTGGCGGTCGCGGACACCGCCGCGATGACGGCGCCCAGGACGAGAGTCCGCTGGACGTGGGCTCGGATGGTCATGGCAAGCGCCTTCCTGTGGTGGGGCGGATCCGCCGGACCGTGGCATCGGACCGCGCGACCGCGTCGACGATGGTCATTTCCTGGATGTCCAGTTGGACCTGGAAATCCCACCCGTCGTGCGTCCAGCTCACCAGATCCGGGGAGAGGTGGGCGGCATCGTCGGGTGTCTTTTCCAACGCGGAGCCGGGCAAAAGCAAGCTGACGAAACGCGCGGACCTGACCGGGCCCAGTTCTCGGCGCAGCGTGTGCAGCGTGCGGCCGACAGTGAGGCTCGGAGTGCTGGCGGTGGGGTTCGCACGTACGACAGTGTGGTCCGGCCGGATGATTCCCTGCTGAAACGTGGATAGCACGAGCGCGCCGGATCCATTGCGTACGACGAATCGGCCGTCCGACAGCGCGATCGTGGGCTGGTCGCTGTGCAGCAACCAGGTCCAGGTGCGTTCGCTCTCGGCGGCCAGGTCGTCGATGACGAGCAGACTTCCAGTCGGGCTGAACAAAATTTGGCGGGTCGCTCGTACCACTCCCAGCTCCGGTGGATACATCGCCGCGACCTCACCGACCGCGTGCACCCACCCTTGTTCGGTTTGTACGTCATAAACCCGCGCCAGGTGGCTTTCGGGCAGGTCGCGGTAGACGTGATAGCGGCCATCGCCGGCATAGCCGGTGCCGTCGACCAGCACGACATTGTGGTTCGACGTCAGTTTTTCGTTGGCATAGCCGTCTTCGACGACCAGCGGCGAGCCGTGTCCATTGAGGACGAACGTGTTGGCGTCTGGATGGTGGTGGCCGGCGTTGAGCGTTTCCCAGCCGCGCTCGGCCCACAGCCAGTGGCTTGTTTCCCAAGCGCTGTGGCCGCCGCCGGGGGAAGCTTTGAACGACAACGAAACGGCGTTGTCGTCCCAGCTCGTCCGGGCGGTGACCAAGCCCAGGTCCGGAAAGTACGCCGACAACGGCAGTTTGTCCGGCGGCTCAGCCGGCACGGTCGGGTCGTACCAGAGCAATTCCAGATAGCCCTCCGCGCGGACGCCTGGCTTCACCCCACTCTCGTGCCACTCGCGACCAAGGAAATGTTCCCGCACGTGCTCGGCCAGCCACTGCGCCTGCGGGATGCGATAGGCGCTCGCGAGTTTGTGGTAGAGCGCGAGGCTGTGGCCGCTGCGCCGGTCATGGCAGTCGCCGTGGTCGACGATGTGTTCCCAGCCAGGCAAACTTTGGTGCAGCCGGTAGAAAAATGTTCGGCGCAGGAAGGCGCAGGACTCGAAGAGGTCGACGCCGTCCTGGTCCGCGATCAAATCGAAAGCGATGGCGAGCCACGGCACGCCATAGCGCCAGTAGACAATTCCTTCGCTGTCCGACCCGTCGGCCGGCAACATCTTGGAAACTGTACGGAAGTTGTCCACCGCCCGCGCTGACCAGTCTTTCGCGGCCGGATGTTCGTCGCGCAACGCATAACCAGCGGTGAGCAGCCCGGCATAGCAGATCCAGTTGTGGTTTTGCCAGTACGAGGACGACCACCATTGACCCTCGGTTTCCACCGCGTACCGGTAGATGCGGTCCGCCTGCAGGATCAGCTTTTCCCGCAGGGCAGTTATTTCGGGCGCTGGCAGGGCATCGCGCAGCCAGTCGTACGCGAGGCCAAGCCCATGCAGCAGCCAGCCGGCGTCCAGGTCGTGGTCGGGCAGATGGGCCCGGCCCCAGTGCGGGTACGACACGGCCGCGGCGATCCAGCGGCGAGCTTGTGCGAGGAACTGCGGCTGGTCCGTCAACCGGTACGCCAGCGCGAAACCTGCCGAGGCCGGGCCAAGATAGGTGATGGATGCTTCCGGGTGCTCTTTCGGCGGATTCTCGGTGGTGTAATAGTCACACTGGTCAAGCAACCGGTGGAACTGGGCGGCTCGCGGGTCCCGGATTTCGGTGCGCAGCCTCGCCAGCCGGCCGTCGCCGAGCAGCAACTGGGGATCGGTCATCAGTCCCACTCTCTGTCCGCGACCGGCCAACGGACCGTGCCACCGTCAGAATGTCCGATGTGGACGATCAATCGACCGTCGGTCTGTTCGACCCGGAGCCCGGTGGCGGTTCGGGAATAGGCCGATACGAACACCGCTTGTCGGCCGAAAACTCGCCACCGCAGGTGCGGACGGGTCCGCTGCGGATCGTCCGCTGGGCCCAGGTCCGGGCCGGTGCCCAGCGCCGCCGCCGGGATGCTGGCGTGGTGTCCGGTCAGTCCGCCGTCGCCAGGCCACCAGGTTTGGTAGCCGATGGCGGTGTGTCGCACCTGGGTGTCCACATCGGACCGCAGGTGCAGGACGAAGTCGCGGTCCCGGTCAGCCGCCACTCGTACGACGTCGACCAGGTGTTCCGGGTCGGCCCGTACGTGCCGCTCGAACCGAACACCGGGATAGACCTCCGCGCTGGCACCGACCACAGTGGACGGTCCGGGCCGCCAGTAGAGCAGCTGGCCAGTCGCCTCGCGCTGGTCCGCCCCATCCACCGTGAGGGTAGGATGCGCGGCCGTGCGGCGGTAGTAGTCGCGCCTCAGTGAATGGGCGTAGGGCGGCACGCCGTACGCAGGCTGCCAACCGGCAGTCGGACCGTAAAGATAGAGCGCGAGTTTGCCCAGGTGGCCATGCGATCCGCCGTGCGGCCCGAAATCCAGGATCGCCCGGTAGCCGGTGCCGCTGAGCACGGCGTAGCCGGCGTCGGGAAACAGCCGGCTGGATCGGCCGGTTTTGGTCAGGTCGCCCAGATCATCACCGCCCAACCATCCGGCGGCTTCGGCTTCGCGCCAACTCTCCCCACTTTTTGGCCGAAGAAAGACCAAGCTGGGGGAGTGCGGGAGTTGTGCCGCCAACAGGCATAGCTCGGCTATCTCGTCGTCCCAGCGCGCGCCGCCGTACGGCGTGTCCTGCAAGGCCGGCAGCTGGCCGTTTTTGGTGGCCAGCACGGCGACCACCTCGATCATGTCGTGGAGGCGATGGGACAGTCCCGGTGGCAACGTCTCATGTGGACAGTCACGGATGGCCAGCAAATACGCTCGAAGCACGAAAACGTGATAGTACGTGCTGCCTTCCCATTCCCACCCGTCGCCGTTGATCGCCGCCGCCGCGTGTTCCCCGATGCCATAGGGCCCGGCCACCCAGTCGGCGGCCTCGTCGGCTTCGCCCAACAGAGCCAAAGCGTGACTCACGGACGCGCCCGCCGCGTTCAGCCAAGCTGTGTAGTTATGCCGAAAATCGCCCCGCTCGACCAGCAGTTGACGAGCCGAACGAGCACTTTCCCTGATGTCGCGGAGAAGTTCCGCCGCAGGCAGGAGCCGCTCGCGGTCGACGGTGCCGGCCAGGGTGTGCACGGCATGGGCCAGCGAGGTGCCCCAGATCGCTTCGGTCAGTGCCTGCTGGAAAAGTCGGCCGGACAGCATCCACCCCTGAGCGTCGGGATGGGTGGTCGCGCCGAGCCGTGCGTAAAGGTCCGCGTAGCGGTTCAGGCCGTCGATGGCGAGGTCGGCGGCCTCCCGGTCGCCGGCACGGGCCCGCACCGCGAGCCGCCGCAGTGACCGGGCCGCCGCCTGGTGCGCGAGAACCGCCCAGGCGCCGGTGTACGGCTCGCCGGTCAGCACACAGCCGTACGAGCAAGGGAAGGAATCGTTGTGTGCGGGCAGAAGTTCCACGCCGTGCACTGGGCACACGTACTCGTGCCACCAGCCGCCGGCCCGGTCTGGGATGGTCAGGTGGCGGCCAACGGCGCTCACCTGACCCACTGCGCTCCGGTCAGGTCGAGGGTCGCGCCGGACACGAATCCAGCCGCCGGCGAGCTCAGATAGACCACCGCGGCAGCGACATCCTCGGGCGTCCCGCCACGGCCGACCGGAATGCCCGCGACCATCGCCTTTTGCGCGTCCGCAGGCGTGAACGTGTCGTGGAAGGCAGTGCCGGCAATGAAGCCCGGGGCTACCGCGTTGACCGTGACGCCCTGTGGACCGACTTCTTTGGCCAGCGCCTTGGTAAACCCGACAACACCCGCCTTCGCGGCCGCGTACGCCGTCGCGCCGGCGCCGCCGCCGTTGTGGGCGGCCAGGCTCGCCATCGTGACGATCCGGCCGCGGCTTGCGATCAGACTGGGCAGTGCCGCCCGGCAGGTCAGGAAGGTGGAGGTCAGGTTCACGTCGAGCACCTGCTGCCAGTGGTCGTCGGTCATCTCGGCGACCAGCGCGCGGCCCACCAGGTGGCCGGCGTTGGTGACCAGAATATCCAGTCCACCAAGGAAATCGGTCGCATCGGAGACCAGGGTGCTGACCTCGGCGGAATCGCGTACGTCCGCTTGGAAGGTCTTGGCCCGGCGGCCGGCGGAAATGATCCGCGCGGCGGTGTCCTCGGCGCCGTCCTCGGACTGTCCATAGTGGATCGCCACGTCGGCGCCGGCGTCGGCCAGCGCCACCGCGATCGCTCGTCCGATGCCATGGCCAGCGCCGGTCACCAGCGCACGGGAGGCGGTCAGGTCAGCAGTCACTCGCAGTCTCCTTCACTTGAGGCCGGTGGTGGCCAGGCCGCGGACGAAATAGCGCTGCGTCAGCAGGAAAAGCACGATCATCGGCAGGCTGGCCAGGGTGGTGCCGGCCATCAGCAGGTTCCACTGGGTGCCGCCGCTCTCGCCGGCCTGTTTCAGCACGGTCAGGCCGACCTGGATCACCCGCAGGTCGTCGTGGGTGGTGACCAGCAGCGGCCAGAGAAAGTTGTTGAACGATTCCTGGAAAGTTAGTAGCGCCACCGTGACGAAGGCGGGTTTGACCAGCGGGCTGGCGATCTGCCCCCAGATCCGCCACTCGCCGAGCCCGTCGATGCGGGCCGCCTCCTCCAGTTCGTGCGGGATGGACAGGTAGAACTGCCGAAAGAGGAAAACCGCGAACGGGGTGACCGCGCCCGGCACGATGAGTGCCCACCAGGTGTTGATCCAGCCGGAGCCGCCCTCGCCGAGGATGTTGTTCCCGCCGAACAGCGGCATCAGCTTCACGATCAGGAACTGCGGCACGATCTTGGTGTAGGTGGGGATCATCAACATCGCCACGAAACCGAGGAAGACCACCTGTCGGCCGCGGAATCGGTAGCGGGCGAGGGCATAACCGGCCAGTGACGCCAATATCAGGTTCACCACGACGTGGCCCATCGCGATGATAATGCTGTTCCGGAAATAGAGATCGAAAGGAGCCGCCTGCATGGCGCTGGCATAGTTTCCGAGCTGCCAGCTCGATGGCAGCCACTGGGTCGGATATGCGGCCACCTCCTTGCTGGTTTTCAGAGAGGTGACGGCCATCCACAGAAACGGCAGGATCATCCCGGTCGCCGTAAGAACAAGCAGTGCATGGGTGGCGATCCGCAGCGGTCTAATCCTCATCGCGGCCTCCGGTGAGTGTGCGGTTGAGCAGCGTCAGCCCGAAGAGGAACACGAACAACACCACCGATTTCGCGCAGGCCAATCCCATTTGGAAGTTGACGAAGGCGCTTTTGTACACCTCGTACGTCATCATCGTGGTGGCGTTGGCGGGTCCGCCCTCGGTCAGCACGTACACCTGGTCGAAGACCTGAAAGGCGCTGATCACCGAGACGACGGCGACGAAAAACGTCGCTGGCCGCAGCATCGGGAGCGTGATGCGGCGGAATCGCTGCCACCCGTTCGCGCCGTCGAGCGCGGCCGCTTCGTACAGGTCCGCCGGGATGTTCTGCAGGGCGGCCAAATAGATCAGCATTTTGATCCCGATGCCCTGCCAGATGCCGACCACGATAACCGACGGCAGCGCGAACCCGGGATCGGCCAACCAGGCCGGGCCGGTGATGCCGAGCAACGCCAGCACCTTGTTGGCCAGCCCGTTCTGCGGGTCGTAGATCTGCAGCCACACCATCGCGACCGCCACGGTTGCGGTGACCTGTGGGAGAAAATACGCGGCGCGATACCAGGAGCGCGCCTGGATCTGCAGGTTGAGCAGAACCGCGAGGAAAACCGCGATCGCCATCGCCACCGGCACGGTGAAGAACGTGTAGACCGCGGTGTGCACGATGGAGGCTTGGAAAACCGGATCGGCGAACGCCGTCACGTAATTGCCGAGCCCGACGAACCGCAGTGGCTCCAGCACGCTGTAGTTGGTCACTGACAACACAAAAGTGGCCACTACCGGGACGGCGATCCAGATCAGCGCGTGCAGGCCCGCCGGCGCGACCATCAACCAGGCTGCCCGACGCTGGGTGGCGCTCACGCTGCCGCGCCGGCGGGGCCGGTCGACGGCGTCCCGGCGAATTTTCGGAAGCACTTGAAGCGCGGTCACCGAACCGCTATTTCTGGGCCGCGTTGGCGATCGCGGCGGTGGCTGTTTTCGCCAACGCGTCCAATGCCTGTTTCGGCGACTGCTGCCCGAGCAATGCGGCTTGTACGGCCGCTTTGAACTCGCTGCGGATCTGCAGCCAGGCCGGCGTCCCGCCCTCGTGCCGAGCGTATTTCAGGTTGGACAGGGCGAACTGGACCAGCGGATCGCCCTTCACGTACGGCGAGTCCAAACTGGACAGTTGTGCCGGCACGTTCCCGCGTTGTTGGCTCGCGGCCAGCGAAACGTCGGCGCTGCCGAGATAGCGGGCCAGTGCCTGGGCGGCCCAGGGGTGCTGCGACTGCGCCGAGACGCTCACCAGGGTGCCGCCGGCGAAAATCGACGGCTTGCTTTGGTCGAACAGGAAAGGCGCGAGCTGGTCCTTGGTTTCGGGATGGGTCTTGAGAATCGTCGGCCACCAGTTGTTATGAGCCACCGCCATCGCGGCTCGTCCGTCCGCGATCGGAAGCGATGTGGTTGTGGTGGAAGAGAAACCGGCGTCGATAACCTTGTCTTTGCGCTGCAGGTCGGTTAGCCACTGCAACGCGGCTACCCCGCGTTCGTCCTGGAAAGTCGGCTTCCCGGCGGTGAACAGCGCCCCGCCGAAGGCGAACAGGACGGTCTCGAACATCTGCCGGGTGTCCAGGCTGAGGAAGTCCAGGCCGGTACGGTTCAGCCGGCCGCCCTGCCGATCGGTGAGCTGCACGGCGTACTGCCGGATTTCGTCCAGTGTGGATGGCGGTTTGGTCAGGCCGGCCTTGCCGAGGAGGTCCTTGCGGTAGAGGCCCATCCGGCTGTCCAGCATCACCGGCAGCGCGTAGAGCTTGCCGCCATATCGGCAGGAATCCAGGATGTCGGCCGCGTACGTGCCAGTGCTGGGAGCCGGTGTGAGCTCGCGGAGCACGTTACGGGCCGCGAACGGCTCGACCCAGCCGACCCCCAGCATGAGCACGTCCGGCGGCGCGCCGCCGGCCAGCCCAGTGGTGATCTTGGCGTCGAGCTTGTCGTAGGTGGTGTAGTCGACGGACACGGTGACCTTGGGATACTGCTGCCGAAACTTGGGCAACAGCACTGACTCCAACAGATGTTTCCCATCCGTACCGTCGAAGATCGGCGTGAGCAGGGCGATCGAGCCCTCGGCCGGGCCGGTCTCGGCCGACCCCGGCTGGGATCCGGCTCCGCAGCCGGCCAGCCCCAGCGCGGTGAGCCCAGCTCCCGCGGTCAGCAGGCTCCGGCGCGACAACCCCACGGGCGTCCGGTCCATGGGCTCCGCCTTTCGCCGCCAGCCAGCGCCGCCGGTGCATCGATTTACCGCATGTTGGGTCCTGAGGCTAGGAGCCGCCGCACTCCCTGTCAATGGCTGTTCGACGGCAGGAAGATGCCAGCCGACCAACGACCCACGGCCGCCTCGCGGGGTCGCCACGACTGACCGGGCCACCGCTGTCGGCACCTTCGGGGACTGCGGGTTAATGTCGTTACACCGGGCCGAAACGGACACTTCGCTGGGTGTGTCAGCTCGCAGCTGCGGGAGGCACGGTCGCCCGCTGGCCATCTCCGGGCGCTGAGCAACTGCTGCCCGGCACAGCCACCGCGGGTGCGCGGACTCGGTGCGGTTCAGTGCTGGGCTCGGTGCTGAAGCACGGGCTCGTCGGAATTTTGCTGGTCTCGTAAGAGATCTTGGTGAGAGTGCCACGGTCGTGCAGCTTCATCGACTGCGGCACAATGTCCCGCACTCGGCGTCGACTGCGGGACATTGTGCCGCACTCGACACCGAGCATCGCGCGAACCCGACTTTGCCGAGGCCCTGCGGTGTCCGTCGTGTCACATGGTGATTTCCTCGTTGGCCATCACGCGGCGGACTTCGATGGGGGAGAAGGCGGCCTCCGGGAGGCGGGCGGCGATCTCGGCGGCGCGGTCGATGCTGGCGCAGTCGATCAGGTAATAGCCGGCGAGGACTTCCTTCGCCTCGGTGAACGGTCCGTCGGTCACCGCCGGAACGCCGGCGGCGGACACCCTTACCGTACGGGCGCCGATCGCGGTCAGCCCTTCGCTGCCGAGGTATTCGTCGGCCGCTGTCAGGTCTTTGATCACGTCCTGGTGCGCGGCCATCACCTGGTCGGCGCCGAGCTTGGACATCTCGCCCCACGTGCGGTCGTTTCCGTAGATGAGCAGCATGTATTTCACGTGGGTTCCTTTCGGTGCGGGACTTTCCCGACCAGTTTAAGGAGGTGGCATCCCGTCGTACCGGCCGGCAAAGGTTTTCGCTTGTCGCTCGGTGAACTCCGTCGACAAGGCGGGTTGTTCAGCCCGCTGAATTTCGCCGTCCAGTCGCCGACTCGTCAGAAACGAGTGAGTCGCATTCGTATCGGGCACCGTCAGCTGGCCGGGAAATGTCGCTGGTGCGCCGGTGTCCGCTATTCGTGGCATCGTCGCCGCGAGAGTGGCCGCCACCGCGGCGGCGCAAGTGATCAACATCGCCGCGAGAAACAGCAGTCGCCGCAAGGTTTGCTGCAGCCGCCACTGCGGGCGCGGTGGCGGCACGAACGGCACGGCGGTGGTTCGTCGATCTTGCGTCGGCGATTCGACGGGGCCGCCGAAATGACGGACGAATCCGGTTCCGACCGGTGGGATCGGTGCCAACGCGGAGCGAGAATGCAATTGCTCACTGTTCCGGATTCCTGCCGGCAGGAATCCGGTAGGGGCCTCTTGTTTGCCGTTCTGGGAAAATGTGCGCGGGCGCGGCCAACTGGTGTGTTCGGTCAACACGACCTGATGCAGGTTCTGTAACCGCGGTCCAGGTTCAACGCCGAGTTCAGCGACCAGAGTTCCGCGCGCTTCGGTGTACGCGGCGACTGAGTCGAGGAAGGGGTCGACGAAGGGGTCGCCAACATAGTCGGCGATGGGGTGACTGACGGGTCTGCGGGCCAGTGGAAGTTCGGCGTCGCGGTGGCGTCACCGGCCATCCGTACGAGCGCCGCCGCGCCGCCGATCTGGGTCAGGTAGGCGGCGTCGCTGACCTGGACGAAAAGCCCGCTGCCGTCGGTGAAACTGATCCTGGTCGGGGTCACCGCGGCCGGTTTCCCGCCGATCTGGGTGGTGGCCGCCGGGGTGTCCGGCGGCTGCTGCAACCCGACGCCGACATAGCCGGTGTCGCTGTTTGGCGGCATCGGCGGATCGTCGCTGCCGTAGAGCACCTCGACGACCCGGGTGGCCCACGATTTCGTCCCGATCGGGCTGATGGTGCCCACGACCTGCGTGCCGCCGAGCGCGGACGCCTTGATCTGGGCCGGCATCGGGACCGCGTCGTGCGCGCCCGGCCACACACTCAGCGCCACCTTGTACGCTCGGTCGCGGCTCGCGCTGGGGCCTCGCAGCGACACGAATCCCCAGGCCCCGGGCGCGTACTCCCAGGCCAGCTCGACCGCACCGGACCGGATCATCGGCGGGGCCAGCCAGCGCGCTCGATGGCCGTCCACCGAGTCGGCGGACTCGCCACCGGGGCTCCATTCCTGACCGTTGCGGTACGGGTACCAACCGGCCGCATAAAGGGTCACGGTCGCATCGGTGGCCGGCATCGCCTGGTCGTCGGCCGGCACCAGTTGGATGACCTGCCGATATCGGCCAGTCTCGTACGTGACCGGGGTGAAGCCGCCGGCCGAGCCGACGTGGAAGGCCTGGCGCCGTACGTCAAAACTGCCCGAATGGGCGGCCGGCGTGGGCGTCTGCGGCTGGTGCACCGCGAAGGCCACCCCGGCCACCAGCGCCACCACCGCGATCGCGCCGGCGATGGGCAGCGCGGCCTGCCGGACCCGGACCTGGCGGCGGCCGGATCGTACGGCCCGGCGCACGTCCACCGCGATCGGGCCGTCCGGCTCCGAATCGCGCAGCGACGACAGCAGTCGTACACCGTCTTGCTCGTCCTTATGGTCCACGCCGCTACCGCTCGTCCAACACGGCGACGGCTTGGTCGCCAAGCAGCTTGCGGAGTCTCTTGAGACCCTGCGCGGTTTGACTCGTGACGTTGCCTTCCGAACACTCCAGGACCCGGGCCACCTCGCTGACCGGCAGGTCGCAGAGGAAGCGGAGCACCAGCACGCGCGCTGCCGGGGCGCCACCCGGGACAGCGCGGTGTGCACGACCGCGCGCGTCTCCACATCCGGGGCCGGTGAGGTGGTGACGTTCGGGATGTCGTTAGGCGTGCCCACGAGTCGTACGCGCGCCCACGCCATCCGTTGCTCGTTGAGGAACGTCCGGACAACCATGGTGCGGACGTACGCGTCGAGGTTCTCCGCGGACTTCGCGCGTTGCCAGTGGACGAAGAGCTTGGTGATCGCGGTCTGTGTGACGTCCTCGGCGCGATGGGTGTCCCGGCAGAGCAGAAAGGCCAGCCGGCGAAGCCAGGGCAGCGCGGACGTCACGTAGTCCACATAGTCCTGCTCGTCGTCGGCCCGCACGGCCCTCCGCTCTTCGCCGATATCCGCAGACCACAAGATATCGGCGAACGCCGGAACAATCGCATTTGTCATACGACTCGCACTTTCCAGAACACCACACCGCCGGCCGTACGGCCAGGGCCCAGCAGCTGCTCGATGGTCTTCTGCAAGGCGGCGTCATTCTCGTACGGCGGCAGCACGACCAGATCGGCTCCCCAGTAGGCGAAGTCCTGTTGGGCGTTCAGCCGATCCTGGTCGGTGATGATGGCGACCTGGCCGCTGTCCCGAACCCGGCGCAGCAGTTCGGTGGTGGGCCGCGGCGCTGGGCCGTAAGAGCCCTGCCGGGTGCCGTCCCATGGTCCGACGAAGTAGCCCTCGGGCAACGCGAAACCGAGGCCGGCCTCGATTTGCCAGTGCGCGGCCCGCATGTCCGTCGGCTCCGGAGTCGGGACCGTGATGATCACTGGGAGCTTCTTCCCGGCCGGCACGTACTGGCGCCAGATGCCCTGGCTGAAGAACGCCGGCGTGGGCGCGTGTGTGGTCGCGAGCAGCGGGATCGGGAAGATCGGCACCAGCGCGGCGGCGAGGGCGATCGACCAGACGACCTTGATCCGGTTCGTCCGGGCAAGCATCAGATCGGTGGCGACCGCCAGCAGGATCCCGATCGTCGGTACGCAGATCATCGTCAACCGGGAGTCCAGCATGGACTCGAAGAGCGGCAGGTGGCCGAGGATCGCCCAGGGCATCGGAATGCCGGTGTCGTGGCCGTGCACCGCCACTGTCGCTCCCAGCGACAGCACGGTGATCGCGAGGGTCGTCAGCACCAGCGCCCGGGCGGCCAGCACCCGCCACACCAGCACCGCCACCACCAGGAACACGATGACCAGCGGCCAGCCGAAAAAGGAGTTCTCCTCGGTCGGGTACGCGTACGCCAGCGCGGTCGGATGGTCGCCGGCCAACGCGCGGCTGGGGAAGGTCACCAACGCCGCGAGGTCGTTGCCGTAGTTGCCGTGCTGCAGGCTGTCGTAGCTCTGCGGGCCGGCGAACTGGAACCACAGCGGGTAGGCGACCAGCGGTACGAAGACCGCGAGCGAGATGCCGATCCCGGGCAACAGCTGGCGGGCGGACGCCCAGGCGTCCCGTGGCCGTACGACGGCGTACGCGACCGCGAAGACGGCTATGCCGAGCGCGGCCATCAGCAGGGCTTCCTCGCCGAGGAAGAGCTGGTAGGTCACCAGCAGGCCGAGAATGACGCCGTTGCGGATCCTGTGCTCGCCGGTACGCATCTTCAGCAGCTGCCCGATGATCAGCGGCAGCACGAAAAAGACGGCCAGGTTCGGGTGGGCGTTGGCGTGCGAGACGATCGGCGGTGCGAAGCCGGCGAAGGCCGCGCCAATCGCCGCCGGTACCGGTGAGATGCCCAGGTGGCGGACCATCAGCCAATACCAGCAGCCGGCCGAGGCGGCCATGCCCAGCGTCAGCACCAGCGCCCAGGTGATCGTCGGACCGAAGATCAGGGTGACCGGCGCCAGCGGGATGGACAGGCCGAACATCGCCGTGTTGGCCATCATGTTCACTCCGAGCGGATGGCCTTGCAAGGTGCTGAGCAGCAGGTTGTCGCCGTGGGTGAGAGCGCGCGCGGTCACTGCGAAGAACCACTCCCAGTCGTACTGGTCCTGGCTGCTGGTCGTCAGATAACCGTCGCCGTGCGAGAGGATCCCGGCCCACAGGCCGCTGAACAGGTAGCAGGCCAACACCACGTACACCCCAACGAACGTGGCGTGGATCGGCCAGCGGCGCCACGCCGGCAGCCGGACCGGCTCGGCCTCCGCGGTGGCGGGCGGGCTGTCGACCGTCACAGCTTCTTCCCCCGGTGCGCCAGTCGTACGCGTACGACGTCCATAAGGACTCGGAGATAGTCCAGCGGCCGGACCTTCGACCCGGGCTGGTGCGCCCATCGCACCGGCACCTCGGAGATGGTCCAGCCGAACTGCCGGAACAGCCGGAGGATCTCGACGTCGAACCCCCAGCCGTCGATGACTGACAGCGCGAAGACCTGGCGGGCCTTGTCCCCGTCGAACATCTTGAAGCCGCATTGGGTGTCCGCGATGCCGGGCACCGCGAGCAGTTGGATCAGCCGGTTGCCCAGGCGCCCGAGCCACACTCGTACGCGCCGCTGGCTGACCTCGATCAGGGCCTGCTGTCCGGCTCGGGAGCCGATCGCCGCGTCGAAACCACTGTCGAGCTCGGCCCGCAACACCGCGATCTCCTCGATCGGGGTAGCCAGGTCGGCGTCGCAGTAGAGGACGCGCTTTCCGTGCGAGGCGAGGATGCCGCGGCGTACGGCATCGCCCTTGCCCTTGTTCTGGTCCGCGCGCAGCACTTTCACCCGCGGATCCGTGCTGGTCAGTCGCTCGACCAAGGCCGCGGTGCCGTCGGTTGATCCGTCGTCGGCGACGATGACCTCCCACGCCACACCTGACGCGTTCAGGTGGCGGTGCACCGCGGCCAGGCTGGTGCCCAACCGGTCCTGCTCGTTGTACGCCGGGATGATCACCGAAAGATCGATGACCTGCGCCTGGACCGGCGGTTGCGCGGAGACCGGCTGGTTCGCCGGGGTCGGGCTATGCATGGGCCGGAGGCTTACGCTTTGGCTCATACTTCCCTGACACCGACGACCACCCGGCGCGTTGTATGACCTGGGTCACATTTTTGCCGCGGCTGGCCGCACCCGGAAAAAAGCCGCCCTCGGACTCGGGAGTCCTCGGCGGCGCGGACGTTCTCGCTGAGCGCGCACTCACCGGCAAGATGCTGCCAGACTCGGCGCAAACTGCCACCGCCGGCGCGCGCGCTCTGCCTCTTTGGCACTTGGATGAGCCAGCTGCTTGCTTCGTACTCAGATGAGCCAGTTCTCTGGAGGCTCAGATGAGCCAGTGGCCGGAGGCCATGACGACCCGCTCGCGCATTTCCGAGCGGTCCCGCCAGGCGAGCACCCGGCGCGGCTTCAGAACGAGGTAGACGCAGCCAGGGACCCGGCTGGGATGCAAGGGCAACCGCACTGCTTCTGGGGTGACATTGGCGGTCGCGGGGAGTACGCAGAGGTCGCCGTCGATCAGGACGACGTCGGTGGGGGAGCCGAGCGCCAGCCGGGCCCGGCCGCCGTTGCGTACCGTACGAGCGGCCTCTTTGGTCGACATGACGATCTGGCTGCCGTCCCAGACATAAGCGAGCGGCACCAGGTGCGGTCCGCCGGCCGAGTCCGCGGTGGCGAGCCAGCCGTTTCGTTCGGTGCGAAGCATTTCCAGGACGTCGGCCTTGCGCTGGGCGAGCGGGCGGACCGGGGCGCCGGTCTGGCCGCGCTGAGTCTGGGTCACGAATCTCCTTCGGTCAGTGGAAAGTCAGCGCCACCGCGAGGGCCGCGAAAGCGACCAGCGCGAAGGACGTACGGGCGAGGTTCCAGCGGCCCCAGGACCGCCGCGGGTCGTGCCAGCCGGCCGGCACCTCGTCGAGGGCTTTCACCCGTTTGTTGATAGGTACGTTCCGGGTCTGCGACACGATGGACACGCCGACCAGGAAAACCGCTGCCAGCACGAAAAGTGCCCGCGCCGGTGGGCGGCCGTCGAGCACCGCGAGGATGACGGCCAGAACGGTCGAACTGACCACGATGATCGGCATCATCGGGTCGTACGCGCGGCCGATCAGTTTGTGGGCGGCCACGTACTGTTCCGGCGACATCGCCTGCAGCGCCGGCCAAACGCCGACCGCGTGGGTGAAAAGGACACCGGCGGCGATGCCGCTGGTCACCAGCACCAGGGTGCCCAGGGTCTGTACGAGCATGCTTCTTCCCTCCGATTTCGCCGCAGCGTGACAGAAATCCCTTGAGCCGCCCTAGAGAACGGACCTTCTAGTGGCGTGCGAGCGGGGTTCAAGGGTGGCCGGGAATGGTGCGGAAACGACAGACGTGCCGAAAGGAGTCCTTGGTGACCGCCACGCGCCCCACTGAGCTCGCCCAGAAGATCGCCGCCGCTGACATCGCGCCGAACCGGCGCCGCGGTGGCGACATCCGTGTCCTGCTCAGCCCGAAAACCGTCGGGTCCACCTCGGGTTTCATGGGCACCCTCAGGCTGGAACCGGCGGAGTTCGTCGCCGAGCACTACCACCCGTATTCCGAGGAATTCCTCTATGTGGTGAGTGGCCACATCACCGTCCGACTGGACGGCCGGCCGGTCGACCTCGGTCCGGGGGAGGCCATGATGGTGCCGATCAAAACCAGGCACCGGGTGGAAAACCACGCAGACGAGCCGGCCCAGGTGGTCATTCACCTCGGGCCGCTCGCACCCCGGCCGGAGCTGGGTCACGTGGACACCGAGCCGCTGCCCGGTGGCCACGAACCGATCCAGGCCGTCGGGGAGGTCCGGTGATCCGGCGCCGCGTCGCCGTCACCGGCATTGGCGTGATCGCTCCCGGTGGCATCGGCCGGAAGGCTTTTTGGAGCCTGCTCACCGAAGGTCGGACGGCGACCCGGCCCATCACGCTTTTCGACGCGACCGGTTTCCGGTCCCGGATCGCCGCCGAGTGCGACTTCGACCCGGCCGCGGAAGGCCTGTCCCCGCAGGAAATTCGCCGGATGGACCGGGCCGCGCAACTGGCCGTGGTGAGCGCCCGGGAGGCGCTCGCCGACAGTGGCTTGGAAACTCTCGTACCGGCCCGAACGGCGGTCACCCTCGGCAGCGCGGTCGGCTGCACGATGGGACTGGAAGAGGAATACGTCGTCGTCAGTGACACCGGCCGGAACTGGCTGGTGGATCACTCGTACGGCTCCCCGCATCTTTACCGCTATCTGGTGCCGAGCTCGCTGGCTGCCGAAGTGGCCTGGGTCGCCGGCGCGCAGGGTCCCGTTTCGCTTGTTTCCACTGGATGTACGTCCGGGCTGGACGCCATCGGCTACGGTGCCCGGTTGATCGCCGAGGGTTCGGCCGACGTGGCGTTGTCGGGCTCCACCGACGCACCTATCTCGCCGATCACAGTCGCGTGTTTTGACGCTATCAAGGCGACTTCAGCGAACAACGAGGATCCGGCGCACGCCTCCCGGCCCTTCGACGGTGAGCGCGACGGCTTCGTCCTCGGCGAGGGCTCCGCTGTTCTTCTTCTGGAGGAATGGGAAAGTGCTCAGGCCCGCGGTGCACATATCTACTGCGAGGTTTCCGGCTATGCGACGCGGAGCAACGCCTACCACATGACGGGGTTGAAGCCGGACGGCCGGGAAATGGCCGAGGCGATTCGAATCGCTTTGAACGCGGCGAAACTCGACCCGACCAGTGTGTCGTACCTCAACGCGCACGGCTCCGGCACCCAGCAGAACGACCGGCACGAGACCGCCGCTTTCAAGCGCAGCTTGGGAAATCACGCGTACGAGGTGCCAGTGAGCTCGATCAAGTCGATGGTCGGTCATTCGCTTGGTGCGATCGGGTCGATTGAGATCGCCGCTTCCGCGCTCGCCATCGAGCACGGCGTGGTGCCGCCCACCGCCAACCTGCACAACTCGGACCCGGAATGCGATCTGGACTATGTCCCGCTGGTCGCTCGCGAGCATCGTACGGACGTGGTCCTGAGCGTCGGCAGCGGATTCGGCGGCTTCCAGACCGCGATGGTTCTGCGGGCACCGCAAGGGAAAGCGGCATGACCAGCCGGGCCCTGATCACCGGCATCGGCGTGCTCGCGCCGACCGGGCTCGGCCACGACGACCACTGGGCGGCGACGCTGCGCGGCGAGACCGCGATCGGTCCGCTGCAGCGCTTCGACCCGTCGACGTACCCGATCCGACTGGGCGGCGAAGTGCCGGGTTTCGTGACCAAGGACCGGGTTCCCGGCCGGCTGGTGCCACAAACCGACCACTGGACCCATCTAGCCCTGGCCGCCACCGATCTTGCCTTGCTGGACGCCGATATCCGGCCCGCCGAGCTGCCCGAATACGAAATGGCGGTGGTGACCGCGAGCTCGTCCGGCGGGGTTGAATTCGGCCAGCGGGAAATCGAGCGGCTGTGGGCCAACGGACCGCGGCACGTCGGTGCGTACCAGTCGATCGCCTGGTTTTACGCGGCGACGACAGGACAAATCTCGATCCGCCATGGAATGCGCGGGCCGTGCGGGGTGGTGGTGGCCGAGCAGGCCGGCGGGCTGGAGGCTTTCGCTCAGGCTCGCCGGGTGCTCGACGACGGCGCCCGGATCGTGGTCAGCGGCGGCACCGACGCGCCTTTCAGCCCGTATGGACTGACCTGCCAGCTCAGCAACGGCCGACTCAGTCGGATCGACGATCCGGATCGCGCGTACCGGCCTTTTGATGGTGAGGCGGCCGGCTATGTGCCCGGCGAGGGCGGCGCGATCGTGATTGTCGAGACGCCCGCGTCGGCGGCCGAGCGGGGTGTGCCCGGGTACGGCGAGATTGCCGGCTATGCGGCCACTTTCGACCCGCCACCGTGGACCGGGCAACCGTCCGCGTTGCGCGCCGCGATCCAGGGCGCGCTGCGCGACGCCGAGCTGGATCCGTCCGAGGTCGACGCCGTTTTCGCTGACGCCGCTGGCGATCCGGATCTCGACGCGGCCGAAGCCGCCGCCATTTGCGCGGTATTCGGCGCGTACGCGGTGCCGGTGACCGCCCCGAAAACGATGACCGGCCGTCTTTACGCCGGCGGTGCGCCGCTGGATCTGGTCGATGCCCTGCTGTCCATTCGCGACGCCGTGCTGCCGCCCACCATCGGCGTCCGGACTTTGTCGCCGGACTGCCGAATCGACCTGGTTCGCGACCGCCGTCGCCAACTGCCGGTTCGGACGGCACTGATTATCGCCCGCGGATACGGCGGATTCAACGCGGCTCTGGTCGTACGTGCCTGCCAGGTTCCCACCAAAAGGAGCAGCTGATGTCTGAACGTACGCTCACCGAGCTCAGGGAGCTCATGATTGCCAGCGCCGGAGTCGGTGAGGATGAGCTGCGGCTGGGCGGCGACATTCTCGACACGCCGTTCACCGACCTGGACCTGGATTCGTTGGCCGTACTGGAAATCGCCAGCCGGGTCGAGCGGGACTGGGGCGTGTCGGTGTCCGACGCCGTCGCCAACGGTTTCAAGACACCCCGCATGGTCCTGGACTTTGTCAACAACCGCACGGCGGTGCGGTGATGGCCGCCGGACACACCGAAAGCTCGGTCGTCATCGACGCACCCATCGACGTGGTCTGGGAAATGACCAACGACGTCACCTCTTGGCCCAACCTCTTCACCGAGTACGCCGAAACCGAGGTGTTGTCCCAAGATGGGAACACCGTTCGCTTTCGACTGACGATGCACCCCGACGCCAACGGCAACAAGTGGAGCTGGGTGTCCGAGCCAGTCATGGATCCGGTGGCCCGTACGGTCCGCGCTCAGCGGATCGAAAAGGGATGGTTCGAAGAAATGGACATCTACTGGAACTATCGCGAAGTTGACGGTGGCACCCAGCTGAACTGGATGCAGGATTTTCAGATGCGGGCCGACTCGCCGGTGTCTGTGGAGCAGATGACCGAGCGGATCAGTGGGAACTCGCCCGTACAAATGGCCGCTATCAAGGCGAAAATCGAAAGCGCGTCGGTTTCGAGATGACCGTTTTCCTGCTGCCGATCGCGTTGTTGGCTATTGGTCTGTCGGCAGGCACGCTGGTGGGCACGACGATCGGCGTCGTGCCGTTCTATCACACGCTGCCCGCGAGCGATTACGTACGCGCACATGCTTTCGCGGCCGGTCGGTACGATCCGTTCCAACCGGCGTGTTTGCTGGTGACGGTGGTCGCGGACGTACTCGTCGCGATCACCGCACCGGTGCCGGCAGGTCGGGTGCTGGCTGGAGTCTGCGCCTTGTTGGCGGCCTCGGTGGTGACGGTTTCGGTGACCCGTAACGTGCCGGTGAACCGGTGGCTTCGATCGCTGGACCCGGAGCAGCTGCCGACGGACTTCGCCGACCGGGATCCGCGCGCGTACTGGACGAAATGGAACCAGGTGCGAACCGCGCTCGCGGTGCTCGCGCTGCTCGGCAACGTCATCACCGCCGGCCTGCTGATCTGACCTTCGACGAGAGGTTTCCTGCGATGGAACTGAATCTGGATGGAAAGAACGCCGTCGTCACCGGCGGCACCCGGGGCATCGGCCGGGCAGTCAGCCTGGAGCTGGCCCGGGCCGGCTGCAATGTCGTTGCCTGCTACCGAAGCAACGTTGAGGCGGCCGCGCAGCTGGAGAAGGACCTGGCCGAAACTCCAGGAAAGCACAGTGTGATCCAGGCCGATGTGGCGGTGCCGGCGGACGTGGACCGATTGGTCGACGAATGCCGTACCCGACTGGGATCGCTGGACGTGCTGGTGCATAACGCCGGCTCGATCAGCCACATTCCGTTGGCGAAACTGGGCATCGAGCAGTGGCGGAACGTGCTGGACAGCAACCTGACCGCGATGTATCTGTTGGTCAGCCGGTCGCTGGACCTCTTTTCGGACCAGGCCTCGGTGATTGGCGTCGGCTCGAAGGTCGCCTTGGTTGGCGTACCGTTGCGCGGCCATTACACCGCGGCGAAAGCCGGCATGATCGGGCTGACCCGGTCGCTGTGCAAGGAACTCGGTCCCAAGGGCATCCGGGTGAACCTGGTGGCGCCCGGCATTATCGACACCGACCAGGCCGCCGGACTTTCCCCGGAAATGCGCGAACGTTATCGCTCCATGACCTCGGTCGGCCGGCTCGGCGAACCGGACGACATTGCCGGCGCGGTGGTCTTCCTCGCCAGCGACATGTCGCGGTTCATCACCGGCGAGACCATCAACGTCGACGGAGGCATGTGAGATGGCCGTTTTCCGGATCATGCTGCGGATGCAGATCAAGGCCGGGATGGGACCGGAGTTCGAGAAGGCGTGGTATTCGATTGGCGACGTGATCTCCGGGCACCCGGCCAACCTCGGTCAGTGGCTGCTTCGCAGTGGAGATGAGGAAAACCTCTACTACATCATGAGCGACTGGGTCGACGAGCCGGAGTTCCGCGAATTCGAGAAGAGCGCGCAGCACCTGGAACACCGGCAGAAACTGCACCCGTACCGCGAACAGGGCAGCATGGCGACCATGCACGTCGTCTATGACATGCTGAAAATCCGGAGCGGCGCGCGATGATCGGCCGGGTCCGTGTGGTCGTCTATTATGCCGCTCCCGAGGAGACGTTGGTCGACGCGTACGAACGGGTCAACAAGGAGATGGCTGGCACCGCTGGCCTGGTCGGCGCGGAGCTGTTGAAGTCCACTTTGGACACCGACCGGTTCGCCGTGCTGAGCGAGTGGACAGACCTGCCGTCTTTCCAGCAGTGGGAGGAGGGCGCGCGGCACCGAAACCAGACGTCCGAGCTGCGGCCGTACGAGGACGGGACGAACGGCCGTCCGTACGGGATTTATCAGGTCATCGGGCAGTTGTGACCTCTCGGCGGGTAGCGGTGGCGGTCGGCCGGTTGGTCCTGCGCGGTCTGCAGGACCTCGGCCGCTGCCACGCGATGGCCGACTGGGCGGTGTTCGCGGAGCAGATTCCGGTGGACCAGCACGAAAAAGCGCTGAGTGAGGAGAAAACGGATGTCCGGAATCACGGGTTGGGTGGATTTCGAGCGTGACCTGCACCGGGACGGCGCCACGGTCCGCGCGATGACCGCCACGCTGGCCGGCCGCGGCCCGGACGCCGAGGAGCTGTGGCTCAGCTCGAGGGCGATCCTTGGCCACCGCCGGCTCGCGGTCGTCGATCGTGAGGGTGGCCGGCAGCCCAAGGTTGCCGAGGAAGACGGAAAGCTGCTCGCCGTCGTCGTTTTCAACGGCGAGATCTACAACGCTGATGAGCTGCGTGGTCAACTTGTCTCGCACGGCCATCGGTTCCGCACCCGCAGCGACACCGAAGTGGTCCTGCGTGCGTATCTTCAGTGGGGCGCTGAAGCACCCCGACGGTTCAACGGCATGTTCGCCTTCGGAATTTGGGACGTACGCAAGGAAGAGCTGCTGCTCGCCCGTGACCACATTGGCGCCAAGCCGCTCATCTACTACCCGACGCCTACCGGGGTGCTTTTCGGTTCCGAGCCCAAGGCGATCCTCGCGCACCCGTCGGTGCCCGCAGTGGTGGACTTCGACGGACTTCGTGAAGTCCTGTCGCAGTCCGGCACCCCTGGCGAGGTGGCTTTCCGCGGCATGAAAGAGGTTCGCGCCGGGCACCTGGTTCGCATCCGCCGGCAGGGACTGACCGTCGAGAAGTTTTGGGGCCTGGAGGCGTACGAGCACACCGACGACCTCAAAACCACCATTGGCACGGTTCGCGAGTTGCTGGAGGAATCGGCCGCGCTGCACCTGATGGCGGATGTGCCCATTTGCTCGCTGATCTCCGGTGGCCTGGATTCCAGTGGCCTCACCGCGCTGGTCGCGAAGGTGCTGAAGGCGCGGGGCGCCGGCCCGGTGCGTACGTTCACCGTCGACTATCGGGGCCTGGCGGAGAACTTCCAGCCGGACGAGGTGCGTACGACCCTGGATGCGCCCTATGTGGCCGATCTGGTCCAGCATCTCGGCGCCGAGCACACGAATGTCATGGTCAGCACCGAAGATCTGCTCGACCCGGTGATGCGGGCCGCCACCATCCGGGCCCGGGACGTGCCGAGCCCGCTCGGCGACATGCAGACCGGGCTGTACCTGCTCTATCGGGAGGCCGCGATCCATTCCCGAGTGGCCCTCACCGGTCAGCTCGCCGACTCGCTTTTCGGTGGCCTCAAATGGTTGCAGGACCCGCAGTTCGCCAACGCCGACACCTTCCCCTGGGTGGCGTTGGCCCAGAAGCGTGCCTGCGCCGACGGCATCGGCAACGGCCTGCTGCATCCGGCGCTGCGGGCTCGGCTGGACATTCCCGGCTACTGCACCGAAAGATTCCACCAGGCACTCACCGAGGTGCCGACCATCGCCGGTGAGGACAAGCTGAACCGGCGGATGCGCGAAATGACGTACATGCAGCTGACCCGCTATCCGGAAACGCTCATCAAGAACGACGAGCGGTTGAGCGGCCAGGTCGGCCTGGAGGCCCGTTTCCCGTACTGCGACCCGCGTTTGCTGCAGTATGCCTTCAACACCCCGTGGGATATGCAGATTTTCGACGGCCGGGAGAAGAGCGTGCTGCGAGCCGCCGTCGCTGACCTGCTGCCCAAGTCTGTGGTGGAACGGAAAAAGAGTCCGTTCCCGGTCAGCGTCGATCCCACGTACGCGAAGGTCCTGCGCTCCGAGCTGACCGAACTTCTCGATGATCCTGGGGCGCCCGCCGCCGCACTCATCGACCGTGAAGGCGCCCGCGCGGTCCTCGACGACCCGGAAAGCCTCGCCAATGGCTGGCGAAGCCGCGCTAACGTGGAAATGCTGGTCCAGGTCAACACCTGGCTCCGCGACTACGGCATCCGCCTCGACATCTGATCTCCTTCCGGGTTCACCGGGCTCTCACGCGAGCTCACTCCGATCGCGGATCGTCTTTCCGGTGCGTCGGAAATCGGTGAGGTCGCCGCCTGCGAGGAGGTCGTCGACGTCCTCGGAGGTCACCGGTAGGCCGGGAGCGAACTGCCGGGGGCGGCTGCGCCGGCGGTCGGTGCGTACGGCGGTCGGCGGCGATAGCGATATCGCGCCCAGATCGTCGATCGCCAGTCGAAATATCGGCGCCCAGTGGCAGAATGCGATATGAAGTCTCCATGACTTCTCTCGACCCGAAAAGCCTGCCCCTCTCGCGCTATCTTCCGCGGCGGGCCGTGCGCCTGCCCACAACCGAAAAACGGCACGCCGCGATTCCGTGCGTGGACATTCACAACCACCTTGGTAAATGGTTGACCGGCGATGGCACCTGGATGACTCCAGATGTCGCAGAGCTCATCCGCATCATGGATCGCTGCCAGGTCGACCACATTGTCAATCTCGACGGCCGGTGGGGCACCGAACTTCAGGAAAACCTGGAAAGGTACGACCTCGCACACCCTGGCCGATTCTCCACTTTCTGCCATGTCGACTTCCGGGTCCTGGCCGAAAGGGGCAACGCGACGCAGACTCTGGTCGACCAGCTCCACGAAGCGGCCAAGGTCGGCGCTCGCGGGCTCAAAGTCTGGAAGAATCTCGGCCTGGAATTTCGCGACCAACGCGGTGAGCTCGTCCTGCCCGATGACGATCGGGTGGCGCCGGTCTTTGACGCGGCAGCGGAGCTGGACCTCCCGGTTCTTATCCATACCGCCGATCCCGTCGCGTTTTTCGAGCCGATAGACCAGCACAACGAGCGCATCGAGGACCTCGCCACGAACCCGGACTGGTGGTTCGGCAAGCCCGGGCTGCCGACCTTCGATCGCCTGATCGACGCGCTGGAAGCGGTGGTGGCCGGCCATCCGAGGACGACTTTTATCGCGGCACACGTGGGATGCGCGGCGGAGGATTTGCGGCGGGTCTCGCGAATGCTGACCGCGTACGAAAACCTGCACGTCGATCTCGGTGGCCGGATGCCCGAGCTCGGCCGGCAGCCACGAGCCGCCCGCCGGCTGATCGTGGACCATCCACGGCAGGTGCTCTTCGGCACCGACCTCTATCCAGTGGTAGAGCAGGAATATCATCGCTGGTTCCGGTTCGTCGAGACCGACGACGAGTGTTTTGGGTATGCACCGGACGACGAGATCCCGCCGATGGGCCGTTGGGATATCAGTGCCCTGGACATCCCAGCCTCCCATCTTGCCGCCCTGTATGCCGGAAACGCTCGACGAATTCTGCGTCTTCCCGTCAGCTGAAGGAAAACCACGGGCGAGGCGAGAGTGGCTGGCGAGCCCACTCGGGAAGCAGGGTCCCGTGAGCGGCGACGAGGTCGTCGCACAGGTTCCAGATCTGGTCCACGGTCAGGCTGGCGGCGGTGTTGGGGTCGACCATCGCGGCCTGCCGGATCATGCGCGGGTCCTGGGTGAGTGCCGCTTGGACAGTCAGCTCTCCCACACTGAGAAAGGCGCGGTTCAGCGCGGCGCACTGGACGGGGAGATCGCCAACGTGCCAAGGATGGACGCCACCGCGGTCGACGGTCGCCGGCACCTCGACGGCCGCGCCAGCCGGGAGATTGGTGATGAGGCCGGTGTTGGCCACGTTCACCTGAATCTGGCGCGGGGTGCCGGTGACGATGCTGTGGATGACCTGCGGAGCGTATTCCGTCGCCTCGCTCTCGATGTCGACCTTTCCGCCTGCCGCCACAATGTCCCTCGTACGCTCAAAAGTCGCGACGTTCTCCTCGCTTATCTTTATGTACGTATCGATCGGGATGCGTAGCCGAGCGATTTCGCTGGTATTCTTCAGATACCACGGCACGTACTCACTCGAGTGCTCGCTGGTCTCGGTCGGGTAGTAGCCCAACCGGCGATACATGTCCACCCGTACGCGCCGCCGCAGCTCTGGATCGGCGGCGATCCGGGTGTTCAGCAGTGGGTAGAGATCCTCCCCATCCCGCTCGAGTGTGAGCAGCCACGCCTGGTGATTGACACCCGCGGAGTGGAACGTGACTTCCTCGTGCGGGATGCCCATGACCTCGCTCAACCCCACGACTGTCCAGTAGACCGAGTGGCACAGTCCGTACGCGCGCAGTTTCGGGGCGATCCGGGACAGATACCAGATGTTCATCGCCATCGGATTGGTGTAGTTCAGCAGAATCGCGTCCGGGCAGACTTCGGCCATGTCCGTGGCGAGGGCACTGAGCAGCGGGAAGGTTCGTAGCGCCCGGAAAATCGCGCCGATGCCGAGGGTGTCCGCGATGGTCTGTCGCAGTCCGTACGCGGCCGGAATGTCGAAATCCGTGCGAGTCGCGGCCAAACCGCCGACTTGGACGATGTTGATGACGAAGTCGGCGCCCTCCAGTGCGGCCCGGCGGTCCGCGGTGGCTACGATCGTAGGCGCGGCACCGAGTTGTTCGGCCACCGAGCGGGCCACTCCATCGGCGGTCCGCAGCCGGCTGTCGTCGATGTCATGGAGGCGCAGCTCGAGATTTTCCAGGTCTGGAAAGCGAAGAAGGTCGGCGACGAGGTCGCGGGTGAATTCGACGCTGCCGGCGCCGATAAAGCTGATGACGGTCACGACTGCTCGGTCCTTCCGGGGGGCGGGGATGCGAAGTCGAAATGGGTGATGAGGTCGAGCAACTCGGTGCCGATCCGCTCGATGCCCAGCGTGAGCATCGAGTCGCGCATGCCGGTGACGCTGACCGCGGTGTGTGGCGACAGTTCCCCGAAAACCATCGGAACGCGCGCCGCGACGCAGAGCAGCCCGAGCTCGCTTTCCTGGTCATCGACCGAGAAGCCGGTTTCCCGTACGGCATCCAAGGCATCGGACAATGCCCCGGCGGTGGTCGCGGTGTGGTGCGTACGCTGAACCAGCGGCCCGTGTTCGCTGACCCATTCGCCGACGGCCGCGCGGTCGGGGAGAATATGTGCCAGTAACGCCTTGCCCACGCCGGTGGCATGGGCAGGGTTTCGGCCGCCGATCACCGAAGTGATACGAACGCCGATATTCGCCTCCACTTTGTCGACATAGCTGATCTCACCGCCGGCGAGGCACGCCAGGTGGGTGGTCTGCTGGAATCGGTCGCGTACGGACAGAACCAGCGGGTGCAGCACCTGCCGCAGGTCGAATCCAGCGTGAAAGGTGAAGGCTGCCTCCAATGCGGCCGCGCCCAGCAAATAGACGCCGCCAGATTCCTGTTGGGTGGCGAAACCGCGGGCGCGCATCGAGGAAAGAATCCGATGCAGAGATGGCTTGGGCACGCCGAGGCCGGCCGACATCTGCTGCAGGGAAACGCCTGACGGGTGCCGGCCGAGGAAGGTCAGGACCTGCAGGGCGCGGTCGACTGCCTGGTGCGCCGGGACGGCTGGGGAACCCAGGGGTGTGCTCATCGAGTCACAATCACATTCCGCTCATAGAAACGCTAGTCCGCTGACAGGATCGATGCTACCTTGCCACCCATCGACTGGACGGAGGGATTTGATGCACGCCTTGGTCTTCACCGGCGCGGGGCGCGTCGAGTTGCAGAATGTGCCGCCTCCAGACGCGGCCGAAGACGAGACTGTAGTGACTGTCCGTGCCAGCGGAATCTGCGGAAGTGAACTGCATGGATTCCGTACGGTGGGCATGAGAGTGCCACCGCTCATCATGGGGCACGAGTTTGTCGGCACCACCGATGCCGGCGACCGAGTGGTGATCAACCCGCTGATTTCCTGCCAGAGCTGCGATTCCTGCCTGCGCGGCGAGCCTCAGGTGTGCCGGACCAGGGGATTGCTCGGGGTGAGTCGCCCGGGTGGTTTCGCGGAAACTGTCGCGGTCCCGACCGGAGCGCTCTATCCCTTACCGCTGGGGGTTGGTTGGAGCGCGGCCACGTTGATCGAGCCGCTGGCCAACGCCGTACACGCCTGGTCAGCGCGCGGTGACGGGGATCGGGTCGGGGTGATTGGCGCCGGGGCGATCGGTTTGGTTTGTGCGCTGGTGGCCCGTTTCCACGGCGCCGAGGTGACCGTCAGCGAGACTTCCACGGACCGGAGAGAGGTGGCCGAGTCGCTCGGCCTGACTGTGACCACCGCACTTCCTGGTGAGTACGACACGGTTTTCGACGCCGTCGGCGCGCAGGTCACCAGGGTCAGTGCGATCGAGAGATGCCGCCCGGCTGGCACCGCGGTGTGGCTGGGCCTGGCCGCCGACGACGTGCAACTGGCCGGAAATCCGGTCGTCCGGCAGGAAAAGCGAATCGTCGGATCGTTTGCCTACACGCCAGCCGATTTCGCCGCCGCCGTCGATCTGGCGACCACTCTGGACCTGTCGTGGACCACCGACGTGCCGCTGTCCGAGGCGGACGCCGCGTTTTACTCGCTGGCAAACGGAAACACCGCGATCGCGAAGGCGGTCATCGTGCCCGACTCGGTGGTGGGCACATGATGGGCCTCGCCGGTCGTGGCGTGCTGGTCAGCGGCGGCACCAGCGGGATTGGGTTGGCCGCGGCCCAGCGGTTCCTCGAAGAAGGCTGCCGGGTGTACATAACCGGGCACGAGCCGGACGCACTGGCCGCAGCGCTGGAAAAACTCGGCAAACGAGGGGAGATTTCCGGTCAGGTGTGCGATGTCAGCGACCACCAGCAGGCGATCGCCGCGGTGGAGGCCGCGGACGCGGCCGTCGGTGCGCTCACGGTGGTCGCCAACAATGCCGGTATTTCCTGGCGAGAGCCATTTCTGCAGCTGGAAGTCGCGCACTGGGACCGGATCATGGCTGTCAACCTGCGAGGAATGTTTTCGGTGGCGCAGGCCGCCGCGCAATTGCTCGTACGCGCCGGACGCGCCGGTTCCATCATCAACATGGCGTCCACCAACGCGCTTGGCGGTGAGGAGGACTACGCGCATTACAACTCCTCGAAAGGCGGAGTCCTTCAACTCACCCGCAGCATGGCCGTGGAACTCGGCCCGTACGGCATCCGGGTCAACGCGATCTGTCCCGGATATATCGACACTCCACTGAACCAGACGATCGCCGGCGGGCTACCGGGCGACTTCGCCCAGCGGTATGCGAACGAACGGATTCCGTTGCGCAGGGTGGGCAATCCCGAGGATGTCGCCGCCGCATATGCATTCTTGGCCAGCGACGACGCGGCTTTCGTGCATGGCGCCGTGCTCGCGGTCGACGGCGGTCAGGTAGCGGTGATGTGATGCTGGTGCAGGACGTGCGGGGGCCAGTGTGCGATTTGGGGGAAGGTCCGTGGTGGGACGCGCGAACGCACCGCCTTGTCTGGGTCGACCTGCTCGCGGGTTTTGTTCACATGCTTGACCCGGGCACCGAGGGCTGCCGGACGGTGGTCGTGGGCCAGCCGGTCAGCGCGGTCGTACGCGCCGGCGAAAACTGGCTGCTGACTGTCGAAACCGGCTTCGAACTGCGCGATCCGGAATGGAAAACCCTGTCGTCGTACGAGATTTTCCGGAAGCCCACGAAAGTCCGGATGAACGACGCCGGCTGCGATCCGGCCGGTCGACTTTACGCCGGCTCGTTGGCGTACGACGACAGGGAAGGCCTGGGCTGCCTCTACCGACTCGACCAGGACGGCGGTTGCCATGAACTGGTGACCGGGTTGGGCATTTCCAACGGTCTGGCGTGGTCGCCCGACCACCGGACGATGTACCACGTGGATTCCGCGGCCCGGGTGATTTATGCCCGTGAGTACGACGAAACCACTGGCTCACTCGGGGCGGCGCCAGTCTTTTATACCCACACCGACGACGACGCGATGCCGGACGGGATCGCGGTCGACGCGCAGGGCGGCCTGTGGGTGGCGCTCTGGGACGGCGGCCGGGTGATCCGACTGGACGCCACCGGCCACGTCACCGCGCAGGTTTCGGTGCCAGCGCTGCGGGTCACGAGTGTCGCGTTCGGCGATGAGGACCTGCGTACGCTCTATTTGACGACGGCTCGTACAGGCCTGAACGAGGCGACCCTAAAAGCCTATCCAGGCAGCGGTCGCGTGCATTTCTTCCATACCGACGTCCCCGGCCTGTCAGTTGCCGGCGCGGCGCTGTTTTCCCTTCCTGACTCGTCCCCAGCGAGTCCGCACGGATGTCCAAGGAGGGCAACGTGACGTTGACGAACCGCCGTCTTGTCGCTGTTTTCACCGCTGCCGCACTGGCTGTCGGGGTCGCCGGCTGTGCTGGCTCCGGCCAAGGAGCCAGTGGGCCGCTTGACCCAGCCGCCAAAGTCACCCTGACGTGGTGGACCGGGCAAGCCTCGGACGCGGAGAAAACCCTGGAAGGGTTGGCCGCGGACTTCCACAAGCTGCACCCCAATGTCACGATCAACATCTCCGCCGGCGCGTCCACCACCGATGACCTGCTGCAGAAACTCTCGGCTGGTTTCGCCAGCAACCAATATCCGGATGTCTCGTACGCTTACGGCAGTTGGGCCAGCGAGTTGGCCTCCTCTGGCCGTACTTTGGACATCAGCCAGCAGATCAGCGATCCGGCCGTGCGCTGGTCGGAGCTGCCACCGGCCGGTCGGGCGACCGCGGCCGCCAGCGGCAAGGTCATTGGTTTCCCAGCGATCGTGGACAACCTGACCTTGCTCTACAACAAAACGGTGTTCGACAAGGCCCACGTGGCGTACCCGACGAACAGCTGGACCTGGGACGACTTTCGCCGTGCGGCGAAACAACTCGCCAATCCGGCCACCACCACGTACGGCTTCGGCTATCCGGTCGACGGCAGTGAGGACACCACCTGGCATCTCTGGCCGCTGCTGTGGCAACTCGGTGGGAACGTGATCAGCGCGGATGGCAGGAAATCCGCTTTCGACAGTCCCGCGGGCGTACGAGCATTGGACTTCCTGCGATCGATGGCCGTCGACGACAAGAGCGTCTATCTCGACCAGACCAGCGAAAAGTACGGTCCGCTGTTCGCCTCCGGGCGGATCGGGATGATCATCTCAGGGCCGTGGATGCTGCACGATCTGTCTCAGGCGGGTACAAAGTACGGCGTGACCTATCTGCCGGCATTTAACGGCGTGCATACCACTGTCGCCGGCCCCGATTTATGGGTGCTGCTGAACCATCAGGACGCGAGCCGCGCCTACTGGTCGTACCAGCTGACAAAGTGGCTTACTGATCCGACCCAGGACGCCCGTTGGAACCTCGCCCAGGAGAACCTGCCACTGCGCGCCTCGGAACAGTCTTCCGCCGCATACCAGGAACTTCGGAAAAACTATCCGGGGATCGACGTGATGGTCGCGAACTTCGCGAACGCCACCAAACCGCGTCCGACGGTGACTGGGTATGTCGGGCTGTCCCAGGCAGTGGGCACCGCGATTTCCCAGGTCATGCAGGGAGCGTCGACGCCAAAGAACGCCTTGGCCGCGGCCGCGACCAAGGCCGACCAGGCATTGGCGGGGGACTGATGGCGATCCTCGCCCGGCCAGTGCCGTCCAGCGTTTCGGCGCCCTCCAGGGCAAGCCGACGGCCACGGCGGGCCGTCGGCCGGCTGGGCGTGGGCCTGTCCTTCACTGGTCCGGGGACCTTGATCGTGGTCGGTCTCTCGATTTTCCCGGCGATCTGGGCATTTTTTCTCTCGCGGGAGAAATGGAACGGCTTCACGCCGGCCACCGACATTGGCTGGCTGAACTACCAGCGGATGGCCAGCGATCCGGACCTCGCGGCGGCGGTCGACCACACGCTGCTTTTCACCGCGCTTTTCGTACCGGCCTCGATTCTGCTCGGCTTGCTGCTGGCGGTGGCGTTGAACCGGCCGATCAGGTTCGTGGGCTTTTATCGTACGTGCATTTTCGTGCCGTTCGTGGCATCGGCGGTCGCCACCGGGATCCTCGGGAACTATGTCTTCAACCCGCAGTTCGGGGTGGCCAACAACATTCTGCGAGTGCTCGGGCTGCCGGCCCAGGGACTGTTGGAAAGCCAGCAGCAGGCGATGATCGTCATCGCGGTGATGGCGCTGTGGCAGCAGCTCGGCTTCACGGTTGTCGTCTACCTCGCGGCTTTACAGGACATGCCGGCCGATCTGGTGGAGGCGGCCAGAGTGGACGGCGCCTCCGCGCCGCGGATCTTTCGCCACATCGTGCTGCCGCAGCTGGCGCCGGTGACGGTTTTCACCACCATCTGGCAAACCATCACCGCGCTGCAACTCTTCGACCTCGTCTTCGTCACCACCAAGGGCGGGCCGCTGGGATCCACCGAGACGGTCGTCTACTACCTTTGGGACCAGGCATTTCGGGGGCTGCGTTTCGGCTACGGATCGGCGGTCGCGTACGGCCTCTTCGCGGTCACCATGCTGATCACCATCGGCATGGTCGTCTATTCCCGCCGGGCCAAAGTCGAGGCGTTCTGATGACCGCCCCCGCCACCAAACGCCGGCGCTTGAACCCCTGGCACCTCTTGCTTGCCCCCACCGCGTTGATTTTCCTTTTCCCGCTCGTCCAGTTGGTGATGACCTCGGTGGAACCGGAGGCGGACATCAACCGCTTCCCGCCGCGGTTCTGGCCGTCCCGGATCACGTTCGACGGCTATGTGGAGCTTTTCCAGCAGTCGGGGATCATTCGCTGGTTCCTCAACACCGTCATCGTGTCCGGCACGTCGGTGCTCGCGCATCTGGTGCTGTGTTCGCTGGCCGGCTATGGCTTCGCGCGGCTGAAGTTTCCCGGCCGGAACCTGGGTTTCCTGATGATCGTGGCCACCATCATGATCCCGACCCAGCTGCTGATGATCCCGACGTACGTGATGTTCAGCCGGCTCGGGATTATCAACACGCTTGCCTCCGCGATCGTTCCATGGCTGGCGAGCGCCTTCGGGATCTTCCTGATGCGGCAGTTTTTCCTTTCCCTGCCGGTGGAGTTGGAAGAAGCCGCCAGGCTGGATGGCTGCTCGCCCTACGGGACCTTCTGGCGGGTGATCCTGCCGCTGGCCCGGCCGGCGTTGGCGACTCTCGCGATCTTCACCTTGATCGGATCCTGGAACGACCTCATCTGGCCACTCATCGCGATTAACGACTCGCACAACTACACGTTGCAGTTGGGTCTTTCAGACTTCCTCGGCACCCGGCGGACCCGCTGGTCCCTGCTGATGGCCGGGAACGTGGTGGCCACCGCGCCGCTGATCCTCTTCTTCATGGTCGCCCAGAAACAGTTCGTCGCGACCATGACCTTTTCCGGCCTCAAAGGCTGATCGTACGACAAAAGAAGGGAGGTCCGCGCTTTCGTTTGTCCCGCCCCACAGAGAAACAAAGGGAGATGCCATGCGAGTCCTCGGCTGCCCAGACGCCCGCCCGGCCCGCCGGACGTTCCGTCTTTTACTCGCAGCCACTACCGTCGGCCTTCTCGGCCTTTCGCTGGTTGTCGCGGCCAGCCCCGCAGCTGCCGCAGTAACCCTGCCGCCCGCTCATGGTCAGTTCGACTACCAAATCGGCGGCGCGTATCCCCCGGCGGCATCGGTCGCCATCGTCGACCGCGACCGGACGTCCACCCCGGTCGCGGGCAAGTACAACATTTGCTACATCAACGCATTGCAGACTCAACCAGACGGTGACAATCCGCCGGCCGAGCCTGACTACGGCACAGTTTCCTGGTGGGTCAAATACCACAACGACCTGGTGTTGAAGGACAGCAAGGGAAAGCCGGTGATTGACACCGACTGGAAAGAGGCGTTGCTGGATGTTTCGACGGACGCCAAACGCCAGTCGATCCTCACCATCGAAGAGGGCTGGATCGATGGCTGCCAGACCTCCGGCTTCCAGGCAATCGAACCGGACAACCTCGACTCGTACAGCAGGTCAGGTGGCCGGCTCACTTTCGCTCAGGACAAGGCATTCATGGTGCTGTTCGTGCCGTACGCGCACACCAAGGGACTGGCGGTGGCGCAGAAGAACACCAACAGCGAGTTCGGCACCACCGGTAAGACCGAGGTCGGCTTCAACTTCGCGATCGCCGAGGAATGCGGCTTCTACGACGAATGCGGTGACTATGCCGCCGCGTACGGGAACAACTACATCGAGATCGAATACACCGACGAGAGCGCCAAGAAGTTCAAGGCCGCCTGCACGGACCATGGCGCGACCGTGTCGATCATCCGACGCGATCGCAACGTCGTTCCCAAGGGCGATCCTGCCTATCATTACGAGCTCTGTCCCTAAATAAATGAGGATCGCTGCGCGCCGGGCCGCTGCCCGGCGCGCAGCCGGGATCGTGAATCATGGATTGATGGACCAGTTGCCGGTCGAGCTTGTCGGTAGCTAACGCCGAGACCTCGATCCCGCCGCTGAGATCATACAACCGGCGCCTTTGTCTCGGCGAGCCTTTCCAACAGGACAGCGGCTTCCACCGGCGGGTCGTGCCGGGCGAAGTCGGTTTGGACGCGAACGGCCGCGCGCTGGTAGGACGGGTTGCTCAGGACTGCCCGTACGGCATCACGGATCTTTCCCACCGTGGGCCGATCGGTCTTCAGGTCGATCCCCACACCGGTGTGCGCGATCCGGGCGCAGACCGCTGGCTTGTCCTCCGTACGGCCACCGCCGATCAGCGGCAGACCGTGCGTCAGCGCGGCCAGGATGCCGCCGATGCCACCGTTGGTGACCATCACGTCGACGTACGGCAGCAGCAACGCATACGGGATGGACTTGGCCAGCCGTACGTTCGCCGGCAGCGGCCCGAGATCGGCCGGATTCGCGGCGGTGGCAACGACAAGGACATCGTCGTCAGCGAGTGCGTCGAGGGTGGGGCGCAGCAGGCTGGTCGGATCGGTTGCCACCGTGCCCTGGGTGACGTGCACGACCGGCCGGTCGGCGCTGACCACGTCCTGCCACCACGGCGGCAGTTCGAAAACATCGGGCCCAGGCGGCAGAAGTGGGCCGACATGGTGTACCTGCGCCGGAAGTTCTGGGCGGGGGTAGTCGAAAGCCAGGGTTCCGGTCTGTAGCTGAAGAAATGGCGAGATGGTGGCGGCGAAGCCGGTCTCGCCAGTTGGCTGTGGACCGAGGCCGAACCTGGCCCGCAGTTCGTCCAGGGCCTCGGTCAACTGAGACATGTGGACATTGGCTGCTTCCCAGTTCATCCGCCGATAGCGGTCCTGCACCCCGGGATCGTCGGAATAGGGCAGAACTTCCGGTGGATCGGCGAAAACCGCGGGCGACACGAGCGGCGGGATAGCGGAGGTGGGCAGGCTTGGCAGCGGGCTGACGCCCAGTCGTGCCCACGGGGGGCCGCCCAACTCGTGCAGCAGCCGCGGGCCTAGGCCCGCAGTCGACTCGTTGATGACCACATCCGCGTCGAAGTCGGACAGGATTTCGGTGTAGTCACGCAACTGTCCGGGGGCGGGCTCGACAAACAGCCGGCGCAACGCACCCACGACAGCTTCCCAGCTGCGGCTTTGTTTGGGTCGCGGGGTGAGGTCCTGGAATCGGGGCGCGTGTTTCATCGGGACGAAAGAGGCACCCGTTTGACTTACTTTGTCGGCGAAGTCAGGCCCAGTGTGCCACCGGACCTGGTGGCCGCGGGCGGCGAGCGCGGTAGCGATCGGGAGCGCTGGATAGATGTGTCCGGTCTCGGGCATCGTGCTGATCAGGAATTTGGCCATCTCACCCTCATCTTTGGAGCCGTGTGCCGCACCCGAATGGTCCCGGTCCACCGAGACGTACGAGCAGGCCGACCCCGCTCGGTCCACCCGGTCATAGCGATCGCTGGTAGGCGCGGAAAGACTGGACCGTGACGGCCGCGCAAACGACGGCGAGCACGCACAACCAGCCCAGCCGACTGAAAACCAGGCCCCAGTCAGCGTTCGCGGCCAGCGCCGTACGGCCAGCCTGCACCGCCCAGTCGATCGGGTTGAACCGGGCGACCGAAGTGATCCAACCGGCCGCGAGCCGCTGAACCATGAACGCCGAGCTCATAAACACCAGCGGCAGCAGGATAAACTGGATGGTCGCGGTGAGCGACTGCGGTCGCCGGATCACCAGCGCGAATGCCATCGACAGCGATCCGATCGAGAGCACAATAAGGGTGGCCGCCACCAACATCACCAGTACGCCGGGAAAACCGCCGGGCAGATGAGCGCCGACGGCGACGGCCAACACCAGGACGACCATTGCCTGCACCATGACGGTGATCACCTGGTGGCCCAGGTGACCGGCGATCAGCGCGGCCCGCGAGACCGGAGAGATCAGAAATCGGTCCAGCACACCATGATCCAGCTCAAATAGCATGTCGCCGCCGCTCCAGGCACCGCGGGTGAGGGCCATCATCACCAGCACGCCCGGGGTCAGGTAGTCGAGGTAAGAGGTGGCGCCAAAACCCCCGAGTTCGGTCACCCGGCCGAAAAGCTGGCCAAAGATCAGCAGCCAGATTGCCGGCTGCACCAGCCCGATGGCGAGAAAAAGCGGCTGGCGCAGGGTGGACCTCAGCAACCTGGTCGTCATGAACCACGACTGGGTGAGCGTGGCGGTCATCGAGTCGTCTCCTCTTCCAGCTCGCTCAGCGAGCGGCTCGCGTAATGCAGGTAAACATCGTGAAGGGACGGTCGCGCGACGGTGACCGAGACGGCGTTGACACCGTCCGCGGCCAGCGCCGCGAGCACCAGCGGGACGGCCGCGGCCGCGTCGTCGACACGCGCTCGTACGGCACAGCCTTCGATGGTGACCTCGCGGATCGCTTCGAGTCCAGCCAGCGCGCGGTGGGCGGCTGGTACGGCCCGCGGCTCGATCAGGTCCACCTGCACCGCGTCGCCTTTGAGGTCGTCTTTTAGTTGGCTGGGACTGCCTTTCGCGACGACGCGTCCGTGGTCCAGGATCACCACCCGATCGGCGAGCCGGTCCGCCTCCTCGAGGTGGTGCGTGGTGAGCAGGACGGTAAGCCGTTCAATGGCCGCCAAAGCGGCGATCTGCTGCCAGATTTCGGCCCGGATCTCCGGATCCAGCCCGGTGGTCGGCTCGTCCAGGAAAAGTACCTGTGGCCGATGGATAAGGCTCATCGCGATGTCGAGTTTGCGTTTCGTACCACCGGAATAGTTGCCGGCGACCCGGCTCGCCGCGGCGGTCAGGTCGACCTGCTCGACCAGCTCGTCGACCCGGCGGGCGAGTTTTCGGCCGGACATGCCGTGTAACCGGCCCTGCAGCGTGAGGTTCTCCCGACCGGTCGCGCTGCTGTCCACCCCGGACCGTTGCGCTACACAGCCAATCATTCGACGGACTTGCTGGGGGTCGCGTACCACGTCGATGCCACCAATGTGGGCCGATCCGGTGTCCGGCCGGGCCAGCGTGGTGAGGATCTTCATCGCCGTCGACTTGCCCGCGCCGTTCGGCCCGAGAATGCTGAAAACACTGCCGGCCGGGACGGCGAAACTGACGCCGGCGAGCGCCCGTACGTCTCCTGGATAGGTCTTGGCGAGGTCTCGGACCTCAATGGTCGCTGATGGCAACGTCATCCTCCTGCCGCGGGCGGTCCCGGACACAGTCACAGAAATCGGTGGAGAGGCCCTCAAGACAGGCTCGAGGGCATGCCCTCGAGCGCGAGCCCAGTGGTCTGCGAGTCCACGGCCACAGGATGTGCCGCAAAAGTCCGCCGCTGCGAGGAGAGGCGCTCGATGAAGCAGACAATCGCCGGAAAGACCGAGCTGATCAGGCTCGGCCTCGACCACTGCCGATCGAAGGTTTTGCTGAGTGCGGTCGAACTCGGTGTCTTCACCCATCTCGCTGCCGCGCCCGCCACCGAGACCGAGCTGCGTTCGGCACTGGACCTGCACCCGCGGGCCACCGCCGACTTCCTGGACGCGCTGGTGGCTATTGGCCTACTCAGCCGCGAGCAGGGTTTCTACCAGAACACCGCGATTTCGGACGCATACCTGGACGCCCGCAAGCCCGGCTATGTCGGCGGATTCCTGATCATGCACAACCTGCAGTACGGGAAATGGGCCCGGTTGACCGAACTGTTGCACGTCGGCTCGGTGACCCAGGACGTACGCGACGAACAGAAAATGCATGACGACATGCAGGCCGACCCGATGCGGATCCGGCGTTTCATGGCCGCGATGGACGGCATCAACCAGCTGGTTGGCCCGGCGCTGGCGGAAAAGTATGATTGGAGCCAGCTGCGGACGTTCGCCGACCTCGGCGGCGCTCGCGGCAACTTGTCCGCGGAATTGGTCAAGGCGCACCCGCATCTGGAGGCGACGGTCTTCGACCTGCCGGCCGTACGGGAAGTTTTCGACGAGCACATGGAAAAGCTGGACCTGGCCGGCAAGGTCACCTTCCAGGGCGGGGATTTCTTCACCGAGTCGCTGCCAACAGCCGACGCGTTGATCTTCGGTCACGTGTTGCACGACTGGAATCCCGGCCTGCGTAAGGATCTCGTCCGCAAGGCGTACGAAGCTCTGCCTTCAGGCGGATATCTGCTGGTCTATGACCCGATGATTGACGACGAGCGGCAGCGGAACGACTACAGCCTGATCACCAGCCTGCACATGATGCTGATCAGCCCCGGTGGCAGCGAATACACTGCGGCCGACTGCCGGTCGTTGATGATCGAGGCAGGTTTCGCCGAGACAGACACGATCCCGTTGACCGATGTGGACACGCTGGTCGTCGGGCGCAAGAGCTGAGATGACCGGCGGATTGCTCGCCCAGCTGCGGCGGGTCGGGATTTCCCGGGAGCTGGCGGTCTTCGTGGTGATTGGCGTGCTCAGCACGGCTGCCCACCTGGCCCTCTACGCGCTCCTGCGGTCGGTGTTGCCGGCCTTGGTGGCGAATGTGCCGGCGGTGTTGGCCGTGATGGTGGTCAACACCGCGGCGAACCGGCGATTTGCCTTCGGCTATCGAGGCTCCGAGCGAGCCGTCCGGCACCACCTCGAGGGTGGCATCACGTTCCTGTTGGGGCCGGCGACCAGCACTTTGGGTTTGTGGCTCCTGCAACTGCTCGCTCCACATGCGACAAGACTCGCCGAGTTGGCAGTCCTGGCCGCGTGTACGGCACTGTCCACACTCCTGCGCTTTCTGCTGCTCCGCGGCTGGGTTTTCCATCCCCGCCGCAACCTTTCCGTCCCTCCCACCACAGTCCGGGAGCCCGCGCGATGACCACCCACCTTTCCCCGCCGGCGACCACCGCCGAGAAAACCGCTCCTGCCGCGACCGGCGTTCGCGTTGGTTGGCTGCGGAGATTGCTGCTGGGCCGTCCGGCAGATCCGCGGTGGGCCCGACCGGCACTCTGGGCGATCCTGGTTCTCGCGGCCGCCCTCTACACGTGGGGCCTTGGCGCGAGCGGCGACGCGTACCAGTACTACTCGGCCGCGGTCCTGAGCGGAACGAAGAGCTGGAAGGCGTTCTTCTTTTCTTCGCTTGACCCGGCTTCCTTCATCAGCGTGGACAAGCCGCCGCTGGCGCTCTGGATTATCGGCCTGAGCGTACGGGTATTTGGCTTTAATACGTGGAGCCTGCTGTTGCCGCAGGCCGCCGAAGCGGTGGCCGCGGTCGCGGTTCTCTATGCGGCCGTACGCCGAACGGTTGGTCTTCCCGCCGCACTGATCGCCGCCCTTGTCCTGACCCTGACGCCGATCACGGTGGCGATCACCCGGGACGATACGCCCGATCCCTTGCTCGTCCTGCTCCTCGTGCTGGCCGGCTGGGCAGTCCTGGAGGCCACTCGCACCGGGAAGCTCACCTTATTGCTGGGATCGGCCGTGCTGGTTGGCCTTGGCTTCAACACCAAGATGCTGCAGGCATATCTCATTGTGCCTGCATTGGCCCTCACCTATCTGGTGGCAGCGCCCGGAAAGCTGGTCCGCCGGCTTGGTCACCTGGTCGCCGCCGGAGCGGTCCTCGCGGTAGCGAGTTTCTGGTGGACGCTGATCGTCGACTCGGTGCCGGCCAGTGCTCGGCCGTACATCGGTGGCAGCTCGAACAACACGGTCCTGGACAGTGCCATCGGGGCGAACGGCATTGGCCGGCTGGGAAATCCGGGTCCGGCGACGAATGGATGGGCGACCCGGGCCTGGGACGGATGTTCAACGAATTCATCGGCACCCAAATCTCGTGGCTGCTGCCGCTCGCAGTGCTGGTTTTGGTGGCGGCGCTGATCCTGCGCGGAGTACGGCCGCGGACCGACTTTCCCCGCGCGGTGCTGATTCTCTGGGGGTGCTGGCTGCTCACGCATGTCGCCGTGCTGAGTTCGACCAGCGGTGGACCGCATCCGTACTACACGGCGTCGATGGCTCCGGCGCTCGCGGCCCTGGTCGGGATCGGATGCGTGACACTTTTCCCCCTGCGATGGGCATTGCCGGTGATGGTGGCGGTTTCTGGGCTCTGGGGTTCGATCCTGTTGATCCGTACGAGCACCTTCTTGCCCTGGCTGGGATGGATCGTCCTCGCCGGCACCGTGGCCGCGGTCGTCGGTCTGCTCTTGCCGCGGTGGAAACCGGTCGCCGCCATCGTGGCCGCCATCGTCGTACTCGCCGGACCCGCTGTTTTCTCAGTCATCACACCGTTCCAGCGGATCATCTTCACCAACCCGCTCGCCGGTCCGGCGAGTACCTGGATGGGCGGACCCGGCGGAAAGGGTGGCTTCGGCGGTGATCCGAACGGCCCGTTTCAGGATCTGAGTAGTCCGACCGGAGATCCAGCCAGCTACCGCAAAATGCTCGACTATCTCCAGGCGCGGCAGGGCTCGGCCACCTGGCTGGTCGCCGTCCCCAGCTCCCAGTACGCCGCGCCGATCATTCTGCGAACCGGGCGGTCCGCGATGGCGATGGGTGGATTCATCGGCAGCGATCCGACGCTCACCCTTTCCCAGCTGCGGAAGTATGTACGGCAGGGTCAGGTCCGCTATTTCCTCGTCTATCCCGGCCAAGTTCCACCCCGGTTCGCTGACCCGGTGCTCGCCGGTTGGGTGACGGCGCACTGCCCGGTGGTCAAGCCGGCAGCGTTTGCGGCCGCTTTCACCCAGGACGCCCTCGTCCTGCACGACTGCGGTCCTGCGAAAGGGTCATCATGACGATTTCTCTGGAAGCTCCTACCAAGTCCGGCAACCAGCCGAAATTCGCCCGTGACGTGGTAGTCATCGGCGGCTGCGGGCACGTCGGGCTGCCATTGGCGATCGCGCTGGCCGATCGCGGGGCGAATGTGGGGATCTACGACGTGAACGCGAGGTCCGTACGCGACGTCAACGGCGGCCAGATGCCATTCGACGAGTCCGGCGCTCCCGATGTTTTGCGGCGAGTGCTGGCAGCGGATCGGTTGAAGGCATCGGTCGACCCGGCGATGATTTCCAGTGCGGAGCACGTTGTGGTGGTGATCGGTACGCCGGTCGACCGGCACCTGAATCCTGACCAGGCCGCGATTGGGGACGCGTTGGCCGCCTGCGCGGATCATTTCCGCGACGGGCAGCTGATCGTGCTGCGCAGCACGGTTTATCCAGGGGTCACGGCGAGCGTGGAGAAAATGGTCGCCGGACTCGGCATCGAACTGGACGTGGCTTTCTGCCCGGAGCGGATCGCCGAGGGGCGGGCGATGACCGAGCTGTTCGATCTGCCGCAGATCGTCTCCAGCCGGACCGCTCGCGGCGTGGAACGGGCCGGCCGGCTTTTCCGCCTGTTGACGGGCAGCGTGGTCGAGATGACGCCAGAGGAAGCCGAGCTGGCCAAACTTTTCACCAATGTCTGGCGATATGTCAAGTTCGCCACCGCGAACCAGCTTTACATGATGGCCAACGACCGTGGGCTGGACTTCGAACGGATCCGGGCTGGCCTGACCGCCGAGTACCCGCGGGCGGCGGACATGCCAGGGCCCGGTTTCGCGGCGGGGCCGTGTCTTTTCAAGGACACGATGCAGCTCGCCGCGTACAACAACAACAACAATTTCGCGCTCGGGCACACCGCGATGGCGATCAACGAGGGGTTGCCTCTCTATCTCGTCGACAGGGTCGAGCGTCGCTTCGATTTGTCGTCGATGACGGTCGGCATCCTGGGGATGGCGTTCAAGGGTCGATCGGATGACATCCGGTCGAGTTTGTCCTACAAGCTCAAGCGGATTCTGAAGTTCAAGGCCGCCCGGGTAATGTGCACCGACCCGTACGTCACGGTTGATCTTGACCTGCGCCCGCTGGACGAAGTGCTTGCCGCCGACCTGATTTTCGTGGCTGCTCCACATGAAGAATATCGCGGCCTGAGCATTGACAAGCCGGTTGTCGACGTGTGGAACATGATGGGCAACGGGGTCCGGGTGTGACCGTCATGACGCGGCCGCGGGTTTCTGTCGTTATTCCGGCCTACAACGAGGGCAAGGACATCGTGCCGGTCCTCGACCGGCTTTTCGGGGCTGTCACGCTGGTCTGCGAGGTCCTGGTGGTCGTGGACGCGCCGGACGACACGACAGTCGCCGTCATTGAGGAATATGCGCAAGGTCAGCCGGGCCTGAGATGCACGGTGAACACGTACGGCCGCGGCCCTGCGAACGCCATTCGCTTCGGCATCGAGGTGGCCACCGCACCGGTGACTGTTGTCACCATGGCCGACGGCTGCGACGATCCCCGGCAGATCGACGACCTGACCCGGCTGGTCGAGCGTGGTGTGTCCGTCGCGGCCGCGTCCCGCTATATGCCCGGGGGCCAACAGGTCGGCGGGCCGTGGCTGAAGGCCCTGATCTCGAAATGGGCCGGTCTTTCGCTGTGGCTGCTGGCACATCTCGGGACCCGCGACGCGACCAATTCCTTCAAGGCGTATTCCACGGACTTCGTCCGTTCGGTCGGCATCGACAGCCGAGACGGTTTCGAGATCGGCATCGAGCTCATCGCCAAGGCCAAGAGGCTGCGCCGCCCGGTGGCCGAGCTGCCGACCATCTGGTTGGACCGGCAGGCCGGTGTGTCCAACTTCAAGATCGCCCAGTGGATTCCCAAATACCTGCGCTGGTATCGGTTCGCCTTCGGGCCGCGGCTGTCGGTCGCGCAGATCCGGGCCAGATCAGCCAGAAGTCTGTCGAAAGGCGCGTGATGGAGAAGGTTCTCGTCAGCGGTTCGGCCGGATTCATCGGCGGCTATGTCGTCGAGGAACTGTTGAGCCGAGGCTACTCGGTGGTCGGCATCGACAATTTTTCCAAATACGGAAAGGTAGCGAAGTCGTACGACGACCATCCCCGTTACCAGTTGGTCGAAGGCGATGCCACCCAGGTAGACCTGATGACCGACCTGCTGGCCGACTGCGACCATTTTATCGCCGGTGCCGCGATGATCGGCGGCATCTCGTATTTCCACACGTACGCATACGACCTGCTGGCTACCAACGAACGGATCATCGCCGCCTCCTGCGATGCGGCGATCGCCGCGCAACGCAAGGGAAAACTCGGCAAGGTCACCTATCTTTCGTCGTCGATGGTCTTCGAGAGCACCACCGACTGGCCGTCGTACGAAGGGCAGGAGCGCGAGGTCCCGCCGCCACTTTCCTCGTACGGCTTCCAAAAACTCGCGGTCGAATATTTCGCCCGAGCTGCCTGGGACCAATATCAGCTGCCGTACACAATCGTCCGGCCCTTCAACTGCGTTGGCATCGGGGAAAGTCGCGCCCTCGGCGACGAGCGAATCCTTTCCGGCAACGTCGAGCTGGCGATGAGTCATGTTGTTCCAGACCTGGTCCAGAAAATCGTCAAAGGCCAGGACCCACTGCATGTTCTCGGCGATGGATCGCAGGTCCGCCACTACACGTACGGCGGCGACCTGGCCACCGGCATCGTCACGGCGATGTCCCATCCGGCCGCCCGCAACGAGGATTTCAACCTTTCCACCGCGGAATCCACCACGGTCCGCCAGTTGGCCGAGGTGATGTGGCACCGGATCCGGGGTCACGAGGTGCCGCTCCGGTTCGTCCATGACAAGCCGTTCGCGTACGACGTGCAGCGCCGCGTGCCCGCCACCGAGAAGGCGAAGCGGGTCCTCGGTTTCGAAGCCACCACCTCGCTGGAGCACATGCTCGACGAGGTCATCCCCTGGATCGTCCAGGCCGTTGACACCGGCACTATCTAGTACCCAAAGCAAGAACGAGCAGGTCTGGCGGGTACGCATGACCTGCAGGCATACACGCTAAAGGGTTCGGGCCACTCGATAAACCTGGCCAGCAACACCGCGCTTTACCGGGATCGGGTCACGCAGTGGTTCGGTACGCATTTCTAGGAGTCATTTCGGCTGGGGGCCGCGGTCACCACTGTCGCGGCCTGCCAGTACGGCACAAGCAGGATGATCCCCATCACCGCAGCGAAAATTCCGCCGGTGACGGCGATCGCGGTGAGCCAGCAAATCAGCACGAATTCGACCACCAGGGCCCGATAGAGTGCGCGCCGGAATCGGCGATCGGTGGCGCGCAACGCAAGATAGGGCGTGCGCCCAGCCGGCAACAACAAACGGCCCAGAAATATGAGCAAGGCCAGCGCGATCAAGCCGGCGCCGACGCGAACGGCGGGCGCCAGCGCCGGCAGTGCCCAGGTGGCCACCGCTGCGGTGGCCGCGAGCAGCACCATCAGGCCGGTCAGCATCCAAAATGGTCCGATCGCCGCCAGGATGACCGGCCACGCCGAAAGCTGCGGGTCGTGATCGGTCGGCCGCAGCCGCGCGAGCGCGCCGTAGCGGCCCAGCGACTGGCGGATCTGGCCCTGGCTCGCGGCCAGCTCGGCCAACCCGCGATGGGCGTGCGCGGACTGCGGGTCCCGGCGCAGCGCCTCCTCGTAAGCCGCCGTGGCCGCACCGAAATCCCGGCGTTCGCGCTCGACCAGCGCGATGGTGAGCCACGGCTGCTCGGCTTCTGGATCCAACGCCAGGGCGCGTCGCGCGGTCTCGATCGCTTTCGCACTCTCGCCGCCGCCGGCATAAGTCTGGGCCAGCAGCGACAATCCGCCCGCCCACAGCGGAGCCAGCCGCACCACCCGCTCCGCGGCCGCCACTGCCGCCGGCCAGTCGCGACACCGCATCCGCACGTACGCGATCTCGACGTAGCCACCAGGCCCATTCGGCGCGGCCGCCACCGCAGCCTCCGCGGCGACCTGCGCCTCCGCGTATTTTTCCTGCTCAGCGAGCGTACGAGCGAGCAATCGCAGCAATTTCCCATGGGCCGGCTCGGCCACCAGCCCGCGCCGCGCGACCTGCTCGGCTTCGGCGTACCGGCGCAGGTCGAACAACGCCACCACCCGAGCCGCTTCGTCCGCCACCCTGCTATTCGACCACGACGCCACCGGTCCGTGCAGTGTCGCCGCCTAGGTGGTGACGCCGACGTTGAGCAGGCTGATATCGAAATACTCGGAGTGCATGCGCGCACCAGTCACCTTGGATCCGGTCAGGATCACGACTTTGACGTACTGGAGCGGAATGATCGCGGCTGACTCCATCACAAGCCGGTCCACCTGTGCCCACAACGTCTGGGCCTTCCTGGTGTCGGGCTCGGCTTCGGCGGCGCGGATCGCCTGGTTCACCTTCGGGTCATCGAGCAGCGAGAAGTTGGAGTTTCCATCGGAAAGGATTTGCCGACCGTCAAAGAGCGGCGGATAGAGGGCCGCGCCGGATGGCCAGTCGGGGATGAAACCTGTATTCACCAGTTCGTCCTCGGTGCCGGGTTTGCCTACCGTGGAATAGAACTCTTTGCGGGCTATGGGGGTAGGCAGCACGGTGATACCGGCCCTCGCGAATGCGTCCTTCACCGCGGCCGCCGTGCGATCGCTCACCGGCGTTTGGGCATAGTCGTATTTGATCGTTCGCGGGCAGTCCGAGGCCTGTGCCAACAGTTGTCGGGCCTTTGCCGGGTCGCCGCGCGGATCGGTGGCCGGAGCCGCCCGATAGGCCTTCATCGAAGGCCCCGCGACTGTGTTCGCGTAGTCCCCGGTTGCCGGCCCACCGAGAACGGTCACATATGTCTGCTTGTTCATCGCGTACGAATAGGCCTGCCGGCAGCGTACGTCCGGAACTTTTCTCGTGTTGATAGCGATGAACGAGGTGCTGCCGGTGTAGCCGCTGAACGTTCGCGAACGCAGTTTTGGATTGCCGAGAACCTGCGAGAGCTGCTCGGGCGACACTGTGGTGTTGGCGAACGGGATGGTTTGCTGGTCGGTGTCGCGGTCCTGGATCAGCCGGTCGGTGATGACCTCGCGGCTCAGCCCGAAGGTGAAACTGAGGACATCTGGCAGGTTCTTCCTGATGTGGTCCAGACCTTGGTCCCAGTACGGGTTGCGTACCAGCGTGAGGCTCTGGTCGCGAACATGGGTCTTTATCATGTACGGGCCGTACGAGAACGGTTGGTCGTCGTATTTTGTTCTGGTGTCCCGATCCTGTCGGACGGCCGCGAAGATCCCCATGGAGACGGCGTAGCGAAAGTCCGGGACCGGATATTTCAGTTGGTAGGTGATCGTCTGTTCGCTGCAGGTGACCGAGGGAATCCCGCGCGGATCCTGATAAATTCCGGAATAGGTGTCGCCACCTCGCAGATATGCTTTCTGATAGGTCGGGCCGCCGGGAAGCAGGTCGGAGAACGAACGGTTCACGCCGTACCGGAAGTCCGCGCACGTCACGGGCCGGCCGTCCTGCCATGTGAGGTTGTCTCGCAGGGTAAAACTCCACTGGGTGGCGTCCGCGTTCGGCCGGCCGGTGTCGGTGGCGGCGTCCGCGCCGACCTCAGTGCCGGCGAGACCGGGGGCATTGACATAAGACGTCAGTGTTGGCGCGTAAAGAGTCTCAAGGTGCAGTTGGCTGGGTGGATAGTTACGTGCCGGGTCGAGATGGTCGAAATCGGACTGGTCCAGAATATGCAGGGTCCCGCCGCGATGATCCTGGCCGGCGCTCGGACGATCGGAGCCGCTTGTTCCACATCCACCAGCGAGCAGAAGGACAACGATTCCGGCGATCAGTCGGGTGGCAGGGTTCTTCCTCATGGTCGAGAAGATTGTCTGATCGGTGGGCAAAATTCGCCGGCGAAAGAGGCAACCAAGAGGGCAGCATCGTCGGCCCGGCGCAGCCAGATGTGATCGGTCACATCGGGCAGCGTCGGGCTGGTCGGGTCAGATTCTGTTGAAGATCTTCGAATAGGCGTAGCCGACCTTCTTGTCGTACGAGTCGACCTCCCAGAACGACAGCTCCTGTACGCCCTTGGACGCGGCGAACTGTTCCAGGGTGGTGGCGTTGCCCTGGGTGAAGTTCTCGTTGTCGTCGTTGTGACCGGCGATCGGGGTGAGCCCGATCAGCTTCCATGCCTGCGATGCGGAGATCCCGTACAGCGAGGCGAGCTGCTTTTCGGTGCCGTTGGCCGCGGATTCGGCGTCGTTGAGGGCGTTCTCGCCGTCACCGAAGTCCATCGTCATGATATTCACCAAACCGACCTTCACCCCCTTGGCTTTGGCGTCCTTCAAGAGGTTCATCGCGTTGCCGGGCAGCCCGCCCGGATCGACCGGCAGCGTGTAGTCGACCTGTACGGCCGGATCGGCTTTCTGCAGGGCGGCGAGCGCCTGGTCGCGGCGGGCGATCGACGAGCTGTTGTCCAGCGGTCCGCCCTCAATGTCGAAGTCCAGCCGGTGCACGTTGTAGGTGGTGACGATGTTCGCGTACGCGGCCTGAAGGTTGGTCGCGGACGTACAGGTCAGTGCGAGTTCACCGCCGGCGGCGCCACCAAAGGAAATGATCGCGTCGCCACCGGCTGCCTGCAACGCGTTGATTTGCGATTTGAAGGTGCCCACTGAATAGTCGCCGTCCTCCCATTTGGCGGTGCAGCCGCTCTTGGGAATCAGGAAGGCAAGCGTGTAGTGGTTGACGCCGGAGGCGTTCCGGTCCGAAACCATATCGCCGACGCTGCTACTGCTCAGCTCCAGATAGGGCGCCGCGTATTGGCTCGGGAAAGCGGCCGGGGCGGCGACGGCTACTTTGCCCGTACCTAGCGCCAAAGCCGCGGTCGCTAGCAGCGAGACGCCGGCGACGAGTGCGGATTTCCGGAATACACCTAGCATGGTGGGTCCTCCCTGGTGCTCAATGGCGGCACGGTCCTGGTGCGCGGGCGGCTCACAAGGCAGCGACGTTGGTGCTCAGACCCACCTTCATCGGTATTCACAAACATGAACATTGAACATGTGTGTGAATCTCATCACCGTTCGGAACAATAGGGGCCAACCCCGACGGTGGTCAAGAGGCTCGTAAAAGACCGCCGGACGTCAGAGAGCGACCCGTGAAGGTGCGTACGCCAGCACAGAATCGACCACATGATCGACTTCTTCGGCCGCCATGCCGGCGAAAAGCGGCAGCCGGACGAGGACGTCGGCGACCTCCTCGGTGACCGAGCAACCGCCCGGAGCGACGCGCGCATGCCGGAGACCGGCCGGTGCGTTGTGCAGCGGCTGGTAATGGTGGACGGCTCGTACGCCGCGCTCCGAGAGATGCCGCAGGAAATCATCTCGCTGGACCGGATTGGGCAGCAACAAGTAGTAAAGATGGGCCGGCTGAACGCATCCGGCCGGTACGGTCGGCCGCCGGACACCGCGTTCGCAGGCCCAGACCGCGAGCCGCTGGTCGTACGCGCTCCACACCTGGCCGCGTTTTTCCTGAATGCGCTCAAAGGATTCCAGCTGTCCGAGCAGGTACGCGGCCAGCAGCTCGGACGGGAGGTAGCTCGACCCGAGGTCCCGCCAGCAGTATTTGTCCACCTGGCCACGAAAGAACCGGGCCCGGTCGGTGCCCTTCTCGCGAATGATCTCGGCCCGCTCGGTCAGCCGGTCGTCGCCGATGACCAGCGCACCGCCTTCGCCGCACTGGACGTTCTTGGTCACGTGGAAGCTTTGGGTCGCCATCGCGCCAAAAGAGCCGAGCGGCCGGCCGTGGTACGAGCCGCCGAGGCCGTGCGCGTTGTCTTCGATGACGCTGAGGCGATGGCGGCTCGCGATCGCCATGATCGTCGCCATTTCGCAGGCCACACCGGCATAATGGACGACGACGACCGCCCGCGTCCGGCTGGTGATCGCGGCTTCGGTCAGCCGCTCGTCCAGATTCAGGGTGTCCGGGCGTATGTCGACGAAGACCGGCGTGGCGCCGCGCAATACGAAGGCATTCGCGGTGGACGTGAAAGTGAAGGACGGCATGATGACTTCATCGCCCGGCCGCAAATCCAGCAACAGAGCGGAAAGTTCGAGAGCATGCGTACAGGAGGTGGTCAACAGTGCAGAGGTGGCGCCAGTCAGGCCAGCGACCAGGGCGGTCGCCTTCTTGGTGAAAGGCCCGTCGCCGCCGATGATTCCGCTGTCGACCGCCTGCCCCACGTAGTCCAGTTCGGCACCGGTCAAGTAGGCACGGTTGAAAGGCACTTCGGTCATGACCCCTGCACTCCGCTCTGTCGGAGCGCTTCGGCGGCGATTTCCAGCGTACACACGCGATCCGGGCCGTACGGGGTGATGGCAAGTGTGGTGACACCGGCGGCGGCGTAGGCTTTCATCTTCTGCGCGATCCGGTCCACCGGGCCGATGAGTCCGGTGGCGTCCACGAATGCGAAGGGGATAGCTGCCGTCGCAGCGGAGATTTCACCGGCCGCATAGAGATCCTGGACTTTGGCCGCCGCGGCTCCCAAGCCCATTCCGGCGGCCAGCCGGAAATAGAAGTTCTTCTCCCGGTGGCCGATGCTCATAAAGCGAGCCGCGTGCGGTTTCAGGGCGAGCGAGGCCTTTTCGGGGTCGTCGTCAACGGACACGCCAGCGGTCAGGTTCATCTCGAAGGATTCGCGGGGCCGCCCGCTGGCGTCCCGGCCGGCCAGGATCAGCGGCAGGATCTCCGAAATCCGCTCCGGCGAAGAGAAAACGCCGATCCAGCCGTCGGCCACCAACCCAGTCAAGTGCAGGTTGCGTGGGCCGACCGCGGCCAGGTGAACCGGAATGGGGGTGTTGCTGGGCATCCGGAAAGGGTTGCCGGTGCGACCGGCCAGCGGGATCTGAAAAAGCTCGCCAGCGTAACGAACTTCGTCTCCGGCCAGTGCCATCCGGACGATGTCGACATACTCCCTGGTTCGCGCGAGTGGCCGCTCGAAGGACACGCCGTGCCAGACCTCAGCGGTGTGCGAGTTGGAGATTCCCAGCCCCAGCTGGAATCGGCTACCGGACAAGGTCGCGAGGGTGGCGGCCGTCATCGCCATCGCGACCGGCGTACGAACCGGCAGCTGGCAGATGGCCGACAGCTGGATTTCGTTGGTACGGGCGGCCAACCAGCCCAGGACGCTGACGGCGTCGGCCCGAAATCCTTCTGGCACCAGGGCCAGCCGGTAGCCGAGCCGCTCGGCGTCGACCGCGATGCCCGGGTCCAGATGCGTGACGTTGACGCCCAGTCGCATCCTCAGCTCCTTCTTTGCGGTGACGGCAGCGTTAGCCGGCATGGTTTCAACGTGGCCTTGAGAAACGGTCGACCGGCGCTGCCCGATTGAGCCTTGAGTGCGGCGCGGTCCGGGTTCAAGCGCTGCCGGCAACTATCGCCTCATTACCGGACATCGCGTGAGGAGTCTGATGGACACCCAGGCTGACAGGTTGGCGGGCGCCGCGACTGGATGCCCGTACCCGTTCCACCGGCCAGCGCCTCTGGAGCAGCCCAAGGAACTGGCCGACCTGCGTGCCGAACCAGTGGTGAAAGTCCTGCTGCCCAGCGGCGACCAGGCGTGGATGGTGACGCGGTATGCGGACGTACGCGCGCTGCTCGCCGATCCCCGGATCAGCCGCAATCTCAACCGGCCGGGCGCGGCCCGCATCAGCAAGACGAACAAGCTTTTCCAGGACCCCAGAATGGATCCGGACCCGCCAGAGCACACTCGGATCCGCCGACTGGTCATGAAGGCGCTGACCGCTACCCGGGTGGAGCGGATGCGTCCGCGAGTGCAGCAGATCGCTGATGAGCTGGTCGCCGATCTGGTCCGGCAAGGCCCGCCGGCCGATCTCAATGAGACTTTGGCTTATCCACTGCCTATCCGGGTGGTGTGCGAGTTACTGGGCGTGCCGGTCCAGGACCAGCAGAGATTTCGGGTCTGGACCAGCTCTTTCAAGTCGATTAGTGGCTCCTCCGAGCAGAACCGGCTCGCGCTGGACAACTATATGCGTGAGCTCATTGAAACCAAACGCAAATCTCCGGCCGACGACCTGATCAGCGCGATGATCGCGGCCCGGGACGAAGACGACGGCCGGCTCAGTGAATACGAGTTGCACTGGTGGTCCCGGCTGCTTGTCCTGGTCGGGTACGAAACCACCGCCGTACAGATTGGCGGTGCCATTGCGATGATGCTCGCCCATCCGGACCAGTTCGCGTTGGTACAGGAAGATCCGGACCTCATGAAGAGTGCCGTCGAGGAGATCCTACGCTGGAAGCTGGTTGGCTCCTCGGTGACCATGCTTCGTTATGTCACCGAGGATGTAGAGGTCGGCGGGGTCACCATTCCGGCTGGCTCCAGCATTATCCCGGCCGCCGACTCGGCGAACCAGGACGAGTCGGTCTTCGAGCATCCCGAGGTTTTCGACGTGACTCGGAAGGACAACATTCACCTGACCTTCAGCGCCGGCACCCATTTCTGCGCTGGCGCGGCTTTGGGACGCGTCGAGCTGGAAGTGGTTCTGGCCACTTTGCTGCGGGAGTTGCCGAACCTGCGGCTGACGGTGCCGGTCGAGCGGATCCGGCGGGACGAGAAGCACCTGCTGGAGAGCTTTCTCGAGATCCCGGTGACCTGGTAAGCCAGTCAATTTTGCCCATTCTGGAAGGCATCTGTCGATGAAAGCTCTCGTGCTGGCCGGCGGTTCCGGCACCCGGCTGCGGCCGCTGACGCACACCGTTTCCAAGCAACTGGTGCCTATCGCCAACAAGCCGGTGCTCTTCCACGGATTGGAGGCGGTCCGGGATGCCGGCATCACCGAGGTCGGTGTCATTATCGGACCGCACGGTGCGGACGTACGCCGAGCGGTCGGCGACGGCTCCCGGTTCGGTCTGCATGTCACGTACATTCCGCAGGAAGCGCCGCTGGGTCTCGCGCATTGTGTGCTGATTGCCCGCGATTTCCTCGAAGACGACGACTTTGTCATGTATCTAGGGGACAATGTCATCTCCGGCGGGATTGAACACCTGGTCCGGGAGTTTTGGGCGACCCGTCCGGACGCACTGGTCATGGTCGGGAAAGTCCCCAATCCCAGCGAATACGGCGTCGCCGAGCTCGACGCCGATGGCCGGGTCCTGCAACTGGAGGAAAAGCCGAGCCAGCCAACCAGCGACCTGGCGGTGATCGGAGCGTACGTCTTCTCGTCAGCGATCCATCAGGCGGTGCGCAGTATCCGCCCCAGTTGGCGCAACGAGCGGGAGATCACCGACGCGATCAGCTGGCTGGTCGAGCACGGGTCCGCGGTCCGCGGTCACGTGTTTTCCGGCTATTGGAAGGACACTGGCCGGATCGCCGACTTGTTGGACGGCAACCGCGCGCTGCTGGATCTCATCGATCCGGCCAACGCCGGCGAAGTGGACGACGAGAGCGAGCTGATCGGCCCGGTGATCGTGGACGCCGGAGCGCGGATCACCCGCTCCCGGGTGATCGGGCCGGCGGTGATCGGATGCATGGCCTCGATCACCGACAGCACTGTCGGGGCGTACACCTCGATCGGCGCGGAATGTGACATCACCAGCACCGATATCGCCGACTCGATCGTGCTGGAGGGCTCGACGGTGTCCGGGGTGGACGCGGTCCGGCAGTCGGTTATCGGGCGCTACGCCCAAGTGCATTCCAGGCCCGCGCTGGACACCGTGCCATCCCGGCGGCTGGTGCTGGGCGACAACACCGAGGTGGTGATCGAGCGATGAGGGTGATGGTCACCGGCGGCGCCGGGTTCATCGGCTCCCACTACGTCCGGAGCATGCTTTCCGGATCGTACAAAGGATATGTCGACGCGCAGATCACGGTTGTCGACAAACTCACGTATGCCGGAAACACCGGCAACCTGCCGATCGGCGACCCGCGGCTGACTTTCGTCAAGGGTGACATCTGCGATGTCGGCCTGCTGCGAGAACTGTTGCCCGGCCACGACGCTGTCGTCCACTTCGCCGCTGAGTCTCATGTGGACCGTTCGCTGGTCAGTGCCGGTGAATTCGCGGTAACCAATGTGCTCGGCACTCAGAGCGTTCTGGACTGCTGCCAACTCGTCGGCATCGACCGCGTGGTGCACGTCTCAACCGACGAGGTGTACGGCTCTATCGACTCCGGATCGTGGCATGAAAACACGCCGTTGCATCCGAATTCCCCCTACGCGGCTTCGAAAGCGGCCAGTGACCACTTCGCCTTGGCGTACTTTCGCACCCACCGGGTGCCGGTGATGGTCACTCGCTGTTCGAACAACTATGGACCGTACCAATTCCCGGAGAAGGTCATTCCGCTCTTTATCACCAACTTGCTGGAAGGGCAGAAGGTGCCGCTCTTCGGTGATGGCCGGAACGTCCGCGAGTGGCTGCACGTTGACGACCACTGCCGGGCTGTCCAGTTGGTGTTGGAAAGTGGCACGCCCGGCGATGTCTACCACATTGGCGGTGGGGTCGAGATGACCAACGCGGACCTCACCAGGAGGCTGGTCGAGCTGTGTGGAGCGGACGGGAACCAGGTCGAGCACGTCCCCGATCGCATGGGCCATGACCTGCGCTATTCCCTGGACGACAGCAAAATCCGTACCGAGCTCGGATATCGGCCGGAGGTCGACTTCGGCGCTGGGCTGGCCGAGACGGTTCAGTGGTACCGGGACAACCCGGCTTGGTGGGAACCTCGTCGCGAGGACCACTTCCGTTTCCCGCGGGGCTGGTGACCGCCATGACCGCCGTCGTCGCGGCCGTGTCCGATCTGGACTGGATCTGCTGCCTGAAATGCCGAGAAATCGTCTATGCCCGCCGCTATGCCCGATCGCTGCAGGTCTGTCCGGGCTGCGGTATGCATGGGAAGCTGACCGCGCCCGAGCGCATCGAGCAGCTGCTTGATCCTGGCTGGTCCGAAATCGAGGTGGCCGACGCGGTCGAGGATCCGCTTGGTTTTGTGGACAGCAAACCGTATCCGCGCCGGCTGCGAGAGGCGCGCGAACGTACCGGCCTGACCGAGGCAGTGGTGTGCGTACGCGGTGAGATTGACGGCCGCCGGGTGATCACGGCGGTGATGGACTTCCGCTTCCTCGGTGGAAGCCTGGGAAGTGGTGTCGGAGAGCGGATCACTGTCGCCGCCGAGACCGCCGTTCGCGAGCGCACGCCTTTCCTGTTGGTCACCGCTTCGGGCGGTGCGCGGATGCAGGAGGGTGCGCTTTCGCTGATGCAGATGGTGAAAACCAGCCAGGCGATCGCGATGCTCGATGAGGCCGGCATCCTCACGATGGCCTTGGTGACCGACCCGACATACGGTGGAGTCGCGGCCTCTTTCGCCACCCTCCCCGACGTTATCCTGGCCGAACCAGGTGCACGGGTGGGTTTCGCCGGCCCGCGGGTGATCGAGCAGACCACCGGCCAGCAGTTGCCGGCGGGATTCCAGACAGCCGAATTTCTGCTGGGGCAGGGCCTGGTGGACAGCGTGGTGCCGCGGCCGGCGCTGCGGCGGACGATCGCCCGGCTTTTGTCGGCGCACGAGCCGAAGTCACGTCCGCAAGCGGCGCCGGAGCCGGCCGTACCAGTGATCACCGATCCGGCACGGCTGCCCGAGCGCGATGGGTTGGCGGCCGTACGACTGGCCCGGCACGCCGATCGGCCGACGGCTGACGAGTACGCGACCTTCATGCTGGAGGAGTTCCTGGAACTGCACGGCGACCGGGTGAGCGGCGACTGCCCGGCGATCGTCGGCGGCATTGGCCTGCTGCACGGTCGGCCAGTTGCCCTGATAGGACACCAAAAAGGCCGGGACACCAGAGAGCGAGTGCAGCGGAACTTCGGGATGGCGTCACCGTCCGGCTATCGCAAGGCGGCCCGGTTGATGCGGCTGGCAGCCAAACTCGGGCTGCCGGTGGTGACTTTGATCGACACGCCAGGCGCGGATCCCGGGATCCAGGCCGAGGAACGCGGCCAGGCCTGGGCGATCGCGGAAAACCTGCGGCTGATGTCCGCGCTGCCGGTGCCGGTCGTCGTGGTGATTACCGGCGAAGGCGGCAGCGGCGGTGCTTTGGCCCTAGGAGTGGGAAATCGCGTGCTCGCTCTGTCAAACGCCGTCTATTCGGTGATCAGTCCGGAGGGCTGCGCGGCGATCCTGTGGAAAGGCCCGGAACTGACCAGGGAAGACACGGTCGGCCGGGCGGCCGCGGCTCTACGCCTGCACGCAAGGGAACTTCTGGCGTACGGCATCGTCGATGGTGTCATCGCCGAGCCACCGGACGGTGCGCACACCGACCCGGTGCAGACGATGTCGCTGGTGCGGTCGGTGGTCGCGGCCGCGGTCCGGGAGCTCGCCGACCTCGATGCGGCGCGGCTGGTGGCGGACCGGCGGCAGCGATTCCGCCGATTTGGCGCCCCTCAAGGACAGCTGGCAGACAACGGAGACCCTCGATGACCGACTCGCCCGAGCTACTCGAAGAGCTTTGCCGCCATGCCGTACAAATCCTGGACGGCACCCGCGGTCCGGTCCGCAGCGTACGCCTGCGAGCCGGCGACATCACCGTGGAGGTGGAACGGCCAGAGGCCACCTCTGTTCAGCACGCGGTCGCGGTGGTGGAGCAAGCTCCGGCGGCCGAGACGACCGATCCGGCCGAGTCGATTTGTGCGCCGACAGTGGGCACTTTCTTCCGTTCGCCCGAACCCGGCGCCGACCCGTTCGTTCGAGAGGGCGACCAGGTGCAGGAGGGCCAGCAGGTGGCGATCCTGGAGGCGATGAAGCTGATGAACCCGATCGAGGCGGACCGGTCCGGCCGGGTGGTCCGGGTCCTGGTGCCCGACGGGGAGTCCGTCGAATACGGCCAGCCGCTGTTCGTGATCGCTCCGGCGGCCTGATTTCCCTCTGGAGGATGACAATGTTCTCGGCTGTTCTGATCGCCAATCGCGGTGAGATCGCGTTGCGGGTCGCCCGTGCCTGCCGTGAGCTGGGCGTACGTACGGTGATGGTGCATTCCACCGCTGATCGCGACTCGCCCGCGCTGCGTCTCGCCGACGAGTGTGTCCACATTGGACCCGCGCCGTCCCGGCGCAGCTATCTTTACCCTCCGGCTATTCTGGAAGCCGCGTTGCGGACCGGCGTCGACGCGATCCATCCCGGCTACGGCTTCCTCTCCGAGGATCCCGATTTCGCCGAGATGTGCGAGGCGCAGGGACTCATTTTCATCGGCCCGCCCGCACACGTGATGAGCCGGCTGGGCGACAAGGCGCAGGCCCGCGAGGTGGCCTCGGCGGCCGGCCTGCCGGTGCTGCCGGGTAGCTCGCGGGCTGTCGAAAATGGTTTGGAGGCCAAGGAAATCGCTGAGCGGATCGGATATCCGGTCATCATCAAGGCGATTGCCGGCGGTGGCGGGCGGGGAATGGCGGTCGTGCGCGCTGGCCGTGAGTTGGCCCGTGCGTACGCGACTACCCGTGCCGCGGCGCAGGCGACATTTGGCGATGGTCGCGTCTATGTCGAACGTTTCCTGGAGAGCACTCGGCATGTCGAGGTGCAGATTCTGGCCGATCACCACGGGAATGTGGTCAGCTTGGGGGAGCGGGACTGTTCGGTGCAACGCCGCCGGCAGAAGCTGATCGAGGAGACGCCGGCCACCGGGCTGCCGGCGGGGCTGGCCGAGAACATTTGCGCGGCAGCCGTCCGCGGTGCTCGCGCCTGCGGCTATGTCGGCGCCGGTACGTTCGAATTTCTGGTCGACGACAAGGGAGATTTTTACTTCATCGAGGTGAATTCCCGGATCCAGGTGGAACATCCGGTCACCGAGATGGCCACCGGCATCGACATTGTCGCCGAGCAGCTGCGAGTGGCCTCCGGCAGCCCGCTGTCCTTCCGGCAGCAGGACGTGGTGCCGCGCGGAGTAGCGCTGGAATGCCGGGTCAACGCGGAGGACCCGGACCGGGATTTCCTCCCCACCGCCGGGCTCGTGGACGAGTTCGTGCCGCCGGGCGGCCCGTTTACCAGGGTGGACACTCATGGCGCGGCCGGTTTGCGGGTGACCGCGGACTATGACTCGCTGCTGGCGAAGGTGATCGTGTGGGCACCGGATCGCGAGCAGGCGATCGCCCGGATGGAGCGGGCGCTGGACGAGTTCCGGATCAGCGGGCACGGGATTCGTACCACGACTGGCTTCCTCCGCGAGATGCTGGGAAATTCCCTTTTCAGGGACGCGAAACACACGACCTCGCTGGTCTCCGATGTCCTCGATCTCCGCTGACCGGATCCAGCGTGGCCGCTTTGGCTATCCGCGCTGGCTGTCCACCATCCTGCTGGTCGACTCGTGGGAACGGCTGAGTTTCTACGGCATGCAGGCGATTCTGGTGCTTTACGCGGTGACGCCGACCGCTTCCGGCGGGCTGGGCCTTCCTGCCGGCGAGGCTGCCGCGCTGTTCGGCGTCTACCTTGGATCGGTCTTCGTCCTGTCCATGCCGGGCAGCTGGGTGGGAGACCGGATTCTCGGGGAACGCCGTGCCATCCTGCTCGGCGGGGGTCGTCATCGCGGCCGGACATTTCAGCCTGGCGGCGGCTGTTCCGGCGTTGTCGTACGTCGGCCTGATTCTCATCGCGGTCGGCACCGGTTTGCTCAAACCGAATATCGTCGCTTTGCTAGGCCGGTTCTATCGGGACGACGAGGCGGCCCAGCGGGCCGGCGCGATCTCGCTCTTCTACGTCACCGGCCAGGTCAGCGCCCTGCTCGCGCCGCTGATCATGGGCTGGCTGGGCGAAGGAGTCAACTGGCACCTCGGGTTCGCCGCGGCCGGCGTGGGCATGGTGCTGGGAATCGCACAGTTTTTGCTGGGATGGCGCAGCTTCGGCGAGGCCGGCAGGTCGGCCGGCCAACCCCTTCTTCGCACCGAGCGACGCAAGGCTGGGCTGACCGCGACAGCGGTGCTCGCGGTCATGGCGGTGGCCGTGGTGTTGGACGTGGTTTCCGGCTCTTTCTCGCCGATGCACGTGGTGGTCGCTTTTGGGATCGTGACACTGATCTTGCCATTTGCCTATTTCTTTGTGCTGATCCGCGGCCGCCGGTGGGGCCGTCCAGATGGTCCGGTTGCGCGCGTTTTTCTGGCTATTGTTGGCGGTCTCGCTGTTCTGGACGATGGTCGGCCAGGCTGGCTCGATGCTGCCCCTCTTCGCGAAGCAGTCGACCGACCGGGGCTTCCTCGGGTTTACCTTGCCGGCCAGCTGGTTCCAGTCCGCCATCCCGTTCTTCATGTTGCTGGTGGCGCCGATTTTCGCGTACGCCTGGGTACGCCTGGGCGCACGGCTGAGCACGCCGGGGAAGTTCGCGCTGGGTCTGTTTTTCGCAGGCGCGAGTTTTTCTTTGATGAGCGTGGCTGCGGCGATGGCCGGCACCGGCGTCCTCGTCTCACCGTTGTGGCTGGTGGCGGTGTTCTTCCTGCAGGCGTGCGGGGAAGTGGTGATCGGTCCGGTGGCCATGAGCGCGGCCGCCGAGGTCGCTCCCCGGGAGTATGTCGGCCGGGTGATCGGGTTGGTGTGGCTTTTCAGCGCGCTTGGCGCGGGTCTGGGCGCCCAGGCCGTACGTCTCGGCGACGCGTTGCCACCCGACTATTACTATCTTGGTCAGGGCATCGTGGCCCTCGCCGCGGCCGCCGCGATGATGCTTTTCGGGCGGCGGCTGCGGGAGGCCTTCGCGATTCGTCCGGCTAGCCGGCCCATTGGCCAGCCAGTGCGGGAATCTTCGACCGCGATCGGTCCAGCGCCACACTGAAGAGGTAATTGCGTACCGCCACGGTCACCCGATCGGTCTCGGTCCATTCCCGGTTTTTCCACACGTACATGCGATAGCCACGGCTGGTGAGGTAGTCGACCAGGTCGGTTGCCCGCAGCCCGTACTTTCCGACGTGTCGGTCCTCGATTTCCAGCAACAGCGCCGGGGAATGCGCCGCGATGGTCTCGCTGGCTCCTTCCAGGACGGCCAGCTCGGCGCCTTCCACGTCGATTTTCAGGAAATCCACCTGCCCGACACCGGCGTTCCGGCAGGTCTCGTCGACAGTTGTCACCGGCACGCCCACCTCCTGGTGTGAGGTGAACCGTTCGTTCGGGCCGAGACTGGTCGCGTCCTGTGCCAGGAAGGCCCTGCCACGGATGGGAAATCCCCATTGCCGCGGCACCGTGAGCGGCTGCCAGCCCGATTCCCGCCCGACCGCGGACCGATGCAGCTGGATGTTCTTGCCGCCAACCAAACGTTTGGTCAGCGCGAGTAACCGGTACGATCCGGTGAGTGGCTCAAAACTGTGCACCGAGCCGGTTTTTCCGACCAGATGCGCCAACGGGAACGTGTACATACCATAGGCGGCACCAATATCGAAACAGGTGCCACCGGTGGGAACAACGCTGCGGAGGCCGAGAATTTCGTTCTCGGTAAAAGGGGTCGCGGCGGCCGACATCCGCAGCCCGGACGCCACACCAGCGGTCCGGATGGCGATTCCTCGCGAGGAGGTCTGAGTTTGCGTCATACCCAACTGACACGATCAGACACTCTTCACATTGTGTGACGAATCCCACGATCTCGGATCGCGTGTCGCCGGAACGCGTCAGCCGAGGCTGACGCCACGCGTCGCGTTGATCTGGGGAGAGACAGTGGCTCGGGACATGGTGCGCACTCCTTTCCGTCGTTCGTGCGGATCGGAAGCTTGTAGTACGACAAGTATGGATCCTGGCGGCCACCCCGAACCCAAGTTGGCTGATGATTCAACGACTCTGGCACGAACGACCGAGGTCCAAAGTCCCGTCCCGGACACAACTCCGTTATGCAGCCTTACGTAGTGCCTCCCTGACCTGACCAACACCGTTCAGAACCCGCTCGACGAAACTTGCCGCTCCCGAACTCCAGCTTCCTCGGTGGGGCCGACAGGTACGTCGAGCCGGCTTGAGTGCCGTACTTTATCCCGCACTCGACGCCGAGTGCGGGATAAAGTCCCGCACTGGATGCTTGTCGCGCGCGCGTCTACTTACGTAATGAAAGCCCGCCACCCACCCCCCACCCTTCTGAAAGGGCGGGGGCTCAAAATTTCACGTCGGTACGACAGTTTCGCGCCGCACCCTATGTGGAGCTGCACAATCGGAATCCGATTGTGCAGCCGCCGTACGGGGGGCCGGGAAAATGCCGCCCCCGAACTCGAGCCAATCGCACGCCGCCGACAGTTTTGGCGAGTGGGTCAAACCCCCGAGGGGGCGGATAACCGAGAATATATGACAAAAGCCACAGTTGGTCACGCAAGGTGAAGCTTGCGTGATTCGCGGCCAGAGTGTTGCGGGCAAATGCCATCATTGCCGCATGCCAGCGCGCCGTCTGGATGTACGGCTGCTCGGTCCGCTGCAGGTGAGCGTGGACGGGCGGCAGGTGCCGGTGGGGGCCGGGAAACGCCGTGCCCTGCTCGGCTGTCTCGCGCTGCACGGCGGCCAGGTGCTGTCGGTGTCCAGGCTGGTCGAGGCGTTGTGGGAGGGCGAGCCGCCGGCGGGGGTGCGCAACCAGATCCAGGTGTACGTTTCGGCGCTGCGAAGGGTGTTCGCAGCGGCTGGCTTGCCGGACGAGGTGATCCGTACGGACCCGGCCGGCTATCGCCTGCGCCTGCCGGCCGGCAGCCGGGACATCGACCGGTTCGCGGTACGGGTGACCGAGGCCGAGGGGCGGCTCGCGGACGGGCAGACGGCTGCTGCCGTACGCCACCTCCAGGACGGGCTCGCGCTGTGGCGGGGGCCGGCCCTAGGCGGGGTGGACGCGCCGTTCGCGGCCGCCGCGGCGGCGCAGCTGGAGGAGCGCCGGATGGCTGCGCTGTGCCTGCGGATCAGCGCGGACCTCGCCCTCGGCCGGCACGCCGACCTGGTGTTCGAGCTGCGATCGCTGGTCGCCGACCACCCGCTGAACGAGGGCCTCGCGGCCAGACTGATGGTCGCGCTGCAGGGCACCGGGCGGGTCGCCGACGCGCTCGCCGTCTACCGGGCGACGAGGGGCGCGCTGGTGGCCGAACTCGGCATCGAGCCGGGCGAGCAACTGCGGGACCTGGAGCGGACCGTGCTCGCCGGCGGAACCACCGACCTGTACGTGCACCGCTGGTGTGGCGCGAAAATCCCCACCAAACGCCCGCGGCAGTCCGCGGTGCCGCGGCCCAACCAGCTGCCGGCCGACCTCGGTGTTTTCGTCGGCCGCACCGAGCAGGTACGCGAAGCCGCCGAAGCCCTGCGCCGCGATGGCCCGGCGCCACCCACGGTGGTGATGGTCGGGCCGGCTGGCGCCGGCAAGTCGGCCTTCGCGGTGCACCTGGCCCATCAAGTACGAGACGACTATCCGGACGGCGTGCTCTATGCCAACCTCCGCGGCACAGAGCAGCCAGCTGACCCGTCGGCGGTGCTTGCTGGATTCCTGCGGGCGCTGGGGGTGCCACCGGCGTCCATCCCGGACGATACCGACGAACGCTCCCGGCTGGCCCGCTCGGCGCTCGCGGACCGCCGGGTGCTGGTCGTTCTCGACGACGCGTCGGGTGCCACCCAGGTGCAGGCATTGTTGCCAGGCACCGGAAGTTGTGGCGTGCTGATCACCGCCCGTGCGGAGATTCCAGCGGTGGCTGGAAAACGGATCGCGCTGGGGATGCTCGCCCAACCGGACGCGCTCGCGATGCTGGCCGGTCTCGTCGGCGCCGATCGGCTTGCCGCCGAAACGGCCGCGGCCCAGGAGATAGTCGCGCAGTGTGGATATTTGCCGCTAGCCGTCCGGATCGCCGGCGCCCGGCTGGCCGCCCGTCCACATTGGACACTGCAACGGCTGGCGGACGCGTTGGCTGACGAGCACAGCCGGCTGGACGTGCTGGCGACCGGCGATCTGGCCGTCCGGGCGAGTGTCGAGCTGAGCTTGCGCGGACTGCCCGAGCGGGTACGGGAAGCCTTCGCCACACTGGGACTGCTGCCGGTCGGGGCCTTTCCCAGTTGGGTGCTCGCGCCGCTGCTGGACACCAGCGCGGCCGAGGCCGCCGAGCTGCTCGACGCGCTGGTGGACGTGCACCTCGTCGAGGCCGACTCCTATCATTTGCATGATCTCGTACGGCTTTTCGCTCGAGAGCGAGCGGCCGCGACGATCAGCGCGCAGCGGCGCCGGATGGCCGCGCTCCGGCTGGTCTGGGCCTGCCTGGACCTGGCTCGGACCGCGGATACCCGGATGGACCTGGGTTTCGTGGACATACCAGCGGATCCGGCGGTGCGATGGCAGCTGCCGCCGGCCGCACGGGATCGGATCCTGGCTGATCCGGCCGGCTGGTTCGGTGCGGATTTCCGGCTGCTGGCCGACGCCGTCGAAATGGCGGTGACCTGGAACCAGCCGGTGCTGGCTGGCGCTCTCGCCGGCGCGTTGGCCAACTACTGCGAAATCAACGCTTTCTACGACGATTGGCGGCGGACCCACGAAACGGCGCTCGCGGCGCTGGCGATCGCCGGGCCGGCGAGCACCGAGGCCACCACCGATCTCGTGGTGGAAATGGCGTTGCTGCGCAATCTCGGCGAACTGCACACCATTGAGGACCGGTACGTGAAGGCGGTCGGCTATTTCGAGTCGGCGCTGGCGATCGCCGTACGGCTGGAAAACTCCGACTACCAGGGCGCCGCACTGTCCGGGCTCGGCTATCTTTTCCGGATCCTCGGCCGGTACGACGAGGCCGTCCGGTCTTTCGCGGCGGCCAGTGACATCTGCTTGGCGACCGGAAACCGCAGCGGTCTGGTCTACGCACAGCAGGGCATCGCCACGATTCACCGGGAACAGGGCCGGCTCGACCAGGCCGAGCGATGCCTGCAGGCGTCCCTCGCGCACTGCCGGGAGCCACTGTATTTACATGGTCTCACCCAGTGCCTGCGTGGTCTCGGCGCGATTCAGTTGGCCCGCCGCGAAATCGCGCCGGCCATCGAGACGCTGACCGCCGCGAGCGAGGCCGGCGCGAAACTCGGCGCGGTGGACGCCACCCATTCGCGGCGCTGGCTGGCCGAGGCCCGGACCCGCAACGGCGAGCCGGCGGTCGCACTGTCCATCTTGGACGGTTGCCTGCGGGTGTACGGGGAGAAGGGCCACACTTTCGGGCTGGGCATGACCTGGCACAGCATCGCCGGTGCCCGGCTGGCTGCTGGCGACGCGGCCGGGGCCGAGGTGGCGGCCCGTTCGGCCGTACGCATCTGGGAAAGCCTGGGCACCCCGTACGCGCTGGCCGAGACTTTGGTCGTACTAGCCGAAATCTGCCGTCAGCGTGCCATGCCCGCCGTCGCTGAGCGGACGGCTCGGCAGGCGGCGGACATTCGGGAGTCGCTCGGCATCGAGCCACTCTCATCCCACCGCAATAACCAGACAGGACCTGGTCAGCTGTAGTGGTAGTAGCCGACCAGGTCGCTGCCGAGTGAGTCGGTACGGATAAAGGTGCCGGTGTGCGAGGCATTGATCATCTTGCCGCCACCGATATACAGCCCGACGTGATGCGTGTTGCTCAGCGTACCGAAGAAAACCAGGTCGCCGGCCACCGCGTTCGCCTTGCTCACCTTGTGCATCCGGGCCAGCTGGCTGTCGGTGTTGCCGGCGCCCAGCACGTCCTTGCCCCACGCCCGGGCGTAAACCCAGCGGGTGAAGCCGGAGCAGTCGACTCCGGTGGTGACGTTCGCCCGGCACGGCTTTGGACCGGTGTAGCCGGAGCAGGTTCCCTTGCTCGGCCCGTATTTCGAGCCGTGACCGCCGCCCCAGGAATACGGCACCTTGCCGCCCTTCCAGGGTGCGACCGCCTTGGTCGCCTGGATGTCCTTGGCGATCGAGACGGCGGTGGCTTGATGGGTCGCCGCCGCGACCGGTGCGGTGGGCACCGCGACAAACCCGAAGGCCAGCGCCGCGCCGAGGATGGCTGTGCAGATTGCCTTGCGCATGAATCCACTTCCCTTCCCTCATGGGGTACCGCTGACATCACCTTGCCGAATGGCTCTTTATAAACGCTGAATCGCGGCCGTTGACGACGTTGGAAAGACCGCCCTTAGGCTGCTCACGTGAGAGTCGCTGACGTCGTCGACACCGTGCACGGGTGGTATCCACCGGAGACCGCCGAGTCCTGGGACGCGGTTGGGCTGTCCTGCGGCGACCCGGACGCGAGGGTCCACCGGATCCTGCTGGTCGTGGACCCGGTCGCCGAGACCATCGCGGAGGCGAAGGAGAACGGCGTCCAGCTGATGATCAGCCACCATCCGCTGCTGCTGCGGGGAGTCCATTCGGTGGCCGCGTCCACCCCGAAGGGCAGCCTGGTGCACCGGCTGATCTCGGACCGGATCGCGCTGCTCACCGCGCACACCAACGCCGATGTGGCCAACCCGGGCGTGTCCGACGCGCTGGCTGCTCGGTTCGAGCTGCGGGACACCCGCCCGCTGGTAGCGGCCGCGGTCGGTGGCCACGGCCGGGTGGGGGATCTGCCGGCGCCGCTGCCATTGCGGGATTTTGCCCAGCTGGCCGCCAAAGTGTTGCCGGCGAGCGCGGTGGGCGTACGAGCCGCTGGTGATCCGGACCGGCTGATCCGGCGGGTAGCCGTCTGCGGTGGTGCCGGTGACAGCTTCCTGGCCGATGCCACGGCAGCTGGGGTCGATGCGTACGTCACCGCCGACCTCCGTCATCACCCGGTCTCCGAGCACCTCGCGGCGGGCGGGCCGGCGCTGCTGGACGTGGGGCACTGGTCGAGTGAGCGGCCGTGGCTGGATCAGTTGGCCGCCCGGTTATCGGCCACCTTCGGCGCGCGCGTCGGTGGCTCCGGCGATGCCGCTACGGTGAAGGTCCTTGTATCGGACCGGGTCACTGACCCCTGGACCGTGCACGCTCGACGATAAGGAGCCGCCACCGCTGTGAAGGCTGACCCCGCCGCCCAACGCCGGCTTCTGGACCTGCAGGCGATCGACACCGCGCTCGGCCAGCTGGCGCACCGCCGTGGCGCGCTGCCGGAGCTGGCAGAAATCGCCGACGGTACGAAGCAGTTGACCGGCCTGTCCGACGCGGTAGCCGCCGCGCGCGCTGACGTCGACGACCTTGGCCGGGACGTACGCCGGCTGGAGATGGATGTCGAGCAGGTACGCAACCGCGCCACCAAGGACCAGCAGCGGATGCAGGCCGGCGGCCTGCCATCCAAGGAGCTGGAGCGGCTACAGCACGAGGTCGACTCGCTGGCCCGCCGGGCGTCTTCGCTGGAGGACGACGAGCTGGAGCTGATGGAGAAGCGCGAGGAGGCCGAGACCGTGCTGGCCGCGGCGGAGTCGGCCAAGGCGGCGGTGGACACCACGGTGGTGGCCGCGACCGAGCGGCGGGACGCGGCGTTCGTCGAGATCGACGCGGAGACCGACAAACGGGGTGCCGAGCGCGCGGCAATCGTCCCGAACATGCCCGATGACCTGCTCAAACTGTACGAGCGAATCCGGTCGACCAGCGGTATCGGCGCCGCGCTACTGCGGGCTCGGCGCTGTGAGGGCTGCCGGCTGGAGCTGGCCGGCTCCGACTACGCGGCGATCAAGAAGGCCTCACCGGACGAGGTGATCCGGCACGAGGAATGCGGCCGGATCCTCGTCAGGACGGACATGTCAGGCCTGTGAGCGACAGCGAGGAGATCACCGCTGTCGTCGTGGAGGCCGATGGCGGATCGCGGGGGAACCCGGGAGTCGCCGGTTACGGCGCCCTGGTCCGAGACGCGCGTACGGGCGACCTGCTCGCCGAGCGCGCCGAGGGCGTCGGTTTCGCCACCAACAACGTCGCCGAATACTCCGGTCTGGTCGCCGGCCTGACCGCCGCCCGCGATCTCGGCGCCCGCCGGGTCGCGGTCCGGATGGACTCCAAACTGGTCGTCGAGCAGATGTCCGGACGTTGGAAGATCAAGCACCCGGACATGGTGCCGCTGGCAGCGAAGGCCAAAGAGGTCGCTCGCGCCTTCGACAAGGTCACGTACGAATGGATCCCGCGGGCCCAGAACTCCGCCGCCGACGCCCTGGCGAATTCGGCCATGGACGGCATACCGGTCCATCGCGACCTCACCGGCGAGGCACCGATGGCCACAAGTGGTCAGGTCGCTACCACCCTGCTCCTGGTCACTGTCGACGCCGCCGCGGACGTACCTCACGACCTGGCCAAATACCTCGCCGGTCGGGGTGCTGCAGAGGCCGTTCTGACCGCTGGTCAGCCGACTGTGGCCAACGCCGCTCAGGTGCTCGCCGACGCCCTCCGGGCGCCGGTCGAGACCGAGCCTGACCTGCTCGAGGCTGGCCGTACGGACGCCCTTCTGGCCCGTTTTAAGGCCCGTGGCGGCACCTTTGTGGTCCTTGCGGATCGCGAGCGGGTGGCGGATATCCTTCGAGTTGGGTGGGAAGCACCGCCCCGGATGATCGAGCGGTTGAGCCTGGACGTCTGGGGAGTGACGGAAGTGGAGTTCAACGGCTCACCAGGCTCGGTCTGCGTACGAACGGTCAATGACACCTCAGCGGCGAGGGCGGTATGACGGCGACTCCGATCCTGCCCAGCGGCGTGCTCCCGGTCGCCACCGCCATCGACCTGGTCCAGGTCACCGCGGCCGAGACCGCCCAGGTTCAGGCCGTGTTCGACGCTTCCGAAGACTTCGCGATGCTGGTCGACGGCTTCCCGGCCCCACCCGACGAGGCCGAGAAACTCCTCGCCAAGGTCCCGCCCGGCAGCGACCCGGGCGACAAAGCGGTCATGCTGGTACGCCTGGGCACCGCCAACATCGGTGTCCTCGACGTCGTACGAGACTGGCCCCAACGCCGTACGTGGATGATCGGCCTGCTGGTCCTGGTGCCGGCCGCCCGCAGCCGCGGCGTCGGCGCACGGGTGCTCGCGACCGTCGACCGCTGGGCCATCGAGTCAGGCGCTGAGAAACTGCGGATCGCGGTCGCGCCAGCGAACATTCGCGGCCTCCGGTTCTGGCGCCGGCACGGATTCAGCCCGGTCGACGTGAGCCGTTCTGGCCCGCACCGACTCGAACGACCAGTCATCGGATTCTGAGAAAGCCGACCGCTAGAGAACGCAGTCCTAACGCCGAGGGGGATGGGGTGGCTTGGGTGGGATGGAGCCCAGATCGGGAGCTTCCTCGGGCCAGATAAGCATCACTGAGCAGGGCGCATGGTCCACTACGAAACGGGTCGCATGCCCCAAGCTCCGTGGCCCCAGCCGCGACCGGTCTCCGTCTCGTGCCACCACCAACAAGTCGGCATCGGCGGCAGTGGCCACCACGACACGCTCAACTGCGCCGGCGAGGTGCTCAACCCGGCAGTCGAATCCGAGCCGTTCGACGGCGGCGCTGAGCACGGCGTCTCCAGTCGCCGCGGACGCTGCTCGTACGACATCGCCGGGATCGTGACCGGGGCGGTGGCGCCCTAGAAGCCCGCTGAAGGCGCCATGCGTTGCTTCTGAGACATCGGAAGCCTGGACGTAGAGAAGCGTGACGTCGGGGGAGTTGGTCGTACGGACGGCGTCGACGCAGGCTTCCCAGGTGTTGTCGGTGAGCCAGGCCAGTACGCGCATGGCGGTCAGCCTCCCAGGCCGGTCAACTGGAGCGAAAGCCAGAGCGCGCACACACCGGCGACCAGCGCGGTGGGCACGGTCAGGGCGCCGAGGCGGAGGAACTCGCCCATTGCCGGGCCTGCCTCTCGCGCGCGCAGGATGCGGCGCCATAAGAGCGTCGCCAGCGACCCGACGTAGGTCAGGTTCGGGCCGACGTTGACGCCGAGCAGCACCGCGAGCAGCAGACCGGGATGACCGGCGGCCACCGGGATCAGGAGCAGGGCGGCCGGGAGGTTGTTGACCAGGTTCGCCAGTACGGCCGCGACCGCGGCGGCGAGGAGCAGCGCGACCAGGCTGTCGCCGGACGGGAAGACCGCCGCCAGCAGCGCGCCGAGACCGTGCCGACTGACCGCCGCTACCACGATGCCCAGGGCCAGTACGAACAGGCAGAACAGTGGATTCGCCTCAAGGATCGCTTTCCAGACCGTACGTACCGGCGGCTCGGTACGCACGAACAGCCGCCGGACCAGGAGCACGACAGCCCCGGCCCCAGCGACGATGGCCGGGTCGACGCCGAGCGGACCCGCGGTCGCGAAACCGAGCAGACAGCCACCCAGGACCACGATCGCGAAGACCGGCGGCCGGCCGACCGGTTGCTGGGTGGCCCGGGCCGGGGAGCTCAGGTCGGTGTCGAAGAACCGCCGGAAGACCGCGTATTCGACGCCGATCACGACCAGCCAGGGCAGCGCCATAAGGACCGCGAAGGCGGCGAAGGACAGGCCGCTGGTGCGGTACGCGAGCAGGTTGGTCAGGTTCGAGACGGGCAGCAGCAGCGACGCGGAGTTGGCGAGGTGCGTGCAGGCGTACACATGCGGCTTCGGTCTAGCCCGCATCAGGGTGGCGGTGGAGAAGACCACCGGCGTGAGCAGGACGACCGTGGCATCCAGGCTGAGGACGGCGGTGGTCAGCGCGGCGACGCCGAAGACGACGGCCAGCAGCCGTTGCGGACGGCCAGCGGCGATCCGCGACATGGCGGCGCCGGCCCACCGAAAGATGCCTTCGGTGTCGCTGAGATGGGCCAGCAGAAGGATGGCCACGAGGAAACCGACGGTGGGCGCGAGCCGCAGCGTCTCGGTCCAGGCCGCGGTCGCCGGGAGCAGGCCCGCGAGCACCGCGACCGCCGCTGCCGGAACCGCGACCGCTGCCTCCGGGACCCGCCGGGGTGCCGCGATCGCTACCGCGAGGGTCGCCACGAGCAGCAAGATCGACACCGTGGCTGACACGGCCTGAACCGTACGCGACTCACTACGTAAAGATTCGCTGAGCCAGTTGGTGTGAAGTGCTTCGCATTGTCGGTCCGGGGTATTAGGTTCTCACCCGCGCCGGTTTCGGCGTGTTGGCGTAAGAGGGAGGTCGCGGTGCCCGATATGCAGGGAAAGCCGGATCAGGATCCGGTGGTCAGGGACCCTGGCCGCCTCTGGAACCTCTTGTTGTTGATCCCGATCGTGCTCCCGCTGTGTCCGTTCCTGTTCAACACCAAGGATCCGGAGCTGTTCGGGTTCCCCTTCTTCTACTGGTTCCAGCTGCTCCTGCTGCCCGTCCTGGTGATCGTCACCGTCGCGGTCTACCACCTGACGAAGCGGAGGAGTTGAGATGCCACAGCTCGCTGATCACTGGGTGCAGCTGACGATCGTCATCGTGCTGTTCGTGCTGGTGTCCGGGATGGGCTTCGTGGCCGCTCGGTGGCGGCGGGTCGGCAGCCTGGACCACCTCGACGAGTGGGGGCTGGGCGGTCGCAGCTTCGGCCCCTGGATCACCTGGTTCCTGCTCGGCGGCGACCTCTACACCGCCTACACGTTCGTCGCCGTTCCCGCGCTGCTGTACGCGAGCGGCGCCCTCGGCTTCTACGCGATCCCGTACACGATCATCGCATTCCCGCTGGTCATGCTGCCGCTGTGCCGGATGTGGTCGGTCAGCCACACGCACGGTTTTGTGACGCCGGCGGACTTCGTACGAGCCAGGTTCGGCTCGTCCACGCTGGCCCTGCTGGTGGCGATCACCGGCATCGTGGCCACCATGCCATATATCGCGCTTCAGCTGGTCGGCATCGAGGCGGTGCTGACCGCGATGGGCGTGCCCGGGCAGATTCCGCTGATCGTGGCGTTCCTGATCCTCGCCCTCTACACGTACAGCTCCGGCCTGCGCGCGCCGGCGCTGATCGCCTTCGTCAAGGACGCCCTGGTCTACCTGGTGATCATCGTCGCGGTGATCGTCATTCCGGTGAAACTGGGCGGCTGGGACATGGTGTTCGGCGGCGCCGAGAAGGCGCTGGCGACGATCAACCCGCTCACCCACGCGGCCAAGGGCAGCCTGTTGCTGAACGGCAACAACCAGTTGCAGTACGTGACATGGGCGCTCGGTTCGGCGTTGGCGTTGTTCCTCTACCCGCACTCGTTGACCGGTGTACTGGCCTCCAACAGCCGCAAGACGATCAAGCGGAACATGGCCGCCCTGCCGGCGTACAGCCTGGTCCTGGCGTTGATCGCGTTGCTGGGCTTCATGGCGCTCGCGGCCGGCATCAAGCCGATCAAGGGCGACAGCACGACGATCGTGCCGGTGCTGTTCGACAAGATGTTCCCGAGCTGGTTCACCGGCATCGCGTTCGCCGCGGTGGCGATCGGCGCGCTGGTGCCGGCGGCGATCATGTCGATCGGCGCGGCCAACCTGTTCACTCGCAACATCTACAAGGAGTTCTTCCGCCGGGACGCCTCGTCTAAGGAACAGGCGCAGGTCAGCAAGCTGGCCTCGCTGGTGGTCAAGATCGGCGCGGTCGGCTTCATCCTGATCCTGAACACCCAGTTCGCGATCGACCTGCAGCTGATCGGCGGCATCATCATCCTGCAGACGCTGCCGTCGGTGGCGTTGGGCCTCTACACCCGGTGGTTCCACCGTTGGGGCCTGGTCGCCGGCTGGGTGGCCGGCATGCTGGTCGGCCTGGTGATGCTTTATCAGATCCCGAACCCGGCCACCGGGCACCTGCACTTCGGCGGCTCGGCGTACAGCCTGGCCAACTTCGGGCTGCACAGCAAGGTGCAGATCTACGTCGGCTTCTTCGCCGTCGTGGTGAACATCCTGGTCGGCGTCATCGCGACCTTCATCTGCAAGGCCCTGAAGGCGCCGGACGGCGTCGACGCGACCAAGCCACGCGACTATGAGGTCGAGGCCGGCGACTTGGGCGTACGCGACGTGCCGGGGCTGGTGGAGGGCGTCAAGGCCACCTAACTAGTGGGCGACTAGGATTGCTGGTGGACGGACGAGTTGGTCGGGCGGCCGCGGCGGTGCGCACCTGCGCACGGTCGAGGAAGGTCCGGGCTCCTCAGGGCAGGGTGGTTGTTAACGGCAACCCGGGGTGACTCGCGGGACAGTGCCACAGAAAACAGACCGCCGGCGCGGGATTTCCCGCGCCGGTAAGGGTGAAACGGTGGTGTAAGAGACCACCAGCGCCCCGGGTGACCGGGACGGCTTGGTAAACCCCACCCGGAGCAAGGTCAAGAGGGCGTCGCGACATGGGCGCTTGCGCAGGCGTTGAGGGCGGCCCGTCCGAGCCTGCGGGTAGACCGCTAGAGCCTGCCGGCGACGGCAGGTCGAGATGGATGGTCGCCGGCCGGGGCAGTGCCGCGAGGCGCCCCGGCCACAGAACCCGGCCTACGCACCAACTCGTCCGTCCCTCCAGGAGGACCGTGACTGTCTACTGGATCGGCGGCGGCAGCGGCGCCGGGAAGTCGACCATCGCTCGCCGGCTGGCCGGTGAGTATGGCCTCGGGCATTACGCGACCGATGACGCGATGGCCGATCACGCCAGTCGCTGTGGTGACTGTCCGTACGTGGCTGAGTTCCTCGCCATGGACATGGACGAGCGATGGCTGAACCGCTCGCCGCAGGTCATGCTGGACACGTTCCACTGGTTCCGTGGTGAGGGTTTCGAGTTGATCGTCCAAGAGCTGTCGACCGAGGTGATCGTGGAGGGTTTTCGGCTGTTGCCGCGACTGGTGAAGCCGCACTTGGATGAGCGTACGCACGCCGTCTGGCTTCTCCCGACACCACATTTCCGGCGCCAGGCATTCCACAGCAGGGGATCGTTGTGGGAGATCGCCGGCAGAACCAGTGATCCCGAGAAGGCCCTGAGCAATCTGTTGGAGCGGGACGCGATGTTTACCGAACGCTTGCGCGAAGAGACCAAAGAGCTTGGGTTGAATGCCATCGAGGTGGACGGCTCGATGAGCGAAAATGACCTGACCGCCGCGGTCGCGGCGATTTTCGGCTTGTAGAAAAGGTGTTCGGGGACAGTTTCGCTGCCCCCGAACACCCTGTGAGCTAGCTAGCTGGGCAGCGTCCAGGTTTGCGCGCCGGTGCCGTTGCAGTCGTAGATCTGCAGCCGGGTGCCGTCCGCGGTGGCGGAGTTGGGTACGTCCAGGCAGCGCCCCGAATTCGGGTTGCGCAGCGCGCCGTTGGACTGGTGTTGCCAGACCTGGGCGTTGCTGCGGTTGCATTCCCAGAGTTGTACGAGCGCGCCGTTGCCGGTGCCACTGTTGGAAATGTCGAGGCACTTACCCAACGCGCCGATGCTGTTGTCAGAGCGCAGGGTCCAGTTCTGCGAGGTCGAGGCGTTGCAGGTGTAGAGCTGCACGGCGGTGCCGTTCGCGGTCCCGCCGTTGGCCACGTCCACGCATTTGCTCGCGAGGCCCTTGATCGGCCCAGTCGCACCATTTTGCACGGTGTAGTCGAACGACGGCGGTGCGTCGGCGGCGGCCGTACCCCAGGTGGTGTTCGGGGTCGCGCCCATGGTGAAGTCGAGATTTCCGCCGGAGGCGACGAAAGCCTCGCTGAGCCACGGCTTCGTGGAAGCCTGCCCGTTGACGTTCAGCGACTGGACGTATTTGACGCTTTCGGAGGCGTTCGGGGCGGTGATGGTGATCGTCGCGCCGTTGCCGCGGGTGATGGTGATCTGGCTGAAAAGCGGGCTGGCCAGCACCAGTTCCGAGCGGCCCGGGATTTCCGGATACATGCCCAGCGACGCCCACACGGCCCACGACGACATCTGCCCGAGGTCGTCGTTGCCGACCTCGCCGTCCGGGGTGGGCTTGTAGATCGTAGTCACCGCGCGCCGGACCACGTCCTGCGTCTTGTACGGCGCACCCGCGAAGGCGTAGGCCCACGGCGTTTCCGAGGTCGGCTCATTGCCCAGGTACGCGTTCGGCTTGTCCGGTCCCGCGTTGAGGTCCGAGAAGAAGCTGTCCAACCTGGGCAGCACGGCCGAGTTTCCGCCCATACCGGCGAAAAGTCCCTGGTAGTTGAACGGGACCATCCAGGTGTACTGAGCGCCGTTGCCCTCCACGTACGACGTGCCGGAGCTGGGGTTGAAGGAAATCCAGCTACCGTCGCTGTTGCGCGGTTGGAGGTAGTTGTCATGCAGCAGGTTTCGCCAGCCCTGCGAGCGCAGCAGGTAGTTGTTGGCCACCGAGGTGTTGCCCAACCGGCCGGCGAGCTGGGAAATCGCGAAGTCGCTTGAGTAGTATTCCAGGCTGCTGGCCGTCGAGCCCCAGACGCCGTTCACGCCTTCGGGGATGTAGCCCTGCGCGTTGTATTGTGCGTAGCCGGGCCGCTGGGAGCCGTTCGCGGTGCCGGCGACCGCCTTGCCGAGCAGGTCGGAGGCGTTGAATCCGGTGCCACCAAAGGCATACATGTTCGCCGCGATGGTCGGCAGCGGGTCGCCGTTCATCACGCCGGTGCCGCCGTTCGCGAGCGTCCACCGGTCCAGATAGCCGGCCTGCGCGGCCTGGTCGTCGATGGTTTGCCCAATGTCAGAGGCGATTCCGGGATCCAGGAAGGCGATCAGCTGCACCTGTGACCGGTAGACGTCCCAGCCGGAGAAGGTGGCGTATTCGGTGTGGCCCGAGGCGGTCGTGTGGATCGCTTTGTCGAAGCCAATATACTGCCCGTTCACGTCGGAGAAGGTCTCCGGAAACAGCAGCGAGTGATAAAGCGCGGTGTAGAACGTGGTCGTCTGCGCGGCCGTACCGCCGGCCACCGAGATCCGCCCCAGCAGCGCGTTCCAGTCCGCGCGGGTGCCGTCCCGGACCTGCTCGAACGTCTTGCTGCCCTGCTCGGTGGACAGGTTCGTCTGCGCGTTCGCGATGCTGACGAACGAAATTCCCACCCGCGCGGTCACCGTACGACCGCTTGAGGTGTCGAAATGCAGGATGGGCTGGGTCTGGGTCGGCTTGTCGACGCCAGTGATCGTGTGGTCGAAGGTGGCGGTGAAATACACCCGGTATTTGTTGCCGGCGCCGCAGAAACCGCCGCCGTCCTCATAACCGGTGATGCTGTTCGTGCCGATGGTGTAGGCACCCATCGCGTTGTTGAATGCCTTCGCCACGTCGATGAGCAGCGAGGCGGTGTCGGTGCCCGGGTAAGTGAAACGGGCGACGCCGGCACGCTTACTCACCGCGAGTTCGGTCTTGAGGCCGTTGTCGAAGGTCACGCCGTACGCTCCCGGCGCGATTTTCTCGTTGGCGTGCGAGAACGTGTACGACGACACCAGGCCGGTGCCCAGCGTCGGCATGAACGGGATGTTGCCGTAGTCGCCGCAGCCGGCGCCGGAGATGTGCGTCAGGCTGAAGCCGCGGATTCTGTTGTCGTCGTACGAATAGCCGCCGTGCTGGTAGGTGACCGTGTCGGGGCTCCACTGCAACATGCCGAAAGGCGCGTCCGCGCCTGGAAAGGTGTTCCCGGCGCCGCCACCGTTGCCGAAGTCGGTGGCGCCCGGCTTGCTGCCGACATATGCGTTCACGTACTGCGCTGGGTCACTGACCGTGGTCGCCGTTTTCGCGGGTGCGGCGCTGGCCGGGGCGACGGCCGGCGCCATCGCCATGGTGGCGGCCAAGGCGCTGACCAAACAGGCGACGAGGCCGGATCGGGGTCTTAACGGCATGAGGGATCCTCCGGGCTGGGGTCGGGGAGCGCAGGCACGCTATCAACCAAATGCCGCTTCGGTAAGCAGAAATCCTGGTATGTGCCAAGACAGGCCAAAGTCTGGCGGCTTTCGAGGGTAATTATCCAAAATTCGGCGGAAACCGCGCGAGCGATCCTCGAGAATCCCTCTGCAGACAAACTTTCTTGTCTTGACGGTTGACCTTGTCTACGGTTAGCTATGTGGCGAGGGTGGATCCGCTGGTCGCAGCGTCGACCACAGCTGAGACGCTGTCGGTGACCGGAGTTCGAGACAAGGGAGTGCTGAGATGGGCCGCGAGTTCGAGACGGTCAGTGAGCAGGAGGTCGCCCCGACCCCCGAGCAGATCTGGGCGGCGATCGCCACCGGCCCGGGCATCAACTCGTGGTTCATGGGTCGTACGGACGTGCTGGCCGGTGCGGGCGGTGTGATACGAACGGCCTTCGGTGCGTACGCGCCGGAGTCGACCGTCACCGGCTGGGAGCCGAACCAGCGGCTCGCGCACCGCACCGAGACCGCGCAGGACGGCCGGTTCGTCGCGTACGAATTCCTGCTCGAGGGTCGCGAGCAGGGCAGCACCGTCGTCCGGATGGTCGCCAGCGGCTTCCTGCCCGGCGACGACTGGGCGGACGAGTACGAGGCGATGACTCGGGGCTTGCGGCTGTTCTTTCGGACGCTGGTGGAATATGTCACCCACTTCGCGGGTCGCGCAGCCATCCCGGTCACTGCTTTCGGTCCACCGGTGGAAAACTGGGACGCGGTCTGGCCAATGCTGGGCCAAGCGCTCGGCCTGGACCGGGCCGCCGTCAGCGGAGACCAGGTGCGGGTTCCAGTGCCGGATCATGGACTCGTCGACGGTGTCGTCTATTTCGTCAATCCGGACACGGTCGGCATCCGTACGGACGACGCCCTCTACCGCTTCATGCGCGGCTTCCGTGGACCACTGGTCGCCGCCCATCACGTTTTCGCCGACATCGATCCGATGCGCGCCGAGCAGGCTTGGCGGACCTGGCTGACGGAGGTCGTGTCATGAGCCATTCTCGCTTGGCCGAAAGGAAAATCCCATGAGCATGGTCACTTCCGCCGACGGCACCCCGATTGGGTTCTCGCGAACCGGCAGCGGTCCTGGGCTGATCCTGGTCGACGGCGCGCTGTGCTATCGGGAGTTCGGGCCGACCCCGAAAATCGCGGAGCAACTGGCGTCCGATTTCACCGTCTACACGTATGACCGGCGGGGCCGCGGCGAGAGCGGTAACCACGGCCCGTACGAGGTGCGCCGGGAGATCGAAGATATTGCCGCCCTGGTCAGGGAAATCGGCGACTCGGCGTACTTGTTCGGCCAGTCGTCCGGGGCGGTGCTCGCGCTGGAAGCCGCGAACAGCGGTCTCCCGATCAGCAAACTTGCCCTCTACGAGCCGCCTTTCATCGTCGACACCAGCCGCCGACCGGTGCCGGACGACTTCGACGAGCAACTCCGTATGATGATCGACGCTGGCCGCCCCGGTGACGCGGTCAAGGCGTTCATGCGCATCGTCGACACCCCAGCGTTTTTCGTCGCGATCATGCCCGTCATGCGGTCCGTGTGGTCGAAACTGCAGGCTGTCGCGCACACTTTGCCGTATGACATCACCGTCATGCATCCGAACCAAAGCTGCCGGCCGCTGCCCGAATCCCGGTGGGATTCGCTGACCATCCGCACTTTGGTGATGGATGGCGGGAAAAGTCCCGGATGGATGCGTACGGGCGTGAAATCTCTCGCCGATCTGCTGCCGGACGCGCTATATCGGACGTTGCCTGGTCAGACCCACCTGGTGAAACCTGGAGTGCTTGTTCCGGCGCTGGCGGATTTCCTCTCAGCCTAGAACCGGCTGTACGTGCACGGTCCCGCTGAACCACAGGCACTGCAGTTTCCGTGTGTCGATTTTCGTGCAGCCGGCCGGCGGGGTGCCCCACTCGTGGTTCGGCGGCAGCACCATCACGGCCCGATGGGCCATCCGGTAATCCCCGCCACAGGTCGACGAACAGACATAGTTCCCTTTGGACTCCACCGAAAGACATGGCTGCGAGCCAGCGCACTGACCCAACACTCCGGTGCGGACGACGGAACCGTTGAGATAGACCAACGCCGTCTCCTGCAGAGAGGTCATCGGCTCGCCGTGCAACCCGCGCGTACACACCATCGTCGCGTCGTAGTTGGAAGTCGTGCTGGTCAAGGTCGTCCCGGTGTACGACGCGCTGACGTGCCCGTTGATGTTGCCGTTGCAGGTCAACGGGGGAGGCGGAGCGGCGCTGGCCGGTGCTCCCGACACAGCCCACAGGACAGCAGTGGCGGCTAACGCCCACATTCGTTGCATGTGGGCACTATACGGGACAAAAGCGACTTACAGTCGGCCTCGGCGAGGGCCAATTCGGGCCGAGATGAGCAGCAGGGCGAGCAGGATGCCGACACCGGCGATGCCGATGCTGATCCAGGCGACCGCGCGGTTCGAGGAGGCGCTGGCGACCGGCGGGAGGCTGCCGGGTGGTGCCGGCGCGGCCGTGGTGCCGGCCGACGGGGACGCCGAGGCGCTCGCCGGGGCGGTCGCGACGACCGGCCCGGCGGCCCGACCGTACTCGCCGGTGGGGACGTTCGCGCAGGCAGATGGGTATTTGTCGCAGTAGCTGACGATCGACTTCGCGGAGGTCGCGGCGAGCATGGCGTGCGCGATGGCCCGGGTCAGCGTGCTCGCGGCGGCCGCGTACAAGCCGTCGAGGCGGTCGGTGGCGGTCGGGTCGGACGGCGAAAGCTTGTTGCCGGTGCCAGTGGACAGTGCGAAGACCGTGTCACCGTCGACCAGGCTGTGCGACGGGTTGACCGCGCGCGCCATGCCGTCCTGGCCGGCGCCCGCCATTCGGGCCGCGCCGGCCTTGTCCAGCGGCGCGCTGGTCGCGATGACCGCGATGGTGGTGTTCAGCGACTGACCGCCGGCGGACTGAGGATGGCACTGCGCAGCGGTTGGCGTACGCAGGTCGCCGAACTCGCTGGGCAGGCCTTCTTTTACACCGTAGAGCGAACAATCAGCGGGGTCCACAGTGGACCCGGCGGCGTTGACGATGACGATCGCGCCGACCACGTCGCCGTTCGCGAGCTTCACGCTGGCCGTACCGAGACCGCCCTTCAGGCCACCGGCCCGGGCGCCGGTGCCGCCGCCGACGGTCCCGGAAAGCACCGGGCCGGTGGTCGAGGTGGTGATCGCGCGGGTCCCGAAGTCGGCTGTCGGCCGGGCCCCGAAACCGCCGCCGCGGCCGAGGTCGAAGATCACCGCTCCCGGCACGATCGGCACCACCTGCTCCGCCGACGGGCCGACTGCGACGCCTTCGTGATGCTGTTCCAGCCAGCTCATCACGCCACCGGCCGCGTCCAGCCCGTACGCGCTGCCGCCGGTCAGCAGCACCGCGTTGACAGAGGGATTGGAGTTGAGGGGGCTGAGCAGGTCGGTCTCCCGAGTGCCCGGCGCCCCGCCACGCTGGTCGACCCCGCCGACCGCGCCATGGACGGCGTGCACCACGGTCGTACCGGTCAGGTAGTCGCCGTCGGTGCGCTGGTACGACCCGACCGCGATGCCACTGACATCGGTGATCGAGTTCGTCGGACCGGGCTGCTCACCGGCGGTCGCGTCGCTGGGCTGCGCACTGGCCGACGGCCGTACGGACGGACCCGCCGACGTGGACGGCGATGGTGACGTGGATGGGCTGGGCGACGGCGCGGCAGCCGCCGGCATACTGACGGCGACCAAGCAGAGGCCAGCCAACGCCGCCGCGGCCCAGCGCTGCGGAGTCGGCGCCATCGGATCCTCCCGGGGGTTGCTGCGGTTCCCCCTGATCATGTCAAAACGGGCCAGCCGTACCGGCGCCGCACCGCCGAGGCATCCCGCAGTTTCAACCGGTGAGTAGGCACTCGCGGCCAAAACGGGCGGGCGGCACCCGAACTAGGAGTGAGCACCGCTCAGCTGGGAGGCGGTGCCGCACCAGGATTCGAGGGCGGCGGTGAGGCCGCGAGCGTCGATGCCGGCCCAGGCTACGTAACCATCCGGGCGGACCAGGATGTACGGGCGGGGTGCGCGTACTGGCACGGCTGTCACCACTCGATCGGCCCATTCGGCGGCGACATCTGAGTCACCGGGTGTGAGCAGCACGAACTTGCCCTCACCCAGCGTCCGGTAGAGCCGCCGGTCGGAGCCGGTCACGGCCAGGTCCGGCACTCGGTGGCCGACCAGCCGGTCCGCGCCGCGCGCCGCCGCGTAGTGCACGCCGATCGCCGAAACAGTCTGTGCCACCTGGTTCCTGATCGCCGGCACAAGCCCGATCACGGTTCCCAACGCTCGGCGCAGGAGCCGCTGCGGGACGGTCGTCGACCTCGCCAACCGCAGCAGCAGGCCGCTGGTCCGCAGCACTGCGCGGCCGACCGGGTGCCGTTCGGATTCGTACGTGTCCAAGAGGCCGTCCGGCGCCCAGCCATGGACAGCCGCGGCGAGCTTCCAGCTCAGGTTGGCGGCGTCTTGAAGACCGGTGTTCATGCCCTGCCCACCGGCCGGCGAGTGGACGTGTGCCGCGTCGCCAGCCAGGAACACCCGGCCGATCCGGTAGTGCGGGACCTGTCGTTCGTCACTGTGGAAGCGTGACAGGAACCGCGGGTCGTGCATACCGTAGTCGGTGCCGTGCGTCTGCTTGGTCACCGCGGCCACCTCGGCCAGGTCGACCGGCGCGCTGTCCGGCACCTGGTTGTGCTTGTTCCAGGCCATCACCCGATACCAGCCGTCCCCGAACGGCGCGATGAAAACGAACCCGTTCGCGTTGCCGTTGACGGCCAGCAGCGCGGCTGGTTGCTCGGTCAGCCGTACGTCCGCGAGCATCATCGACCGCACCGCCGAGCGGCCGGGGAAGGGCAGCCCGAGGGCCTGCCGAATGGTGCTCTGGACGCCGTCCGTGCCGACCAGGTAGCGGCTCCGGTACGTTTCGCCGGACCGTACGTCCACCTCGACGCCGTCCGCGTCCTGCCGGAGTGCGACGACCTCGGCGCCGCGGACCAGCTGTGCGCCGGCCGCGACCGCCCGCCGCAGCAGCACGTGCTCGACGTTGTATTGGGCGGTGACCAGCAAGTACGGGAAGCGTGCCGGCAGCTGGTCGAGATGGACTTCAGTGCGTCCGAAGAGCTGCAACGCGGAGAGCTTCTGGCCCATGCCGATCAGCTCGTCGGCGACACCGCGGGCGTCGAGCACCTCGAGGGTGCGCGCATGCACCGCGAAAGCCCGGCTGAGGTTCGACTCGGTGTCGCGGCGTTCCAGGATGGTCGTACGCACCCCGGCGGCCGCGAGGTCGCCGGCGAGCAGCAGGCCGGCCGGGCCGGCGCCGACGATCAGGACATCTGTGCTGGTGGAAGGCATTTTGTTCCTCCTCGTCAAGGTTGCCAACAATTGTTGGCCAACGACTGTTGACAACAGTAGATGGAGATTCGCGTGCATGTCAACACTTGTTGGCCTACAGTCGTTGACATGACCTCACCCAGTGGGACCCGGCGGTCCGATGGCACCCGGGCAGCGATCCTCGCGGCCGCCCGGCAGCGGTTCTCCGAGGACGGGTACGAGCGCGCCACCATCCGCGCGATCGCCGCCGACGCCGACATCGATCCGTCGATGGTGATGCGGTACTACGGCAACAAGGAGAAGCTTTTCGCCGCCGCGGCCGAGTTCAACCTCGAGCTGACCGGTCTGGAGGACGGCCCGTTGGACGAGATGGGCGCCAGACTGGCCAGTCACGTCATCCGGCTCTGGGACGGCGACGAGACGCTGATGGCGCTGTTGCGCGCGGCTGTCACGAATGACCCGGTGGCCGAAACGGCGCGCAGGATTTTCGCCACCCAGCTGGGTCCGGTGCTCAGGTCGGTCTGCCCGAACGAGGAGGAGGCGGCGAAACGGGCCGGGTTGATTTCCTCGCAGGTGCTCGGCTTGGTGTTGACCCGCTATATCCTCAAATTCCCGCCGGTCGTCGCGCTCACCAAAGAAGAGGTCGTGCACTGGCTCGGCCCGACCCTGCAGCGTTACCTGACCGGATGAAAGACGATCTGGGCGAGGAAGTCACGCTCGCCGGCCGGCCGCGGCGGATCGTGTCGCTGGTGCCGTCCCTGACCCAGAGCGTCGCGGTGACCGGTCGCGATTTGCTGGTCGGAGCGACGGATTTTTGTACGCACCCAACGGATCTGGCGGTCGCGCGGGTCGGCGGCAGCAAATATCCCCGGGTGGCCGACGTGCTCGCGTGCGAGCCCGATCTCGTGCTGGCCGACATGGATGAGAACCGCAAGGACGATGTGCTCATGCTGCGCAACGCTGGTGTGCCGGTCTGGGTGGTGAACCCGCGTACGGTCCCGCAGGCTTTGGTGTCGTTAGGCCGAATGCTGCGGATGTGCGGTCTCGGCAAGCCGGCGTGGCTGACCGACGCTGAAACCGTGTGGGCCTCGCTGCCGGAAAAGACGGAGACGGTACGCGTCGCGATCCCGGTCTGGCGACGGCCGTGGGTGCTGCTGGGCGGTGCGACGTTCTCCAGCGATCTCCTGGCGCGGCTGGGATATGTCAACGTCTTCAGCGGCGAGCGGTTTCCGAGGCCGAAGCTGGCGGAGATCCAGACATCGGGCGCGGAACTGGTGATCCTGCCCAACGAACCGTACGAGTTCACCGCCGAGGACGGCCCAGAGGCCTTTCCGGACACCGATTGTGCGCTGGTGGATGGCAGGTTCCTGACCTGGTACGGCCCGACGCTGGCCACCGCGCCGCAGGTTTTGGGTGCGCAGTTGAACCGTCGAATGACATAGGGTCGTGGTATGCCTGGATCGATTCTTGGGAATGCTGTCGTACGCGTCGAGGACCCTGATCTGATCCAGGGGCGAGCGACGTATATCGACAACCTGCGCATCGACGGACTGCTGCACCTGGCGTTCGTACGATCGCCGTTCCCGCACGCCACGATCACCCGGATTGACACCTCCGACGCGGTTGCCGCGCCTGGGGTGGTCGCCGTTTTTGTCGCCAAGGACCTGGGAATCCCGGCCCATGACACGTTCCTGCCGGTCAACGCGGCGTGCAAGCGGCCGCCGCTGGCGCTGGACAAGGTCAGGTTCGTCGGGGACATGGTCGCGGTGGTGGTGGCCGAGACCAAGGCGGCGGCCGTCGACGCGGTCGAGTTGGTCGACGTCGACTACGACCCGCTGCCGTCGGTGACCGATCCTGAGCTCGCGCTGGCTCCCGACGCGCCGCTGCAGTTCCAGGAGTTGGGGTCGAACATCGCCGCTGGAGAACGGGAAGCCGACGACACGGACGTACTCGCTGACGCCGAGGTTGTCGTACGCGCGCGAATCGACAACCAGCGGATGGCGGTGGTGCCGATGGAGGGCAACGCGATCGCGGTCATTCCGGCCGGTGGAGCGCCAGCTGAGGGAACCGAGGTGGCCGGCGAATTCGAGACGACCATCTATGTCTCGACCCAGATGCCGCACGCTTTTCAGTCACTGGTAACAGGAGTATTCCCCGACATGCCGGCAGATCGGGTGCGGGTGATCGCGCCGCATGTCGGTGGCGGTTTTGGCGGCAAGGCAGGTTTGGTCGCCGAGCACAGTGTCACGATCGCGGCCGCCCGCAAGATCGGCCGGCCGGTGAAATGGATCGAGACGCGGTCGGAGAACCTGATCGCGATGCCGCACGGGCGCGCTCAGGTGCAGTACGTCGAGATGGGGCTCAAGCGGGACGGCATCATTACCGGTCTGCGCTGCCGGATGATCGGCGACACCGGTGCGTACGCGGGTTTCGGTGGTGTGCTGCCGATGCAGACGACGTATGCGATGGCTCAGGGCGTCTACAAAATTCCCAAGATTTCCTATTCAGCCGCTGCCGTACTGACCAATACGACGACAGTTGGCGCTTTCCGCGGTGCTGGCAGACCGGAAGCGGCTGCTTTCCTTGAGCGGATCATGGACATCGCCGCCGCCGAGTTGGACATCGACCCGGTTGAGCTGCGTCGGCACAATCTCCTGGAGGGAGATATCTTCCCGTACAGGACAGTGGTCGGTACGACGTACGACTCCGGAGATTATGCGGCTCCGCTGGAAAAACTGCTGGAGCTGGCGGACTATCCGGCGTTGCGGGCCGAGCAGGCGAAGCGGCGGGCGAATGGGGACGTACGTCAGCTGGGCCTTGGCCTTGGTGTGTATGTCGAGGTCACCAGCGGTGGTGGCGGGCAGGAATACGGCGCTGTCACCGTGCATGACGACGGCTCGGCGACCATCGCGGTGGGCACGTCCGGGCACGGGCAGGGGCACCCGACTTCGTTCTCGATGCTGGTGTCGGACGCGCTCGGCATCCCGATGGACCAGATCACGTTCGTACAGTCGGACACCGCTTTGGTGCCACGCGGCGGCGGCACCGGCGGCTCGCGATCGCTGCAGGTGGGCGGAAACGCGGTGAACCTGGCCGCTGGAGCGGTGCTGCGGCGGGCGCGGGATCTGGCGGCGAATCTGCTGGAGGCGAATGTCGACGACGTGATGCTGGCCGAAGGCGGTGGACTGGGCGTTCGGGGCGTACCCACCGCCACGGTGAGCTGGTCGGAGCTGGCCGTGGCGGCCCAGGCCGACGGCGGACCGCTGGAAGCGGCGTTGGATTTCCAGCAGGCGGACGGAACTTTCCCGTTCGGAGCCCATCTTTCGGTGGTCGAGGTGGACACCGAAACCGGCTTCGTCAAGCCGCTCCGGCACCTCGCGGTCGACGACTGCGGGCGGATCCTGAACCCGCTTATCGTGCAGGGACAACAGCACGGCGGGATGGCGCAGGGCATCGCGCAGGCGCTCTGGGAGCAGTTCGTCTACGACGAGGACGGCAACCCGCAGACCGGCACGCTGGTCGACTACACGATTCCGACCGCGGCCGACCTGCCGCCGTTGCAGACCGCCAACACCGAAACCCCGACGCCGCTGAATCCGTTGGGCGCCAAGGGAATCGGCGAGTCCGCCACGATCGGGTCGACGCCGGCCGTACAGAACGCGGTGGTCGACGCGCTGGCCCATCTGGGCGTCCGGCACATCGACATGCCGTGCACCCCGCAACGGGTCTGGTCGGCGATCTCGGCCGCGCGGTCGGGCACGCTGCCCGCCCTCTGGCGGGAGCCACCGGCCGCGCTGGCGGACCTGCCGGTGCGTACGAGCCGAGCCTCCGGTGGCGAAGCGATCTAGTGTCCTGGGTCCGAAGTTCGTTGCTTTATTCGGTGATCCAGACGGTGGCCTGAGTGCGCCGGAGGATCGTCCTCATACTGGTGGTATGTGGGCGATTCTCCGGTGCTCTCAGTCGCCGTCTGGGCGCCGGAGAAAGTAGCGAACTTCGGGCGCAGGACACTAGATCCGGTATGTGTTGGGCGTGGTCCGGTGTTGGGACTGAGACAGGTAAGACGAGACAGGGAGCATTCGTGGGGCTGAAAGTTGGCTACAAGGCGTCGGCGGAGCAGTTCGGGCCGCGTGACCTGGTGGAATATGCCGTACGAGCCGAGGAAGTGGGCCTGGACAGCGTGGTCGTCTCGGACCACTTCCTGCCCTGGCGGCACGAGGGCGGACACGCCCCGTTCGCGCTGACCTGGATGGCGGCGGTGGGGGAGCGTACGAGCCGCGTACAGATCGGCACCAGCGTGCTGACCCCGACCTTCCGCTACAACCCGGCGGTCATCGCACAGGCCTTCGCGACCATGGCGGTCCTTTACAACGACCGGATCATGCTCGGGGTGGGCACTGGTGAGGCGCTGAACGAGATCGCCGTCTCCGGCCGGGAGTGGCCGGAGTTCAAGGAGCGGTTCGCCCGGCTGCGCGAGGCAGTGCAGCTCATTCGTGCGCTGTGGACGCAGGACTCGGTCGACTTCGACGGCGATTACTACAAGCTCGTCAATGCGCAGATCTATGACCGGCCCAAGACGCCCGTACCGGTCTACGTGGCCGCCGGCGGCCCGGTGGTCGCGAAATACGCCGGTCGCGCCGGCGAGGGCATCATCTGCACGTCCGGCAAGGGCATGGAGCTTTACACCGACAAGCTGATGCCGGCCGTCGCCGAGGGCGCGGCCGCCGCCGATCGGGACCCGGCGCAGGTCGACCGGATGATCGAGATCAAGATCTCGTACGACCGCGATCCCGAGGTGGCGTTGGAAAACACCCGCTTCTGGGCGCCGCTATCCCTCACTCCGGAGCAGAAGCACTCGGTTGGCTCCGCACAGGAGATGGAGCGGCTCGCCGACGAGCTTCCGATCGATCAGGTCGCCAAGCGCTGGATCGTCGCGTCCAACCCCGAGGACGCCGTTGCCCAGATCAAGCAGTACGTGGACGCCGGCCTCAACCACCTCGTGATGCACGGCCCCGGCGCTGACCAGAACCGCTTCCTCACCCAGTTCTCCGAGGACGTCCTCCCGCTGCTGCGCGCTCTCTAACCCCAAGCGTGCATGGGGCTGGATTTCCGTCGAGTGCGGGACTTTATCCCG
>NZ_BAAANY010000005.1:89965-152982 GCF_039530045.1 Fodinicola feengrottensis | reverse complement strand
CGTCGAGTGCGGGATAAAGTCCCGCACTCGACGAGGGACCCCGTTGCGGGGAGCCACTCCAGTTGGGTGGGGATTACCGAGAGTGGCTATTCGAAGGAGTGGGCGTCGGTGGGGAACTGGCCCGTACGTACCTCGTCGGCGTAGTGCGCGACGGCGTCGTTCAGGACCGTACGCATGTCGGCGTACTGCTTGACGAACCGCGGCAGCTTTCCGCCGCGCAGGCCGGCCATGTCCTGCCAGACCAGCACCTGCGCGTCGCAGTTCGGGCCCGCGCCGATGCCGACCGTCGGAATCCGTAGCTCGCCGGTGATCCGCTTGGCCACCTCGGACGGCACCATTTCCAGGACGACCGCGAAGGCGCCGGCTTCGGCCAGGCAGATCGCGTCGTGCACCAGCCGGTCGCCGTCGCTGCCACGGCCTTGTACGCGGTAGCCGCCGAGGGTGTGCTCGTGCTGCGGGGTGAAGCCGATGTGCGCCATCACCGGGATGCCGGCTCCGGTCAGTGCCTCCACCTGCGGCGCTACCCGTCGGCCGCCCTCCAGCTTGACGGCCTGCGCGCCGGCTTTCATGAACCTCACCGCCGTGCCCAGTGCCTGCTCGGCGGACGCCTCGAACGAGCCGAACGGCAGGTCGGCGATGACCAGCGCCCGCTGGGTGCTTCGTACGACCGCTCTGACCAGCGGCAACAGGTCGTCGACGGTGACCGGAAGAGTGGTGTCGTAGCCGAACACGTTGTTCGACGCCGAGTCGCCGACCAGCAGTACGGGGATGCCGGCCTCGTCGAAGATGATCGCCGTGTACTGGTCGTAGCTGGTCAGCATCGGCCAGCGCTCGCCGTGCTCCTTGGCCGTGTGCAGGTCGCGAATGCGTACCCGCCGATGGACCGCGCCGCCGTACAGGCTGGGTTCGGTGGATGGATTCTGAGCCATCGCAGTCTCCTTTGGAGTGTGCCTCGAAGCGCGGATATCCCGCGTCCCCGGGTTAGTGACCAGCGTGGCACGCCGGCGTCGCGGCCGCGCTGAGAAACATTTCACAGCAAGCGGTGCGGCGCATTTCTGTCAGTGCCGGCTGGTCGACTTCCTCTCGGCGAGGAAGGAGTGCACCATGGGCGTCATGACTGCGGAAGCTTTCACCGGCTTGACCTCGGGCCGCGCCTTCACGGTGCGCGACCTGGAGGCGATGCCGGATGACGGCCACCGGTACGAACTCATCGACGGGACGCTCATCGTGAGCCCCGCGCCGGGTTGGCGGCACCAAACGGTCGCCGGTGAGCTGTTTGTCGTCCTCCGGGCGGCGCGCCCGGACGGGTTCGTGGTGGTGGCCGCGCCCTTCGCGGTCCAGCCGTCGGATTCGACCGAGTTGCAGCCTGATGTGCTGGTCGGTCGTTTTGACGACTTCACCGAGAAGAATTTGCCAGTGGCGCCGCTGCTGGTGGTCGAGGTGCTGTCGCCCAGCACGGCACTGAACGATCTCAACTACAAGAAGGCCGCGTATGCGCGAATGGGCGTCGCCTCCTATTGGGTCATCGACCCGGTCTCGGTGACGCTGACCGTTTTCGAGCTGACCAGCGAAGGTGCGTACGAGTTGCTGGCCAAGGTCAGTGGGGATGAGATTTTCCAGGCGGACAAGCCATATCCGGTGACGGTGGTGCCACGCGCGTTGCTCGGCCAGTTGGCCGACTGACCCGGGAACTCGCGCGGCCGTCACCTATTGACGGACCGGTTCCTTGACAGTTGTGCCGCCTACGGTCGACACGGCGATCGCCGCGAACAGCGCGATCGCGGCGAAGATGTAGAAACCCCACGGATAGGCGATGCCCGCGGTGAGCAGCGCGCCGCCGATCAGCGGACCACAGATCGCGCCGATCCGGCCGACGCCGGCGGTCCAGCCGAGACCGGTCGCGCGGGCGTGCGAGGGATAGGTACGGGTGACGTACGCGTAAACCAGGACCTGCGCGCTGAACACGAAGCCGCCGGCGAGGAAAACCGCGATGTAGAGGCCGACCGCCGGGATGTTGACGCTCAGCAGCGCGAGGAAAACCGCGCCGACGGCGAACCAACTGATGGTCGAGCGGCTGATGCCGATCCGGTCGGCGACATAGCCGGCAACCAGAAGCCCGATGACGCCACCGAAGTTGAGGGTCAGCAGCAGACCCAGCGCGGCGCCGAGTTCGTAGCCGGCCTGACGCATGATTTCCGGCAGCCAGGTATTCAGCCCGTACACCAAAATCAGGCCCAGGAAGGACGTGACCCAGAACGCGATCGTCCGCCAGACCAGCTTGCCGGAGAACAGTGTGGCGATCGCGGCTCGCAGGGTCGGCTTCGCCTCGGCCGTGACCGGCGAGTCAGGCAGGTAGCGGATCATCAGCGGCACCAGCACAAGGCAGGGCAGGGCGCCGAAAACGAAGAGCGCCTGCCAGCCGAGCGTCTTGATGAACAGGATGCCCAGCAGTGCCGTCGCCATCGCGCCGACGTGATAGCCGGTCATGATCACCGTCGTTGCGGTGCTTGCCTTGCCGGTACGCGCGTAATGCTCAGAAGTCAGCGTGATAGCGGTGGGCAGGCAGCCGCCAAGGCCGATCCCGGCGAGCAGCCGCAACAGTCCGAAGATCGGTGCCGACGGCGCGAAAGCGCACAGCAGCGTAAAAGTCGAGAAGGTGATCACCGAAATGATCACCGCGCGACGCCGCCCGATCAGATCGGTGACCGTACCGATCAGCATCGCGCCAAACGTCATCCCGACCAGCCCCACCGTCGAGATCAGTGTCGCGGTCGCTGGCGTGAGGCCCCAGATATGGCCGGCCAGCAGCACCGGCAGCACCGTGCCGAGCACCACCAGGTCGAACCCGTCGAGCAACACCGCCGTCCAACACAGCGGCAGCACCCATCCTCGTCTGGTGGTCGTTTCGGTAGCGCTCATCGAGTCTCCCAGCATGTCGATGTTCGCATGGCGAACAGAAATTCGCTATGTGAACAGACTCTAGCGGCCCCGCCTGGGTCGCAGAAGAGGGGAACGGCTGTGAGTCCTGCTCGCTGGAAGGTGCGGCGCGTTTCTGTCGCACCGGGCTGGTCGACTTCCTCTTGACAGGGAAGGAGGGCACGATGGTGGTCATGACACAAGAGGCTTTCACCGGCTCGACCTCGGGACGCCCTTTCGCGGTGCGTGACTTGGAGGCAATGCCGGCTGATGGTCATCGGTACGAGCTCATTGACGGGATGCTCATGGTGAGCCCCGCGCCAGGCAGGCGGCATCAGAAGATCATCGGCAAGCTGTACGGCCTCCTGGAAGCGGCCTGCCCGCCGGAGTGCGACGTGGTGGTCGGGCCTTTCGCGGTCCAGCCGTCGTATTCGACCGAGTTGCAGCCTGACGTGCTGGTCGGTCGTTTTGACGACTTCACCGAGAAGAACTTGCCAGTGGCACCGCTGCTGGCGGTCGAGGTGCTGTCGCCGAGCACAGCTCTGAACGACCTGAACACAAAGAAGGCGGCATATGCCCGGATGGGCGTGACCTCCTACTGGGTGGTCAATCCGACCCCCATCGAGCTGACAGTTTTCAAGCTGACCAGCGAAGGTGCGTACGAATTGGTGGCCAAGATCAGCGGGGATGAGACGTTTTCAACGGACCGGCCATATCCGGTGACGGTGGTGCCGCGTGCGCTGCTCGGGCGGCTCGCCGACCAGCCGTAGGCGTGACTTCGTCGTTGGACTGGTGCAGAACGTCGCCTTTCCGCTGCCCATCCCGGTGATCTGCCAGCTGGTGGGCGAAGTCGCTGGCGATCACTGTTCGCACGGCTCCCGGGTGTGCGGCTGGCGGTAACCGAATCCGAGGATGCCCGGCGCCCGTCCATGCCGATGCGTGGACCTGTCGCCGTCCCTGGTCACGTGGGACTAGCGGTTGGCGGGAGCGGCTGCAGCCCGTCGCGCCAAAGCTGGTCGGCGTAACCGTGGATGGCGGGCGAGCCGCCCAGGTGCAGGACAAGGACGCGCCGGCCGAGCGTCGGGCCGGCGGCCAGGTCGATCAGGCCGCGGATCGTACGACCCTCGTAGACCGGGTCGGCGACCAGGCCTTCGGTGGTGGCGAAGAGTCGGACGGCGGCGAGGACGGCGTCGCTGGCCACGCCGTATGGCGATTCGTCCGCGACCACGATCTCGACCCGCTCCGGACCAATCCTGTTTGGCAGGCCGAGTTCGGCGAGGGTCGCGTTGGCCAGCCGTAGGACGCGTTCGCGCTTGCGCGTCTGGTGGCCGTCATCGGAGACGCCGATGACCCGCGTGTCGGCGTCCAGCGCGGCAAACCCGGCGAGCAGGCCTGCCTGCGTGCCACTGCTTCCCGTGCAGTGCAGCACGGTGTCGAACTCCACTCCCCACTCGGCGCTTTGAATGGCGATCTCGGAGGCGCAGAGCACATAGCCGAGGCCGCCGAGCGGGTGATCCGAGCCGCCCCGGGGAATGACGTACGGCCGGCGGCCCTGCGCGCGCAGATGATCGGCGAGCGCCTCGAGCTGCCCGTGCTCACCGAGGCCCCGGACGGTTTCGTCGAGGTAGAGCTCAGCGCCGAGCAGTTCGCTGAGCAGCGGGTTCCCGGCCGCCCGATAGGCCTTGCCCGGCTCCGCTGTCCAGCCGTTGTGCAGCAGCGCGCAGTGCAGCCCGGTCCGGGCGGCGGCCGCGGCGGTCTGCCGGGTGTGGTTGGACTGGATGGCGCCGACCGTCACCAGCGTGTCGGCGCCCTGCGCGATCGCGTCGCCGACCAGGAACTCCAGCTTGCGGGTCTTGTTGCCGCCGCCGGCGAGGCCGGTCAGGTCGTCCCGTTTGATCCAGAGCTCCGGGCCGCCGAGCCGTCCGGACAATCGCTTGAGCGGGTGCATCGGGGTCGGAAGGATGGCCAGTCTGGCCCGGTTTTTGCCGGACACCAAGAAATCGAGCAGCATCCGACCAGCATCACCGCGGCCTCTTCGGTACGTCCAGTGAAACTCGGCGTGCCCCGGCGTAAGATCTGCTAACGATGTTGGATCTGCGACGGGTGCGCGTGCTGTGCGAGCTCAGCCGTTGCGGCACCATCGCGGCCACCGCCCGGGTTCTGGGCTTCACGCCGTCGGCGGTGTCGCAGCAGCTGTCAGCCCTGGAACGGGAGACCGGCGTCCAGCTGCTGGAACGCGACGGCCGCCGGGTGTTGCTGACGCCGGCGGCACGGGCATTGGTGGAGCGCGGCCAACGAATCGTCGACGACCTCGACGCGGCCGCCGCGGAGCTGCACGCGGCGCGTACGACGGTCGAGGGCGAGGTCCGGGTCGGCGCCTTCCCGTCCGCCGCTACCGCGCTGGTCGTGCCGGCCGGTCAGGTGATCGCGAAGCGGTTCCCGGCGGTCAGCCTCGGCATCCTGGAGACGGACCCGGCGGACGGCCTGCGGCTGCTGCGTTCCGGAGCGCTCGACATTCTGGTCACGTACGAGTACGACCTGCTGACGCCGCTGTCCGACGGCGGCACGATCTCGGTCCACCTCCTCGACGACCCGGTCGTGGTCGCGTTGCCGGCCGGCCATCGACTGGCCGCCGCGGAGTCGATCGCCATCGCGGACCTGTCCGGCGAGAGGTGGATCGCGGGTCTGGTGGGCACCGCTTTCGGCCTGCTCGTCCAGCGCGCCTGCCGGGCCGCCGGCTTCGAGCCGCTGATCGCCCACCGGGCTCGCGAATTCAGGGTCCAGGAAGCACTCGCCAGCGCCGGCCTCGGCATCGCCCTGCTGCCGAACCTCGGTCGTACGACCGATCCGCCGGGTGTCCGGTTCGTCGCGCTGCGCCCGCCGATCTTCCGAAAGGTGCACGTCACCTTCCGGCGCGGCTCCGACCAGCGCCCAGCGGTGGCTGTCACCCTCCGCGAGCTGACTCGCGCGAGCGCAGGACACTAAGTCGATCCCCTGGAGAAAACCCAGATCCCTTACGCCCAGCTGGCGAACTCGACGTTTGCGCTGGCGAAGGCCGCGGTCCCGTAGGCATTCAGCCGTGTTCGCGCCAGCCGTTGGTCATCGGGAGGCGGCGGTCGCGGCCGAAGGCCTTTCCGGTGATTTTTGGCCCAGGGGCGGACTGCCGGCGCTTGTATTCGGCGAGGTCGACCGAGCGTACGACCCGGTCGACGATCGCCGGGTCGTGGCCGGCCGCCAGCAGGTCGGCGCGGCCCAGGTCGCCGTCGACGTAGCCGGACAGGATCGCGTCCAGTTGTTCGTACGGGGGCAGCGAATCGGTGTCCAGCTGGCCGGGCCGCAGCTCGGCGGACGGCGGTTTGCTGATCGCGTTTTCCGGGATCGGCGGGGTTTGGCCACGGCGGACGGCTTCTTCGTTGCGCCAGCGGGAAAGTCGCCACACCGTTGTCTTCAGTACGTCCTTGATCGGGTTGAAGCCGCCGCATGAATCGCCGTAGAGGGTGGAATAACCCATCGCCAGCTCACTCTTGTTGCCAGTGGTCAGCACGAGATGGCCTTCGGAATTGGACAGTCCCATCAGGACGATCGCGCCGCGCAACCTGGCCTGCAGGTTCTCCTCGGCGAGGCCGGTGAAACCGAGTTCGCCGTTGATGGCCTCGACGAAGCCGGCGATCGGCACGATCCGAAAGTCCAGCCCGATCCGCTTGGCCAGGTCGGCCGCGTCGCTTTGCGAATGGTCCGAGGAGTATTTGGTCGGCATCGAGACGCCGACCACGTTCGCGGGCCCGATCGCGTCGGCCGCGATCGCCGCCACGATGCTGGAGTCGATGCCGCCGGACAGCCCCAACACCACCGAGCGGAAGCCGTTTTTCTTGATGTAGTCCTGAAGTCCGAGCACCAGCGCCGACCACACCTCGCCGTCGGCGGACAGTCGCTCAGCCACCCGTACGAGCGCGGGCGACGTGATCGGCGGCACGGCCGGCAGCTCCAGCCGGAGCCGCTCGACGGCCATTGCGGCCAGCTCACCATCCACAGTGGACCTCGCCGGCTCGAGATCGAGATCGACCACGAGCAGCTCTTCGGCGAACTGCGCGGCCCGCGCCAGCAGCTCGCCATGGGCGTCCACGACCAGCGAGTCACCGTCGAAGACCAGCTCGTCCTGCCCACCGAGGATGTTCACGTACGCCAGCGGGGCACCGGCCTCGCGGGCCCGTCGCTGGCAGAGCTCCAGCCGGCCGTCGCTCTTGGTCTGCTCGTACGGCGACGCGTTGATGCTCAGCACCAGGTTGACGCCGGCCTCGCCGGCGGCGGTGACCGGGCCACCGGTGGCCCACATGTCCTCGCAGATGACGATCGCGAGGTCGACATCGCCGTCCGGCAGCCCCAACCGGATGATCGGCAGCCGGTCACCGCGGTTGAAATACCGGTCTTCGTCGAAGACGCCGTAGTTTGGCAAGTAGTGCTTGAAATACTTGGTGACGACCTGGCCGTCGTAAAGCAGTGCGGCGGCGTTGCGGGGGCCGCCGCCGGTGCCGTCGTCCGGGCCGCGGGTCAGCGGCCCGTCCAGGTCGTAGTAGCCGGTGACGACCGCGATCTCGCCGAGCCCTTCGGCCCGCAGTCGGGTGGCAAGCCGGGCCAGCTCGGCGCGGCTCGCGTCCGCGAAGGAATCCCGGTAGAGCAGGTCCTCGGCGGGATAGCCGGTCAGGAACATCTCGCCGACCGCGACGATCCCGGCGCCGGCCGCGTGCGCGCGCCGGGCCGCGTCGAGGACGAGGTTCGCGTTGCCGGCGATGTCGCCGACCACCGGGTCGAGCTGGGCCAGGGCCACACGCAGCTTGGGCATAGCCATATTCTCCAGGTTGCCGGCCGAACCGCACCGCGGGTGTGGCCGACGTGACGCTCGTCCGTACGGCCGCCCGTTCAGGCAGCGGTTGGTCATGACGGGGTAAAAGGTCCGCCTTTGGTGGCATGGGCATGTCACTATTTCGACACCGGCCACCCGCGGCATTTCTAAGAAGGCGAAGAACATGAGTCAACCTGGCTACCCACCAGCCGACCAGCCGTACGGGCAACAGCAACCGCAGGACGCACCCCCGGTGCCACCGGCGTACGGACAGCAGCCCAGTTATGACCCCCAGCAGGCGTACGGTCAGCAGCCGCAGCAGGGCTACGGCCAGCCCCAACCCGGATATGGCCAGCCCCAGCAGGGCTACGGCCAGCCCCAGCAGGGCTACCAGCAGCCCCCACAACAGGGCTACCAGCAGCCCGCGCCGCAGGGCTACGGCCAGCAGCCGTTCCAGGGCCAGCCGCAGTACGGCGCCCAGCCGTTCGGCGGCCCGTCTCCGTACCAGCCGCAGCGCCAGGCCGGCTTCATGGGCTGGGTCTCGTCGCTGCCGCCGTGGCTGTTCTACGTGGCGCCGATCGTCCTGATCATCTTCGGTGTCATCCTCACCGTCGTCGTACGAGTGGTCAGCCAGGACAACCCGATCGCCCTGATCTTCCTGTTCCCGGTGCTGATCGCCCTCTGGGTGTTTCGGATCGGCATGCGGATCATTCGTGGGGGCAACCGCTTTCGCCGGTGAGACACGCCGTGTCGGCCGCCCCTGTAACGAGCCCGAAACACGTCGGCGGCACACTCTGCCCTGTTGGATAGTTGTCTGAACGGGACAGAGTGAGCCGCGGGCCGGTTGACGGCGTCGACAGGGGGATAGATGGTGGACCGCCAGCAGGAGTTCGTGTTGCGAACCCTGGAAGAGCGCGACATCCGGTTCGTCCGGCTCTGGTTCACCGACATCCTCGGCACCCTCAAGTCGGTGTCGGTGGCGCCGGCCGAGCTGGAGTCCGCGTTCGAGGAGGGCATCGGCTTCGACGGGTCCGCGATCGAGGGCTTCGCCCGGGTGTACGAGTCCGACATGGTCGCCATGCCAGACCCGTCCAGCTTCCAGGTCTTCCCGTTCGAGGGCGGGCTGCACGGCGAGAGCGCGCGGATGTTCTGCGACATCAAGATGCCGGACGGGTCGCCTTCCTGGGCTGACCCGCGGCACGTGCTCCGGCGCGCGCTGGACCGGGCCTCGGAAAAGGGTTTCAGCTTCTACACCCACCCCGAGATCGAGTTCTATCTGATGGACGAGGTGCCGGCGGACGGCTCGCCGCCCATCCCGGTGGACAGCGGCGGCTATTTCGACCACACCACCCACTCGGCCGCCCGCGACTTTCGCCGGCAGGCCGTGTTGGCGCTGGAACGGATCGGCATCTCGGTGGAGTTCAGCCACCACGAGGTCGCGCCCGGCCAGCAGGAGATCGATCTGCGATATGCGGACGCGCTCGCGACCGCCGACAACGTGATGACCTTCCGGCATGTGGTGAAGGAGGTCGCGCTGTCGCAGGGCGTCTACGCGACCTTCATGCCCAAGCCGTTCTCGGACCAGCCCGGCTCCGGCATGCACACCCATCTTTCGCTGTTCACCGGCGAAAACAACGCGTTCCACGACCCGACCGACGGGATGAAGCTGTCGACGGTCGGCCGCCAGTTCATCGCCGGCCTGCTGGTGCACGCGCGGGAGTTCACCGCGGTCACTAACCAGTGGGTCAACTCGTACAAGCGCCTCTTCGGCGCTCCGCTGGACGGTCGCATCACTGAGTCGCCGGCGTACGTCTGCTGGGGCCACCTGAACAGGTCCGCGCTGGTCAGGGTGCCCGCGTACGGGAAAGCGAACTCGGCCCGCGTCGAGGTCCGCTCGATTGACTCCGCCTGCAACCCGTATCTGACCTTCGCGGTGCTGCTGGCCGCGGGCCTCCGCGGCATCGAAAAGGGTTATGAGCTGCCAGCTGGCGCCGAGGACGACGTGTCGGCGCTGACCGAGGCCGAGCGGCGGGCGATGGGTTTCACCGACCTCCCGCACAATCTGTCCGACGCGCTGCGGGTGATGGAGACCAGCGAGCTGATCGCCGAGACGCTCGGCGAGCACGTTTTCGACTTCTTCCTGAAGAACAAGCGCGCCGAGTGGGAAGACTTCCGCAGCCAGGTCACCCCGTACGAGCGAATGCGCTACCTGCCCTCGCTCTAGACGTTCGCGGCCGGTGGGTTCAACGAACCCCATTGCGGTCTACGCGTTCGACCCCCTAGCGTGGCAGCAACATCACGGGCAGTTGCCGGCGATGCGCGTCAACCACGGGGATTTCCATGTCACAGCAGCACTGGCCAGATCAGGCTGGGCCACCACCGGTCCCGCTGCCACCGCCGCCGGCCCAGTCGTACCGTCCGCCGCCGGCATACCCACCGCCGGCAGGCCCTGCGCCGCGGCAGTACGGCCCGCCAGCTCAGCAGTACGGCTCCGCGCCACCGCCGGACGGTCAGCCGGCTCCGGGCTACCCACAGCCGTACGCCCAACCGCAGCCGCCGCCCGGATACCCGCAGCCAGGTTATGGCCCTCCGCCGTACGGGCAGCAGGGTTACGGCCAGCCGCCGGCTGGTTATTCGCGGCAGGGCTATGGTCCGCGGCCGTACGGGCAGCGGCCGCTGTCACCGTGGTTGCAGTTCATGCAGGTGGGCGTGCGGCCGGGCAGCCCGGCCAAGGCCCGTTTGCGAGTGGTGTTCTATCTGGTGTCGGTGCCCATCACGCTCGTCCTGTTCGGCGGGTATGTGTGGCTGACATGGGACATTCGAGGCGGGTCTGCGGTGCGGCTTCCGATACTTATGGTGCTGGGGCTCGCCATCGGGTTCGGGGGAGCGGCCATCCGGCGGTTCACCCGCTGACCGACTCCCGTACGGGCAGCTTCGCGGGCCTCCCGGTCAGGGATTTGCGCTGGTCATGGGTGTGGGCGGGAAGGTCAACTACGGTGGCCAGACCGCCCCTCCAACTCCCGTGGATGTCAGATGTCGCAACCAAACTTTCCGCCACCTGGTCCCGGCTACCCACCCGCGGGCACGCAGTATCAGCAGCATGGACAGCCGGCCGGGTTCGCGCAGCCGCCGGCCGGTTTCCACCAGCCAGGCGGCTTCTCACAGCCGGACATCCTTGGGGCGTCCGGCCAGATCATTCCGTACGTTCCCGCTAAGCCGCGCGGCGTCAAATACGCGCTCTGGGTGGTGTTCAGCCTGGTCACGGTCCTTGCGTGCTTCGCAGCAGGCTATCTCGGCGGGGCCTGGTGGGCGAAGCAGCAGAACTTGGGCCCGGAAGCGGTGCTTCAGTACGGACCTATCGGCTCGATGGTGCTCGGTTTCAGCGGCATGGCCGTGTTCGGCTTTTTCCACGTCCGGGACACGCTGCGCCGATACCGGCAGCAGATGCGATGACCGTCAAACCGTTGCGGGTTTCCCTCACTCCTTGGATGCCAGATGTCGCAGCCGAACTTTCCTGAGCAGGACCCGAACTACCCGGCTTTCGGGGCACAGCCGTATCCGGCCGACCCGTCCGCCGGCTATGCGCAGCCGCCGGGCGGCTTCCAGCCGAACCCGCCACCGCAGCCAGGCATGATGCCGTTCAGCCAGGTGATGGCACAGGCCAACAACCGGGGCGCGGCAGCCAACCGGCGGACCACTCGCGGCGGGGCCCTCTGGGCGTTTTTCTCCCTCGCGATGGTGGTGGGTTTCTTCATCGGCGGCTACTACGTGACCAGATTGTTCCTTGGCACCTACTACGGGACCCACCTGTTCGTCGGAGAGCTGAACTTCGCCGCCGACGACCTGCACGAGGTCTGTCTCGGCGGAGCGGCCGTGCTCGGCGTCTTCGCCCTGTCGTTCCTGGCCATCGTCAACCGAGTGCGGCGCTGGCTGCTCTGGCGATCTGGCGGTGGCCGGTTCTGACCTCGGCGCGGGAAGTAGGGTTGGATGCGTGACGACGAGCCCGCTGCTGGTGGTGGAGAACGACCCGAGCGACGGCCCCGGCCGGCTCGGTGACTGGTTGACCGGCGCCGGGCTGGAGCTCGATCTCGTACGCCCGCACGCCGGCGATCCGCTGCCCGCGGATCTGGCCGCACACAGCGGGATGCTGGTGCTCGGTGGCGCGCAGGACGCCTTCGCGACCCCTGATCCGGCCACGAAAACGCAGTGGTTCCCGGAGCTGTCGGCGCTGATGCGGACGGCCCGGCAGGACCGTCGGCCAGTGCTGGGAGTGTGTCTGGGCGGCCAGCTGGTCGCGCGCGCGTTTGGCGGCCGGGTGGCCCGCGCCGAGAACGGCGGCGACATTGGGCCGCGGCTGGTCGGCAAGCGCGACCGGGCTGAGAGCGACCCGCTGTTCGGTCCGATGCCGCTGGCCCCGGACGTGCTGCAGTTCCACACCGACGAAGTGGTGCTGCTCCCGCCGGACGCGGTGCTGCTGGCCGCCTCGCCGCGCTGCCCGCACGAGGCTTTCCGAGTCGGTGACCGGGTGTGGGGGCTGCAGTTTCATATCGAATGCGACAAGGAGATGCTGGCCGGCTGGATCGCCGAAGACGCCGAGCGGGTTGCCGCGATTGGCTGGGAGCCGGACGAGTTGCTGGAACGGTTCGTCAGCGTGCTCGATGACGTGCAGGAGGCGTGGCAGCCGTTCGCCGAGCGGTTCGCCGCGGTGGTCCGCGGCGAGCTGACGGCCGGCCGGCCCGGCCTGCCGATTCTCGGCGCGGACCACTAGGCGACCGCGGTGCGCGGAGGTGGAGCGGCGCGACTTGCCAGATATGGGCTGTTGCGTACGGACCGAGCTGCCGACCTCCTGACCGGTGTGCCGTTGGGTTTGTGGGAGGCCGGCGCCGTCGTGGACAGCCCGGCTGAGGAGATCCTCGTCGCGCTCGGCGGGGTCGGCGATCCGGACCTCGCGCTGCTGTCGTTGCACCGGCTCGCCACCGAGGATCCGGCCGTGCTGCCGGCGCTTCGCGAGGGCGCGGGATTGCGCCGCCGGCTGTTGGGTGTGCTGGGGGCGTCTTCGGCCTTCGGTGACCTGATCGCGGCCCGCCCGCAGCTCTGGCACGAGCTGACCGACCCCGGCGCGTACGCACACCGCCCAGCCACTGGCGAGCTCGTTGCCGGTCTGCTCGGGGCGGTGGGCGCGAAGATCGCCGACGGACCGACCACCGGTACGAGTGGTGCGCATGCCACTGTGATCGGGCCGGCCGCGGTGCTGGCTCTGCGCAACGAATACCAGCGCCGGCTGCTCTGTCTGGCCGCTCGGGACATCACCGGCGCCTCCAGCATGGACGAGGTGTCGGCGGAGCTCGCGGACCTCGCCGACGCGTTGTTGCAGGCCGCCTTGTCGGTTGCCGCCGCCACCCTGCCGGCCGGTCGGCCGCCGGCCCGGCTGGCGGTGGTGGCGATGGGCAAATGCGGCGGCCTCGAGCTCAACTACGTCAGTGACGTCGACGTGCTTTTCGTTGCCGAGCCAGCCGATCCGGACGGCGACTGCGAGGGCGCGCTGCGGACCGCGACCACGCTGGCCAGCAGCATGATGCGGATCTGCCAGCAGGCCGCCTGGCCGGTGGACGCGGCGCTGCGGCCAGAGGGCAAGGACGGCCCGCTGGTGCGTACGCTCGCGAGCCACCAGGCCTATTACCAGAAATGGGCCCGCACGTGGGAGTTCCAGGCGCTGCTGAAGGCCCGGCCGGCGGCCGGTGACCTGGCGCTGGGCGGCGAGTGGCTGGGCATCGTGTCGCCGCTGGTCTGGAAGGCGGCGGATGCGGACGGGGTGGTCGCGGACGTGCGGGCGATGCGCCGCCGGGTCGTCGATCACCTGCCCAGCGCGGAGGCCGCCAAGGAGATCAAGCTCGGCCCCGGCGGGTTGCGGGACATTGAGTTCGCCGTTCAGTTGCTGCAGCTGGTGCACGGTCGTACGGACCCGGAAATCCGCAGTGGCAACACGTTGGAAGCGCTGGCCAAGCTGCGTGCGGGCGGCTATGTCGGGCTGGCCGACGGGACCGCGATGGGGGAGGCCTACAGGTTCCTCCGGACCGTCGAGCACCGGCTGCAGTTGCAGCGGCTTCGGCGTACCCACCGGATCCCGGACGACGACGATGGCGTGCGCTGGCTGGCCCGGTCGCTGGGCATCATGGGCTCGGCCGAGAAGGGACCGGTTGAGGCCTTCCTCGCGCAGTGGGCGCAGGTGGCCAGGCTGGTCCGCCAACTGCACGAAAAACTGTTCTACCGGCCGTTGCTGGAGGCGGTCGCGCGGGTGCCGTCGGACGCGTACAGGCTGAGCCCGGAGGCGGCCCGCGACCGGCTCGGCGTGCTCGGTTTCACTGACCCAGCCGGTGCGTTGCGGCACGTCGAGGCGCTGACCACCGGCGTCAGCCGGACGGCCGCGATCCAGCGGACCCTGCTGCCGGCGATGCTCTTCACCTTCGCGGACTCGCCGAACCCGGACGCCGGTCTGCTCGCGTACCGGAAAGTGTCCGAGTTGCTGGGCCGTACGCCGTGGTATCTGCGGCTGCTGCGGGACAGCGGCCCGGTGGCGCAGCGGACCGCGCAACTGCTCGGCGCCAGCCGGTATGTGGCGGATCTGCTGTCCCGCGACCCGGAGGCCCTGCAGCTGCTGGCCGACGACAACGAGCTGAAGCCGCGCAGCTTCGAAACATTGCTGACCTCGATGACCGGTGCGGCCGCCCGGTCGGTCGAGCCGGTGGCCGCGGTGACCGCGGTGCGTACGCTCCGGCGCCGTGAGCTGCTGCGGATCGCGTGCGCGGATGTGTTGCGGTTGCTCGATGTCCGGGAAGTCGGGCAGGCGCTCTCGGACGTTTCGGACGCGGTGTTGGCGGCCACCTTGCAGGCGGCGATCCGCGGCGTGACCGCCGAGCGCGGTGAGCCGTTGCCAGCCCGGATCGCGATCATCGCGCTCGGCCGCCTCGGCGGGCAGGAAATCGGATATTCGTCCGACGCCGACGTGCTTTTCGTGCACGAGCCGGACGAGGGCGTGGCCGACGCGGACGCGGCTCGCGCCGCGATCGCTGTCGCGGAACGGGTGCAGCGGCTGCTCGCGGCCCGCTCGGTCGATCCACCGCTGACCGTCGACGCGGGCTTGCGACCGGAAGGCCGGCAGGGCCCGTTGTCGCGGAGCCTCGCGTCGTACGAGGCCTATTACCGCCGCTGGTCCAGCGTCTGGGAGGCGCAGGCGCTGTTGCGTGCCCGGGTCGCCGCCGGCGATGCCGAAGTCGGCGAGCGACTGCTGTGGATCGCCGACGATTTGCGTTACCCGGTCGGAGGCCTGGATCAGGCCGGTGTCACCGAAATTCGCAGGCTGAAGGCCCGAGTCAATGCCGAGCGGCTGCCCCGCGGCGCCGATCCGACCACCCACACCAAACTCGGCCGGGGTGGCCTGGGCGACATCGAGTGGACCATCCAGCTCGTCCAGATGCAGCATGCCCGCGCGGTCCACGACCTGCGCTCAACGTCCACATTGGACGCTCTACAGGCCGCCGCCGAAGCCGGCCTGATCGCGCACCACTGCGCCGCCGACATGATCACCGCCTGGCGGCTGGCCACTCGCGTACGCAACGCTCTGATGCTGGTCCGCGGCCGCCCGTCCGACCAACTTCCGCGCTATGGGCCCGATCTGGCCGGCGTGGCGTGGGTCGTCGACCGGGAAACCGACGATCCTCAGTCCTTCGTCGACTCCTACCTCCGCACCACCCGCCGCGCCCGCCGCGCGGTGGAGGACATCTTCGGCGCCTAACCTCCCTCTTTCGTGCGACCAGCAGGCTGGCGGTTGTCGTGTGTAGGTGATCTGTGGTTGTCGGCTCGTCGTCGCTTGCCGGTGTGAGTCCGGTCCGGGTAGCTGCCAGGTGGCCCGATAGCAGACTGGTGGCTGGGTCTGGAAACGGGTCTGGTCGAAGCCCAGTGTCGAAAGCCCTTTGGGGTGGGTAAAGGGAGTGCCGAGCCCCCGAAGTCAGGGTGACGGCCAGGGAAGGCGCTGAAGACCTGGATGTGCCGGCGCTGAAGAACCTCGACAAGCTCAGTTTCCCTTACAGGACAGGCAATCCCGTGCATTACACGCCGGTGGCCCGCAGTCGGCACGAAACACCTGGGCTAGGGCAGGATTCGGCTGGTGAAGCCGGCGTCGCGAAGGCGCTCGTAAGCCGCTTGGACGTGCTCGGGAATGTCCTGGGCGACTGCGAATCCTTGATGGGCGTGGACGGTGATGCGTTGGGTGTCGCCGACGAGCATGTCGATGACGCGTTTGGTGTCCCCGATGGCCGCGATGTAGTCGGTGAGCGGCATTTTCTCGGATGAGCAGATGATGTCCAGCCCGGACCATTGTCTTTTCGCAGTGGCGTAGGCGCGGCGTTGTTGGTAGGGCCGGCTGACCACGATCGCCGAGCGGACCTGGATATCCAGTTGTTTCAGCAGAGCACGGGTTAGGGTGAAGTTCTCGCCGGTGTTGCGGGCTTTGGTTTCGATGAGGATGGCGTTGTCGGGTACGCCGAGTTCCAGTGCGTGTTCGCGGTAGTGGACGGCTTCGCCGCGCGGGAATCGTTCGATGGTTGTCGGGGCGTTGGCGCCGGTGAAGACGATCCGCGGGAACAGTCCCTGGTCGAACAGTTGCGCGGTGTGGGTGGCGACGCCGAGGTCATGGCTGCCCAGTCCGATGGCGATGTCGGCGGGTCGCAGCTGGTGGCCGAGTTGGTGGTAGTCCCACAGGGTTTCCACGTCGGCGTACTGCTCGGCGGTCAGCTCGGGTGCTGGCATGGCGATGGATGTCCTCGCGGCGGTCAGTCGGGGAGTTGAAAGTTGTACGTCCAGGAGAATCGGCTGGCCGCGTGGATTCCGCGGGCGAATTCGATGATCTGATCGTCGATGGTGTACGTGCGTCGTTCCAGGACGACCACCGGTTCCCCTGCGGGGAGTTTGAGTTGTTCGCCCTCGCTGGGAACTGGCATGCGCGCGTGCAGGCTTTCGGTGATGTGGTGTGGTTCTAGCCCCTGCAATGTGAGCACTGCGAAGCCGCCGCCGCGTCCCGCTGGTCCTGGTGTCGGGTTCACCAGTGGTGTTCCTTCGACGTGTGCGGGAAGGTAGTAGCTGGTGAGCGTGTGGGTGGGTGATCCGTCGTCGAGGATGAGTCGCGCTCGCTCGTACACCGGGGAGCCCGGCGGGATCGCGAACGCGGCGGCCACCTCGGCGTCGGCTTCGACCTGGTGGACAGTCTGGGTCTGGTCAGTTGGTCGCCAGGTGCGCCCGGACGCCTCGCGATCAGCGGCGAAAGCAACAACGTCGCCGAACTTCCACTTGTGTTTGGCGTAGCGTTCAACGCCAAGCCTGCGCATTGGCGGCCGATCGCGTACGACAGTGCCTCGGCGCCGGACGGGCGTCACTAGACCTTCAGCCTCCAGCAGCCCGACGGCCTTGCGTACCGTGCCGATGTTGACGCCGAACCTCAACGCCAACTCCTCCTGCTTGGGCAGCGTCGCTCCTGGCTCGTATTCGCCGTTGAGAATCCTGCCGCGCAACGTCTGCGCGAGCTCCCGGTAGCCCGTGGCCACTGCATCCCCTTATCTACCCAACTCATTTAACCAGATAACGATACCTGTAACCCATGTGTGCCACGCCGACCAGCATATACAGCTAGCTCTATTGACTTCACTTATCCATGATGATGCAATAGAGCTACATCTATTGCATCTGACGTGAGTCGGTTCTCCAGGCTTGCGTGCGGTCATCGCTAGGGATGGTGAACCTGTGGACGACTTACCCGTACATGTCGACGTGGACCGCACACTTCGTGTCAAGGTGATCGACGCATGCGGCTTGACGTGCACGTTCTGCCACAACGAGGGAACACCGGTGGTCGCCGACAATCTCGGCAACCGCACCGGCGCCTTTACTGACGGTGGCAGGTCGGGCCGGCGGTCGATCTATCTCGGGTCCAACGGGGCGCGTTTCCTGCCAGCGACGGTCGGGCCGACGCGGGAGTTCGCGACCGCTCTGGGGGTGCTGCGTGACAGGTTGGACCTTCGCGAGCTTCATCTCACCGGCGGGGAACCCACGCTGCATCCCGGCTTGGACCAGGTCATCACGGTCGCTCGCGAGGTCGGCTTCGGGGTGGCGATGACCTCCAACGGCGAGAACGGGGCCCGAGTGCTGCCGGCGTGTGCGGCGGCGGGCCTGAAACGGGTGAACTTCTCGATCTTCGGCACCACCGCAGTGGAGTTGGCGCAGGTCCAGGACGATCGATACCGTGACGCCACCCGTGCCGAACGCAAGATCCACGCGCTCCGCCGCTCCATCGAGACAGCACTCAGCGCGGGCATCGACGCCCGAGCCAACATCGTCGTACCGGACTCCACCCATATCCCGCGCGTACTGAGGCTGCTGTGCGACTACTCCGAACGGCTCTCCGTGCGGCTGCTGAACTCCCTGGACGCCGGCACCAAATCTTTGCAGGCCATCGACGCGGTCCTTGACCAGGTGCATGCAGAACCCGAAGCGCATTACGTCACCGCGGGCGCGTCGGGGTGGCGCACGCGATACCGGCTGCCAACCGGCAGGGCGATCTGGGTGAAGCGAATCCGATCCGTACGGCTGCCGCAGACATGCACCGGATGCCGATTCAACAACCCGACCGACTGTCAGGAGGGCTACTACGGTGTCCGGCTCTACCGAGACCGCGCCGGCGGATTCCAAGTGGGCGTCTGTATCCAGCGGATGGACCTCTGCATGCGCGTCGAACAGTTCGCGACCAGCAGCCTGCGCGATGAGATCATGACCCTGCGACAAGACGAATACACCTCATGGACCAGACACTCACCACACCCGGGAGACAGTGCATGGCCACCGAGTTCGAAGCCAAGGTCCTCGACATCGACCCAGACGAGATGACCGCGCGCATCCTGGTTGCCGGCGGAACCCTGACGCGAGCCATCACCACCATGCGACGCTACGTCTACGACATCGATCCCACCGACGCCACCCGATGGATCCGCCTACGTGACAACGGAAACCAGACAACGCTCACAGTCAAAGAAATCCGCAACGACAACATCGACGGCACCGATGAAACCGAAATCGTGGTCAACGACTTCGCCACCACGAACCTCCTGCTGGAGAAGCTCGGATTCAACGCCAAGTCGTATCAAGAAAACCGCCGCACAAGCTTCGCCTTCGGCCACGCCCAACTCGAAATCGACCAATGGCCACTCATCCCGCCATACCTCGAAATCGAGAGCACCTCACCCGAAGAAGTCATTGCTACTGCCCGCAAGCTGGCAATCGGCGAGGAACAACTCACCGGCGAAAACACCGTCAAGGTATACGCACGACACCACATCAATCTCGCCGATATCAAGGAACTACGCTTCCCAAACTGAGCATCGCTACCGCCACCCGCCTCGGTAGAGGACTATACAAACCGGCGGGCAAGGACCTAACCCCTTCTCGAACTCGACAAGGTGGTAGTCGCCGATTGATGACTACCAAAACGTCAAGTTCATGAAGTCAAGGCGTAGTAATTCTCGTAGACCGCGCGTGCCTTGGTCTGCGCATCGGTCCAGTCGAAGGTGTTGGGCAGGAATCGGGCCGGGCTAAGGGATTGCACGTACGGTGACGGGTCTGGCCGCATGCTTTCCATGACGTATTCCGCTAAACCCGCCGATCCGGAGACGCCGTGGGCGTTGCAGGCGGCCGCCATCACGAAGCCTCGTACGCCCGGCACCGGGCCGACGACGAAGCGGCCGTCCGGCGCGAACGCTGGCCAGCCGCGGAAAACCTCGGCCACCCTGAGCTGCGAAGCGCCCGGCACGACCGTCTCGAGGTCGGTGGCGAAGCCGGTCAACACGTCCCAGTCGGGCTCGATCGGGACGACCGGATCTCGTCGCGGGTCACGGCTGAGCGCCCGCGCTTCCCACCCACCACACAAAACTGACCGCAACTCGGCTCTTACGTACAAGTGAAGGTCCGGAATCCGCAGGACCGGCAGGTCCGGCGACCAACCGGGTGTCGGCGTACTGACGAAGTATTCGTGCCGGACTGGGATAATCGGCAGGTCGACGCCGATCATGGCGGCGAGTCCGGCGGCCCATGGCCCGGCCGCGTTGATCACCAGGTCGGTCCGAATGTCGCCCGCGCTCGTACGCAATCCTTCGACGACCCCGTCTCGTACGTCTACACCGGTCACTGTCGTGTGTGGACAGAACGTGACGCCGAGATCGCGGGCGGCTCTTGCGTACGCGGTGGTCAAACTGTGTGGCTGGAGATAGCCATCGGTTGGACACCACAGTGCCGCGCGGATGGCGGTGGTGTCCAGCAAGGGAAACCGGTCGGTGACCTGGGCGTTGGACAGGAATTCCGTTTCCAGCCCGGCCGACCGCGCGATCGCCGCCATCCGCTCGAACTCGGCGGCCCGGTCGGCGGTCAAGGCGATCCGGATGCTGCCGGTCTGCCGCCAATCCGGTGGATAACCAGTCTCCTTCTCCAACCGGGAAAACAAGTTGACAGAAGCCATCGCCAACCGGGTCCGGTCCACAGTGGACCTCACCTGGCCGACCAACCCGGCGGCCTGCCCAGTGGTCGCCTCGGCGACATCGTGGGACTCGATCACCTGCACGTCTTTCCAGCCGGCGCGGGCGAGGTGCAAGGCCACCGCGCATCCCACCGCGCCGGCACCGACGATGGTGGTCGCCGCGTCCGTCGGTTTTGACACGTCAGGCCCGGATACGTTCGCCGTGCGGGTCGAAAAGTGGCTCCGCGACCACCTCGCCGGCCACCGCCTCACCGAAAATCTCCACGGTGACCGGCGTGCCAGGCTTGGAAAGATCGGTCGGCAAATACGCGTACGCGATCGATTTCCCCACTGTGTAGCCGAAACCACCGGACGTGATGCGGCCAACGACGGCGTCGCCAATGCTGACCGGTTCGTTGCCCAGGGCGACCGCGCGTTTGTCCGCCAGCGTCAGGCAGCGCAGCCGCTCGCCCTGCAGGGGAGAGTTGATGCGCTGGTCACGCACCTCAGCGATCGCGTCCCTGCCCAGGAAGCCACCGGGTTTGTCCAGCTTGACGCAGAAACCAAGGCCGGCCTCGTACGGGTTGCGGGCCGGTCCGATGTCCGCGCCCCACACCCGGTAGCCCTTTTCCAGCCGCATACTGTCAATCGCCCGATAGCCGCCGGCTACCAGGCCGTGTTCCTGGCCGGCCGCCCACAGCGTCCGCCAGAGCGTGGCGCCGTACTCGCTGGGACAGTAAAGCTCCCAACCCAGCTCGCCAACGAAAGTGACGCGCAACGCTCGTACCGGCACCGACCCGACCGGGATTTCCTGCATGGTCATGAAAGGAAAAGCATCCAGGTCGGCCGGCGTAAGGCTGCTCAGGATGTCTCGCGCTTGGGGCCCCCACAAGGCGAAACAGGCCCACTGGCCGGTCACGTCGGTGACCCGTACGGATGGATCCCGCTGCGCCTGCCGGCGGATCCAGGCCGCGTCGTGAGTGCCGAAGGCGGTGCCGGTGACGACCAGGAACTCCTGCTCGGCGACTCGGGTCACGGTGAAGTCGCATTCGATGCCACCGCGTTTGTTGAGCGCCTGCGTGTACGTCACCGCGCCGATCTCGCGGGCGACCCGGTTGTCGCAGACCCATTCCATCAATTCAGCCGCACCGGACCCGGTGACCTGAATTTTCGAGAACGACGACTCGTCGAAGAGCCCGGCGGCTCGGCGGGTGCCGAGGTGTTCGGCGCCAATGGCCGGCGACCAGTGCTGGCCGGCCCAGCCCCGCGGGCGCAGCGTCTCGTCGCCCTGTGCCGCGTTCGAGTTGTAGTAGTTCACCCGCTCCCAGCCCGATTTCTCGCCGAAGAACGCGTCTTTCTCGACGTGCCAGGAATAGGCCGGCGAGGTGCGCAGCGGCCGGCCCGCGGAGCGCTCGTGGTTCGGATACCGGATGTCGTAGTAGGTTTCGTAGTTTTCTAGCGTACGAGCCAAAGTGTATGACGGTGACTCGTAATGCCGGCCGAACCGGCGAATGTCCATGTGCCACACGTCGTACGACGGCTCGCCCTCGACGATCCATTCGGCCATCACCCGGCCGATGCCGCCGGCGCCGGCGATGCCGTGCGCGCAGAAGCCGGCGGCCACGAAGAACCCACCGACCGCGGTCTGGCCCAGGCAGAACTCGTTGTCGGGGGTGAAGGCCTCCGGCCCGTTGAGCAGCTTGCGGATCCCCACGTCTCCGACGCTGGGCAGCCGGGTCTGCGCGTTCTCCATGATTTCCTCGAACCGCGGCCAGTCCTCGGTCAGCAGCTTGCCGTTGAAGTCGGCCGGCACGGCGTCCAATGTGGACGGGTCCAACGCGAACGGCCGGGCGTCGCGCTCGTACCCACCCATGATCAGCCCGTCGACTTCCGCACGGAAATAGATCAGCAGATCCGGATCGCGCAGGGTGGGCAGCGGTTTGCCGGTACGTTCACGAAAACCTTCGGTCACGAGATACTGGTGGGACATCGGCACGATCGGCACCCGGACGCCGACCATTCGGGCGATCTCGGCGGCGAACATTCCGCCGCAGTCGACCACGATCTCGGTCTCGATGTCGCCGCGGTCCGTACGCACTCGGCAGACCCGCTGTTTTTCGGTGTCAATGCCCAGAACCCGGGTGTGCGTGTGCACCTGAACGCCACCCGCCCGGGCGCCGGCCATCAGCGAGTAAGTCAGCTGGGAGGGGTCGATGTACCCGTCGGTCGGCAGGTAGGCGGCGCCCACCACCCCGCTGGTGTTCATCAACGGGAACAGCTCCTGGGCCTCCCGCGCGGAGATCTCAGTGAGCGGCAAGTCAAAAGTCCGGGCCCACCCGATCTGCCGGCGGATCTCCTCCAGCCGTTCCGGGGTGGACGCGAGCTTGATACCGCCGCATTCCACGAAACCCGGCGGCTGCTCGGACTGCTGCAGTTTCCGGTACAGCTCCACCGAATACATGTTCATCCGGGTCAGCGTCGGATCCGCCCGTAACTGCCCTATCAGCCCGGCCGAATGGAAAGTCGACCCGCTGGTCAGCTCGTCGCGATCGACCACCACCACATCGCGCTCGCCGAGCTGGGCGAGGTGGTACGCGACGCTCGCGCCCCCGACCCCGCCGCCGATGATGACGATCCGGGCAGCGGACGGAAAGGACTGGTCCTGCGGCACGCGCGAACTCCTTCGGTTCTAGTCTTCGGCAGCGATGGGCAACGCGCCGGCGACAGCGCGATGTTCGGTCAGTACGGTGAAAGTGCGGCGGCGTTGGACGGTGAAGTAGTAGATGGCGCCCACGCCGAGCACGACGACGACGAAGATCAAGCCACCCCAGGCGTACCCACCGGCGCCATAAATGGCTTCTCGCGGCCAAACCAGGTTGACCGCCATGAAGGCGCCATAGCAGACCGCGACGATGTTGATCGCCAGCCCGAACCTGCCGAGGCCGAAAAGCCCGCTTGCCGGGCCGTCCGGCGGCCAACCACGGAGCCGTTTTCTGAGCAATGGCACGGTTACCAGCAGGTAGGCGACATAGACGATGACGATCGAGACGCTGGTGACCAGCGTGAAGATCTGCGGAGTGCCGATGTTCACCAGCAGGATCAGCGCCGCGACCACGCCGACCACGATCGCCGGCACGACCGGCGACCGTCGGTGTGCGGAAACGTGCGCCAGCCCCGCTGAGAACGGCAGGTTGTTGTCTCGCGCCATGGAGAAGATGATCCGGATGCTCGCGGTGTGGATCGCGAGCGTACACACCGAAATCGCGATGGCCACGTCTACCAGCAGCAGCTTGGCGACGGTCGGGCCGAGCGCCGATTCCAGCACCAGCGGCAGCCCGCCCTTTTGCAGCGCGGCCAGATCCAGGGTGGGGGAGGCCATCAGCGCGAAAAGCAGCAGCAGCGCGCCGGCTATCCCGGCCGCGGCAAGCGCGTTGAGGATCGCCCGCGGCACCCGGCGGCGGGGTTCTTTGGTCTCCTCAGCCAAGGAGGACGCGGTGTCGAAGCCGAACATCACGTACGCCGGCATGATGACCGCGACGACAAGTGCCGCCCCATAGCCGAAAACACCGTAGCCGGGGAGCCCCTGACCAGCGTTTTGGGTGTGCAGCACGACATCCGGGCCGCGGCGGGCAGAGAACAGCAACAGCACGATGATGGCGACCGCGCCGACCAGTTCGACGAAGACCCCGATGTTGTTGACCCTCGAGATCACTTTCACGCCGAGGATGTTGATGATCGTGGTGACAATCAACAGGCAGCAGCCGAGAAACACCGCGTTGACGGTGTTGTCGGTGAAAACCTGGAAACCGGACCAGATCGGCGGCAGCACGATCTGCAGTGCGATGGAAACCGCCGCGACCGTCACGATCGATCCGACCAGCATCGCCCAGCCGGCCATCCACGCGCCGGCCCGGCCGGCGAGCTGTTTCGACCACTGGTAGACCGAACCGGCGATCGGGAACCTCGCGCCAAGCTCGGCGAAGCACAGCGCTACCGCGAACTGGCCAGCCAGCACGAAAAGCCAGGTCCAGAACAGCCCAGGGCCGCCGAACCCGTACCCGAAGCCGAACAGCTGGAACATCCCGGTGAGGATCGAGATGTAGCTGAATCCGGCCGCGAACGAGGAAAAGCTGCCCAACGTACGGGACAACCGTTGGTGATAGCCGAAACCGGCCAGGTCGTCGGTGTCGGTGCTGGTCGGATCCGGCATGTCGCCTCCGGTGGTCAGGTCCTGCGTGCCGCTTGGTCGAGCAGCCGGTCAAATCCGTCGCGAGTGAACTCCTGTCGCGCCCGTTCGTACTTTTCCATTCCCCAGGACCAGAAATCGAAGTCGAGATCTGAGCTGGCATGCTGGATCGCGGCCCACAGCGTCCAGCCGTACTTCGACATCAGCCCGAGCAGCCGGGCCCTTGCCACCTTGTCCGGTTGGTGGCCCTGGTAGTAGGCGGTCACCAGCCGGTCCAGTTGTTCCAGGTCCAGAGCAGACTCGCTCCAAATGTTGCCGAGCTCGAAGCAGGGGTCGTTGTTCCCGCCGTACTCGTAGTCGATCAGCCGGATCGAGGTGCCGTCGTCGATCATGTTGCCAGCCAGCAGGTCGTTGTTACACGGCACCGTCGGTACCGGATGCGCGGCCAGTGCGGCCCGGATGCGCTCGACCGCCGGCGCGAAACTCAGATAGTCGTCCGGGATCGCGAAACCGCGTTCCTGGATGATGCGGAGATAGTCCGCCTGCACCACGAACATGTCAAAGTCATTGACAAAACGCTCGCCCGCATGCAGCCGCTGACAGGCCGCCGCGATCCTTTCGGCGTACGCACCGCCGCGAATGTCGTCCTCGGTGAGGGTCCGTCCTGGAATGTACGAGACGGCCATGATCCCTTCGCCCGGCAGATATTCCAGCACCTGAGCGCCGACGCCGGTGGCCGCTGCGAGCCGGCTGTTCCGGTGCTCGGCTTGCCGGTCGATCGGCAGCGGTGAGTCGTCCGCCGGCGAGACCCGCACCACCAGATCGAAATCCGCGCCGGTGACCCGAAAATTCCGGTTCGTCAGCCCGCCGGGCAGGTCCGCTACCCGGTCGAAAGTCCCGCTGACACACGACAACCGGGACAACACCTCGCGAAGGCTCCAGCCGGACTGCGACACCGCCACATCAAGGTCAAGGGCAGCGGCCGAGGAAGGCGCCGGCACGGTCATCGGTCCCTCCACCTTTCGCAGGAACTCCGCCAGGCCCCGTTAGCGGTCGAGATTAGACTGTCGCCGGCAATTCGGTCTAGTCCAAATCGGACATCGTTTGGTCTGTTGTTCCGCTGGCTGTTTGGTGACCGTCCTGGTGGCACAGTATGCCGGAATTCGTGCGCCGCGGCAGCGTGGTTGATCTTGGTCGGCGGGCGGGGGTGGGTTTTCGTCGAGTGCGGGACTTTATCCCGCAGTCGACGTCGAGTGTGGGGTTTTGTCCCGCACTCAACGCTGGATCTGCGGCCGGAGGAAACCAAAAAGCGCCTGTCCGCGAGAAGCCGGACAGGCGCTGCACAACTGGTGGGCGATACTGGGATTGAACCAGTGACCTCTTCCGTGTCAGGGAAGCGCTCTCCCACTGAGCTAATCGCCCTTGCGTAGCAGAGGTGGAGACGGGATTCGAACCCGTGTAGACGGCTTTGCAGGCCGTTGCCTCGCCTCTCGGCCACTCCACCGCGAGGGTTTGGGCCTCATGTGGTTTCCGAGCGGACGACGGGATTCGAACCCGCGACCCTCACCTTGGCAAGGTGATGCGCTACCAGCTGCGCTACGTCCGCATGTCCCGGCAAGTTCTCCCGGCGACGAAGAGAACTGTACCGAAGTAGCAACAGCGCCGACAAACGGGGTTCACCTTTTCGACCCCTGGGTCGTTGCCTGCTCGACATCAGGGCTGTGACCTGCGGAGTCAGCCGTCGAAGGTGGGCGGATGGAGAGGTTTGCGGGAGAGGCGACGGCGTACGGCAGCCGCCCCGGTTTGTACGAGAGTGGCGCGCATCACTCGAAAACGACACCAGCCGGCCGGCCCGAGCGGGCCGACCGGCTGGTGTGGACAGGAGTGGCTACGCGCGGAGGAGTTCGGTGACCACCGCGTCGAGGTCGACGTACGAGGGTTCCTCGCCGGCCGGCACCTCGGCATAGCTGCGTTGCAGGAAGTCGTCCAGAGTCGCCGTCGGCACCTCGAAGAGGGCGTGCCCGTCGGGCGAGGACAAGGCGAGTGCGACGACCTGGCCGTCCTGGCCGGTCCACGGCCACACTCTTACGTCACCCATCCCTGCCGGCTCGGTGAGGCCGGTCAGCAGGAGGTCACGGGCGAAGGACCACGCGACCGAGGGTTCCGGATCGTCGCCGTCGGCCAGATCCGCGCAGAAGATGACATGCACGGCATATGGGTCTGTAGGTTCGTAGCGCAGCGTCGCCTGCACCGGCACCCCTGATCCGTCCGGCACAACCAGCCGTAAAGCCGTGTCCACCTGGACCGCAACTGGACGCGTACGCGCCATTTCGGCCACCTTTCTTCCCCCTGGCTAAATGCCCCGCCGTCGTCGTCTATTGGCATACCACCCTGGCTCAGACGCCAAACATGGAAATCTTCGCGGCCTGTTTTCGACACCGGACCGTGATCTGTCTGGCGCCCGGTGGCCGGCCCCCGGTGTGGGGCCGGATGCCGCATCGGTTATGGTTTAACCCGTCTCCCGGGCGATTAGCTCAGCGGGAGAGCACTCGCCTCACACGCGAGGGGTCACTGGTTCGATCCCAGTATCGCCCACTGTTAGAAGGAAAGATCCCCCATCGCGACATCGCGAGCGGGGATCTTTTCTTGCTGTCCGGATCACGATCGCGAATGTTGGTCGCGTGACTAAAAAGAACGCGGTCCGGATGTTTCCGGGGTGATACGACCGGAGTGTCGCAAGTGGACGCGCATTCACCCGGAAATAATGCGGTACGGGTGGTACGCCGGAATTCGCCGGATTCATGAATGGTCAGCCATCTGACCAAATCGGGCATGCCCGGCTGGGGAGCGGCCCGACACAGGGCAAGGGCATCACCGCCGGCCGGGCGGCGGTAGCGTCGGGATCATGAGCGAAAGCACCCCACCGGTCGCGAAACGCGTCCCGTCCACTCGTACGCATCACGGCGACACCGTCGTCGACGAATATGCGTGGCTCGCAGACAAGGAAGACACGGACACCCTGGCATATCTCCGGGCCGAGAACGCCTACGCCGAGAAGGTCACCGCCGGCCTCGCGGACCTGCGCGAGCAGATCTTCACCGAGGTGAAGGACCGTACCCAGGAGACCGACCTGTCGGTGCCCGCGCGCAAGGGCCCGTGGTGGTATTACGCCCGTACGGTCGAAGGTCAGCAGTACGCGATCCACTGCCGGCTGTCGGCGACCAGTGCCGAGCCGCCGTCCACCGAGACCGGCGAGGCGTTGCCGGGCGAGCAGGTGCTGCTGGACGAGAACGAGCTGGCCGAGGGGCACGACTTCCTGTCCGTAGGGACGTTCGACGTCAGCCCGGATGGCCGCCTCCTCGCGTACGCGGTGGACTTCGATGGCAGTGAGCGCTTCACCTTGCGGGTCAAGGACCTGGAGACCGGCGAGCTGCTCGGCGACGAGGTGCCGAACACCTTCTACGACACCGCCTGGTCGCTCGACTCGGCGTCGCTGTTCTACCTGACCGTCGACGACGCCTGGCGGCCGTACCGGGTCTGGCGACACCAGCTCGGCACCGCGGCGGCCAACGACGTGCTCGTGTACGAGGAGGCCGACGAGCGGTTCTGGGTCGGCGTCGGGCTCACCCAGAGCGAGCGCTACATCCTGCTCGACCTGCGCAGCAAGGTGACCAGTGAGACCCGGATCATCGACGCGGCGGCCGCGGACCGCGAGCCGGTGGTGCTGCGGGCCCGCAAGCAGGACGTCGAATATCAGGTGGAGCACCAGATCGCCGGCGATCGTTTTCTGATCGTCCACAATGACCCGGAAGTCGGCGGTGGCGTCAACTTCGCGGTCGCCGCGGCCTCGGTGGACAAGCCCGCTGACTGGTCGCCGCTGATCGAGCATCGTGACGACGCCCGGCTGCTCGGGCTGGACGTGTTCGACGGGCACGTCGTCGTGCACCTGCGGTTCGACGGCCTGACCGGTCTGCGGGTCTATCCGTCCACAGTGGATGGTGGGTGGGGTGAGGGTCGGGAGATCTCCTTCCCGGAGCCGCTTTACGCGGTCGACCCGGACGCGAACCTGGAATACCACACCGGCACGTACCGGCTGTCGTACGCGTCAATGATCACCCCGAGGTCCGTCTTCGACTGTGACCTCGCGACCGGCGAGCTGACCTTGCGCAAGCGCCAGCCGGTGCTCGGCGACTACGACCCGCAGCGGTACGAGCAGACCCGCGAGTGGGCGACCGCATCGGATGGCACCCGGGTGCCGATGTCCATCGTACGGCGAAAAGACGTGCCGCTGGACGGGTCCGCGCCCTGCCTGATCTACGGCTACGGCAGTTACGAGTCGTCTTCCGAACCGCGGTTCTCGGTGCCGCGACTTTCCTTGCTGGATCGTGGATTCGTCTACGCGATCGCGCACATTCGGGGTGGTGGCGAGCTTGGCCGGCACTGGTACGAGGAAGGCAAGCTGCTCCACAAAAAGAACACGTTCACCGATTTCGTGGCCTGCGCCAGGCATCTCGTCGCGCAGAAGTGGACCAGCGCCGACCGGCTGATCGCGTACGGTGGCAGCGCCGGCGGCCTGCTGATGGGCGCGGTCGCGAACCTGGCCCCGGACGCTTTCGCGGGAATCGTCGCGTCGGTGCCTTTCGTGGACGCGTTGAACTCCATTCTTGACCCGTCGTTGCCGCTGACCGTGCTGGAATGGGAGGAGTGGGGCGACCCGCTGCACAACGCCGACGTTTACGCGTACATGAAATCCTATTCACCGTACGAAAACATCGAGCCGGTCGACTATCCAGCGATTTTCGTGGAAACCAGCCTCAACGACACCCGGGTGCTCTACCACGAGCCGGCGAAATGGGTGGCGAAACTGCGCGCGGTCGGCGCCGGTGACCGGCATATCGTGCTGCACACCGAAATGGAGGCCGGCCACGGCGGCCGCAGCGGCCGGTACGACGCGTGGCGCGAACTCGCCCGGATGTACGCCTGGATCGTCGACACCGCCACCAGGTAACCAAAGGTCAGGACAGCAGGGTTTCGTACGAGGTGATGAAAAGATCCATCGCCTCGTCGACCGCCGCCTTGTCGCCGGTGGCCATCAGGTCCAGGAGGAGGCCGCGCGGGACGGCGACGCCCAGCCGGGCGTACGCGCGTGCCTTCTCCGGCGGCAGGCCGCGCTGGATCCCCCATTCGGTGAGCGGCGGCAGCCAGCTCTCCACCAGCCCGTCCAGCAGCGGCCTGGATCGCTGGTCACCTTGTAGGGCTCGGCCGTAGATCTCGAAAAGCAGCCGGACGTACGGCCAGTTCTCGGCCGCGCTGAGCCGCTGCCAGAACCGTCGCGCCATTTCGCCGACGTCGGTGGACTCGTCCGCGTTGAGTTCCGCGAACAGCATTCGCTGACGTTCCTCGACGGCCCGTACCACCTCGATCAGCAGCCCTTCCTTGGACGCGAAGTGGTAGATCAGCATCCGGTGGCTGGTGCCGATCGCCTTGGCCACCTGGCGCAGGCTGAGGTCGGCCGCGCCGTTGGTCGCGATGTAGTCGATCGCCCCGCCGAGCAGCCGCTCCTTCGCCGTCACACCCTGTCCTTCGCTGGAAGCCGTACCATATCGTATATGTACCAGGTGGTACACGCGTTGACCAGGAAGGACAGTCGATGGCGAGCCAACACGTCAGGGTGGAGAGCACGACGACCGCCGATCCGGCGACGGTTTACGCGCTCCTGCGGGACGGCAGCGGGTGGCCCGAATTCACCCCACTCGGGTCGTACGAGCTGGTGTCCGCCGGCACCGGCGAGCCGACCGAACTCGGCGAGATCCGGATCTTTCACACCGGGAGGTTCCACGCGCGCGAGCAGATCGTGGAGATGATCGAGAACCGGCGACTGAGCTATGTGCTGCTCGCCGGCATGCCGCTGCGCGGCTACCGCGCCGACGTCGATCTGGAGCCCACCGACTCCGGGACGTTGATCCGCTGGCACTCGACCTTCGACCCGAAGACTTTCGGTACGGGCTGGCTTTACCGTACGCAGCTGCAGGGTTTCATCCAGAAGACCGCGGACGGGCTGGCCGCCCGTGCGACGGAGGTAGCCCGAGACCGGTGAGCAGGTCGGTGCGAGCCTGTCGGTACGCGCCGGCCGTCAGCAGGTCGCCGGCGGCCGCGTACGCGTCGACCGCCGCGTCGAGCAAGGCCGCGCGGTCCAGCGGCGGGAACGCCTGATCGCTGACGGTGAGGCTCTCGGCGATTAGCCGGACCGCTTCGGGGGCGTCGCCCAGCCGCAACGCCAGCTGGCTCAGTCGCTGCAGGACCCGTGCCTGGATCACGCGGTCGCCGTTCCGCCGGGCCACCGAGCCGCAGCGTACGAAGGTGACCTTCGCGTCCGCGAGCCGATCGGCGGCCAGATATCCGTCGGCGCGGGCGAAAAGCCCGTAGCCGTCGGCGACCTGGGTGCCGGTCGCGAGCAGGTGGTCGGCGGCGCTGTGCAAGGTGCCGGCGGCTTCCGGCGATCCGCAGCTCAGCTGGGTCTCGCCGGTCCAGAAAATCGCCTCGTACCACAGTTTGCTGGCGTGGGTGGCCCGCGCTCGTTCGGCCGCCGCACCGAAATGGCACAGCGCGTCCTGCGTTTGCGCGCGGTAACTGGCGATCCGGCCCAGATAGATCAGCACGTGGGCCTCGGTGCTGGTTCCTTTCAGCAGCTCGCGCGCGGCCAGCAAGGACTCCTCCGCGCCGTCCAGATCGCCATCGGCGAGCCGCAGAATGCCCCGCAACCGCAACGTCAAACCGATCCCGTACGAGTCGCCGGCGTCGGTGAAGAGGTTGTGTGCACGGGAAATCGCGTCGGTGGCGTCGGCGTACCGGCGCCTGGTCGCGTGCAGCGCTCCGAGCTGCAGCTCGAGAGCGGCCTGGCCCGACCGGTGCCCGCTCTCGCGCATCGCGGTCAGCGCGTACGTGCCGGTGTCCCGCCAGTCCTCGACGTCGTCGAAAGCCGCGAACTCCTCAATGGACAGGGCAGCCAGCTCCCAGCACAGGTCCCGCAGCGCCGGCTCGTCGGCCGTCTGCCGGACGGCCGCCATCAGGTTGCCTCGCTCTGCGTCCGGCCACGCCAGCGAGGCATCCAGCAGCAGCTCCGGCCAACCGTCGATCGGTTGCCATCTGCCGGTTGCCTCGCTGTTTGTCGCGCCATCGCCGAAAACCGCTCCATGAGCTCGGTCCATAAGCGCGAGCCAGCCGGCGAAGGCGCGTCGCAGGGCAGCGGTTCGTACGGCGGCCGGCTCGGCGGCGCGGCCACGCTCTCGCGCGTATACCCGCAGCAGGTCGTGGAACCGGTAGCGGTGCTGGCCGAGTGCGTCCCGGCCGGCGACCTCCAGCAGTCGGGTGTCGACCAGCTCCACCAGCAACGCTTCGGCGTCGGCGATCGGACAGTCCAGCACAGCGGCCGCCACCCAGCCGGCGAGGTCGGGCGCGTCCAGCTGGCCGAGCCGGCCGAACAACCTTCCGGCCGGCTCGCTCAGGCCCTGGAAACTGAGCCCGAAACTAGCCCTGACCTGCAGTTCCCGATGCCGCAGCTCATCGAGTCGGTGATGTTCGTCGGCGAGTCGGTCGACCAGGTCCCGTACGGTCCAGTGGGTCCGCGCGGCGAGCTTCGCGCCGGCTACCCGCAGCGCCAGCGGCAGCCCGCCGCACAGCCGGGCCAGCTCGCGGGCGGCCGCGACCTCCACGCCGATCCGGTCCGGGCCGACCATCCGGCCGATCAGCGTCAGGCTGTCGGACAGCTCCAGTGGGCGCAGGTCGATCAGGTGCCCGCCGGGCAGGCCAGTCAGTCGTACGCGGCTGGTCACCACCACTGGACAGCTCGGCGTGCCGGGCAGCAGGGGCTCGATGTGCGCGTGGTCTGCCGCGTTGTCCAGCACGATCAGGATCCGCCGGTCGGCCAGCATGCTCCGGTAGCACGCGATCCGCTCGGCGAGGCGGTCCGGGATGGCGGCCGCCGGCAGCCGCAGCGCGCGCAGAAATGCGGCCAACACGGCGGCCGGGTCGGCCGGTCGGCCGTTCGCGCCGGCCAGGTCCACGTAGAGCTGGCCGTCCGGACACGCGCCACGAATTCGGTGCCCGATCCGTACGGCGAGCGTCGTCTTGCCGACTCCGGCAGGCCCGGAGATCGCTACCACGGACAGCGCGTCGGCGGTCTTGCCCAACACGTCCACGGCCGCGTCGACCTCCTTCTCCCGGCCGGCGAAGTCGGCGATATCGGCCGGTAGCTGGGCCGGCGCCGGCCCGCCCGGCGCACTGGTCGCACGGATCTCCCGCTCGACTTCGCGCAGCTCCGGGCCGGGATCAAGGCCGAGCTCGTCGGCCAAAGCGCGGCGACCGCGTTCGTACGCGTCGAGTGCCTGCGCTGGCCGCCCGGTCCGGTGGAGCGCGCGCATCAGCTGCCCGACGAAGCGTTCCCGCCAAGGCCAGCGGCCAACCAGGTCGGTGAGCTCGGCGACCAGCCGGTCCGGGAGCGACTGGTCGCTGCCCAGCTCGGCCTCGATCCGACCCTCCAGTGCCGTCAGCCGGCGCTCGGCCAGTCGCTCGGCGGCCTCGGCCAGCAGCGGCACGTGGTGCAGGCCGTCGTACGCCGGACCGCGCCACTGGCCGAGGGCGCGGCGCCAGAGCGCGCCGGCCGCCGTCGGATCGGCCTCGGCGAGCGCCGCGCCGGTCAGCCGCTGGAACCGGTCCGCGTCCAGCTCGCCCGGCTCGATGTCGAGTTGGTAGCCGGTCGCCTGCCGGCTGATCCGGGCCGGGTCGTCCAGCAACTGGCGGAGGTGATAGACGTAGATCTGCAGATTCTTGGCGGCGGTTTTAGGTGGCCGCCGGCCCCAAACCGCGTCGATCAGTTGGGCGACCGGCACCACAGTGCCGCGTTTTTCCACCAATACCGCCAGAGTGACTCGTTGTTTCACCGCGCCGAGAGCGACGGCACCACTGTCGGTTTCGGCGGACAATTCGCCGAGCACTCCGAATCGCATCCTATCGGCTGGCCCGCTCGCAGGTACGCGAACATTGTTCGCGAACGTATAGACGTACGAGATCGTAGAATTGGTAATTGTCGCGGCCAACGACGTAAAGCAGTCGCGCATCCACCAGTTGTTCGAGGATTTCCGTTGCGGCTGCTGGTGATTCGCCCAGGGCGCTGACGGCGAGCGCGACGGTCAGGCGCGTTGCTTCCAGCGAACCGAGATCGTCCAAAGCCTGCCGGAGCGAGGCGCTCAGGTCCTGGTAGCTCAGCGAAAGGGATGCTCGTACGCCGGAAAGGACCTCCAGACGCAGGCTGTCGTCGGCAAGCGACGCGGCCAGATCCGCGACTGGCTGATCGCGCAGCAGTTCGCCGGCGATCCGGAGCGCGAACGCTGAGCCACCGCATCGGTCCACCACGGTCGCAGCGGCGGCGCCCTGGTGCCGTACGCGCTCAGCCCCGGCCACGGCCGCCAGCAGCTCCAGGCCCTCTGACCTGGTGAAAGGGCCGAGGTCGAGCTGGTCGACGGCGGACAGGCCGGTGAGCCTTGGCCGGCTGGTCACCAGGACCTGGCTCGCACCGGCGCCCGGGAGCAGCGGCGCGACCTGGGATTCGTCGACCGCGCCGTCGAGCAGGACGAGCACCCGGCGGTCGGCCAGCACGCTCCGGTAAAGCGCGGTTCTTTCTTGCAGCTCGGCCGGAATCGGTTCTATCCCCAGAGAATCCAGAAAATCGGTGAGAATGGTGGCCGGCTCGACCCGTCGGGAAAGGGAACCGCCCAGATCCGCATACACCTGCCCGTCCGGAAACCGGTCCTGCAGCTGGTGGGCGATCCGCACCGCCAGGGTGGTCTTGCCGGCCCCGGCCGGCCCGGAAATGGCGACCACCGCGGCCACCTCGCGGCGCAGCGCGATTTCGGCTCCCCGACTGACAAAAATCGGCGGCAGTGCCGGCAGCTGAGCGGGCGCTGGCCGTCGATCCAGGGCCGGCGCCGGGGTGGCCAGCACGTCCCGCAAGGCAGCCTGCAAGCGAACACCGGGCCGCGCGCCGACCTCTCGCGCCAACGCCCGTCGGGCCGCGTGATAGACGTGGACGGACTCGCCGCGTCTGCCGGTACGCTCGAGCGCCGTCATCAACTGGACGGCGAACGCCTCGCGGGTCGGGTGAGCACGTACCAGCTGGCGCAGCTCGCCGACCACCTCCAGCTGCCGCCCGGCCATCAGGTCCGCGTCGATCCGGGCGCCCAGGGCCGTTAGCCGGAGCTCCTCCAGCCGCTCGATTTCGGTGCGGAGCAACACATCGTCGCGTAAATCTTCGTAAGCGGAGCCTCTCCACAGTCCGAGTGCCGCGGCCAGCCGGTCACCCGCCACAACGGCCGAACCGGCCGCGAGCGCGGCCCGCCCAGCGGCCACCAGGGCTTGGAACCGCTCCAGATCCACCTCATCCGGGTCGGTCCGCAGGACATAGCCGGCTGGGGTGGACCGCAGCCGATCCGGCTCTTCGAGCGCCTTCCTGAGGTGGTGGATCGCGACGTGGACGGCATTCGGCGCGGTCCTGGGCGGGCGTACCGGCCAGAGCGCGCTCATAAGCCGCGCGGCCTGCACCGGCTGGCCGGCGGCGTTCAGCAACACGGCCAGCACTGTGCGCTGGTTGCGTGATCTCAGCTCGACCTCGCCGCGAGCGGTTTCCAGCAGCGCCGGTCCGAGCACCCCGAACCGCACCGCGCCTCCACAGCTCATCTGCCCTCTTGGCAAGCGTATCAACAACCAGCCAGGGGCAGTATTTCCCTGTTTTTAAGGAGGTGGGGCGGGTAATTGCTGGGCTGTGGCGTTCGTACGCACCGTGAGTTAGCCGGCACTGGGTGAGTTGGCGCAGGTCGGGATGGTTACGGTCGGGTCATGACGGACGCGACCCAGACCCATGAGGGTGAGCCGGAGCACCACGCCGGCGGCCGCGCCAACCGGCTGAACTGGCTGCGCGCGGGGGTGCTCGGCGCCAACGACGGCATCGTGTCGGTGGCCGGCATCGTGCTCGGCGTGGCCGCGGCCACCACTGACCGACCCGCCATCCTGACCGCCGGCATCGCCGGGCTACTGGCCGGCGCGCTGTCCATGGCGGCCGGTGAGTACGTGTCCGTGAGCACCCAACGGGACAGCGAGAAGGCATTGCTGGCCAAGGAGAAATGGGAGCTCGAAAGCATGCCGGACGCGGAGCTCGCGGAGCTGGCCGAACTCTACCAGAACAAGGGTCTCTCACCTGAGCTGGCGATGGAGGTCGCCGAGCAGCTCACCAAGCACGACGCGTTGCGAGCCCACGCTGAGGCGGAGCTGGGCATCGACCCCGACGATCTGACCAACCCGTGGCAGGCCGTGCTTGCTTCTTCGGTGTCGTTCACCGTCGGTGCCCTGCTGCCGCTGCTGGTGATCACGCTGCCCGCAGTCGTACGCGCCCCGCTGTGTTTTGTCGCAGTGCTGGTCGCGCTGGCCATCACCGGCGCGATAAGTGCGCGGCTGGGTGGCGCTCGGGTGAGTCGGGCGATGGTGCGTACGGTCGCTGGCGGCGCTCTCGCGATGGCCGTCACGTACGGCGTCGGCCGCCTGCTCGGGGTGACTCTCTAACGCAGAAGGCGAGTGCCGGCAAGGCGAACGGGCCGGGTTTCACCGGTGAGGGCTTGGCTGCTGCATAGGCTCAATGCCCGTTTAAGACGACGACCAGCCTCGGTCAGGGACAACAGCAGATTTGTCTTGCAGACAGTGGTGACGAAGTGTCAGTGGACGATTTCGGTGCGTACGGGCGAGCCTCGGGATTGCCCTGGCAGGAGTCAAAATCTCCTGTCGACGGTAGTATCGAAGGACAATGTTGACGCTGCCAAAGCAGACGAACGCCACCCCTGTCGAGAGATCGATGCGCGGCTCGGCGGACGCTGAGTTGGTGCTGGATGCGGCGATGGCGACGTTCCTGGATTTCGGCATTCGGCGGGCCACCATGACCGAGATCGCTCACCGGGCAGGCATCGGGGTGGCCACGGTTTATCGGCGCTTCCCGAAGAAAAGTGGGCTTGTGCAGGCGACCGTGACGCGGGAGGTGCAGCGTTTCATCGCCGATGTGGACAGCAAGATCGCGCACGCGAGCACCCCGACCGAGCAAGTTGTCGAGTGTTTCGTGGCTTTTGTCGTTGGCGCCCGAGAACATCCTTTGCTGCGGCGGATTCTGGCCACCGATCCAGAGGTCGTGCTGCCCGCTTTGACCGTCTCCGGCGGTCCAGTTGTCGGGCTCGGCCGGGCTTATGTGGCGGACAAAATCCGCCGGCTGCAGGGTTCGGATGCGGGATCTGTAGAGGAAACCGAGATGGTGGCCGAAATGTTCGCCCGGCTGGCCCAGTCGATGGTGCTCACCCCGGACGGCCGGATTCCCAGCAGCGACGACGACGCGACCCGCGCCTTCGCTCGCCGGCACATCGCCCCTTTGGTCGTGCCAGCCAGATAACTCGTCGCGGGTCTTCTACAGGAGCGCTACGTCGGAGATTTGCCAGTGATTGTTGGTTTTGACGAGGACCATTTGCATGCGGTTGCGGTCGACCCGTGGCTGCGGGCTGTTGGTGTTGGTGATCTGCTGGTCGACGAAAAGGACCACTACCACCCGGTCGCTGGTGCCCTCCGAAACGCCGGCGCGTACGACGGTGCCTTTCGAGGTGGCGTGATATTGCTGGATGAGTTTGGTGAGATTCTGGCTGACCTTCGCATACTGCTGGGCGAACTGACCGGTTGAGTTCGCGGTGATCTTCTTGAAGTTCCCGGAAAGCGACCGATAGTCGTAGGTCGACAGGTCGGTCGCGTACGTACGGGCGGCGGCCAGCGCGCTTGCCTCGGCCTTGGTGACGGCCGTCTGTTTGTAGCTCTGCCAGCCAAAGTATCCGGCCACCGCGGCGATCGCCACGATCAGGACGACAACACCGGCGGTGCGTAGGCTGAAGGACGGCCGCATGCCACGCAGAAGTCGCCGAAAGGCCTGGCCGACACTGATCTCCTCGACCTTCTCCGCCGGCTTCTGCGCTTCTTCCGGCGGGGTCTCGGACTCTTCCGGCCGTGGCTTGGGCGACGGGCGCCGGGCGGCCTTGTCGGACTTGGTCACCGAGACGGTCTGGGACATCACTGCACTCCTTGCAACAGAATCGCGGACCAGGACTGGGATCCGTACGCGGACGCCTGGCCGCCGTTCGTGCCGAGCCGGAACTGCTGGCCGGTCGGATCGGTGGCGTTGCCGGTGGCCGGGTCATATGTTCCGGTGGTCCGGCGCTGCGGGCTGGGGACGTTTTGCGAGCCGCGCTGCTGCAGATCCGGCAGCGTGGAATTACAGAGATAGTTGGGTTGCACCGGGCGTACGGACGTGTCCGTCGGTGTCCGGCGCGGGGTGTTGTAATAGCAGACCGGCCCCTGCGCGGCCAGCAGACTGAAAAACGCGGTGTCGCCGTGAGCGATGCCGCCGACCCTGGTGAAGGTGTCCGGCAGCGAGATCAGCAACTCGTTGATGGCCGCCGTACGGATGCTGATGATCTGGCTGGTCGTCACGGTGTTACCCAACAGCGTGGTGAACGACTCCTGATTGTCCTGCAGCAGTGGGACAAGTTGGTTGGCGACGCCGGTGCCCTGGTCGAGCAGGTTGCCGATCTCGTTGCTGTGACTGCGTACTTGGCTGGTCAACCCCTGCAACGCCGAGGTCAGCGCCGGCAGGTCCACCGAGCCCGGGTTGGCCGGATTGAGCAGGCTGTTGGTGTTTCCGATCAGCTGCAGGAGTTGTGGTTGGTACGTCTGGACACTCCGCAGCAGCGCGACCAGATTGTCCAGCAGGTGACGCAGATCCGGTCCCATGCCGGACAAGCCTGTGGAGAGCTCGTTCGTCAGGGTCGCGACATCGTGGGTGTTGATGCTGTCGGCGAACGTCATCAGGTGCACCAGCAGTGTTTCCAGCGGCAGCGGGGTGCTGATCCGGTTGCCCTGAATGACGCTGCCATTGGCCAAATAGGGCGCGTTTGTGTTCTGTGGCTGCAGATCGACGTGCTGAATGTCAATGGGTGTGTCCATGTCGATCACCGCGCGGGCATTGGCCGGGATGTGCTGGGTGGCGTCGATGCTCAGTACCGCGGCGACTCCGGCGTCGTCCTGGTTGAGGCCGACCGACTGGACGATGCCGACCCGGGCACCGCGATAGGTAACCAGCGACTGCGGTACCAAGCCGGAGGCGTCGGCCATCCGTATGGTCACCTGGATCGTGCCGCGCAACGCGGTGACCCCGAAAAGCTGGACGCCCACGTACGCCGTGCAGATCGCGCCGAGCAGGGTGAAAATCACCAGCCGGACGACGGGGGAGCGACGATTCACCGGACACCTCCGCTCAGCAGTTGCCCGACGCCGCCGGTCGGCGGCGCGTTTGTCGCGGTGCTGGGGGCGATCCGCGAACCGCCGGTGATCAGCGACTCCAGAGTCCCGGACACCGAAAGGTCCGCGTCCATTGTCAAGTAGTCACCGGGAATGCTTCCTTCCAACAGGTGCTGGAAAGTCTGCAGTGACATCAGCGTCGAGCCGAGTTCGGAGTCGAAGCCAGCCAGTGCGGTCAACACCGGGCGCAACTGCCGGGCGCGCTCGACCAGACCAGCGCTGGTTTGTGAGAGCAGGCCGGTGGTGGTCTTCGACAACTGGGTGATGCTCGTCAGCAGGGTGAGAAAATCGGTGCGCTGACTGAGAAGCACGTCCAGGGCCGGCGTGATATGGGTTAACGCGGCCTGCAGGGCGGCCTGGTTTTGTGCCCCCAGGGCGGCGAAACTGTTCAACGCGCTGATCGTCCGGTTGATGTCATTGCGATGCGCGTCCAGCGATCGCAGCAGGCTGTCCAGCTGTCCGAGCAGATTTCGCACCTGTTGCTCGTGTCCAGCCAGCGCCCGGTTGGTCTCGGTGACGATGGTTTGCACCTGATCCAATCCGCTGCCGGACATCAGCGCGCCGACCGCGGCCAGGGTGTTCTCCACGTCCGGCGCGCGGGCGGTGTCCGCGAGGCCGATCACCGCCGCATTGGCGAGGAATCCGCGGTCCGCCTTGTCGGGCGGGACCAGCAGCACATATTCCTCACCCAGCACCGAAGTCAGCTCCAGCCGGGCGGTGGTGCCGACCGGCAGTTGGGTGCCGACATCGATCCGCATGTGTACGACGGCTTGAAACTTCCGTGCCTGCAGGGAGGTCACCCGGCCGACGACGGCCTGGCCGATCCGAACCTGCCCGCCCAGCGGAAGCTGCGCCGCGTCAGTGAAAATCGCGGTCAGATCGTACGAAGGGCCTTCGCCGCCACGGCCAATCGGCAGGTTCTGGAAACTGAGGCCACAGCCGCTCAGCAGCACTGCGGCGACCGCCAGCAGGGCACCGACGCGGAGTCTCATCCGCCACCTCCGGGGTAGCCGCCGGAAGGCTCGAGGGGGTTGGAGAGGTTGGGCGGGAACGGGATCGGATTCACCAGACCGGCTCCACTGCACAGCGGTACGGGCAGTTTTTCACACAGCTGGCGGGTGGCGTCGAACTGGGTCAGTACGGTGGAGATGTCCAGCCGTACGCGCAACCGCCCGTCCGGGCCGACCGCGCGGCCCAGGTTGTCCGACATCAAAGGCAAAGTGTCCAGGATCTCGGCTAGATCCTGTTGGTGGCTGACCAGGGTGCCGGTGACTTGGTTCAGCCGGGTCAGGTCTGCGCCGAGCGCACTTCCGTGTGCTTTCACCAAAGCAGCCACCTGGGTCAGCACAGTCGCCAGTTGTCCCAGCGCCGCGCTGATATCTGCGCGTTCGGCGTTCAGGTCGCCGGCCAGCCCGGTCACTGTGGTGGTCAGCGTGGTGATATCCGAGCGGTGATTGGCGAGCAACTGCACCAGCTGGTTGAGGCTGGTGACCAGTCCGGCCACCTCGGTGCTGTCACTGACCAGCACTCCACTTGCTTGCGTGAGGTTCTGCACAGCCGTACGGAAAGGGCCGCCGTTGCCCTGCAGAGCCGTGGCCGCGCTGTGCAAAGCGGCGCCGAGCGAGCCGGTTTTGTTGAGACCGTTGGGTCCGAGGCCGGCGAGCAGGGTGTCCAGCGACTGCACCAGCTCGGTCCATTTGATCGGTGAATGCGTACGGGTGGCCGGGATCAACGCGCCTGGACTCAGCATCGTGCCGCTGGTGTAGGCGGGGGTGAATTCGACGGTGTGGTCCGCGATGACGGACGGCGTGGTGACCCAGGCCTGGGCGTTCGCCGGGATCTGGGTGTCGCGCGGCAACGACATGTAGACGCGTACCACCGAGCCGCGTGGCTCCACCGAGGTCACCCGGCCGATCGGTACGCCCAGGATCGCCACTTTGCTGCCGGCGAAAACCCCGTCAGCGTGGGCGAAATCAGCTGCCACGGTCAGCGTTGGATCGGGTCGCAGCAGCACATATCCGCCACCGAGCACCACGATCAGTGCGGCGATGACGGCTCCGATCCGCCAGCCCGTGCTGCTCATCGGCATCCCTTCACCAGCGCCGAAACGCACAGCAGGTTGTCCGGAAGTGGCCCGGCCGGGCCAGAAACATCGCCCCATGGGCCGTTTCCGGTGGCGTTGGTGAGATATCTGGTCATCGGCGCGAGCTGGGTCAGAGTTGCGCCGAGCGCCTGGTCGTTCTGGGCCAGCAAAGCGGTGATCGAGTGCAGGCGAGTCAGCAGCTGGTTGACCGCCGGGCCGTTTTGGGTGAGGAACTGGCTGACCTGGCCGGTGAGCGCGGTCAGGTCCGCGACCATCGCCCGGATGACCTGCCGGCGCTGGTTGAGCATCTGTGCCACCAGGTTGGCGTCGCCCAGCAGGGTGACCAGCGTGCTTTGCTGCTGCAGCAGGGAATTCGTGACGGTTTGGACGCCGGTCAGCAGCGCGTGTATCTGCCCTTCTCGTTGCGACACGATCGCCGCGACCATGGACACTCCGGTGAGCGTTTGGGTGACGACCGTGTTGTCGGTGGGCGTGACCTCGGTGATGCTCGCCAACATCCGTTGCAGCGCGGGCAGATCCAGTTGGTCCGTGGTGGAGGTGGTGGCCCGGCTGAGATCGTCCAATGTGTACGGCACGGACGTACGGGCGATGGGGATGATGCCGCCGTCCAGGCTGCCGGATCCGCCCGGGACCAACGAAAGATAGCGCCGGCCGAGCAGGGTGGCGACTTTGATGCCGGCGGACGTGCGGTCGCCCAGCGACTGGGCGTGGTCCAGCCGGAAACGCACTTGGACGTGGTCGCCGGCCAACGTCACGCCGGTCACCCGGCCGGCCGCTACCCCGGCCACGTAGACCTGATCGCCGGTGGCGAGCCCGCTCGCGTTCGCGAAATCGGCAGTGTAGTCGCCCGTACGAAGGTAAAACACGACCTGCGGCCCGGCGACCGCGATCACCGCGATAAGGACCAGCGCCAGCGCGCCGATCATGCCGCGGGACATCGCGCTGGAACTTCCAGGGTTTTTCCTGCTGAAAATGCTCATCGACACACCTGCGAACGGGCTCCGGTGACGCTTACCGGTATGGACGCGTTGTCTCCGACGGAGATGCTCAAATTACAAATGTAGACGTTGACCCAGGTGCCGTAGTCGAGCGCACGGCCGACCGTGCCGACCAGGGTTGGCGCGCCTTTCAGGGCCTTGTCCAGAGCGGTCCGGTTGGCGACCACCATGCCAGCGGCGCGGTTGAGCTGGGTGAGGTCGGTGGTGGCCGGCGGCCGCAACTGGGTCACCAGCCCGGAAAGTGAGCCGGCCAGCGCCGCGGTGCCGTCGATTGCGGCGGCGATTTGCTGCCGGTCACCAGCGGCCGCGGCCGCCAGCGATCCGAGCCCGGTCAGCAGGGCACGGAAATTCTGCTGGTTGCGGGTCATCGTGTCGAGCACGGCATCCAGGTTCGTCAGTACGGCACCGATGACCTGGTCGCGGCTGGCGAGGTTCGCGGTCACCGCCACGAGTTTGTTCAGCAGGTCGGCGATAGTGCCGGACTGTCCTTGAAGGACGGTGACGATCTCGGACGCCAGCTGGTTGACCTGCTGGGGGTTGATCGCGTCGAAGAGCGGCTTGAATCCGTTCAGCAGCGCGGTCAGGTCCAGGGCCGGCCGGGTCCGGGAGATCGGGATCGTGTCTCCGGGATTCAGGACACCCGCGCTGTGGCCGCTGCCCGGGGTGACCGCGAGATAGCGTCCGCCAGCCAGGTCGGCGTACCGGATAATTGCGTTCGCGTTGGCTGGCAGTTGCTGGTCATCGGTGACCGCGAAGGTGACCACCGCCTGCGTGTTCTGAAGGCTGACCGAGTCGACCCGGCCGACCCGTACGCCCGCGATGAGCACGTCACTGCCCGGCACCAGCCCTTGCGCGTCACTGAAAACGGCGTGGTATTCACCGCTCGGCCCGGACAGCGGCTGGGCCAGCGTGTTGATCACCAGCACGGTGGCCAGGACGGATACCAGCAGGAACAACGAAAGTTTGATGGCGGTCCTGATCACGGCGTCACCACCTGGGTGCCGCGCAGGATCGGCCCTGCCAGCAGGTCCAGCAAGCCGGTGGTATTTGCCTGGCCGGCCGAGTTCGGATCAAGCAGGTCAGGGAAAAGAGCGCCGATGGTGTTCTGCTCCTGCCCGCTGCCGACCGGCCCGGAGGTGCCTCCGGCTGGCTGGCTGCCTGGCGGTGGCATCAGGACGGTCCCGCCCTTCGGTACGGCCGCACCGCAGTTCGGCCCGGAGAGTCCCGGATAGCGCGGGCAGTCGGCCGCGGTGTAGGCGGCTGGCGGCGGAAAGATGATCGGCGCCTGCAGTTTCAGCCGCCCGCTGCTGAAAACCTGGCTTCCCTTGTTCAGGAAGGTGTGCAGGTCGGTGAGCGTACGGCTGATCTGGCCGGGCTGAGAGGCCAGTGCGTCCAGCGGTGGACCGGTCAGTCGTACCAGCTGGATAATCCGACTGGAGTTGTTTCCCAGCAACTGGTTCGACTGCTGCGCGAGCGAGGTGCCGGCGCCGAGCAGTGACCGCAGGCTTTGCTGTTTGGCCACGATGGTCTCGGAGATGGACACCGCGTCGTCGAGAGCGTGGAAAGCGTCCGGTGCGCTGGACGACAGTTGCTCGCTCAGGGTCGCCAATGCCCGCAGATTTGGTCCTACAGACCGCAAAGCTGGCTGTAGCTGATGGGTCAGGATGTCTAGCTCGGCGATCGTGGTGCCCAGGTCGCCACCGCGCCCCCGCAGGACTTCGGCCACCGCGCTCAAAGCGGCGTCCAGCTGAGCCGGCTGCAGTTGGGACAGCAGGTCATAGATTCGGTTGAAGGCTTGGTAAAGCTGGATGGTCTCGGACGACATGTCCGCTCGCAGGACACTGCCGTCCCGCAGCTCGCCCTGCGCGCCGCTCGGCGGGGTCACCAGATCCACGTACGCCTGACCGAAAACAGTCCGCGGCAGCAGCCGCACTTGCACATTGCCCGGTATGGCGTCCACATCGGACGGATGCACCCGGATCACCAGCCGTGACGTCTCGGCGCCGGCCTGGACGGCGAGCAGCGTGCCCACGACCACCCCGTGGTGCTGAACCGACGAAAGTGGCGCGATCGAACCGCCGACGGACGGCACGGTCGCGGTGACCACCGGATCGGTGTTGAAGGCGCCGGTGCTGTTGACCACCAGAAGGACGGCGGCGGCCAACAAAACGGTGAGGGCGACCGCGCCGCGCAGGGCGAGGCTGCCGCGTCCGGGCCCGCTCATCCGGAGCCTCCGACTCCGGGCAGCGTCGGGCGCAGCCCCCAGAAAGTCAGTGTCAGCAGGACATCCACCAGCATGATCAGCACGATGCTGGTACGCAGTGCCCGCCCAGCCGCCTTGCCGACGCCGGCTGGTCCGCCGCTCGCGGTGTAGCCGTAATAGCAGTGCACGAGCGTCACGACGATCGCGAGGACCAGTGCCTTGATCAGCGAGAAGACCACGTCTTTTGGCGTCAGCAGCAGGTGGAAGTAGTAGTCGTACGTGCCCGATGACTGGCCGGACAGGAAAACCACGGCGAAACCGGTGGCCACGTACGAGCCGAAAAGCCCAATGAGGTAGAGCGGAATGACCGCCACGAAGGCGGCCAACATCCGTGTGGTGACAAGGAAAGGCAGCGACGGCACCGCCATCGACTCCAGCGCGTCCACCTCGTCGCCGATTCGCATCGCGCCGAGCTGCGCGGTGAATCCGGTGCCGACCTTGGCGGCCAGCGCGATGCTCGCGACCACCGGCGCGATCTCGCGGGTGTTCGCCAACGCTGCCACCAAACCGGTGATGGGGGACAGGCCGATGAGGTCGAGGCCCTGGTAGCCGCCCAGACCGACCTGAGTGCTGGCAACGAAAGACATCGCGAAGATGACCCCGACAGTGCCGCCGCCGGCCAGCAGCGAGCCGGATCCGAAGCTGATGTCCGCGACCAGGCCAGCCACCACTTTGGTGTAGCGGCGGACGGTTCGCGGGATGGCGACCAGTGCTCGTACGTAGAAAGTGAACTGCGCCCCGACCATCGCGAGCGCGTCGACGATCCGCTGATAGCCGCGCACCAGCACGTTGCCGACGACGTACGGGCCGGCCATCAGTACGCCCCTCGGGCCGGTACCAGGATCGGGTAGAGCTCGGTCATCGCCGTGTTGGCGATGAAAACCAGAATGAACGACAGCACGACCGATTCGTTGACCGCGTCGCCGACGCCCTGCGGCCCGCCTTTGCAGGTAAGTCCTTTGTAGCTGGCGACAATCGCCGCGATCACCGCGAAAACCGCTGCCTTCACCTCGGCGAGCACGAAGTCGGCGGGTCGCGCGTACTGCGTCAGGGTGGCGAGGAAACTGCCGGCCGTGCCGTGCAGGATTTCGACGTGGAAGATCAGGGTGGCGCCGATGCCGACGGCCATTACCACACCATCGAGCAGCACGGTGACCACGATGGCGGCGAAAACCCGGGGGAGCACTAGGCGCTCGATCGGCGAGATGCCCATGACTTCCAGGGCGTCGGTTTCCTCGCGGATTTTCCGGGCGCCGAGGTCGGAACAGATCGCCGAGCCGCCGACCCCGGAAATCATCAACGCGCACACCAAAGGCGCGGCCTGCCCGATGATCACGAAGGCGACCACCGCTCCGCTGTAGCGTTCGGCGCCAATCTGACTGGCGAAAGACCCGACGGTGATCGCCACCGCGACCCCCAGCGGGATCATCACGAGGATGGACGGCAGGCTGGTCACCGCCGCCAGGAACCACGTTTGCTCCAGGCATTCCTGCCACGCGATCTTGCGCTTTCGCACGGCCCGGCCGGCCGCCATCGCGGTCTCCACGGCGAAGCCCAGCAACAGCCCCACCTCGGCGGCGGCGCTCGCCAGCGGCCCGCGTGCCAGCGACGGCGGTGCGACCACGGGCGACCCCTCGATGCTCTTGGTGTTGCGCGACAGTGGTGGGCGTCACATGCTCTGGTGCGGGACCTTACCCATGAGTCACATGCCGGTCGATAGGTTTGCCGAAATTTCTATCAGGGTTATCTACTCTTGAGTAAGTTAAGAATGCATGCAACACTGAGTACCAGATAATCCTCGGGTGACGGCTGGAGGCGACCACCGTGACTGCGTACGAGCACGACGACATCGCGCCACAGAATCTGGTCCTGCAGCCTCGGGACGTGCATTTCGACTGGTCAGAGCTGCCGATGCACTGGGTGCCGGACGAGCCGATGGCCACTCACGTGATGAATGTGCTGCATCTGCTGCTGCCTGAGGGCGAGCGTTGGTTCGTCCGGCTCTTCCAGGAGGTCGTGCCGCGGATCCACGACGACACGCTGCGCGAGCAGGTGCTCGGGTTCATCGGCCAGGAGGCCGTGCACGCGGAGGCGCACAGCGAGGTGCTTGACCACCTGCTGGCGAAGGGCCTGGACCCGCGGCCGTTCACCCAGCGCGCCGAGTGGATCTTCCGCCGGATGCTGGGTGACCGGGAGGGTCTGAGCGGCAAGGCCGCCGAGCAGTATCTGCTGGAGCGGGTCGCGATCGTGGCGGCGATCGAGCACTTCACCGCGCACATGGGTCACTGGATGCTCAATGCGAAGGCTTTGGATGAGGCCGGCATTGATCCGACCATGCTCGATCTGCTGCGCTGGCACGCCGCCGAGGAGGTCGAGCACCGCGCGGTGGCGTACGACCTGGCGCGCCATCTTGACCGTCGATATATGCGACGCGCCCGCGCGATGATCGTGGTGGCGCCGCTGATGGGCGTGATCTGGTTGCGTGGCACGCGTTTCATGATCGCGAACGACCCGGAACTGAGAGGTCTGCCCGCTCCTGACCGTAAACGCAAGATTGGTTGGCGGGCCCTGCGCCGAGCCGGCAAACGCGGGTTGTTGCCTCGCCCACGTGAGCTCGGTGGCGCCGCACTGACTTATCTGAAGCCGAAATTCCATCCCAGCCAGGAGTATTCGACCAGTCAGGCAGTGGCGTATCTGGCGTCGTCGCAGGCCGCCCGGGCCGCGCACTGACCGCGATGGATCCGACCGCCACGATCCCGGACCGGATGCCGCCGGACCAGTTCCTCGCCTTCATGACCGGCTTCACCGACCGCTACATGCGGGGGCTTCGGTTCCTCAGCAGCGGCCGGCCAGCATCCGGTGGGACAGCCGCTGACCTGCGACTACGGGTCGAGTCCCGGACGGTGGAGGCCGAGGACGTGGTCAGCCTGCGGTTGGCGCGTACGCACGGCGGCCCGTTGCCGGCCTGGCAGCCCGGCTGCCATCTCGACGTGGTGTTGCCGTCCGGTCTGCGTCGGCAGTATTCGCTTTGCGGCGACCCGGCGGACCGTTCCTCGTACCGCATCGCGGTCCGCCGGCTGCCGTCCGGCGGCGGTGGCTCGGTCGAAATTCATCAGCTGCAACCTGGAAGCATGCTGACCGTACGCGGTCCGCGCAACGCGTTTCCTTTCGTTGCCGCGGAATCCGTGCTGCTGGTTGCCGGCGGCATCGGCATCACGCCGATGCTGTCGATGGCCTGGGAAGCCGCTCGGCGCGGGCTGGACTGGCGGATGGTGTACGCCGGACGATCTCGCGACTCCATGCCATTCCTTGCGGAGTTGGAAAATCTTGACGCCACTCGGGTTTTTGTCCGTCCTGACGACGAATACGGCCTGCCGGTCGCCGACGATGTGCTGAAGTCCGCGGTGGCCGGTGGCAGCATCTACTGCTGCGGGCCGGCGCCGTTGCTTTCGCTCGTACGCGCCGGATTCGCCGACACCGGCGCCAGGCAGCTGCATTTCGAGCGGTTCGCGGCTCCGCCGGTGATCGACGGCCAGCCGCTGGAGGTTGAGCTGCGCCGCAGCGGCCAGGTGGTGTCGGTGCCGGCCGACCGCTCGGTGTTGGCCGCGATCCGGGACGTACGGCCAGCCGTCGCGTATTCGTGCCAACAAGGTTTTTGCGGGACTTGTAAGGTGAAAGTCCTTTCCGGCGCGATCGATCACCGGGACCGCCGGCTGACCGACGCGCAACGAGCCGCTGGCGAGATGTTGATCTGCGTGTCGCGCGGCGAGAATTTGGTGGTGGACCTGTGATGGCATTCGACTACAGCGAGCGCGATATCGAGCGTTTTCGAGAGGCGCAACAGCTCGCGTACGCATGTGCGCAGAAGGTCGCTGACTGGCTGGAGCCCGGCGTCACTGAGCGGCAGGCGGCCGGCAAACTCAAGCACGAGCTGATCGCCGGTGGCGTCCAGGATTTCTTCCATGTGCCGTTCGCGTGGTTCGGGGACCGGACGGCTTTTCGGCACTTTCGCAGCCCGCTGGATTTCTTCGCCAGCGGGCGCAAACTCCGTGAGGGCATGCCTTTCGTGCTGGACTGCGCGCCGGTGCTGGACGGCTACACCGCGGACATCGGCTATGGCGGTCGGGTCGGCGCGAACCCGATCTGGGACCAACTTTTCCGGGACCTGAGCGAATATCGTTCGCTGATCCTGGAGAGTGTACGCAACCGCCAGCCGTTGAACGACATCTACGCCGACGTGGACGCACTGATCGTCAAACACGGCTACGACAACCGCCATCGGGTTTATCCGGGTCGGGTCATCGGCCACCAGGTCACCCGGATCAAAGCGGCCGGCCCGCAGGGCGTGACGTTCGCCGGTTTTGGCGTACGAACGATCCAAACGCTGGGCCGTGAGTTGATTTCCGAGCGGTTGCACGGACGTTCGCCACTGTGGGCCGACGGGCGGTCGTCCCGGCACACCCCGACACCGGGGCTGTGGGCGGTCGAGCCGCACATTGGTTTCGGTGATGTGGGGATCAAATTCGAGGAACTCCTGGTCGTCACCGACGATCCGGACAACCCCGCCTACTGGCTGGATGATGACCTGCCGCATGTGCGCCGGTGGGCCGAGATGAGCCCGCAGTTGATCGATGTGAGGGAAGGTGCGGCGTGAGGGCTGAGTCGAGCACGGTGGTGTCGGGTGACGTCCGGCTGGCGGTCTGGGAGTCAGGGGACCGTACGAAGCCAACTGTCCTTCTCGTACACGGATATCCAGACACCCACGCGGTATGGGACGGGGTGGTCAGCGAGCTGTCCGAGCGATTCCACGTCGTCACCTATGACGTACGCGGCGCCGGCGCCTCTGAGCCGCCCCAAGGCCGCGGCGGCTACCAACTGGACCAGCTGGCGAGAGATTTCTTCGCTGTCGCCGACGCGGTCAGTCCCGACAAGCCCGTCCACGTTGTCGCCCATGACTGGGGTTCGATCCAATCGTGGGAGGCGGTGACCGAGCCCGACGCGCATCGGCGGATCGCGTCGTACACGTCGATTTCCGGGCCCTGCCTGGATCACGTCGGCGAATGGATTCGCTATCGGCTGAGCAACCCGACTCCCCACCACCTCCGCCAGCTGGCGACCCAGCAGCTGCATTCCTGGTATATCGTCGCTTTCCACCTCCCGGCCCTCGCGCCGCTCGTGTGGCGACTCGGACTTTCCGCTCGTTGGGGCAAAGTCCTGCGGACCTTGGAAGGCGTGAAGACGACCGCTGGGCATCCGGCTGCGACGCTGTCTAGTGACGCGATTCGCGGCATCTCGCTTTATCGGGCCAACATGCGCCCTCGGCTGCAGAATCCGCGGCCCCGCAGTACCGAGGTGCCGGTGCAGGTCATCAGCCCAACCGGCGACCACTACGTCACCGCGGCTTTGGCTGAAGGGCTGGAAAGGCACGTATCGCAGCTGTGGCGGCGATCCCTCGCGGCCCGGCACTGGGCACCGCTGACGCACGCGCCGGCGGTGGCCCGGATGGTCGCCGAGCTGGTGGACCACATCGAGGGCGCGCCGGCCGCGCCGGAACTGCGGCGAGCCCGGGTCGGTGGTCCGAAAAAGCGTGCCTTCGACGGCCAGGTCGTGGTGGTGACCGGCGCCGGCAGTGGCATCGGTCGGGCCACCGCGCTGGCTTTCGCCGGTGTGGGCGCGAAAGTCGTCGTCGGTGACATCGATCTCGAAGCGGCCGAACGGACCGCGTTGCTGGCCGGGCTGGTCGGCCCGCCGGCGCACGCGTACGAGGTGAATGTGGCCGACGAGAAGGCCGTCCAGGAATGGGCCACCGAGGTCGCGGCCACCCACGGCGTGCCGGACGTGCTGGTCAACAATGCCGGCATCGGTCATTCGGGGACGTTCCTGCAGACCACCACCGCGGAATGGCAGCGCGTGCTGGATGTCAATCTTTGGGGCGTTATCTACGGTTGCCAGGCTTTTGGCGCGCTGATGGCCGACCGCGGCGAGGGCGGGCACATCGTCAACGTGTCATCGGCCGCCGCGTACCTGCCGTCCAAGATCCTCGCCGCGTACGCGACCAGCAAAGCCGCTGTTTTCATGCTGTCGGACTGTCTGCGGGCCGAACTGGTCACACATGGCATTGGTGTTTCGGCGATCTGCCCCGGCGTGGTCAACACGAACATCACCAAGACCAGTACGTTTTCCGGGGTTTCGGCGGCGGATCAGGACAAACAGCGGGAGCGGGTGTCCCGTGCGTACGCGCGGCGGAATTTCGGCCCTGAGGGCGTGGCGAAGGAGATCGTCCGGGCTGTCTGGCATGGCCGCGCGGTGGTGCCGGTGACGCCGGAGGCCAAGGTGGCGCGGCTGCTGTCTCGACTGTCCCCAGCCATCCTGCGCCGGGCGGCCCGCCTGGGTTAGGCCTGTCCGACCGCGTTGCGGACGACGGCTGCGCGGAAAGTGCCGGCGGGTTGTCGTAGCGAGCGCAGCCCAACTACTGGGGCGGATCCGCCGCGAAACGGACGCCGAGTTCGGCTATCCGGTACGAGCGGTGTTCCGCGCGCATCCGGCCGGCGCGTTCCAGCAGGCTGAGGCCGTGCAAGGCGGCCCAGAACACTTCGGTCACGGTGCCGTCGCCGTTGTCGCCGATCGCTTCCGCCAGTGCGTCGAACCCGGCGCGAAGCTCGGATTCGGTGTCGTCACTGGCGAATCGTGCGTCGATTGGCTGTTGGAACATGGCCTCGTACACAGCGGGATGCTCTCGGCCGAAGTCCAGATAGGCGACGGCGACGGCCTCGATGGCACGCCGTCCGCGCTTGCGGCCGAGTGCCGCACGACACTGTCGGGTCAGATCGACGAAGCCCTCCAGCGCGACCGCCAGCATGATCTCCGACTTTCCGCCGGGAAAGTGGCCATAGAGCACGGGCTGCGTGTATCCGATGGCATCGGCTAGATGTCGAGTTGTCACAGCTGCCCACCCATCGGCATCGGCACGTTTCCGCGCAGCAGCGAGAATGCGACGGTGTCGCTCGTCGCTGCGCTGCTGACGCGCCGTCTGTTCTGCCATCAGCTCTCCTCGGGTGGTCTAAGCAACCACTATCATCCTATCAGTGCTAGAGTTTCTAGCGTTGCTAACTAAGAGAGGAGCTCTTCATGGCATTCGTTCTCGCTGTCACCGCCGCATCCGTCTTTGGCCTCATGGTCGGCGTCGAGTTCGCGGTCGCCTTTGTCATCAACCCGATCATGTTGCGCCTGCCGTTCGGCGCGTCGCTCGTCGCGCGAGCTGACGGTGCGCGCATGTTGGGGCGCGCGATGCCCATCTGGTACGTCGGTTCCCTGATCCTCATCGCCGCCCTCACGGCTGTCACATGGGGCACGCCGAGCGCCGCCGCCGCACTCGTCGCCGCGGTCTTGCTAGCCATCAGCGTCGTCATGTCCGTCGTCTTGCTCGTGCCGATCAGCAAGCGCTCAATCACGTGGACCGCGGAAAGTCATCCCGACGACTGGCGGGAGCAGCAGCAGCGCTGGGATCTGCTCCACTTCGCCCGCGTCGCGATCATCGTCGTGGCCTTCGTGCTCGTCGTTGCCGCGGCGACGATGCTCTGACCCGTGCCAATCGCACAAAGCCCGAAGAGGAGCCGGGCCGGCGGCCCCGATAGCATCGTTGGTGCTGGTAACACCGCCGACATCAGGGAGTTCGCCGTGTCCGTACCCGTACGTCCAGCCGTGTCCACCACCCTCGTGGTGCCGGCCGGCACGACGGCGGCCGCGGCGGTCGAGGCGGCTGGACTGCCCAACTCCGGTCCGAAGGCGATCGTGGTCGTACGGGACGTGGACGGCAGGCTGCGCGACCTGGAATGGGCGCCAGAGGCGGATGCGCAGGTCGAGCCGGTGGCGATTGACACCGACGACGGCCGCGCGGTGCTCCGGCACTCGACCGCGCATGTGATGGCGCAGGCCGTGCAGCAGCTGTACGCCGAGGCTCGGCTCGGCATCGGCCCGCCGATCCGGGACGGCTTCTACTACGACTTCGACGTGCCCAAGCCGTTCACCCCGGAAGACCTCACCGCCATCGAGAAGAAGATGGGCGACATCGTCAAGGCCGGCCAGCGGTTCCACCGCCGGGCGTACGGGTCGCTGGCCGAGGCGAAGGCCGAGTTGGCCGCCGAGCCGTACAAACTCGAGTTGGTTGACCTCAAGTCCGATGTGGACACCTCCGAGGTGATGGAGGTCGGCGGGGGAGAGCTCACCGCGTACGACAACCTCGACCGTAAGACCGGCGACCGGGTGTGGGGCGACCTTTGCCGCGGTCCGCACCTGCCGTCCACCAAACATATTGCGGCCTTCAAGCTGATGCGATCGGCGGCCGCGTACTGGCGGGGCAGCGAGAAGAACCCGCAGCTGCAGCGGATTTACGGCACCGCTTGGGAAAGCCGGGACGCGCAGAAGGCCTATTTGGCGATGCTGGTGGAGGCCGAGAAACGCGACCACCGCAAGCTCGGCACCGAGCTGGATCTGTTCTCGTTCCCGGACGAGATCGGCTCCGGGTTGCCGATCTTCCACCCGCGTGGCGGGATTGTCCGGCGGGAGCTGGAAAACTACTCGCGCGAACGGCACGAGGACTCCGGCTACGAGTTCGTGAACACCCCGCACATCACCAAACGGCACCTTTTCGAGACCTCCGGCCACCTGCCGTACTACGAAGACACCATGTTCCCGCCGATGGACCTCGAGGGCGCGGAATATTTCCTGAAGTCCATGAACTGCCCGATGCACAACCTGGTCTTCCAGTCCCGTGGCCGGTCGTATCGGGAACTTCCGTTGCGGCTGTTCGAATTCGGCACGGTCTACCGGTACGAGAAGTCCGGCGTCGTACACGGCCTCACCCGGGTGCGTGGGCTGACGATGGACGACTCGCATATTTACTGCACCCAAGAGCAGATGCCCGGCGAGTTGCGCAGCCTGCTCGCTTTCGTGCTGGATCTGCTGCGCGACTACGGCCTCGACGACTTCTACCTGGAGTTGTCGACCCGCGGTGAGGGACCGAAATTCCTCGGCTCCGACGAGGAATGGGAAGAGGCGACCGAAACCCTGCGGCAGGCCGCTCTGGATTCCGGGCTGGAGCTGGTTCCGGACCCGGGTGGCGCGGCTTTCTATGGTCCGAAAATCTCGGTGCAGGCGAAGGACGCCCTCGGTCGTACGTGGCAGATGTCGACCATCCAGCTCGATTTCAACCAGCCCAAGCGATTTGAGTTGGAATACCAGGCCGCGGACGGCACCCGGCAGCAGCCGGTGATGATCCACCGGGCGCTTTTTGGCTCTATCGAACGCTTCTTCGGTGTCCTGCTGGAGCACTACGCGGGCGCCTTCCCGCCCTGGCTGTCGCCCGTCCAGGTGGTTGGCATCCCGGTGTCGGACGCGCACGTCGAGCACTTGGAGAAGGTGGCCGCGAAGCTGCGCGAGCACCGGATCCGGATCGAGGTGGACAGCTCGGACGACCGGATGCAGAAGAAGATCCGGACGGCCCAGAAGCAGAAGGTGCCTTACATGCTGATCGCCGGCGACGACGATGTCAGCAAGGACGCGATCAGCTTCCGCTACCGCGACGGCACGCAGAAGAACGGCATCTCCATCGACGACGCGGTCGCCGAGATCGTGGACGCGGTGAAAACCCGCAAACAGGTCTGAGTTTCCTAACTCTCTTAAAAATGCGGAACCTCGTCGGGCACCGGGTGCCCGACGAGGTTCCGCTTTAAAGACGCTCAGTCGTCGATGGCGGCGTACGCCGAGGTCCAGAAGTCCTGCCAGACCGGCGACCTCGGCGGGAAAGTCTGCCGCTGGGTTAACAGAATCCCGGTGAGTTCCTCGACCGGATCGTAATACCACGAGGTGCCGGAGCCGCCGTCCCAGCCGAATCGGCCAGGCCCGCCGGCCAGGTCGGTGCGCTTGGTGGCGATGGAGAGGCCGAAACCCCAGCCGTGGCTTTCCCACCAGCCAGGAACGAAAACGGCGTTCGCTTTCTGAGAGTCGGTCAGCTGGTCGGTGGTCATCAGCTGCACCGACGGTCGGGACAGCAGCCGCCCGCTGGGACAGCGCCCGTGGTTTGCCATCATCTGGCCAAAAGCGTGGTAGTCGTCGAGCGTCGACACCAGGCCGCCGCCGGCGTCCGCGAGGACGGGCGGCTTGCCGAGGGTGGCGGTGTCGTCGATGACGCTCGGCTCGGCGTCGGGTGGTCCACCGTACGCGGTCGCCAGCCGGTCGAGTTTTTCCGTCGGCACACTGAAACTGGTGTCCTTCATGCCCAGCGGTTCGAAGAGGCGCTCGCGCAGGACCGCTTCCAGTGATGTCCCGGCGGCGCGGGCGATCAAGATGCCGAGCAGGGTCGCGCTGACGTTGTAGGTCCATCCTTCGCCGGGCTGGTGGATCAGCGGCAGGGTGCCGACCGCGTCCAGCCAGTCTTGCGAGAGCCGGCCGGCCACTCCCGGCCGAAAGCCCGCGATGTCCTTGTCCACGATGTCTCTTACGATCGGATATCGTTCTGGGGGACCAAAAATGGTGCCCAGTCCGGACCGGAAGGTCAGCAGGTCGCGTATGGTGATCGGCCGGTTCGCCGGCACGGTGTCATCGACCGGACTTTCCAACGACCGCAGCACTCGACGGTCGGCCAGCTCCGGCAGCAGTCGGTCGACCGGCTCGTCCAATCGCAGCGCGCATTCCTCGACCAGGATCATCGCGGCCGCGGCCGCGAGGGGTTTGGTCAACGATGCGATCCGAAAAATCGTGTCTCGCCGGATCGGGTCGGTGCCGCCGAACGCCTTGCTGCCGATCGTGTCGACATGCACCTCGCCGCGCCGACTGACCAGCGTCGCCAGCCCTGGCGCGTACCCGCGTTCGATGTGCCCGGCCAAAACCTTATGCATCCGGTCAAGCCGGAGCGCGGACAGCCCGCCACTCATTGATCCTTGTTCCTTTCCAGCAATGCGGTGAAAACCTGTGCCAACTCGGCCGCGTCCTCGGCGGCGTGATGGGTATGCGGAAGTCCGGTGAGGCTCAGTTTCTTTTTGATGACACTCTTATGCGTACCGGACCAGTCGCACGCGTTCATGCCCATCCAATAGCTGCGCAGGTCGATGCCGGCGCCGCTGCCACCGAACGGGCTTTTGCCAACGAAACGGTGAAAATACCAATGCACGAACATGCCGTCGAACACCGCCGGCGCGGCCAGGAAAACCGGCCGGCCGATCGTACGCAGCCCCTCGATCCACCCGTCCACCGCCGCCATCGCCTCCTGCGCGGTGGGCGCCTCGCGAACCAACCGATCCCGGTCCAGCCCGGAAACCGCCAGCGCGGCCGGCACGAAATCGTCCGAGATCGGCTTGATCTCGGTGTAGAAACTCAGGTCCGGCCGGCCGGCCACGGACATGCCCAGCGAAATCATGCTGTATGGCCCCGGAATCGGCCCGTCCGCCTCGACATCGGTCGCGATGTAAAGCTCTGTCATGAAGACCAATATAACCTGCCTTGAGCGGCGTTTCCCGGTTGTCCACAGCGCGGAAATCCGTCCACAGATTCGCGGCCACCACCGAAGGTGACTGCGGGGCGTGGGTTTGTCGTTTCTCGTGAGCGACGGAGATTCTCGGCGGTATTGCGGTGAATCCAGGCTCGGCGCACGTAACTCGACATTCACGAATCACCGAAGTCACCCTGCGTACGATCGCTGCGTGTTCGGTGGTGCGGATCTGAGCGCTGATCAGAACTGAGGCTGCAGTGACTGGACCGTCGCTGCTTACGCGAAGCGGACGCAGGGTGCGACTGATGGGCACTATTTCGCGGCCGGTCCAACCGAAAAGGTGGCTGACCAGATTCAGGCGCCCCCAAATTGAGGATCTGCCGGGGGACCGACAGTTTTGCGACCTAGCTGGTGGCCGGGAGTGGACCCGGCGTCGGGAGGTGGGGGCGCGGCGCCCGTAGGATCGGGGGATGGGAACGGGACAAGGGCCGGAGCCGACCGAGCAGGCCGGGGTGGGCGAGCCGGACCCGTTCCAGCGAATGTGGACGCCGCATCGGCTGGCGTACGTGTCGGGGCCCGATCGCGGCAACGACTGCCCGTTCTGTGCGGTGCCGGAGTTGCCGGACGCGGACGGATTGGTGCTGGCCAGGGGCAAACTCGTCTACGCAGTCCTTAACCTCTACCCGTACAACCCCGGTCACCTGATGGCGGTGCCCTATCGGCATGTCCCCGACTACACCGACCTGACTGACGGCGAGGTGGCCGAGCTGGCCGACTTCACCCGGACCGCGATGCGGGTCATCCGGGCGGTCAGCAAGCCGCACGGCTTCAATATCGGGATGAACCAGGGCACCGTGGCCGGCGCCGGCATCGCCGAGCACCTCCACCAGCACGTGGTGCCGCGGTGGGGCGGCGACACCAACTTCATGCCGGTCATCGGCCACACCCGGGTGCTTCCGCAGCTGCTCTCGGACACTCGGCAGCTGCTCGCCGACGCCTGGCCGGCGGCGTGATCGGCGTTCGCCGGTGAGCCGCGGGACGGACCTGCTGGCCGAGTGGGAGCCGCTGCCCTTCGGTGAGCGGCAGCGGCGGATCTTGGCCATCGGGCGTGGCCTTGACAAAGCCGAGCTCATCGGGCTGATTGTCGAGCTCAGAGGCCTCAGTGGAAGGTACGAGCGGTTGCTTGCGGCCAGTCTCGCGGCGGCCGCCGGGGCGGTCGACCAACTGGCCTGGGCGGCCCGCGACCAGGACCCGGTGGTGGCGCGATATGCGCTGGCCAAAGCCTTGCCGCTGATCACTGACACGCAACTCGCCGAGTTGCTGCCGCAGTTGCCCATGGCCCAGCATCGCGCGGTCTACCAGGAGTTGCGCCGTGGCCGCCGAACCGCGCTGGCGGACCAGCTGCTGCCGGACGTGCGAGCCCGTTGGGGCGATCGGGAAGGGGCGGCCGTGCTGCCGGCGGCGAGTGCGGCGGCGGTGGCCGACTGGCTGCCGCGGCTCGGCTATGCGATGGGCGGCTGGAGTGCGCTGGCCCGGCAGCATCCCGACGCGGTGCTGAGCTACGCGATCGCCGAGCTGGACGACCTCGACGACACCGGCCGCCAGCGCTGGTGGACCGGTCGCGATCAGCTGATCGCCGCGCTGGTCGACCACCGGCCGGCACTTTTCGTACGGGTGCTGGAAAGCCGGCTGGTCGGCCGGGTGCCACCGGTGGTCATGGCCCGGCTGGGTGGTCTCCTTGGCGCCGATGCCGACGGCGTGGTCCGGCTGCTGACCGGGCAGGGCCGGATCGGATGGTATCGCGGTGATCGCTGGCTGACCCGCTCACAAGCCGACCGGATCGCCGCGCTGGACGATCGACACGTCATCGCCGTCGGCCGAGCCGTACATGCCGCCGACGGCGGTGACCGCGATATTTCCAGGCGGGTGCTGGAAATCATCCGAGCGGTCGCGCCGGGCCGCCGACCATCCATTGTGGACGGGGTGATGGCTGGTACGGAGCCGGCGACCGCGGTGCTCTCGGAGTCCGTGCTCGATCTGCTCCCCCGCGAGCGCCGCCAGCTCGAGGTGCGCCGGATGTTGCGGCTGCGGGGTGTAAGAGCCGATGCCGACTTGACCGCGCGACTGCACGCGTACCTGCCTTTTCCCGAAGCGCGACGAAAACTGGGGCCGTTGACATCGGCTTGGGATGTCGACCAACGGATGCTCGGCTACTGGCTGCTGATCCGCTCCGCCGGACGCACCGGCGATCCGCATGTTTTCGCGGACGCCCTGGATAATCTTGACCGGCTCGGGACTGAGCAGGACCGGGTCAGGCGATGGGTGGTGAGCGCACTCGGGTTGGTGCCGTTGCGGATGTTCACCACAGCCGCGGTCGACGGGCTGACCAAGATCCGGGATAGCGCGGTCAACGCCCGGGACTTGTCCGGTCCGACCTGGCAGCAGTTGGTACGGCTGGCGATCCGGCTGCTGGCCGCTCATCCGGACCGCGGCCAGCGATTGCTCCGCTGGGCGGCGGAAACCGCGACCAGCCGAATCGCCGTCGCCGCCCTGACCGAGCGCTCGGAACTGCACCTGTTGCCGGCCGACCGGGTGCAGCTGATTTTTGACCTGGCGCGGGAGTCATTCGTCGCCTCGCTGGATGGTGATGACGCCGTGCCGGTGCTGAGTTTCGCGGAGGCGTTGGGGGATCGCGGCTGGCAGGTGACCGGCCTGCCAGCACTGGTGGAACGAGTGCTGGGCGTTGGTCAGCGGGAAATGTGCCAGCGGGCGGTCCAGTGGCTGCTGACCTCGCCGAACAATCGTGCCCACTGGCTGGAAAAACTGCTCGACTGGGACCGGTCGGCGCTCGCCGTGCCAGCCGCGCACGGCCGGCCGTCGTTCTTCGACCAGCTGGCCCTGCACCGGCCGGACCTGCTTGGCGAGGTGCTGGCCGGCCAGCCGTTGAGCGGTATTTTAGGCATCACGGAACGAAACTGGGTGCCCATCGCGGCCGAGGCCGCGCAGCGGTGGACGACCAACCAACAGCGTTCATACGCCCGACTGCTCGCGACCGTGGACTTGGAAATCGCCGCGCCGCGGGTGCAGTGGCGGGTCGCGTACGCACGCGTTTGCCTGTCCGTGGGCAGCGAACCGGACGTTCCGCAGTTGCTCAACCACGAGGTGGCCCAGGTGGCGAACGCCGCGTTGGCCGGTCTCGTACGCTCGCGCAAACCGGCCGCCGCCATCCGCCTGCTGGTCGAGCGCATGGACGGTGACCAGGCGGCAGTGGCCGGGCCGGTGCTGGGCCGGTTGGCTCGCTGGGTGCCACCCGAGTCGTTGTCCACGCTCCTGGCCGACTTGTTGCAGAGCGCGCCCAAAGTGACCGCGCGCAAGGAAGCCGCCCGGTTGATCGCCCGGCACCGGGGCCCGGACGCGCTGGCGACGCTGACCGAGGCGTGGCAGCGGCGAAACCAGCACCGGGACGTGAAGACCGCCATCGCGGTGGCGTTGATCGCGTTTCTGGACGACGGGCGGGCCTGGCAGGTGCTGGAGGCTTCGCTCGCGGAGTCGCCCGATGCGGCCGTACGACTGCTGAAAACCGGTCCGGACCAGGTGCCGCCACGCCATCGTGGGCGGTTCGCGCGGCTGCTCACCGGGCTGGCCCGTCATCCGGACGCCCAAGTCGCCGGAGAAGCCTGTGATCATTTGGCGAAGTGGAGCAACGCCGCTCCCGAGGTGGCCGCGGAACTGGCCAGCATCGTCGCCGACCTGGACTGCCCGCAGTGGCCGCGGGCGGTCTTCCCGTTAATTGGCGGCGGTTTGGCCGCCAGTAACGAGTTTTTGTTGCCGTCGCTGATCAACGACCTGGTCACCGCGACCGGCAAGGACATCGACGCGGAACGGGACCGGGACGCGCCGGCCCGGCAGCGGCTCGCCGAGATCGCCGAGCAGTTGCGAGATCCGGCGCACGACTGGTCCTACCCGGAGGGCGTGCTGCGGACCGCGGCGCGGGATTTGCGCACGGACCAGGAGTTCGCCTGGTTGGCGGTCCGGCTGTTGGCGATGGATACCCGGTTCGACGACGAAAGTTGCACCGGGAGCTTGCTGGACATCGCCGAGGTGGCGGCCGGTCGCCCGTTGCTGGTGGCTCGCGCCGTCGCCGAGATCGGAGCGGTTCTGGAGAACTCCCGAATCGACAACGGACGGGTGTTGCTCGCGGTGCACCAGCTGACCAGCCGCGGTGATCTCGCTGGCGGCCTCATCGCGGTGGAACTGCTGAAATCCGTCGGGGAGCGGATCGGTTGGCCGCAGCCAACGCGTTCGTCGCTGCGCTGGTTGCGGCGGCACCCCGACGGGGACGTACGGGCCGCCGCCTGGTCCGTTTTCAGTGCCGTCGAATAGCTATTTCTGGCTCAGCAGATCCGAAAGCGTGACCAGCTGCAGGCCACGCTTGCGCAGCCCCGCGATGATCGCCGGCAAGGCTTTGTCGGTGTCAGGTGCGTTCGCCTCGGTGATGTGCATGACCACGATCGCGCCCGGTTTCGCCTTGGACAGCACGTTGTTCTCGATTGAATTTATGTTGTGGTTGAAGGGATCGTCCGCGACCACACTGTATTGGATGACCGTGCAGCCGGCGGCCGCGATCGACTCCAGTGCGGTTTTGTCGTAACAACCGCCGGGAAAACGGAAATACCGGGTCTGGTGGCCGCCGTACGGCTTGAGAATGTCGAAGGACCGCTCGACGTCGGCGGCCATCTGGTTGGGCGGCAAGGTGCCCAGGTCGTAACACGTCTTGGTGAAACCGCGGTGCGTGTACGAATGGCTGGCGATCTCGAATCGGGAGTCCGCCGCGATGCGCCTGGTGACCGCCGGATACTGCTGCACCCACAGGCTCGCGAGGAAGAACGTGGCCGGCGCGTTGTCCCGGTCGAGCACGTCCAGGACGCGGGTGTTCGCGTACGAGATCTTCGGGTTGCGGGCGAGTTTGGCGAGCATGCCGGCGGTCATGTTCGAGTCGAAGGTGAGCGCGATCCGGTTGCCGGCCGGCGAGCCCTGCGACACCACTTCCGGTAGGCCGCCAGGCGTTACCGCGCCCGGCACGCTCGCCGTCACCGGGATGGTCGGTGCGGCGCCCGGGACCGGCGCGGCAGCCGTGCTCGCGGCCGATGGTTGCTGAGGGGTGGGCGCGGAACAGGCTGCTATCGCGCCTAATAGCAGCACAAAGCCGGCCGCAATGACCGCCGATTTCTTCTCGTATCCCCGTGAAGTTCCCACAGCAAACCAGCATGCCACCTCGCTGGACGGCCCCAGTTCCCGCGGTCATAAGCAGGTATTCCGGTGACCATTTCTTGGCGCAGGAGGGGCCGCTGCCGGGCGTCGGTGATCAGCTCTCGCCGAGGAAGATCGGGTTGGTCATCGCGACCATCGCGTTCGGCTGGGTGGTGTTCGGGCTGCCGGCGGCGCGCCGGACCTCGGCTCGTACCCACCGGGAGTAGCGCGGGTAGGTGGTCCACGTGAGGGTCGCGCTGCCGGCGGCCGGGACTGGCACGGACTGTTCCGGGCCGAGCTGGTCGAAGAGCGTGATGGTGGTGCCGGGAACCCCGCCGACGGTGACGCTGACCGTCACTGGCGTACCAGTGTCCACCGGCACCCGGCCGCCGATCCCGGCTGCGTGGCCGCCGCCGGTCGCGGTGAAGTCGAGGGTCACCGCGGACGACTCGGCCAGCCACGACCGGCCCGCCTTCAGGCCACGCAGCAACGCCTTGCGCTCCAGGCTGTCCGCCTGCACGACGGTATGCGGCAGCCCGACGATGTGCTCCGGGTTGTGCGCGTCGGAGTCGCCGATCGCCGGAATCCACCGGCCGGTACGCAGCAGCCCGTCCCAGTGCGTGACGGTGGCGTCGTCGTCCGCGGTCCACGGCCCGTTCCAGACCTCCATCAGGTCGGCCAGGTCGTAGTTGAACTCGAAAGTGCACCCGAAACAGTTCGCGAACGGATGCGCGGCGGTCACCAGCCCGCCGGCCCGGTGCGTCTGGTCCACGAACCGCCGAAAGTCCGCGGGGTCGGATGCGCGATAGCGCCAGTCAAGCCACGTACCAGCCGGAATGCCGATCGCCGGCCAGTGCCCGGACCGGGTAGTGATCTCCTCGCCGTTCAGGATCAGCAGGTCGTCGGTGGCGTAGTTGCCCCAGATCAGCTGCGAACTGTGCGTGTTGTGGTCGGTCGACACGATGAAGTCGAGGTTGGCCGCACGGGCCGCTGCGACCAGCTGATCAGGCGTACGTCTGCCGTCGGAGTAGACAGTGTGCAGGTGCGAGTCACCGCGATACCAGGACTTGCCGCGCTGCTTCTTGGGCGCGGTGGTCGGCGCCGGATTCGGGTGGAACGACTTGCCCTGCGGCCCGTACGTCAGCGTGATCTCGACCTGGTAGTTCAGCCCCTGCGGGGCGATCGTGTACGGCCCGAGGATGACGTGCCAGGTGCCTGGGGTGATCGGCCCCGCGATGTAGGCCGGCGTCGCGTCCGACGCGGAGATCGTGAACCGGTCCCGGAAACCGCCGGACCAGCCGCGGAAACCACGCTGGTTGCCCAGTTGGATGCCCTCCGGCCCGAACATGCCGATGTCACAGGCATTGCCCCGCGTCCCGGCTGGCACGGTCGGGCGGTCGTACGAGTAGACGACGTCGATCTGGTTCACGCCATGCGGCACCTGGACGGGAAGATAGTAGAAATCCGGGTTGCCGGCCGCGAACGAGCCGTTGACCGTACGCGTCTGCGTCGTCCCGGACGCGGCGTCCGCGAACGCGACACCCGGCAGCAGGTTCACCGCCGCCCCAGCCGTCAGGACCCCACCAGCCCGCAGCAGGTTGCGCCGACTCACGTTCCCAGCAGACATGCATTCCTCCGCATCGATGATCGCCTCGTCCGACGCTAAGCCCGACCGTCGACCAGGGAACCACCAACAGGTGAAATCTGCCCCCATCGTCGGTGGCCTGACCAGGCCAATCACCTCTTTCTCGGGCACCTTCAGGACGGGGTGGGGTGGCGCTGGGGGAGGCATTGGTACGAGCGAATGGGCGGATCCAGGTGAGCCGGCCCTCAGTGAAGGTGGCCGACTGTGGTTTGGAGGTGACGGTCGCGCACGGGTGAGAACGGTGGGTGCGGCAAGTGAGTGGTGCCAGCGTTGGTAAAAATCAACCCCGTGCCCGCGCCCATCGGCCGCCAGGCCGATGTTGTCGCCCCTCCGGCAGGAGCGTCCGCCTTTGA
>NZ_BAAANY010000005.1:87575-89916 GCF_039530045.1 Fodinicola feengrottensis | reverse complement strand
CGACGGCGCCGCGCCGAAGGCGCCAGAGAAATAGGGGGCCATCGGCAGTAGCCATGGGAAAAGCCTACCCCGCCACCGGTTTTTGGTGGCGGGGTAGGCTTTTCCCATGGCTGGTAGACGAGGCGCCGCACCCTCGCGGCAAGCGCTTTTAACCAGGGCTTTCATTTCCCTCGCGCTCACCGCTCCTAACCAGGGCGCTCACCTCCGCGGCGGCCACCGCCTTTAACCAGGGCACCCACTCGCGTACCCGCCAGATCAGCTATCAGCCGGCCCGCGGCTTGTCGCCAAATGTTGTGGCATCGGTTCGTAGCGGATAAATGTTCGCGTAAAAGATGCCGTCCCAGACGTAATGGACCGCAAATCGACCGCGTATCGCAGCAACTCGGAAGCGGGGACTTCGGCCCGGATGACCGTACGTTCGTCTGTCGCCTCGTCGGGTTCGGTTCCGAGGACGCGCCCGCGCCGCCCGGACAGGTCACCCATGACAGCGCCCACGAATTCGTCCGGCACGCTGACGGCCACGTCATCCACCGGTTCCAGCAGACTGACCGCGCCGGCCGCGGCGGCTTCCCGCAACGCGAGGGCGCCGGCGGCTTGGAAGGCGGCATCGGAGGAGTCGACGCTGTGTGCTTTGCCGTCGACCAAAGTTACCCGGATGTCCACGACCGTGGAGCCGGCGGAGAGGCCGCGTTCCATCTGGGTGCGGATGCCTTTTTCCACGCTGGGAATGAACTGTCGCGGTACGGATCCACCGACGACCTTGTCGACGAACTCAAAACCGCCGCCAGTGGGCAGCGGTTCGACCTCGATCTCACAGATGGCGTATTGGCCGTGCCCGCCGGACTGTTTCACATGCCGGCCGCGCGCTTTGGCCGGGCCGGCGAAAGTTTCCCGGAACTGCACCTTGACCGGCTCGGTGTCCAGGTCCGCGCCGCCGCTCTTGAGGCGGTCGAGCACTACATCAGCGTGCGCTTCGCCCATGCACCACAATACGAGTTGATGCGTCTCGGCATTGCGTTCCAGTCGCAGCGTCGGATCGCCAGCGACCAGTTTTGCCAGATTTTTGGCCAAAGTGTCCTCGTCGCTGCGAGTTTTCGCGACGACGGCAACGGGAAGCAGCGGTTCAGGCATCCGCCACGGCTCCATCAGCAGCGGATTCTCCGCGTCCGAGACGGTGTCGCCGGTTTCCGCGGACGCGACCTTGGTCAGGGCGCAGACATCGCCGGCGACGCAGTACGGGACCTCGCGCAGCGTCGAGCCCAGCGGCGACTGCAGATGTGCGACTCGCTCGTCGGCGTCGTGGTCCTCGTGGCCGCGGTCCGCCATGCCGTGGCCGGCGACGTGGATCGGCCGGTCCGGGCGCAGGGTGCCGGAGAAGACGCGTACGAGCGACACCCGGCCGACGTACGGGTCAATGCTCGTCCGCACGACCTCGGCGACCAGCGGGCCGTTCGGGTCGGCGCTGATCTTCGGGCCGGGTTTGCCGTCGAGCGTGGTCACCGCCGGCAGCGGCCGCTCGCCGGGCGTCGGGCACGCGGCGACGATGCCGTCGAGCAGCTCGGTCAGGCCGGCGCCGGTGAGCGCGCTGACGGGGAGCACGGGATAGAAGGTGCCCTTGGAGGTCGCTTTTTCCAGGTCATCGATCAGGACCCCGGTGTCGAGGTCCTCGCCCTCCAAGTAGCGGTCCATAAGGGACTCGTCTTCGCTTTCCGCGATGATTCCCTCGATCAGCTCGTTACGCGCGTCGCTGATGCGTCCCCGCTGTTCCTCGTCGGGATCGTGGACATGGGGGTCGGCGGTGCCGCCGCAGTGGTCGAAGACCTGTTGGGTCAGCAGGCCCAGCAGCCCGGAGGCCGGCCCGTCGCCGAGGTCCAGCGGCAGGTAGAGCGGCATCACGTTGTCGCCGAAAGCGCCACGGCAGGCCGCGACGGCCGAGTCGAAGTCAGCGCGGGGGTGGTCCAGTCTGGTGATCACCACCGCGCGTGGCATCCCCACCGCGGCACACTCCGCCCACAGGCCGGACGTCGTCGCGTCGACACCTTCCGGTGCCGCCACAACAAAAAGCGCCGCGTCGGCGGCGCGGAGTCCGGCTCTGAGCTCGCCGGTGAAGTCGGCGTACCCGGGAGTGTCGAAGAGGTTGATCTTGACGCCCTGGTGCAGCAGTGGGGCGAGGGCGAGTGCCACCGACCGCTGCTGCTTGATCGAGGCCGGGTCGAAGTCGCAAACCGTCGTGCCCTCGGTCACCTTGCCCGGCCTGCCGATCGTGCCGGACGCGGCCAGCAGCGCCTCTGCCAGCGTGGTCTTGCCCGCACCGGAATGGCCGACAAGTACGACGTTGCGC
>NZ_BAAANY010000005.1:54886-87545 GCF_039530045.1 Fodinicola feengrottensis | reverse complement strand
CCGGCCTTGCCGGCGCTGCTCACCTGCCCTGACTCCGCTGATTTACCCGCCATTCGAATCGCCTCCCGATCGCGTTCACCGACGTGTGATCGATCCCACACCCGATGGGCGCTCGGGACAACCCCACGAAGCACCTCTGCTGCGCCTTCTTCGGTCGCGGTTAGGCTGAGCGAAAGTCCAGCCCGGTCGGGCCGACCTCGGATCGGGGTGACGATGCTCAACGTGTTCGCCCGCGCCCGGGTGTCAGCCGCGCTGGCACCGGTCGGCCGCGCGCTGGCACGCGCGCACGTCAGCCCCAACGCGCTCACCGTGGCCGGGCTGATCGGTGTCCTGATCGGCACCATCGGTCTCGCCGCCCGCGGCTATCTGCTGCTCGGCGTCATCGTCGTGACCATCTCCGCCTTCACCGACGTACTCGACGGAGCGGTCGCGAGGGCCAGTGGGAAAAGCTCGAAATGGGGTGCGTTCCTGGACTCCACCTCCGACCGGATCGCGGACGCGGCGATCTTCGGGTCGCTGATCTTCTACCTCGCGAGCGTGCACCGGCCGGTGGCGGCGACTGGCGCGATCGTCAGCCTGGGCGGCGCTTTGACCGTTTCGTACGTCAAAGCGCGTGCCGAGAGCCTCGGATACACCTGCGAGGTCGGCATCGCCGAGCGCGGCGAGCGGCTGATCGCGATCGGTGTCATCACGTTGTTGGAGGCTTTTGGGGTGCCGTACGCGCTGGAGGTCGGGCTCTGGTTAATGGCCGTCGCCTGTGTGGTCACGGTCGGGCAGCGGATGTACGCGGTCTGGTTGCAGGCCCGATGAGCCGGCTGGCGGAGTCGCTCGCGGCGGCCGGCTACCTGGCCGGGTGGCGGCTCGTACGCGCGATGCCCAAGCCGATGGCGGCCGCTCTGTTCCGTATCGCCGCCGATCGGGGCGCTCGCAAGAACGGAAAAGGCGCGCAGCAGTTGCGGGTCAATCTTCGCCGGGTGGTGGGACCAAAAATCAGCGAGGACGAGATGGAACTGCTCGTCCGCGACGGCCTTCGCTCGTACGGCCGCTACTGGATGGAGGCGTTTCGTTTTCCCTCCATTCCCTTGAAAACGCTGCATGACACGCTCGATATGGCCAACCCCGAGCTGCTCGACAAACTGCACGCCGGCGGCCAGGGAGTCATTGTCGCGCTGACGCATTCGGGTAACTGGGATCATGCCGGCGCTTGGGCCGCGTACCGCGCGATGCCCGTCGTTTCGGTGCAGCAGCGGCTAAAACCAGAGGTTCTCTATGACCGCTTTGTTGCTTATCGAGCGTCGATTGGAATCGACATCCTGCCGCTGACCGGCGGCGATCGGTCCACAATGGACATTCTCGCCGAGCGGCTGGCGAATGGTCAGGTGGTCTGTTTGCTGGCCGACCGTGACCTTTCCAGCAGCTCGATCGACGTCGACTTTTTTGGCTCCACCGCGAGGATGCCGCCCGGTCCGGCCCGGCTCTCGGTGCGGACCGGCGCGCCACTGATCGTCGCTCAGCTCTGGTACGAGGACGGGGTGACCGCCGGAAACCTGGTCGGCCCGATCGTCCCACCGCCCGATGTGGACGAACGTACCGCGGTGGCGGCGATGACCCAGCAGATGGCGGACGCCTTCGCGGACAGCATCCGGGCGCATCCAGCCGACTGGCACATGTTGCAGAAGGTCTGGTCGACAGACCTCCCCACAGACCTCCCCGCGGCCCTTCCCGCGGCACAGTGACGCCGTGCGGGTGGGAATGGTCTGCCCTTACTCCTTCGACGTCCCCGGAGGAGTGCAGAGCCACGTCCGCGGTCTCGCCGAGGCGCTGATCGAACGCGGCCACCAGGTCAGTGTGCTGGCGCCGGCCGAGAACCTGGCCGCGCTGGCGCCGTACGTGGTGTCGGCCGGAAAGTCCGTCGCGGTCCGCTACAACGGTTCGGTGGCCCGGCTCGGCCTCGGTCCGGTGGCGCTCGCACGCGTACGCCGGTGGCTGCGCGCGGGCGTCGACGGCCTGCCCTTTGACCTGCTGCACGTCCACGAGCCGCTCGCGCCAAGCCTGTCGTTGCTGGCGTGTCTGGCCGGCCGCGGCCCGATCGTGGCCACCTTCCACACCTCGGTCGAACGGTCGCGAGCACTGGCCGCCGCCGAGGGCTTCCTGCAGCCGGTGCTGGAGCGGATCACCGGCCGGATCGCGGTGTCGCCGTCCGCCCGGAAGGTGCAGGTCGAACACCTGGCCGGCGGCGGAGTAGAGATCCCGAACGGGGTCGCCGTCCGGACCCTCGCGGCCGCCGAGCCGCTGCCCGGCTGGCCCGGCGCCAGCGGCGCGATCGGCTTCCTCGGCCGGTTCACCGAGCCACGGAAGGGATTTCCGGTGCTGGCCGACGCGTACGTCCGGCTCGCCGCCCGCCGCCCTTCCTTGCGTCTGCTGGTCGCCGGCCCCGGCGATCCGGCCGATCTTTTTGCGATGGTCCCCACCCGCCGCACCGACATCCTCGATCGCATCGTCGTGCTGCCCCGGCCAACGGCGGGGGCGCGGTTGCGGGCTGTCTCGGAGGGGGACAAGCAGCGGATGCTGCGGAGTGTGGATGTGTTCGTGGCGCCGAACACCGGCGGTGAGTCCTTCGGGATCGTGTTGGCCGAGGCGATGGCGGCCGGCGCGCCGGTGGTCGCGAGTGACCTGGACGCGTTCCGGCAGGTGCTCAACGACGGCAGCGGCGTACCGACAGGGCGGCTGTTCCGGGCTGGCGATGCGGCCGATCTCGCGGGCGTGCTGGATCGGCTGCTGGACGACGCGGACGTACGCGCCGACCTCGCGCTGCGGGCCTCGGCGAGCGTCGGCGCCTTCGACTGGTCGGTGGTCGCCGAGCGAGTCGTCGAGGTGTACGAGCTGGTCGTGGCCGCGGCCGGCGGGGTCCTCACGGCCGCCGCGCGGTGATCTTCGGGTGGCTCGCCGTCGCTGGGGTGCTGGCGGTTTTCGCGCTGCTGGTCTACCGGAGCTGGACGGCGTACCGGATGGACCGCCTGCACGACCGCTGCGAGGCCGCCCGCGCCTCGCTCGACGCGCAGCTCGTCCGACGGGCCGCCGCGGCCGACGCACTCGCCCGCGACCATGTTCTTGCCGACGACCACGCGAAACCGCTGCTAGATGCCGTACGAGCCGCGCTCGCCGCGGACTTCGAACACCGGGAGCTGGTCGAGAACGACCTGACCCGCCACCTCTGTGCGCTCCGGTGGCCCCCGGGTGACCCGCGACTCGGGCCCGTCACGGCAGTCGCGAGCCGCATGCTGGTCGCTCGGCAGATCTACAACGACGCCGTACGCGACTCGCTGGCCCTGCGCCGTCGCCGCCTACCCCGTGCCCTCGGCCTCGCCGGCCACACGCCCGCGCCCCGCTACTTCGACATCGACGACTCCCTTCCCGGCCGTACCCGGAGTCCTTGAGCCGTTTCGAAAACAGTCCTGCGGCGCGAAACTGTCGTACCGATGCTGTTTTCTAGCCCCCTCCCTTGAACGGGCGGGGGGTGGGTTTGAGGACCGACGTCCACTAAAAATTGCAAATTTGCCTCTCGACCCACCCCCCGCCCGTCACTGGGTGGGGGCAACTTTTGCGGTTGGGTACGACAGTTTCGCGCCGCACCTGGGTCTTTTCGCGGGTCGGCGAGATAGCCAGCGGCCTGGGTCCGCGCAGGGGGACGAGCGCGACGCACGTCAGCAGCCCGCAACACTCAACGTCACCCAGTCACGTGCTTGTTGCTACTGGTAGTGAGATTCGTTGTTGATCTTGCTTAGTTTGCCTACCCAAAACGGGCATGGGCCTGAATTGTCCTTTTGGGGTAGGCAAACTGAACAAGATCAACAACTTCGACACCGACTCCGGCGCCGCTCCGGCACTCCGACACCGAATCGGAGTGATGGCGGCAACACAAGTGTGTGGGGTGACAGTGTACAGCCGTACTAGTACAGTTGACGACAGTAGAGTGGCGGGCAGCAGCGCCGGCCGCGAACAACGTGTCGAAGGGCTGTGAGAGCGTGTCCGCTTCCGTAACTGAGACTCCCGCCGACCGCGAGGTCGGGACGCAGCAGGTCAAGCGGGGCATGGCGGAGATGCTCAAGGGCGGCGTGATCATGGACGTGGTCACTCCCGAGCAGGCCAAGATCGCCGAGGACGCCGGCGCGGTCGCGGTGATGGCGCTGGAGCGCGTGCCGGCGGACATCCGCGCGCAGGGCGGCGTCAGCCGGATGTCCGACCCGGACATGATCGACGGCATCATCAGCCAGGTCTCCATCCCGGTGATGGCCAAGGCCCGGATCGGCCACTTCGTCGAGGCGCAGGTGCTGCAGAGCCTCGGCGTTGACTACATCGACGAGTCCGAGGTCCTCACGCCGGCCGACTACGCCAACCACATCGACAAGTGGGCGTTCACGGTTCCTTTCGTGTGCGGCGCGACCAACCTGGGCGAGGCGCTGCGGCGGATCACCGAGGGCGCGGCGATGATCCGCTCCAAGGGTGAGGCCGGTACGGGCGACGTTTCCAACGCCACCACACACATGCGGCAGATCCGCGCCGAGATCCGCCGGCTGAGCAGCCTTCCCGAGGACGAGCTGTACGTGGCCGCCAAGGAGCTGCAGGCGCCGTACCAGCTGGTCGCCGAGGTCGCTCGTACGGGCAAGCTGCCGGTCGTCATGTTCACCGCCGGCGGCATCGCGACCCCGGCGGACGCGGCGATGATGATGCAGCTCGGCGCCGAGGGTGTGTTTGTCGGCTCCGGCATCTTCAAGTCCGGCAACCCGGCGCAGCGTGCCGAGGCGATAGTCAAGGCGACCACGTTCTTCGACGACCCCGACGTGATCGCCAAGGTGTCGCGTGGCCTGGGTGAGGCCATGGTCGGCATCAACGTCGAGCAGCTGCCGGTCGACCACCGGCTCGCCACCCGCGGCTGGTGAGTACGCGACCTTCGGTCGGCATCCTCGCCCTGCAGGGTGACGTACGCGAGCACGTGTCCGCGCTGGCCGCCGCCGGCGCGGACCCGGTACCGGTACGCCGCGCCAGCGAGCTGGACGGCGTCGACGGGCTGCTGATCCCCGGCGGCGAGTCGACCACCATCTCCCGGCTGGCCCGGATCTTCGACCTCACCGACCCGATCCGCAAACGCATCGCCGCCGGCATGCCCGCGTACGGCTCCTGCGCCGGCATGATCATGCTGGCCAACACCGTTCTGGACGGCCGCCCGGATCACGAGGGCTTCGGCGGGATGGACGTTGTCGTACGCCGAAATGCGTTCGGACGGCAGGTCGACTCGTTCTCCGCGGACGTACCGGTCGTAGGATTGGAAGGTGAGCCGGTTCACGCCGTGTTCATCCGGGCGCCGTGGGTGGAGTCGGCTGGCGCTGACGTACGAGTGCTCGCCCGGATTTCCGGCGGTCCGGCCGACGGTAGGATCGTCGCGGCCCGGCAGGGAGCGCTGCTGGCCACCAGCTTCCACCCGGAGCTGACCGGTGACCGGCGGATCCACGCGCTCTTCGTGGAGATGGTTCGAGAGCAACAGTAGGAGGCGTGTGATGTCCGGCCACTCAAAGTGGGCGACCACGAAGCACAAAAAGGCCGTCATCGACGCCAGGCGCGGCAAGATGTTCGCCAAGCTGATCAAGAACATCGAGGTCGCGGCCCGGACCGGCGGCGGTGACCTGGCCGGCAACCCGACGCTCTATGACGCCGTCCAGAAGGCGAAGAAGACGTCCGTACCGAACGACAACATCGACCGCGCGGTCAAACGCGGCGCAGGGCTGGAAGCCGGCGGCGCCGACTACCAGAGCATCACGTACGAGGGATATGGCCCGTCGGGGGTGGCCGTGATGGTCGAGTGCCTGACGGACAACCGCAACCGCGCCGCCGGCGACGTACGGACCGCGATGACCCGCAACGGCGGCCAGATGGCCGACCCCGGCAGCGTGTCGTATCTGTTCACCCGCAAGGGCGTCGTGCTCGTGCCGTCCGCCGGCCTCACCGAGGACGACGTGCTGATGGCCGTGCTGGAGGCCGGTGCCGAAGAGGTCAACGACCTCGGTGAGTCTTTCGAGGTCGTCAGCGAGCCCACCGATTTGGTCGCGGTCCGCAAGGCCTTGCAGGACGCCGGCATCGACTACGACTCCGCCGAGGCCAGCTTCGTACCGAGCGTGAACGTCGAGCTCGACGAGAACAGCGCACCCAAGGTTTTCAAGCTCATCGAGGCCCTCGAGGACCTGGACGACGTGCAGACCGTCTACGCCAACTTCGACGTCTCCGACGAGGTCATGGCCTCCGTCGACTAACCAGATTCTTATTGATCAAGGAGAGGTGGTGCACTTTCTCGGAGAAAGTGCACCACCTCTCCTTGATCAACTTAGAACCCACATCAGGCGCTCGGCGCGGGTGTGGCAGCCGCGGCGGCGGCGGCGGCGGCGGTCGAGGCTTTGGCGCCGATGGTTTCGGGCAACAGGAGAGCCGAACCCAACGTACAGAGGGCCATCAAAGCCAGGAATGCGGAAACCGAAGCGGAGGTCCCGGTGGCGGCCAGCAAGGCGGTCATCAGGAACGGCGTGCCGCCACTGACCAGGATCGACGCCAGTTGGTACGCGAGTGAAGCGCCCGAATAGCGGACCTCCGGGCGGAACAGTTCGCTCAGGTACGCGGCGAGTGGGCCGTAGATGAGGCTGGAGCCGAAGCCGCCGACGGTGACCGCGACCAGGATCAGGCCGAGCGACGCGGTGTCGACGAGCCAGAACATCGGGAATGCCCAGAGGGTCAGGATGACGGCGCCGACCAGGATCAGCGGGCGACGGCCGAGCCGGTCGGAGAGTTTGCCGGACAGCATGATGATGCCGACGTTCACCGCGGACGAGATGAGCACGATCAGCAGCAGGCCGTTGCGGTCCAGGTGCAGTGCTCGAGTGCCGTAGTCGAGCAGGCCGGAGATGCTGACGTAGAAAATCGAGTTACAGGCGAAAAGCAGCCCGGCGCCGAACAGGATGGGTCGCCAGTGCTGGCGAATGACCGCCAGCAGTGGCGATTTGGCGGCCGCGGAAGGTGAAGCGGCGCGCTGGGCCTGTAGTTCCTTGAATGCCGGAGTGTCCTCGAAGCGCAGTTGGATGAAGGCGAGTACGGGGAAAAGCAACGCGCTGAAAAGGAACGGCACCCGCCATCCCCAAGAACCGAAAGAAGTCGCGCTCATCGACGCGCTGGCGACCAGGAACGCGACATTTCCCAGAATAACCCCAATAGGTACGCCCATCTGACAGAACGACCCGGCCAGGCCGCGATTGCGTGAGCTGGCGCTTTCGGTCAACAGCAAGGTGACGCCACCCCATTGTCCGCCGACCGCGATGCCCTGCAGGAAACGCAATGACACCAACAAAACAGGCGCGAGGGCGCCGATGGTGGCGGCGGTGGGCAACAGGCCGATCAGGAAGGTCGCGCAGCCGGTGATCGCGAGGCAGGCGACCAGTGCGGGTTTGCGGCCGATGCGGTCACCGATGTGACCGAAGATCAGCCCACCGATCGGCCGCGCGATGAAGCCAGCCCAGAAGGTGCTGAACGCCAACAGCGTGCCGACCAGCGGGGACGCGTACGGGAAGAACAGCTTCCCGAAGACCAACGCGGCGGCGGTCCCGTAGATGAAGAAGTCGTACCACTCGATGGAACTGCCGATCAGGCCGGCGGCCATCAGCTTTCCGAGCGAACGCGGCTTCTCGGCGATAGTGGTAGTGGCCATCGGAAGTCTCCTTGCGGGTGGGAGGAGGCTGGCGCGCGAGGCAAACTGACCAGTCGGTCCGTACGACCGTGACAGGGGTCACACCGCCGTGTCAAGAAGCGTTTACTTGACGAAGCGGACGGATAGCTCAATAGTCCTGACATTTGTCAGCGTTTGACTAGGAAATATCCGGATAAGCTCATGCCTCCGAGAAATCCCGACCGAGAGGTAACCATCCATGAGAGCCCTGATCCGGGCCCTGGCCACACTTTTCGCTGTCCTCACCGCGACCGCGATGGCCGTTCCGGTCGCCGCCGCGCAGGCTCACCTGCCGGTGATCTTCGTGCATGGCTTCGCGCACGTTTCCGGACAGCAGCACGTCTTCGACAACATGGTCACCCAGTTCGAGTCCGGCGGCTGGACCGCGCAGCAGCTGGACGTGTGGACGTACGACTGGAAGCAAAGCAACGTCACTACCGCGCAGCAGTTGGCGACTGAGGTCGACCGGCTGAAGAAGGCGACCGGCGCGGCGAAGGTCGACATCGTCGCCCATTCGATGGGGTCGCTGTCGTCGCGCTATTACCTCAAAAGCCTGGGCGGTACGGCCAATGTCGCGCACTGGGTGTCGCTGGGCGGCCCCAACCACGGCGTCAGCGGGGCCGTGCTCTGCGGGTTCTACGACTCGTGCGACGACATGAAGCCGAACTCGCCGATGCTGCAGGTCCTCAACAGCGGCAACCCGACACCTGGCCCGACCAAGTACGAGACGCTGCGCAGCCCGTACCACTGCGACCTGCTGGTGCCGGACGACAGCGTGATCCTCACTGGCGCGACCAATCTGAGCATCGACGCCGACTGCACAGGGCACCTGAACCTGCCGAAGAACTACACGTTCATCGACACCGCCGCCGATTTCCTGAACAGCTGAGCCGCTGACCGGCGGGCGTGTCGGCGGGAGCCGTCGACCGCCCGACCGGTAGCGTGTCGAACGGGTGTTCGGCGGGCGGCGAGAGGTGGCACAGGGTGCGGGTGCTGGGCGTCGACCCTGGCTTGACGCGATGCGGTGTCGGGGTAGTCGACGGCGGCCCAGGCGGCCGGTGCAAGCTGGTCCACGTGGAGGTCGTGAGGACCCCGCCGGACGCGGACATCGGAGCCCGGCTGCTGGCGTTGGACTTGGCTTTTACCGCCGCGATCGCGCAATACCGACCTGACGTGGTAGCGGTCGAGCGGGTGTTCAGCCAGCACAACGTACGAACCGTGATGGGCACGGCGCAGGCCGGCGCGGTCGCGTTGACCGCGGCGGCGCGGGCCGGCGTACGGGTCGCCCTGCACACACCGAGCGAGGTCAAGGCCGCCGTGACCGGCAACGGCCGGGCCGACAAAGCGCAGGTCACGACCATGGTCACCCGGCTGCTGAAGCTCACCGAGCGGCCCAAGCCCGCGGACGCGGCGGATGCGCTCGCGCTGGCGATCTGCCACTGCTGGCGAACACCCATGCAGACCAAGATGCAGGAGCAGATCGCGCTGGCCCAGCGCGCCCAGGGAGTGAAGCGATGATCACGTCGGTGTCCGGGACGGTGGCCCGGATAGGGGTCGACCACGCGGTGGTCGAGGTGGGCGGAGTGGGCCTCGCGGTCCTGTGTACGCCACACGCGCTGGCCAACCTCCGGACCGGCAGCCCCGGCCGGCTCGCTACCAGCCTGATCGTCCGCGAGGACTCGCTGACGTTGTACGGCTTCGCGGACGACGAGGAGCGTGACCTCTTCGAGCTGCTGCAGACCGCGAACGGCGTCGGACCGAAGGTCGCCCGCGCGATCCTCGCCGTGCTCAGCCCCGACGAGATCCGCCGCGCGGTGTCCACCGGCGACCACAAGACCCTCACCCGAGCGCCTGGACTGGGACCCAAGGGCGCCGAAAAACTCGTCGTCGAGCTGCGCGACCGGATCGGCGCGTTCACCACGAGTTCCGCGAACGGCGTTCCGGTGGCGGGCCGGCAGAGTGAGGCCTCCTGGCGTACGCAGGTCCGCGCCGGCCTCGGGAGCCTCGGCTTCACCGGCAAGGACGTGGACGGCGCCCTGGACGCGGTGACGCCGGCCGACGGCTCGGCGCCGGAGGTGTCCACCGCGCTGCGGGGCGCGATCCAGCGACTTGGGCGCAAATGACGGATCCCTTCGACGGCGAGGAGATCGTCGCCAGCTACGCGCAGCCCGCCGAGCGGGAGATGGAAGCGAGCCTGCGGCCGCGGCAGCTCACCGAGTTCATCGGCCAGCCGCGGGTGCGCGAACAGCTGGACCTGCTGCTGAAGTCCGCTCAGCTGCGGCAGAAACCGCCGGATCACATCCTGCTGTCCGGGCCGCCCGGGCTGGGCAAGACCTCGCTGGCGATGATCGTGGCCGCCGAGCTCGGCGTGTCGATCCGGATCACCAGCGGCCCGGCGATCGAGCGGTCCGGTGACCTCGCGGCCATCCTGACCGGCCTGGAGGCGGGGGAGGTGCTCTTCGTCGACGAGATCCACCGGATCGCCCGGCCGGCGGAGGAACTGCTCTACTCGGCGATGGAGGACTTCCGGGTCGATGTGATTGTCGGCAAGGGCCCCGGCGCGACCGCGATCCCGCTGGACGTCGAACCGTTCACGCTGGTTGGTGCCACCACCCGGTCCGGCCTGCTGACCTCACCGCTGCGCGACCGCTTCGGGTTCGTCGGGCACATGGACTTCTACGACCCGGATGAGCTGGAGATAGTGCTGCACCGCTCGGCCGGCATTCTGGGCGTACGGCTGCATGACGACGGCGCCGCCGAGATCGCCGGCCGGTCCCGCGGCACCCCGCGGATCGCCAACCGGCTGTTGCGTCGGGTGCGTGACTACGCCGAAGTGCGGGCGGCCGGCAGCATCGACCGCACGGTCGCCCGGGCAGCGTTGCGGGTGTACGAGGTCGACGAGCTGGGGCTGGACCGGCTGGACCGGGCGGTGCTGCACGCGTTGGTGCTGTCTTTCCACGGCGGCCCGGTCGGCCTGTCCACGCTCGCGGTCGCTGTCGGTGAGCAGCCGGAGACGGTGGAGGAGGTCGCTGAGCCGTTTCTGGTGCGTGCCGGCCTGCTGACGCGTACTCCCCGTGGCCGAGTTGCGACTCCGGCCGCCTGGCATCACCTCGGCCGGGTACCCTCGGCAGGAGACGGCACGCTCGATCTGTTTGGCGGGCGGCCGTAACTCAGCAACACCTGCGGTTGATCAGAGTTATATAAGGCCCGTCGTCCGGCGGGCTGCAATACACGGCGTGACCGAGTGAGTCCGTTTGCGGCTAACGGCGGTCCGCTGATTTCCGTCTCGCGCGGCTGACTAGACTTCGCGCGATCAGGGCGGAATTCGACGAAAGGTTCCACGTGGTTATCGCGGCCGCTAGCACGTCCTCTTCAGCGAGCACCTTGTTCCCACTGCTTATCGTGGTGGCTTTGTTCGCCTTGATGTATTTCTTCATGATTCGTCCGCAGTCCAAGCGCCGCAAAGAGATGCAGCAGATGCAGCACACGCTCGGCATCGGCTCGGACGTGGTCACCATCGGCGGCCTGTACGGCACGGTGGTCGATTCCGACGACGAGTCGGTCACCCTGGAGATCGACGAGGGCGTGACCGCGCGGTATACCCGACAGGCGGTCGCCCGGATCCTCACCCCGGGCGACGCCGAGGCCGTCGACGACGCCGCGGATGAAGACGCTGCGGACGACGACGTGGCGACCAGCGCGGACGCGGCTGGCGAGGTGCCCGAGGCCGAGCGCATCCAGCTCGACACCGATCTCAGCAAGGAAGACCCCAAGGCCGACGTGCTGTCGGCGGCCGGCGACGGCACCCAGGCCCCGAAGCTGTCCAAAGACAGCTAGAGGCCCCAGACCCGGACCCGTTCCGGTAACCGAGCCGGCCTCACGGCGTTCCCCGCCGCGGGCCGGCTCGCTGCCGGACAGCAACCGACCGAGGAGACAGGACTGTCGTGGCACCAACTGGCCAGCTTCGCGTGGGGCGGTACTTCATCGCGTTGGTCGTCATCGTGGCGGCTCTTTACGCGGGAGTGTTCTTCCTTCCGGGCGCAGACTCCAAGCATCGCCCGCAGCCGTTCCCGCAGCTCGGTCTCGACCTGGTCGGTGGGACGACCGAGACGCTGACCGCCACCACGCAGGACGGGAAGGCGCCGTCCCAGGAGAGCCTCGCGCTGGCCCGGAGCATCATCGACCAGCGGGTGAACGCGCTCGGCGTGGCCGAGCCCGACGTGGTGACCGAGGGCGACCGCAACATCGTGGTCACCGTCGCCGGCGTCGGTGCCGACCAGTTGGCCAGCGTTGGGCAGACCGCCCAGCTGCGGTTCCGCCAGGTGATCAGCACAGTCGCCGACATCCCGGCGGTGACGCCCAAGCCGTCCACGAGCGCGTCCCCGAAGCCGTCCGGCAGCGCGTCTCCCAAGCCCGGCGCTTCGCCGTCGGCCAAGACGTCCGGCGCCGCCGTGAACCCCGGCCCGACCAAGAAGCCGGCGTCTTCGACCGGCAAGGCAGAAATCGTGCCGGCCGTCGGCACTGGTTCGGCTGGTAAGGCCGCGGTTGTGCCAGCGGCGAACCCGACGCCCACGCCGAGCACCAGCGCGACCCCGAAGCCATCCGGTTCGCCGTCGCCGGCAGCGCCCGCGCCGGCCGGCGGCTCCGGCGCGCCAGCCGCGGACAAGCTGCCCAGCCTGGCCAGCGTGATCCAGGCGCTCGGCGGCCAGGCGTACTACCAGCAGATACTGACCGGCTTGCAGCAGGTCGACCTGTCCGACCCGACGCAGGCTCAGTCCACCATGCAGCAGTTGGCCGGCACCTCGTTCCTGGACCCGTTCAAGAAACTCACGCCGGCCCAGATCGCCGTGCTGCCGACCGACCTGCAGTTGAAGATCCCGCAAATCTCCTGCGCCAAGCTGGGCCTCCGGCCGCCGGGCTCGATTGACAACGTCAATGCCCAGCAGGTCGCCTGCGACGCCGGGAACAAGTATCTGATGGACAAGGCGACGGTGGTCGGCACCGACGTGTCCAGCGCCGACTTCGACTACAACACCGGCAGCAGCACCGGCTCCACGCCGGGCTGGCGGGTGGTGGTCAACTTCAAGGCCGCCGGCCAGGACAAGTGGACCAAGCTGACCCAGGCCGCGCTGAACAAGCAGGTCGCGATCGTGCTGGACACCACCGTGGTGTCCGCGCCGACGATCCAGGGCGTGATCGCCGGCCAGGCCGAGATCACCGGCGGCGGCTTCACCAGGGACAGCTCGCAGGCACTGGCCAGCCAGCTCAAGTACGGCGCCCTGCCGCTCACCTTCTCAAGGCAGAACTTGAGCAGTGTCAGCGCGACGTTGGGTCTGCAGCAGCTGGAAGCCGGCCTGATCGCCGGAGGTATCGGCCTCGCGCTGGTGGTCGTCTGGGTGATGTTCTACTACCGGCTGCTCGGACTGGTTACCGTCGCCAGCCTGGTGCTGTCCGGCGGGATCATCTACGGCACTCTGGTGCTGCTCGGTCGCCCGTGGGCTCTGGGATTCACGTTGAGCCTCGCCGGTATAGCCGGCTTCATCGTGTCCATCGGTATCACCGCGGACTCGTTCGTCATCTTCTTCGAACGACTAAAGGACGAGATCCGGGAGGGCAAGACAGCGCGAAGTGCGGTGCCCCGCGCTTGGGTGCGAGCCCGGCGCACGATCATCTCCGGTGACACGGTGTCGTTCCTGGCCGCCGCGGTGCTCTACATCCTCGCCTCCGGCGCGGTGAAGGGTTTCGCGTTCACGCTGGGAATGTCCACGGTGGTCGACTTGCTGGTCGTCTTCGTGTTCACCCATCCGCTGGTCGCGCTGCTGTCCAGGTCCAAGACCTTTATGTCCGCGCGGATCAGTGGCCTCGGCCGCGCGGCGCGGCAGCCTTCCGACGACGCGCCCGCGTCCGCCGCCATCAAGGGAGCCTGAGATGCCGTCCATCGCCCAGCGCCTTTATCGCGGTGAGGCCGGCATCGACTTCATCGGCCGGCGCAAGACCTGGTATTTGATCAGCCTCGCGATCCTGGTGATCGCGCTTCTGAGCTTCCTCATCCGCGGCTTCCACTTCGGGATCGACTTCCAGGGTGGCGTGTCGTTCGAGATTCCCGCGTCTGCCGCGTCCAGCAGCGCGGTCGCTGAGGCGGCTGTGACGAGCGCGAAGACGAGCACCGGCCTCAGGGCGCACGTGGTCAGCACTCAGACCCTCAGCAGCGCGACCGGTCAGAAAAGCTACCTGGTCCGGATCGACCCGATGGGCGAAGATCAAGCCAACGAGATCGCAACGCAGGTCGCCAACACCCTCAAGACGCCTCAGAAGAACATCAGTGAGAACCAGGTCAGCGCTTCCTGGGGTGGTCAGGTCACCTCTCAGGCGCTCATCGCACTGGCGGTCTTCCTCGCGCTCCTGATCGTCTACCTCGCCTTCCGGTACGAGTGGAAGATGGCTGTCGGTGCGATCGTCGCGCTCGCGCACGACTTGTTGATCGCGGCCGGCATCTACTCGCTGGTCGGTTTCGAGGTCACCCCGAACACCGTGATCGGCCTGCTCACCATCCTGGGTTTCTCGCTGTATGACACGGTCGTGGTGTTCGACAAGGTCGCGGAGAATACCAAGGGCATCCTCGGCGGCAGCCGTTACTCGTACTCCGAGGCCGCCAACCTCGCCATCAACCAGACCCTGATGCGGTCGATCAACACCTCGATCATCGCGTTGCTGCCGGTCGCCGGCCTGCTGTTCATCGGTGCCGGGCTGCTGGGCGCGGGCACCCTGAAGGACCTGGGTCTGGTGCTCTTCATCGGCATGATGGCCGGCGCGTATTCGTCGATCTTCCTGGCCGCGCCGATCACCGCCGAGCTGAAGGAGCGCGAGCCGCGCTACAAGGCACTGGCCAAGCGGGTTGCGGCCCGCCGGGCCGCCGCGACTGGCGCTCCCAAGCCGGCCGCCACCTCGAAGTCGACGGTCACGGTGACCAAGGGCGGATCCGTGGATGCGGACGTCGATGGTGACGACGACGGCGAGACCGTGGGCGCCGGTGCGTCGAAGGCTTCCGGCGCGTCCTCGACCACGAGTAGGCCGGCGCAGCGTAAGCGGCCGGGCGGCCGGCCGGGCCGACCGTCGGGCAGCAAGCGCCGCCGGTGACCGTGTCGTCCGGGGCCGGCGCCGGTCTCGGTGCTGGTCTTGGGGCTGGTCCTGGGCCTATGGAGGTGGCCGATCTGATCGCCGCCCACGTGGTCGATGTGCCGGACTTCCCGAAGCCCGGGGTGCTCTTCAAGGACCTGACACCGCTGTTCGGTGACGGTCCGACGCTGCGGGCCTGCGCGGACGCGATCGTCGCGGCCGCCGGGCCGTTTGACCTGGTGGCCGGGATCGAGGCGCGCGGGTTCATCGTGGCAGCCGCGGTCGCGTACGCCACCGGCACCGGTGTCATACCGGTCCGCAAGGCCGGCAAGCTGCCAGGTCCGACCACCACGATCACGTACGAGCTGGAGTACGGCACCGCGACCCTGGAGATTCCGGAGCGGGCCGGGCTCGCGGACCGCCGGGTGCTGTTGGTCGATGACGTGCTGGCGACCGGCGGTACGGTGGTGGCTGCTTCGGAGCTGCTGTGGCGCGGTGGCGGCCGGGTGGTCGGCGTGTCAGTCGTACTGGAGTTGGCCGCGCTCGGTGGCCGATCCCGGATCGCCAATACGCATAGTAATCTTCCGATACACGCATTGTTATCAGTCTGATTTCTCGGGTAGTAGCTGGTCAGAGGCCTTGTCGAAACGACTCGTACTGGCCAATGCGCCTGCCGCCATACGTGGCCACATGGCGCGGGATACGATGGTGATCTGTGGTGCCACTTGATCGAAGCAGTTGATCACTGGCACTGTGGATGGATATCCACCCGCCAAGATCGACTGGGTTGTGTCAAGGAGCAGTGCCGTGGCCACCGATGCGGTAGGAGACCTGGACCAGAGCGCTGCTCTGCTGTCCGGGGACGACGACGCCGCGCTCGATGTGCCCCAGCAGGGGGGCCATACCGGCCGCCGGGTTCGCGCCGCGCTCGCTCGTTTCGGCAGTAATCCCAGCTCAGCACCCGTGCAGGCGGTTCTGGAGCCGCTCGCGGCGACGCACAAAGCGGCGCACCCCAAGGCCAACGTCCGGCTGCTGCAGCGCGCGTACGACACGGCGGACGAGTTCCACCGCGGCCAGATGCGCCGCAGCGGCGACCCGTACATCACCCATCCGCTCGCGGTGGCGACGATTCTCGCCGAGCTGGGGATGGACACCACGACGCTGGTCGCGGCGCTGCTGCACGACACCGTCGAGGACACCGGCTACACCCTGGAGCAGCTGTCCGCCGACTTCGGCGGCGAGGTCGCGCACCTCGTCGACGGCGTGACCAAGCTGGACAAGGTCAAGTTCGGCGACGCGGCCGAGGCCGAGACGATCCGCAAGATGATCGTCGCGATGGCCCGCGACCCGCGCGTGCTGGTCATCAAGCTGGCCGACCGGCTGCACAACATGCGGACTCTGCGGTTCCTGCCGCGCGCCAAGCAGGAGCGCAAAGCCAAGGAAACGCTGGAGGTGCTGGCTCCGCTGGCGCACCGGCTCGGCATGAACACGGTCAAGTGGGAGCTGGAGGATCTGGCCTTCGCGGCCCTGTATCCCAAGCGCTACCAGGAGATCGCCCGGCTGGTCGCGGAGAAGGCGCCGGCCCGGGACGCGGTGCTGGAGTCGGTCACCGAGCGGGTGTCAGCCGAGCTGAAGACGTCCAAGATCAAGGCGACTGTCAGCGGCCGGCCGAAGCACCTCTATTCCGTCTACCAGAAGATGATTGTCCGCGGCCGCGACTTCGCCGACATCTACGATCTGCTGGGCGTACGGGTGCTGGTCGACTCGCTGCGAGACTGTTACGCGGCGCTGGGGGTCATCCACGCGACCTGGCAACCGGTGCCCGGGCGGTTCAAGGACTACATCGCGCGGCCCAAGTTCAACATGTATCAGTCGCTGCACACGACCGTGATCGGTCCGGAAGGCAAGCCGGTCGAGCTGCAGATCCGGACCTGGGCGATGCACCGTACGGCTGAGTACGGCATCGCGGCGCACTGGAAATACAAGGACGCGAAGGGCTCCGAGGTGGCCGGCCCGCCGGCCGACAGCGACGAGCTGACCTGGCTGCGGCAGCTGCTGGACTGGCAGAAAGAGGCCGTCGACCCGGGCGAGTTCCTGGAGTCGCTGCGCTTTGACCTGCGCGGCCAGGAGGTCTACGTCTTCACCCCGAAGGGTGACGTGATCGCGCTGCCCACTGGGTCGACGCCGGTCGATTTCGCGTACAGCGTGCACACCGAGGTCGGGCACCGCTGCATCGGCGCCCGAGTGAACGGCAAGCTGGTGCCGCTGGAGAGCCGGCTCGCCAACGGCGACACCGTGGACGTGTTCACCTCCAAGAGCGAGCACGCCGGCCCCAGCCAGGACTGGCTGAGCTTCGTCGCGAGCCCCCGCGCCCGTACGAAGATCAAGCAGCACTTCGCCAAGGAGCGCCGCGACGACGCCATCGAGGCTGGCAAGGACGCGATCACCCGGGCGATGCGCAAGCAGGGCCTGCCGCTGCAGCGGGTGCTGAGCGGTGACGCGCTGCTGAATGTCGTACGCGATCTGCGGTTGACCGACGTGTCGGCGCTCTACGCGGCGGTCGGCGAGAACCAGATGTCCGCTCAGTCCGTCGTCCAGCGGCTGATGGCGCTGCTCGGCGGTCTGGAAGGCGCCACCGAGGACTTCGCTGAGGCGGCCAGCCCAGTCAAGGAGCGGCGGCGCACTCAGGCGATCAACGACCCGGGCGTGGTCGTCAAAGGCGCTAGCGACGTGTGGGTGAAGCTCGCCAAGTGCTGCACCCCAGTCCCCGGCGACGACATCCTCGGCTTCGTCACCCGCGGCGGCGGCGTCAGCGTGCACCGCGCCGACTGCACGAACGCGGAAGACCTGCGGGCCCAGCCGGAACGGCTGATGGAGGTCTCGTGGGTCCCGTCGGCCGGCTCGATGTTCCTGGTCGCGATCCAGGTCGAGGCGCTGGACCGGCACCGGCTGCTGTCGGACGTGACCAGGATGCTGTCCGACGAGAAGGTCAACATCCTGTCCGCGACGGTGACGACGACCCGGGACCGGGTAGCGGTCAGCCGATTCACCTTTGAGATGGCCGACCCGAAGCACCTCGGGCACCTGATGCGAAACGTACGCAAGGTCGAGGGTGTTTATGACGCGTACCGAGTCACGTCCGGTGGGGCGTCTGAATAGGGCCGTCAAGGTCCAAAGCGGCGGCTGCCTCTGAGGAGAGGGAATTCCCGGGCTGCTCATTTGCTGGGTGGGGCTGGATTTTCGTCGAGTGTGGGACTTTATCCCGCACTCGACGTTGAGTGCGGGGTTTTGTCCCGCACTCGGCAACGGACCTGTTGTCGGTGGGGCTGATGTGACTGTTGAGGTATTGCTGTCCCGGATGTTGGGATGGAGTTGTTGATCTTGGTTAGTTGGCCGGTGCGAAAAGGACATTCCGGACCGATGTCCGTTATGTACGGGCCAACTAACCAAGATCAACAACGCCAACTTCGGACAGTGACCGCTGGGCGGGAGTCTCGACACGCAGAGTCGCGACGATCAGGGACCGCACAACTATCGGCTATGAGGGCGCCCAGCGGAGAGAACGAGTGCCAGAGACCACCAACAAACTAGACGGCCCCCGTTGCTCTTTCCCATCTCCAGAGGTAGAAGGTCCTAATCCCTAAAACCGGGCATCCCACAAAACCGCAAGGATCGGAGAAGCAACGTTAGTCGGGGAGTTGGCGCAGGCCTCGGGCGGTGGGCAGGAGTTCGCCGGCGCCGAAGCGGGTCAGGTCGAGGTTGACGGTGGGGGCGATGCCGGGTTGGTCGAGCCAGACGATCCGGTCACCGCTGCGAAAGCCCGGTTTACCGTGTACGCGAATGGGAATGGGACGCCAGGGCTGGTCGTCGCCCTTGGTGTATTCCCGCCAGAAGGAATTGACGTTGGCGGCGCTGGAAAGTCGCGGGCCGCGCAGAATGGCGATGCTGAGATCGACTTGCCAGCCCTGTTGGTCGTTGCCGGATTCCCAGACCTGGCTGTGAAAGTCGACGTCTCCCCAGTCGTACGCGAATGCCGTTGGAGTGGCGGAAATCTGTTGCGGGAGATAGGTGATCGCGTATCCGTCAACGGTGATGGGATCGGCGCTCGCCGGTGTCGGCAGGGCGGCTATTCCAAGGAACGCGAGGAAAAACAGCGAGAACAGTGATCGCATGGATTTCTCCTGGGGTGAGGCGGAAAACGGGCGCCTCGCCGGGCCGGGTGCCTTCCCGTCACCGGCCCGGCGGGGACGGGATCCATCCTCGCCGCCAGCGCCGGCTCGTACGCCCGCCGACCTCGGATCTGTGGATAACTTCCGGACCAACTCGCCTGTGGACAAAAGAAACCGCGAGGGCGACGTTCGCAAACGTCACCCCCGCGGTCGTCGGCTTTAGGAGGCCGGGGGAGTCACCGTGATCGACGTGATTTGTACGTTGATCTTGGGGGCGTCCGGCTCGGAGCCGGCCGCTGCGTTCGGGCCGAGCTTCACCCCGCCAGCGGCGATCTTGTTGACGACGTCCAGACCCTTGGTGACGTGTCCGAAGACGGAGTAGTTCGGGCCGTCGAAGCTGCTGTCCTTGTTGACGATGAAGAACTGGCTGCCGTTGCTGTTCGGGTCAGAGCCCTTGGCCATCGCGACGGTGCCCGCCGGATAGGGCGGATTGGCGCCGGTGGGCAGATTCTCGGTGCCGAACTCGTAGCCGGGCGTGCCGGTGCCGGTGCCGCTCGGGTCGCCGCACTGCAGCGCGAACGAGCCGGTGACCAGCAGCCGGTGGCAGGGCGTGCCGTCGTAATATTTCTTGCCGGCCAGGAAGGTGAAACTGTGCACCGTGCACGGTGCCTTCGCGGTTTCCAGGGTGAACTCGATGACGCCCTGGTTGGTCGTCATGGTCACCGTCTGGGTGCCGGTGTGTGGCACGTTCGTGGTGGTCGGTACGCCGACGCTGCGGGCGCCCTTGGGTGGCGGGTTGGTGTCCTTCGCGTACACACAGGACCCGGGCGCCGGGGAGGCGGACACGCTGGCAGATGGGGTGGCGGCGGCGTTGGCGTTGGTCTTGTTGCCGCCGCCGAACTTGCTGATCAGGAACCAGCCGCCGGCGATCACGATCACCACCGCGATGATGGCGCCGATGCCTGCCTGCATCTGTCGACGCTTGCGGGCCGCGGCGGCGCGCCGGGCCATCTGGCGTTCGAGCTTGGCACGGGCGAGGGCGCGCTGGCGGTCGCGGCCGGATTTGCCGGGCACTCGTGGCTCCTTATCCTGCGGTGTCTTGGCTGGCCGGGTCGGGCCAACAGCCGCGGTCGGTGCTCGTCGGGAGATGATCGCTATCCGCGGCGAGTCTACGAGTTGGCTCACCCGGTAGGCTCATGAGGTGCTGGTTGTGTCCTTTCCCGCTGCCGCGTTCGCGACGAACTGCTATGTCGTCGCACCCGAGGCGGGTGGTCCGTGCCTGGTCGTCGACCCCGGCATCGGGGTGGTCGAGCAGCTCGGCCAGGTGCTCGCGAAGCACCGGCTGGAGCCGCAGGCGGTGCTGCTGACACACGGCCACGGAGACCACACCTGGTCGGTGACCCCGGTTTGCGACGCCAGCGGGATTCCGGCGCTCATCCACACCGACGACGAATACCGGCTGCGTGACCCGCTCGGCGACCTCGGGCCGGACCTGGTGCGGATGCTGGAGCAGCAGTTCGGACAGTCCGCGAAATGGGCCGAGCCCAGCGACGCTCGTACGTTCGCGGACGGCGACTCGCTGACCTTCGCCGGTCTCACCCTGACCGTCGACCACGCGCCTGGCCACACCGAGGGCTCGGTGTTGTTCCGGCTGCCCCAGCCGGACGGACCGGAGTTGTGCTTCGCAGGTGACGTGCTGTTCGCCGGTTCCATCGGGCGTACGGACCTGTCCGGCGGCGACCACGACGCGATGCAGCGCAGTCTGGCCGAGCGGATCCTGCCGCTGGCTGACGAGACCGTCGTGCTGCCCGGCCATGGCCCGGCCACCACGATCGGGCGGGAGCGGGCGTCCAACCCGTTCCTGGTGGGGCTGGTCGAGGGGCATATCGGCGGCTGAGCGCCGCAAACCACGCAGCCACCGCCCGCAAACCACGTTCAGGAGCACCGTTATGCCCACCTCACCCCGACCACTGTCCGGCTTCCCCGAATGGCTGCCGGCGCAGCGCATCGTCGAGCAGCAGGTCGTCGACACCCTCCGTCGTACGTTCGAGCTGCACGGCTTCTCCTCCGTCGAGACTCGCTCGGTCGAGCCGCTGGAAACCATGCAACGCAAAGGTGAGATCGACAAAGAGGTTTATGTCGTACGGCGGCTGCACGCCGAAGGCAACGAAGACCTGGACCCGGCCAAGACGCTGGCGCTGCACTTCGATATGACCGTGCCGTTTTCCCGGTATGTGCTGGAAAACGCCGGCAAGCTGGAGTTCCCGTTCCGTCGCTACCAGATCCAGAAGGCGTGGCGGGGTGAGCGGCCGCAGGAGGGTCGCTATCGGGAGTTCCTGCAGGCCGACATCGACGTGATCGACCGGGACACGCTGCCCGCGCACGTGGATATCGAGCTGCCGCTGGTGATCGCGGACGCGGTCTCCACGCTGCCGTTGCCACCTCTGAAGATGAGCGTCAACAACCGAAAACTCGCTGAGGGCTTCTATCGCGGGGTTGGTGTCCAGGACACTCTCGGGGTGTTGCAGCGGATCGACAAGCTGGACAAGATCGGGCCCGCGCTCGTACGAAAGCTGCTTGTCGAGGAAATGTCGTTGTCCGACAAGCAGGCCGACTTGTGCTTGTCGTTGGCGGAGATCCGTACGACCGATCTGTCCTTTGTGGACCGCGTAAGGGCACTCGGGGTTTCCGGTGAGCTACTGGAAACCGGGCTCCAGGAGCTGGCCGCGGTGGTGGCCGCCGGCATCGAGTACGCGCCGGGTTTCCTGATCGCTGACCTGAAAATCGCCCGCGGCCTGGACTACTACACCGGCACGGTCTACGAAACCGTGATGGAAGGCCACGAGGAGCTCGGCAGCGTCTGCTCCGGCGGCCGGTACGACTCACTCGCGACCGACGGCAAAACGACGTACCCAGGAAACGGCCTGTCGATCGGGGTGTCCCGGATCCTGGCCCGGCTGCTCGGCCGCGAGCTGCTGACCGCGACCCGGTCGGTGCCGACCTGCGTGCTGGTCGCGTTGCCGTCCGAGGACGACCGGCCGGCTGGCCGACGGATCGCGGCCGCGCTGCGTGGCCGCGGGATCGCCGTCGAGATCTCGCCGACCGCGGCGAAGTTCGGCAAGCAGATCCGTTACGCCGAGCGGCGCGGCATCCCGTACGTGTGGTTCCCGGGCCGGGACGGCGGCGCCGACCAGGTCAAGGACATCCGCTCCGGCGACCAGGTCGACGCGACCGCCGCCGACTGGGCTCCTCCTGCCGAAGACCTGCGCCCCCGCATCGTCCGACCCTAGAACGGACAAAACGCCGCCAGATCGCTAGATTCGGCGAGTGGTGCATCCGGGCTCACGTCCTGTGGGTCCTTCCTCTGACATGCCAAATGACATGGCAAGCCAGCGTGGGGAGGACCGGGTGGATGCTGCTATGGCAGTAGTGAAACCTGACATATTAAGGGACGGCGGTGGCGCCGCCGGCCTGACGGACGTGGCCGCGATCGAGGAGCTTTATCGCGGCTGCGCCCGCCGAATGGTGGTCGCCGCATACGGGTTGACGGGGAATCTGGCCGAAGCGCAGGACGCTGTCCAGGAGGCCTTCGTACGGGCCGTCGCCGCGCCACAGAAGGTGTTGCGGGCCGAGAACCCGGAGGCCTGGCTGCGGACGGTGGCGCTGAACGTGGCCCGCAGCCGATTCCGTCGGCGGCAGCATCTCGACATGCTGATGCGCCGCAAGCCGCCGCTTCCGGAAACCCTGCCGGGCATGTCGGCGGACCGGATCGCCCTCCTGCACGCGATGCGGCAACTGTCGGTCCGTGAGCGGGAGGCAATCGCCCTGCACCACCTCGCCGATCTTGAGGTGACCCAGGTGGCCGAGATTCTCGGTGCGCCGGTCGGGACCGTGAAGTCCTGGCTGAAGCGCGGCCGTACCAAACTCGCCGGACTGCTCGGTGACGATCTTGGGGACGACGATGACAATGCTTGATTTCGAAGGTACGAAAGAAGAACTCGCCGACCAGGTGGTCATCCCGGAATTCGCCCAGATCCAGGGCGACGGCAAGCGTCGGCGCAATCGTCGGCGGGTCGGCGCAGTGGCCGCGGCGGTCGCGGTAGTGGCGCTGGCCGCCGCTGTAGTGCCGCTGGCCCAAGGTCGACTGGCCGGTGTCCAGAGCGCCGATCCGCTCGCGGGTGCGGTCGCCGGTCCGGTTGCTGGCGCCGAGGTCTTGTTGACCGGAGCACCGGTGACTCTTTCCTGGTACGGCGAGCTGGACACCCGCGAGGCGCTTGCCGTGACGCTGAGCGAGGGGAAGGCGCCGTCCATGGCGCGTACGGTCGACGGCGGCCACACCTGGAAGGCCTGGCGGCTGCCGCCGGGAATCGGTGTCACCACGGGCGATCAGCTCATTCAGACCGGTTCGACGCTGAATGTGGTGTATCCGCAGGTCATCAGCCGGACGGTGGTCCAGATCGGCAACTATCTCAGCCGCGATGCCGGGCAGACCTGGACGAAGACCGCCGGAACAGCCGTCAACGGCGTCATGATGAACCATGGCGAAGGGAATTTCTACACGGCGGTGATCGCCGCGCCCGTGCCGTCAGCGCCCACCGGCTGGCCCGTACGCGCCTTCTGTGTAGACAACAACAAGGCGGGGATCCCCGCGACTTGCGGCATGTACGCCATCGATCCGGTCGAGGGCGGCTGGCATCCGTTCGCGAAGCAGCCGTCGACGACGTGGGGTGACGCCGAGGGTGCGGTGGATGCCAGCGGGCGCCTCTGGTTCAGCCACTCCGCGGAGTCGAAGTGCATCCTCAGCAGTAGCGTGGATCATGGTGCCACCTGGACGACCCTGTCCATCGACAAGGCGGACGGGTGCGCTGGCGTTCCGATGTCCGGCACCGACGGAACGGCGTACGCGACACTGTCTGGTCTGCTGGCCAGCATTCCCCCGAGTGTGCTGGTGTCACATGACGGTTGGAAGACGTGGCAGAAGACCCAGCTGGGGACGCCGCCGGTGGACCTGATCGCGGTGTTGCCGGACGGCGCTCTACTCGCCGCACCGCGCCACGTCACCTCGCCTGGAAAGCCTGCGACGTCCGCGGCGCCCGGGTTCTTGCTGAGCCGGGATGGCGGAAAGACGTTCCAGCAGATCGCTGGCACCGCCGGGTTCTCCAGCCTGAAGACCACTGCGGTCGGGTCGTACATCGGCTCTTCCAACAGCGGTGAGCCAGGGAAGCAGTCGATTTCCGACGACGGCGAACACTGGTCGAAGGCGCCGCAGGTGCCGGGCCAGAAGTAGCCCTTCGCACACGTACGGCCGTCATGCCCCATGGGGTGTGGCGGCAGGACGCGGTGCAGGAGGCGTTCGTACGAGCGGTGGCCCGACCGTACAAAGTGCTGGCCGCGGACAGCTCGGAGGCCTGGTTGCGGACGGTGTCACTGAACATCGCGCGGACCAGGTTTCGCCGCCGGCACCGGCGAGACGTGCTGATGCGGCGGATCCCGCCGCGGCCGGAGGCAATCCCAGGCGCCGGCCCGGAGTGGCTCGCCACCATGGCGGCGATCCGGAACCTGCCGGCGCCGCAGGCCGAGGCGATCGCGCTGCACTATCTGGCGGACCTGCCGATCGACGAGATCGCCCGTACGCTCGGCGCCCCGGTCGGCACGATCAAGGCCCGGCTGTCCCGGGCCTGGGTCGCACTGAACGCGATTCTGACTGAGCAGAACGAAAAAGACGAGGAGCGGTCGTGAACAGCGAAGATTTCGAAACCGGCCGTACGGCTGTACGCGAGCGCATCAAGACTCCTGATTTCAGCACGGTCATCTCGGCTGGCGACCGCCGCCGGCACCGCGACCGGGCGGCGATGGTCGCTGGGGTGGTGGTCGTGGTCGCGGTGACGGCAGTCGTTGCCGCCCCGCTCTTTGCGCCGCGCGAAGTCGGTCCTGCTCGCGGTGATGACCTTCTGGGTGCCAACAAGCTCTGCGCGGAGCGCCCAGTGAGCAGTCAGGTCAGCTATCTCGCCCTGCGCACGGGCAGCTGCGCCCGCGGCCCATTGGTGCTCGCTCGTACGTCCGACGGCGGCCGAACGTGGCACGCCCATTCGGTGCCAGACGCCACGGCGAGCGGCGCGGTGAACCAGGGCAGCCCGATTCTCCCGCTGGACGAGAACACCTTGGTAGCAAACGGATTCATCAGCCACGACGGTGGCGAAACCTGGCAGCCGCAGAAGCTTGACGGCTCGGTGCAGGCCGCTCCAGTTGGCTGGATCGTGCTGCCAGCGGACTCCTTTTCGCACCAGATCAAACCAAAAGACCCACACGCCCTGGCTGCTCTTGATCCGACTACCGGACAGGCACATTTTCTCGCGAATCAACCCGCGGATCATGGGGATGGAGAAAGCGAAGGGGTGACCCAGGCGACGGACGGCTCGCTGTGGACTGTTCCGGGCTACCAGGGCACTGGGGTCGCGGTCAGTCACGACCGCGGCCGGACCTGGTCCACCTTCGCCCCGCCGGACCGGAAGGGCTCCTCCTGGGTGTCATCCACGAGCGTTGACGGGCGCATCGGGTATGCGATTTTCGGCACCGACAGTGCGGCTGGCAAGCCCGCGGCCATTTACCGTACGGACGATGGCGGGATCAACTGGCGCTCGTGGACTACCGCCGCGCCGTCCCTGGTTTCGTTCCACCTGCTGGCCAACGGTGACTTGATGGGGGTCGACCGCACCTATGAGATCGGTGGACCTTTGGTGGTGAGTAAAGACCAAGGCCACACATTTGTCGCGCGAAGCCCGGCCACCGAGGTGTTCTCACTGATCGAGAAAAGGGTAACGGGAGTGTATTTCGCCGAGGGCTTCCGGGGCAGACCTCCCAATAACTGGACGGAAATCTACGACCCGGTGTCATCGGACGGCGAGACGTACCAATCGATGACCTACCCGTCCGGAGTCAGCTGGGACCTGAACTGACCCGCACCCCACCGCCCCGACTGGCGAATCGCCAGTCGGGGCGGTGGGGTCTATGGGTCGAAGAAAAGTCGATGCAACCGATGCGGTCCTCGCGTGCGTCTAGTGGCGTCAGTTCGGAGGCGGGGACATGGAGGAGCGATGGTGGCAGCGGAAATACCGGAGGTGTCGGCCCGTCCGGCGGCGCGACCGGCGGCCGAGGCGAGCCTCGAGCCGCTCTACCGCGGGGCGTACAGCGTCTGGTGCTGTCCGCGTACGCGCTCACTGGCGATGCCGCCGAGGCCCAGGACGCGGTGCAGGAGGCGTTCGTACGAGCGCTGGCCCGGCCGGGTCCGGTGCTCGCGGCGGACAGTCCGGAGGCGTGGCTGCGCAAGGTGGCGCTGAACATCGCGCGCAGCCGGTTCCGTCGCCGGCACCGCCTGGACGTGCTGTTACGCCGGGAGCCGCCGCCTGCGCAGAACATCCCGGGTGTCACGCCGGACCGGTTGGCGGTGCTGGCCGCGATCCGCCGGTTGCCGCGGAGTCAGGCCGAGGCGATCGCGCTCTACCACCTCGCCGACCTTTCGGTCGATGAGGTGGCAAGGACGCTGGGCGTACCTACCGGCACGGTCAAGGCCCGGCTGTCCCGCCGCCGAGCCGCGCTGGCCACCCTGCTGGCCGACCTGACCCCGATCGACGCTTCTTCTTCGACCACCAAGGAGTCCACGCGATGAACGACCTTGAGTTCACCGATGTCCGGACGGCCCTGAGCGACCACGTCCGCCAGCCCGGTTTCGATTCCCTCATCACCGCCGCACCGCAAAAGATTTTTCGGTCCGGTGCGTAACCTGGGCCGGGGTCGTGGGAGTCATTGATGCGGATGGCAGGTCCGGGACCGGACGGGGGTTCATGCGTGGGTGAACACGGTGCTGCCGGGCCGGACCGGCCGTCGTCGGCCGCCGAGGCAGTGGTGGAGCGGCTCTATCGGGAGTCGTCCCGGCAGCTCCTGGTGGCCGCGTACGCGCTGACCGGTGACCTGGCCGAGGCCGAGGACGCCGTCCAGGAAGCGTTCGTACGAGCCTTCGCCCGCCCGTCCGCGGTGGCCCGGGCCGACAACCCGGTGGCCTGGATGCGGATCGTCACGCTGAACATCGCCCGCAGCCGCTTCCGCCGCCGCCAGCGACTGAATGTGCTGCTCCGACGGCTGCCGCCGGCGCCGGTCGAGGTGCCGGCGGCGGAGCCGGATCGGCTGTTCCTCACCCAGGTGGTCCGGGGCCTGCCGCGCCCGCAACGAGAGGTCATCACGCTGTTCTACCTCGCCGACCTGTCCCTCGAGGATGTCGCGCAGACGCTGAAGGTCTCGGTGAACGTGGTCAAGTCGCGGCTGCATCGCGGCCGCCGGGCGCTGGCGAAGACGCTGCGCGAGCACGGCATCGATCTGGAGCCGCACCTCGCCGAACCGGTCGAGCTGCCGGTGCCGGCGGTGGCGGGGGCCGCGAAGGGGATCGGCCGATGACCAGACTCGACTTGTACGACGGGTTCGGCGAGACCCGCGCCGACGTGATCGAGCGAGGCCGGTTGCCCGGCGTTCCGGCGATCCGCGAGCTGGGTCGTCGGCGCCGACGCCGACAGCGCTGGCAGCTCGGCGCGGTCGCGCTGGCGGTGGTGCTGGTGGCCGGCCTGTCCGGCTTGTTCGTGATGCCGCGCTCGGCGACGACCCCGCCGTCCTCCTCGGACGATCGAGTCACCGCCGCCCCGGTCACTCTCAACAAGCAGTTCGAGATGGTCCAGGTCGCGCCGGTCAGCACCGCGATCACGTACGCGCTGGCGGTCTCGGCCGGCGATCGGTCGACCTGGGCGCTCGCGGTGACCGGTGACGGCGGCCAGCGGTGGCGGGGCTACCGGATTCCGTTGGAGGCCCAGCATGACCTGCGGATGACGGTCCTCACGGCGGCGGTCGTACGGGTCGGCGAACAGGGCGGCGGGACCGAGGTGATCACCCATGACAGCGGCCGCACCTGGAATTCGCCGCGACTGGACACCGGTCCCTCCATCGATCGGCTGCCGGCCGGTTGGTTCGCCGGGCCTGGGTCGGCCGGGGTGACCATGCTCGACCCGAAGACCGGTGTAGAGCATGTCTTCGATGCGCGGCACCAGACCGTCCAACAGGACGGGCTTTATCAGGCGCTGGTGGCCACCGACGGCTCGCTGTGGGGTTTCGGCCCGTTCGGCGCGAAGCCGGCCGGCAACCCCACCACGGCCTGGGTGAGCCGGGACCGCGGCCAGAGCTGGCGCGACTTCGTGCCTCGCCCGGACGTGCCGCAACGCGGCGGTGGGCTGACCACGATCGACGGCACGGTCGGCTACCTGGCGGTGGCCGCGACCGATGATCCGGCGGACGGTTCGAAGGTCTACGTCACGCGTGACCATGGCCAGCACTGGACCTACACCGGCTCGGTCGGCTTCCTGCTCGCGGGCCTGCAGCTGCTCGCCGACAACCGGACCCTGATCGCGCTCGCCGACGAAGCGGCGGCCAGCGACCTCTACCTGAGCGGCGACGGCGGGCGTACGTTCGCCACCAAGGTGACCAGCGTGCCGGGCAGCGCCGAGCTGACCCGCTCGGTGACCGGTGGGTTCGTTCTCACCAGCAAGATCACCGCCCGCTTCGCGGCGAACGGCCAGGACTGGGCGCCCGTACGCCTGCCCCCGATCACCGTGTGATCGTGGGTCGTGATCTTGGTTGGTTGGTCAGTGAAAAAATTGGATGGAACCGCTTCGGCCCTGGCGTGCATCGGTGAGATGACAGGATTGAGTCACTGGTGACATGGGGGTACGGATGCGGACGGACCAGCAGGTTCCGACCAGCCCTACCGCGGTTGTGGAGCAGCTGTACCGGGACACCGGGCATCAGCTGGTTCTCGCCGCGTACGCACTGACCGGGAACCTCGGCGACGCCCAGGACGCCGTGCAGGAGGCTTTCATCAGGGCCTTCCAGCACCCGTCCCGGGTGGTCAACGCCGACAATCCGGTGGCGTGGATGCGTACGGTCACCCTGAATGTCGCGCGCGGCCGCTATCGGCGGCATCGCCGGCTCGGGGTGTTGCTCAGGCAGGTTCGGCCACCGGACGAGACGGTTCCCGGTCTGGCGCCGGACCGGGTCGCCGTGCTGACGGCCATCCAGCAGCTGCCGGACGGTCAACGCGAGGCGATCGCGTTGCACTACTTCGCCGACATGACGGTCGAGGAGATCTCCAGCGTTCTGAAGACGCCCAGCGGGACGATCAAGTCCCGGCTGATGCGGGCCCGGCAGGCGCTGGCCCAGCTGCTCAGTGACGACGATCCGGTCACCCGCCCCGCCAAGAAGACCGTTTCCACCGGGAGTGAGAAATGAGCCCGACCGAGGTTTCAGAAGAACAGATCGCAGATATTCGTCACCAGGTTCTGAGCGCGCAGCTGCCATCGGTGCAGCACCTGCGGGCGGCCGCCGGCCGTCGGAAGGCCCGCAATCGGGTCGGCATGGTGGCCGGTCTCGCGGCGGTCACCGCCGCCGTGGTGGTCGGCTCGTACGGCCTGCATGGCGGCCAGTCGAAGCCACGGCCGGTCGCTCCGGCGGCCGGGACGTACAAGACAGACGCAGTGCCGTTGACCGGTGCGCTGAAGATCCAGTCGCTCAAGCCCGCGAGCGCCACCCACATTTACTCCGTTGTCGAGCTCAAGCCGAAGCAGTACGCGTTGGCCCGCAGCATCGATGGTGGCAAGACTTGGGCGAGCCGGCTGCTGCCCGACCCGCTGCAGAACGGCGCGTGGACGCAGCCGCGGCCGCTGAGCGATGGGGCGATACAGCCCCAGCCCGCTCAGGTCGTGGTGCTGGCCGCGGACACTGTGGTTATCGGCTCGATGATCACCCACGATGGCGGGACGACCTGGACCCCCGCCGGGCAGGGCGGCAAGGTGGCGCCAGTCGACAACGCCCCGTACGGCGACCAGGTCCTGGCCGTAGGGAGCCCGGTGCGAACTGTGCCGAAGAACTGGCCGATGCGGATCCGGTACGTCGCGGGCGCCAAGCTCCCGAGCCTGGACGCGGTCGACCCGAACACCGACGTGGACCACCCACTCACGACCCAGCCGACAACCCAGCCGTACAACGTCAAACGGGCCGCTGACGGCTCGCTGTGGGTGATCGGCAGCCGTTCGCAGGGCGTCACCGATATGCAGGTCAGCCACGACAGCGGAGCGAGCTGGACGAACGCCTCGGTGGACGACGGGATGACGAACGGCTACCAGGAATTCGCCACCCGCGACGGGCAGACCGCGTACCTGCTAGGCGCGCCGGACAGCCCGCGCGCTAACAGCAATCAGCAGGTCCCGATTGGGCTGCGGGTCAGCCACGATGGCGGCAAGACCTGGGGAGCGCGTACCCCGATTGGTAGTGGCGTCTCCGAGATGCAGAACCTGGTCGTCCTCGCGGACGGCAGCCTGGTCGGTGCCGGCTCGGTCGTCAACGGGCAGTCGGCCCAGTGGCAGATGCTCCGGTCGACCGACGGCGGGCGCACCTTCAGCAAGATAGCTACCTTGCCGGCTGACCCGAGCACCACCGGGGTCGGCGCGCAACTGCCAACGGGCGGGCCGGTCACCGCGCTCCCGAACGGTGGCTATGTCTTCCGTACGAACGGCGACGCGGCCAAGGGCGCGGTCCCGGCGACGATGGTCTCCGCTGACGGCCTCACCTGGAAGGCCGTGCGGCAGCCGCCGATCAAGTAGCGGCAAACCTGTTCGTGGCGGCTGTGGGCCGGTCCGTACGATGGGACCGGTCCACAGCTTGTGCCCAGGGGGAGTCGTGCGTAGGCGAGATACCGGTCGGTGATCTTCGCTCGTTCATCGGCCAAGCCATATTCCAGGAGTTTCTCGTGATTCGTACGCATGAAGCCGGCACGTTGCGCCTGTCGCACGCCGGCCAGACCGTGACCCTCGCCGGCTGGGTGGCCCGCCGCCGCGACCACGGTGGGGTGGCCTTCCTCGACCTGCGGGACGCTTCCGGGGTCGCCCAGGTCGTCGTACGCGACGAGGACGTCGCCCGCAACCTCCGCAACGAATACTGCATCAAGGTCGTCGGGACGGTCTCCCAGCGCCCGGACGGCAACGCCAACGACGGCATCGCGACGGGTGCCGTCGAGGTCATTGTCGAGCAGCTGGAAGTGCTGTCCGAGGCGGCCGCGCTGCCGTTCCAGATCGACGACCACATCGAGGTCGGTGAGGACGTACGGCTCAAATACCGCTATCTGGACCTGCGCCGGTCCGGTCCTGGCAAGGCCATCCGGCTGCGCAGCGAGGTCAGCCGGGCGGCCCGCAATGTCTTGCATGACAACGGTTTCATCGAGATCGAGACGCCCACGCTGACCCGTTCCACGCCCGAAGGCGCCCGCGACTTCCTGGTCCCGGCCCGGCTGCGACCCGGTTCCTGGTATGCGTTGCCGCAGTCGCCACAGCTTTTCAAGCAGCTGCTGATGGTCGGCGGCATGGAGCGGTATTACCAGATCGCCCGCTGCTACCGGGACGAGGACTTCCGGGCCGACCGGCAGCCGGAGTTCACCCAGCTCGACGTCGAGATGTCCTTTGTGGAGCAGGACGACGTCATCGCGGTCGCGGAACAGATCCTGGTCTCGCTCTGGAAGCTCATCGGACACGAGATTTCGTTGCCAGTGCCGCGAATGACGTATGCGGACGCGATGAGCAAGTACGGCAGCGACAAGCCGGACCTGCGGTTCGGGCTGGAGCTCACCGAGCTGACTTCGTATTTCGCGCAGACCCCGTTCCGGGTTTTCCAGGCGCCGTATGTGGGTTCCGTGGTGATGGCCGGCGGCGCCTCGCTGCCGCGCCGGCAGTTCGACGCCTGGCAGGACTGGGCGAAGCAGCGCGGCGCCCGCGGCCTCGCGTACGTGACGTTCCTGGCGGACGGCACGCTCGGCGGTCCGGTCGCGAAGAACCTCTCCGAAACCGAGCGGGACGGCCTGGCCGCGGCCACTGGCGCCTCGGTAGGCGACGCGGTTTTCTTTGCCGCTGGCGACATCTCCAGCGCCCGCGCGCTGCTCGGCGCGGCCCGGGTGGAGATCGGCCACCGCCTCGGCCTGATCGACGAGAGCGTCTGGTCCTTCGTGTGGGTCGTCGACGCGCCGCTTTTCGAGTCCGCCGAGGCCGCGGTGTCGGCCGGTGACGTGGCCGTTGGCGGCGGCAAATGGACCGCCGTCCACCACGCTTTCACCTCACCCAAGCCGGAATGGATCGATTCGTTCGACAAGGACCCCGGCAGCGCGCTGGCGTACGCGTACGACATTGTCTGCAACGGCAACGAAATCGGCGGAGGCTCGATCCGTATTCACAGTCGGGACGTGCAGAAGCGGGTCTTCGAGATCATGGGCCTCGGCGAGGATGAGGCGCAGGAGAAGTTCGGCTTCCTGCTGGACGCCTTTGCCTTCGGTCCGCCGCCGCACGGCGGCATCGCGTTCGGCTGGGATCGGATCACCGCGCTGCTGACCGGCTCGGAGTCCATCCGCGACGTGATCGCCTTCCCGAAGACCGGCGGCGGATTCGACCCGCTGACCTCGGCGCCGGCCCCGATCACACAGCAGCAGCGCCGCGAAGCCGGCGTCGACGCCAAACCCAAGGAGTCCTGACCCACCCCA
>NZ_BAAANY010000005.1:0-54868 GCF_039530045.1 Fodinicola feengrottensis | reverse complement strand
CAGGGGATCGCCGCACCCGTGACGCGTCTATTAAGGTAAGCCTTGCCTAAATAGGGGAGTGGTTATGGCGGTGAGCAGGCGGGCGGTCCTGGCGGGTTTGGCGGGGGCCGGCTTGGTCGGGGTGAGCGCGTGCGCCGGCGGCACGGCGGCGACCGACAGTGCTGGCGGTGGGGTGACGCTGAAGCACAAGTTCGGCACGAGTGTGGTGGCCAAGCGGCCGCTGCGAGTGGTGTCGATGGGGACGACCGATCACGACGTGGCGTTGGCGCTCGGAGTGGTGCCGGTGGCCCTGTCGAACTTCGTTGGTACGCCGACGGGTGTGGGTCCGTGGGCGACGAGGCAGCTGGGCAAAGCCAAGCCGCAGTTGTTCGTTGGCGGCGGCGAGATCAGCGTGGAGACGGTGGCCAAGCTGGCGCCGGACCTGATTCTGGCGGTGCAGAGCAACCTCACCAAGGATCGGTACGACAAGCTCAGCCAGCTCGCGCCGGTGGTGGCGCCGCCGGCCGGCTACATCGACTGGGGTGTGCCGTGGCAGCAGCAGGCGCGGTCGATCGGCGCCGCGCTCTGGCAACGGCAGGCTGCTGAAAAGCTGGTCACCGCCGCGGAAGCCCAGTTCGCGGCGGCCCGGAAAGCGCATCCCGCGTTCAACGGCAAGACCGTGGTCGTCGCGTCCGTCTTTTCCGGCGCGGCCGGTACGTACAACGCGTACACCAGGCAGGACGCGCGCATGCAGTTTATGGCCGGGCTCGGGCTGAAGCCGGCGCCGAAGGTCGACGCGCTCGGCGTGAGCAAGTTCACCGTGCCGATCAGCCGGGAGAAGGTCGACCTGCTGGAGTCGGATCTGGTGGTGATCGTCGCGTTCGATGACGCGGCTGGCAAGGCGGTGGACGCCGACCAACTCTTCAACGGCCTGAATGTGGCCAGGCGCAAGGCGGTGATCCGGCTGAGCCTGAAGGACGAAGGCCTCGCGCTTTCCTGCGACACGATTCTGAGCATCCCGTACGGCCTCACCGCCATCCTGCCGAAGATGGCCGGCGTGCTGCGTACCGTCTAGGCAAAAGCCGCGAAAGCGCTGACGGAAGTAATTAATTGTCGTCAATGAAAGTCAGCTTGTTTTTAATGTCCGCACACTAGAGACAACAGGGGGTCCCAGACGCTAGCGTTCCCTCAGTTTGGAGAGGGGAGTCTTTCGTGTCCAACGGACGTGTTCGGGTACGCATCGTCGCCGGAGCGGCGACAGCGTGCCTGTTGGGGGCCGGGTTGGCGGCGAGCGCCGTCAGTTCGGCCAGTGCCGCACCGCCGGCCGGGGTGTCGCAGGCTGACTTCGCGGCCGCCTCGACGGCCACCGGAGTGCCGGCGTCGGTGCTGCTTTCGGTGTCGTATTTAGCGTCTCAGTGGGACAGCCACGCGGGCGGGCCGAGCACGGCCGGCGGGTACGGGCCGATGAATCTCACCGACATGTCCGCGCTGCGGGCCGCGTGGGGCAAGACCCACGCCGACGACTCCACGGGTGACGCGCGCGGCGACGCGTCCCGGCCGTTGACGATCGCCCCGGCGGCCACCCCGAAGGCGGCCGCGGTGCCGACCGCGGCGAAAGACGACACGCTGCCACGCGCGGCGGGGCTGCTCGGCGTACCAGCGAGCACGCTTCGGTCGAACCCGGCGCAGAACGTGCGCGGCGGCGCCGTACTGCTGGCCGCGCAGGCCCGCCAGCTCGGTCACGGCGCGCTGCCGACCACCGTCGCCGGCTGGTATCCGGCCGTCAAAGCCCTCACCGGCAGCGACGAGTACGCGGCGGACACCTTCGACGTGATCCGTACGGGGGCCACCCGAACCACCGCCGAGGGCCAGTCGATCACGCTGCCCGCCGACCAGTCGGTGCCGGCCAGCCTGGCGACCTCGACCGCGACCAACCAGGCCGGCACCGAGTGCCCGCCTCGGCTCGGCTGCGACTTCGTACCGGCCGCGTACGCGCTCGACGGCGACGGCACGGACAAGGGCAACTACGGCAACTACGATCTGGCCAACCGCCCGAAGGACGAGCGGATCAACACGATCGTCATCCACGACACCGAAGTGACGTACGCGAAGACGCTGTCGCTGTTCCAGGACCCTGCGCATTACGCCGCCTCGAACTACGTCATCCGGTCCGCGGACGGGCACGTCACACAGGCGGTCGCGACCAAGAACGTGGTCTGGCACGCCGGCAACTGGTACGTCAACAGCCACTCGCTGGGCATCGAGCACGAAGGCTTCGCCGACGCCGGCGGGACCTGGTACACGGAGGAGATGTACCGGTCGTCGGCGCGGCTGGTCCGCTACCTCGCCGCCCGGTTCAACGTCCCGCTGGACCGCCAGCACATCTACGGCCACGACAACGTGCCTGGCCTGACCGCCGGTGGCGTCTCGGGCATGCACTGGGACCCGGCCGCGTACTGGAACTGGCAGCACTACTTCGAGCTGCTCGGCGCGCCGCTGCACGGCTTGGGTTACGGCCGCTCGTCCGTGGTCATGATCCTGCCGTCGGCGCGGCGGACCGAGCCGCTGATGTCCTGTCCTGACCCGACCCAGGGCCCGAGCGTGCCGATCCCGGGCACCGGTACGTCGATGGTTCAGCTGCACACGGCGCCGTCGGCCACCGCACCGCTGATCTCCGACCCAGCTCTGCACCCGGATGGCAGCGCGGGCACGACCAGGAACTGCGACTGGGGCGACAAAGCCGCCGCCGGCCAGATCTATTCGGTCGCTGACCGTCAAGGTGACTGGACGGCGATCTGGTACGACGGCCTCGAAGGCTGGTTCCAGGACAGCCGCCAGGCGCCGGCCGCCGTACAGACGCACGCCGTGCTCGTGACGCCGAAGCAAGGCCTCGCCTCGGTGCCGGTTTATGGCGGCGCGTACCCGAACGCGGACGAGTATCCGAGCGCGATCCCGGCGCACACTGTCGCTCCGCTGCAGTACACGCTGAAGGCCGGGCAGGAGTATGCCTTCGGCGGCGTCGCACCAACGGAGTACTACTACGCGCAGACAATCGACAATTCGCTGCCGATGGACCACACCGTCGTACGCGGGAAGACGGTGTTCTACCAGATCCAGCTGGGGCACCGAGTCGCCTTCGTCAAGGCCTCCGACGTACGACTGACCGCCGCGTAGGGGTTGGTTTGGTAGGTTGTTTTAGCTGGTCAGGGCCCTCTGTCGAGTTCGGCAGGGGGCCCTGGTATGTGCTGAGCCTGTTTTGAGTGAAGGTCAAAGGCTGAAGGTCAAAAGCGGCGGTTGCCTCTGAGGAGAGGGAATTCCCGGGTTGCTCGTTTGGTGAGTGGTGCTTGGTTTCGTACGGGGTGCGGAGGGTCCGTTCTCCCCGTCGTCGCCGCAAGGGCTAGCACGTTTCCTGGCCCGGCGGCGGAGCTTGGGTAGTGTGCCCCGGCCTTCGTACGCCGCCGCCAGCCAGGAAACGTGCGAGGGCTTCGCCCGCCGACGAGGAGAACGGACGCTCCGCCGTGTGCGTGATTCGTTGGCTGGTTCGGTGCCCTTTTTGTCCGGTTTGGTGGGGTGGGTAGGGCTGGATTTTCGGCAACGGACCCGTTGCCGGTGGGGCTGATGTGACTGTTGAGGGTGTCGCTGTCCCGGATGTTGGGATGGAGTTGTTGATCTTGGTTAGTTGGCCCGTACGAAAAGGACATTCCGGACTGATGTCCGTTATGTACGGGCCAACTAACCAAGACCAACAACACAAACTGCGGACGGTGACCGCTGGGTGGCAGTCTCGACACGCAGAGTCGCGACGACCAGGGACCGCACAACTATCGGCTATGAGGGCGCCTAGCGCAGAGCTCTGGTTCTCGTTCTCTCCGTCGGCGGGCGTAGCCCTCGCGCGTTGGCGTGGCCGGCGGCGGCGAAACACCACTCGGGCACGGCACGCAAGCCCGCCGCCGGCCACGCCAACGTGCTAGCCCTTGCGGCGCCGACGGAGAGAACGAGTGCCAGAGACCACGAACAAAACTAGACAGCCCCCGTTGCTCTATCCCATCTCCAGAGGTAGAAGGTCTTAATCCCTGAAACCGGGCACCCCACAAAACCGCAACAGCAGGGGAAGTCGACCGAGACAACAGGAGATAATCCACAACATGGCGTCAAGAATTGGCGAGATGGTTGTCGAGTGCGAGGACCCGGAAGCCTCGGCGGCGTTCTGGTCAGCGGCGCTCAACTACCGCATCACCGACCGCGACGAAACGGGAGTGGCCATTGCGGGTCATCCGACGGCACCAACGATCCTGCTAATCGCCAATAGAGAAGCCAAAAACAAGCCTCCGAGGATCCACTTCGACCTCAACCCGACAGATCGTGACCAGGCCGCCGAGGTCGAGCGGCTGATCGGGTTGGGGGCGACGAGAGTGGATATCGGGCAGGGGGACGTTTCGTGGGTGGTGATGGCGGATCCGGGGGGCACCATGTTCTGCGTGATGCGGGGCGTTGTGCCGCCGGAGCCGGCGGCGTTCCACTCGGCGGACGGTGCGGGCGGGACCACGTAGGCTCGGGGAGTGGAACCCGAAAGTTTGTTCGACTCGGCGGCCGCGGACGCGCGGGCCGCGGTGGCGCCGTTGGCCGTACGAATGCGGCCGCGCACGCTAGATGAGCTGGTGGGGCAGCGGCACCTGCTGCATCCGGGCTCGCCGCTGCGGCGGTTGGTGGAGGGCGACGCGCCGCTGTCGGTGATCCTGTGGGGACCGCCGGGCAGTGGGAAGACGACGATCGCACGGGTGGTGTCGGCCGCCACCAGTCGGCGGTTCGAGGCGCTGTCGGCGTTGACGGCGGGCGTCAAGGAAGTGCGGGCGGTGATCGAGACCGCCAACCGGGAGCTCGGTTTCCACAACCGTCAGACGGTGTTGTTCATCGACGAGGTGCACCGGTTTTCCAAGACCCAGCAGGATTCGCTGCTCGGCGCGGTCGAGGATCGTACGGTCACCCTGATGGCCGCCACCACCGAGAACCCGTCGTTCTCAGTGGTGTCGCCACTGTTGTCGAGGTCTCTGCTGCTAACCCTGCAAGCGCTCACCGACGACGACATAAAAGCCGTCATCGACCGCGCGATCACTGATGACCGAGGTCTGCGGGGTGCGGTCACGATCAGCGACCAGGCCCGCGACCATCTCGTACGACTGGCCGGCGGTGACGCGCGCAGGGCGCTGACGACGTTGGAAGCGGCCGCTGGTTCGGCGCAGGCGCTGAAAAAGACCGAGATCGACCTGGAGGTCGCGGAGAAGGCGGTCGACACCGCGGCGGTCAAGTACGACCGGGATGGCGACCAGCACTACGACGTCATTTCCGCGTTCATCAAGAGCATGCGAGGGTCCGATGTGGACGCTTCCCTGCACTGGCTGGCCCGGATGTTGGTGGCGGGGGAGGATCCACGATTCATCGCCCGGCGGCTGATGATTTTCGCCAGCGAGGACATCGGGATGGCCGATCCGACCGCGCTGCAGACCGCGGTGGCGGTCGCCCAGACCGTACAACTGGTGGGCCTTCCCGAAGCGCAGCTCAACCTGGCGCACGGAGTCGTGCATTGCGCGACCGCCCCGAAATCCAACGCCGTCACGATGGCGATCGGTGCGGCGACCTCGGACGTACGAGCCGGAAAGACCGGCGCGGTGCCGCCAGCGCTGCGGGACGCCCACTATGCCGGCGCCAAACGACACGGCCACGGTGACGGATATGTGTATCCCCACAACGAAACCGCCGGGGTGGCCGAGCAGCAGTACGCGCCCGACGACCTGGTTGGCACTGACTATTACCAGCCCACCGAGCGGGGCGCCGAGCGGGCGATCGCCGAACGCCTGCCCAAACTCCGCCGGGTCATCCGCGGTGAAGACTGATTCTTTGGCAACTGTTTGATGATCCGCGGCGAAGTGTCAGGGAGATGCCGCAGAGACTGGGTGTTACCGGGCGCGATAGGGTCGCCCAGGTCAGCCGAGGTCGGAGAAAGGGTGTGACGACCCGTGCAGATCACGTTCGGTGAAGTCGCTGGGCTCATCGCGGCGATCGCCTTTTTGCTGTTGGTCGGCGTTCTCGCCGTGCCGTTGCTCAAGCTGGGTCGTACGGTCGACCAGGCCACCCGGGCGATGACCCAGGTCGCCGATGGCCTGGGCCCCACGCTCGCCAACATCAACACCACGATCGACGGTGTCAATGAGACCCTGGTGGGGGTGAACGGCCAGCTCATCAAGGTGGACGTGATGACCACCAACGTCCAACAGGTGACCACCAACGCGGCCGCGATGACGACCCTGTTCGCGTCGACGGTCGGTGGCCCGCTGGTACGGGTCGCGGCCGTCACGTACGGCGTCCGGCACGCCATCGTGGCCCGCCGCGAGGGAGAATTGCAGCGGGAGGCGACGGCCCGGATCAAGTCCGAGCGCAAAGCCGCCCGGCGCTCCCGGCGTGGCCGGAAGTAACAAGGGTTTCAGAGGCAGAAGAGAGAAGGACGGCAATGCGGCGGCTGCTGTGGTTGGGGATCGGTCTGGTGGTGGGCGCTCTGGTGGTGCGCAAGCTGACCAAGACCGCGGAGTCGTACACCCCGAAGGGACTCGCCGACGGTGCTCGCGAGTCGGTGACCGGCATGCTGGACAGCGTCCGCGAGTTCGTGGAGGAGGTCCGCGAGGGGATGGCCGAGCGCGAGGACGAGCTGCTCGCCGCGCTGGCCGGCGAGGCGGACCTGGACGATGTGCTCGCTGACGAAGGTCATGCGCAGTACGGTGGCCGCCGCTGATGCGCACCGCCGAAATCCGCCGCCGGTTCCTGGACCATTTCGTCCAGCGCGGCCACACCGAGGTGGCGTCCGCCAGCCTGATCCTGGACGATCCGAACCTGCTCTTCGTGAACGCCGGGATGGTGCCGTTCAAGCCGTATTTCCTCGGTCAGCAGACTCCGCCCTACCCGCGCGCGACCAGCGTGCAGAAGTGCATTCGTACGGGCGACATCGAAGAGGTCGGCAAGACCACTCGGCATGGCACGTTTTTCCAGATGAACGGCAACTTCTCGTTCGGTGACTACTTCAAGGAAGGCGCGATCACCAACGCCTGGGAGCTGATCACCGGCAGCCCGGACGCCGGCGGCCTCGGCTTTGACCCGGCCAGGATCTGGGTGACCGTCTATCACGACGATGACGAAGCTTCCCAGCTCTGGCAGAAGATCGCCGGGCTGCCCGAGCAGCGGATCCAGCGCCGCGGTATGGCCGACAACTTCTGGTCGATGGGCGTTCCCGGCCCGTGCGGCCCATGCTCGGAGATCTACATCGACCGCGGCGCCGAGTTCGGCCCGGACGGTGGCCCGGTGGTGGACGAGGACCGGTTCCTGGAGATCTGGAACCTGGTCTTCATGCAGTACGAGCGCGGCGACGGTACGAGCAAGGACGACTACCCGATCCTGGGCGAACTGCCGGCGAAGAACATCGACACCGGCATGGGCCTGGAGCGCGTCGCGTATTTGCTGCAGGGCGTCGACAACCTGTACGAGATCGACGAGATCTACCCGGTCCTGGAGCGGGCGGCCGAGCTCGCTGGCTGCCAGTACGGCAAAAACCACACCAACGACGTGCACCTGCGGGTCATCTCCGACCACGTCCGCTCCAGCCTGATGCTGATCGGCGACGGCGTGACGCCCGGCAACGAAGGCCGCGGCTACGTGCTGCGCCGGCTGCTGCGCCGCGCGGTGCGTGCGATGCGCCTGCTCGGGTACGAAGACCCGTCGCTGCCTGAGCTGCTGCCGATCTCCCGCGACCTGATGAAGGCGTCCTACCCGGAGCTGGGCACCGGCTTCGACCGGATCTCCCAGATCGCGTATGCCGAGGAAGAGGCGTTCCGCCGCACCTTGTCGGCCGGTACGACGATCCTGGATGTCGCGGTCGAGGCGACCAAGAAAGCGGGCGGCCAGCAGCTGTCCGGCGGCGACGCCTTCAAGCTGCACGACACGTACGGCTTCCCGATCGACCTGACCCTGGAGATGGCGTCCGAGCAGGGGCTCAAGGTCGACGAGGACGGCTTCCGCAAGCTGATGACCGAGCAGCGTGAGCGGGCTCGGGCGGACGCGCGGGCGAAGAAGACCGGCCACGCCGACACCTCGCTTTTCCGCGCCGCGCTGGACGAACACGGCGAGACGGACTGGCTGGCTTACAGCACCTTGGAGACCGATTCCAAGGTGCTGGCGCTGATCAACGGCACGGCTGCGGTGCCGGCGGCGCACGCCGGCGAGATCGTCCAGGTGATCCTGGACCGGACCCCGTTCTATGCCGAGTCCGGCGGTCAGAACGCCGACGCCGGCGTCATCGAATTCGATGGCGGCTCGGCCGAGGTGCTGGATGTGCAGCGCCCGCTCAAGGGCCTGGTCGTGCACCAGATCCGGGTCGTCGACGGCGAGTTGACGCTGGATGCGGACGTACGCGCGAAGGTCGATCCGGAGTGGCGCCTCGGCGCTCGCCAGGCGCATTCCGGCACCCACGTCGTGCACGCGGCCCTTCGCCAGGTCCTGGGCCCGACCGCGTTGCAGTCCGGCTCGTACAACCGGCCCGGCTACCTGCGCCTGGACTTCGCCTGGAAGGGCGGGCTGAGCCAGCAGGAGCGGCACGACATCGAGGACGTGTCCAACCTGGCCGTGCGCCGTGATCTGCCGGTGACCGCGACCTACATGCCGCTGCCGGAGGCCCGTGCGGCCGGCGCGATCGCGCTGTTCGGCGAGACGTACAACCCGGAGAAGGTCCGGGTCGTGCGGATCGGACCCGGGCAGTGGTCGATCGAGCTCTGTGGTGGCACCCACGTGGAGTCCAGCTCGCAGATCGGGCCGCTGGTGGTGACCGGCGAGTCGTCGGTCGGCTCCTCGTCCCGCCGGGTCGAGGCGGTGACCGGCATCGAGGCCTTCCACTACCTGGCGAAGGAACGTGACCTGGTCAGCCAGCTGACCGAGATCCTCAAGACGCCACGGGACACCGTCGCCGACCGGATCTCGTCGATGGTGACGCGGCTGCGGGACGCCGAGAAGGAGCTGGCCAAGATGCGGGCGGACGCGGTGCTTTCCAGCGCCGGTGCGCTCGCTGCCAACGCCGAGGACCTGTCCGGAGTCGCGTACGTCGGCACCGAGGTGCCCGAGGGCACCGGTGGCGGGGACGTACGCAAGCTGGCCCAGGAGGTCCGTGGCCGGCTCGCGGCCGACCACCCGGGCGTGGTGGCGGTCGCTGGCGCGGCCGGCGACAAGGCTTCGCTGGTCGTCGCGGTGACCAAGGCCGGCGTGCGCAGCGGTCTGTCCGCAGCTGAGCTCGTACGGTCCGCGCTGGGCGGTAAGGGCGGCGGCAACGCGGACATGGCCCAGGGCGGCGGCGTGCCGGCCGACCAGGTGCGGCCGGTTCTGGACAGCCTGCGCAAGCTGGTGGGCGAGGCCGGAGGCAAGGCGTGAGCCGGGCCGTGGCGGGGAGAGCGGCCTGAGGGTGCCGGAGGTGACCGGCGGATCGCGCCGCAAACCCAGGCGCAAGGCCGTGGCGGTGCCGGCCGGTGGGGTTCGCCTTGGCGTTGACGTGGGATCCGTACGGGTTGGCGTGGCGCTCAGTGACCGCGATGGTCTGTTGGCCACTCCGCTGGTCACTCTCAGCCGCGCCGACGATGGCACGGACCTGCGCCAACTGACCGCGCTGGTGGCCGAGCACGAGGCCGTCCAGGTGATCGTCGGGCTGCCTCGCAGCCTGTCCGGCGAGGAGGGGCCGGCGGCCGCGGCGGCACGCTCGTACGCGGCCGAACTGGCGAGTCTGGTGGCGCCCGTTAATGTCGACTTGGTGGATGAAAGGCTGTCGACCGTGTCTGCTACCCGTACGCTGTCTTCTCGTGGCGTACGGGGACAGCGACAGCGTGCAGTCATCGACCAGGCGGCGGCGGTGATCATCCTGCAGACATGGCTGGATACTCGCCGCGCCGAGGCAGCGCGCGCGAACGGGGAGCCGGGAGATGAGTGAGGATCTCGTCGGCCTGCCCTTCGGTGGCCAGGACAGCGTGCCGGACTACGACGCGCCACGACCGCGCGGGCGCCGGCAGTCCAAGCACCGTCGGCCGCCTGGCCGGCACCGCAACCTGATCACCGCGCTGGTGGTCGTCAGTGTCCTGGTGGTCCTCGGCGGGGGATTGGTCTATGCCGGCAGTTTGGTGAACACGCTGATCCACGGCGCGGACTACGACGGCGGCGGCACCGGCCAGGTGACCATCCAGATCGCGCAGGGCCAGACGCTGCGCCAGGTCGGCGACACGCTGGTCGCCAAGGGCGTCGTCAAGAGCACCCGCGCGTTCACCAACGCGGCCGAGGCGGACACCCGGTCGACGTCGCTGCAGCCGGGCACGTACCAGCTGAAGTCGCACATGAGCGCCGCGCTCGCGCTGGCGCTGCTGCTCGACCCGTCCAGTCGCGTCCAGCTCACCTTCACCGTGACGCCGGGCATGACGGCGAAGCAGGCGTTCGCGTCGGTCGCGAAGACCACCAGGATCACCGTCGACCAGTTGACCGCGGCCGCCAACAACGCTTCGGCGATTGGGCTCCCGGACTGGGCGAAGGGCAAGGTGGAGGGCTTCCTCTACCCCGACACGTACACGCTGCAGCCCAAGGACGACGCGACCGCCGCGTTGAAGATGATGATCACCCAGAGCCTCAAGAAGATGAATGGCAACGGGTTCATCACGAAGGCTCAGGCGATGGGCAAGAATCCGTACGACGCCTTGATCGTCGCGTCCCTGGTGGTGGGCGAGGGCATCCCGAGCGACTACGGGAAGATCGCCCGGGTTTTCTACAACCGGCTGAACCCGGCCGCCGGCACCAACGGCCTGCTGCAGTCCGATGCCACCACCATCTACAGCCGGGAGATTCGCGGAGTGCCGCGTAACGCCGAACTGACCACGGCCGAGTTGAAGGACGCCAACGACCCGTACAGCACGTACGCGCACAAGGGGTTGCCGCCGACGCCGATCGGCAACCCGGACCTGGACGCGCTGAACGCGGCGGTGAACCCGACGCCGGGCACCTGGATTTTCTTTGTCAAGATCGATAAGGCCGGGCACTCCGGGTTCGCGACGACGAACGCCGAGCACGAGCGCAACAAGCAGCTCGCCAGGCAGAACGGCGTTCTGTAAGTGTCGTGGCGCTGTGCCGTTTTTGGTTCGCCCGTAAGGCATTCCCTGTCGCCGGTGCTGCACAACGCGGCTTACCAGGCGCTCGGGTTGGCCGGCTGGCACTACGACCGGGTCGAGTGCGACGAGGCCGGCCTCGCGCCGCTGCTGGCGGGCCTGGGTCCGGAGTGGGCCGGGCTGTCGCTGACGATGCCGCTCAAGCGCGAGGGGCTGCGGCTCGCGACGGCGGTGTCGGAGCGGGCCGCCGCGGTCGGGGCCGCGAACACGCTGGTGCCGCGCGACGGCGGCTGGTACGCCGACAACACCGACGTGGCCGGCATCATTGACGCCGTACGAGAAGTAGCCGACCGGCCGTTCGCGTCGGCCGCCGTGTTGGGCGCCGGTGGTACCGCCCAGGCCGCGGTCGCCGCGCTGCCGGCGCTGGGGTGCACTTCGGTCGGCGTGTACGTACGCGACCTCGCGCGGGCGATGGACGTGACGCGTACCGCCGAGCGGGTCGGGGTGATGCTGGACGTACGCCCGTGGGCGTCGCTCCCGGACGGGCTGGCCGCCGACCTGGTCGTCTGCACCGTGCCCAAGTCCGCCGCCCCAGCGCTCGCCGAGGTGGCCGTCGCGCCCGGCGGCGTGGTGATGGACGTGCTGTACGAGCCGTGGCCCACACCTTTCGCACTGGCCGCTCAGAAAACCGGCAGCGTCGTGCTGTCCGGCCTCGACCTCCTGCTGCACCAGGCCGTCCACCAGGTCACCCTGATGACCGGCCACCCCGGCCCCCTCGCCGCCATGCGGGCCGCCCTCCAGTCCCGCTGATTCCTGTCCGCATTTCTGTCGCCCCCACCCGGAAGACTCGTTTTCGGGGGCAGCTCTCATCCGATTCGGACAAACCACCCCATTAGCCACTCGGCGGCCACTAGTACTGCAGGGCTACTCATGCGGATGAGAGGCTTGGGCTCGGCTATCGCCGCTTGAGTAGCCCTGTAGTACTAGGCTGTCCCGATGCTCGTGTCTGTCCTCTGTGGACTGTGCGGTCTGGTGGCCGGCTGGCTGGGTCGATTCGCCATCGTGCGTACGGCCGACATGCCAGAGTGGCTGCTGCGGTGGCGGCTGCCGGAGTTGTCGACGGCGGTGCTGTTCGGCCTCGCCGGTTGGCGGCTCGGCCTGAGCGTCGAGCTTTTGTTGGCCTGCTTCGTGATCGCAGTCGGGGTCGCTTTGTCCATTGTGGACCTGGCTGTCCGCCGGCTGCCGAATATGCTCACCCTCCCGGCGTACGCGGTGGTCGGGCTCGGCTTGGTCGTCGCGGAGATTTTCCGTCAGGACTGGGGGTCGCTGGCCCGCGCGTTCGTCGGGGCTGGCATTTTCCTTGCTGTTTATGGACTTCTCTGGCTCGTCGGCGGGATGGGCCTCGGCGACGTGAAGCTGTCCGGAGTCCTCGGCCTCGCGCTGGGCTGGCTCGGCTGGCCACCGGTGCTGGCCGGCCTGGTCCTCGGATTCGTCTATGGCGGGCTGATCAGCGGCATCCTGCTGGTCGCCGGCCGGGCCGGCCGCAAGACCCGCATCCCCTTCGGCCCCTTCATGATCGCCGGCACGGTCACCGCTTTCCTCGTCTCTTAGTGGTCTGGGCCGTTAGTTCGCGAGTGCGTCACGCCCTGTACGTCACGCCCTGTTAGCGTCGACCTGCCCTATACCTGCCAGGGGTATGTCCGATTGTGACATTGTTGGCCGTTGGGGGCGGTCGAATGGACAACGTCACGATCGGACATAGCCGTCCGGGTATATACTCAAAATCCGGTGACCGGGCGCGAGAATCAGTCACCTCAGCCACTCCAGTAACCATGGAATGCACCTGACCAGATCCGAGTCCACGGAGTGGGAATCACTGCCGACTCAAGATGCCTGTTGTCTCATATTCCGGGAAGCCCTGTGTTGATCTTGGTTAGTTGGTCTACCCAAAACAGACATTCATTCGATATGTCCGCTTCGGGTAGACCAACTAACCAAGATCAACAACGGAAACAGCGGACAGTGACCGCCGGGCCGCAATCTCCACACGTACAGTCGCGACGGCCACAATCAGAGACATCAGCTCTTACCGAAACCCACACACGTCACACCAGCCACTCCAGCCCCAAAAACAGGCACCCCCGAAACTGAGCGTTCACGACAGCACCGACAAAACGGTGCCTGGTTCGTTCTCCCCGTCGGCGGGCACAGCCCTTGCACATGGCCGGGGCCGGTGGCGGCGTACGAACGCCAGTACACCTAGTAGCTCCAGCGCAGGGCGCGGATGCGGTCGGCGACGGGTTGGCCGCCGTACGTCTCGTGTTCGTAGCGACGGACGGCGACGAACGAGCCGAGCAGGTCGGGGGAGAGGGTTTCGCTGAAGAAGCTGGAAAACTGGAGGGCGTCCAGGGCGGTGCCGAGGTCGGCGGGGAGCCGTCGGATGCCGCGTTGGGTGCGTTCGGCGTCGGACAGGGACGCGGGGTCGGCCGTCACCGGCTCCGGCAGCGGGGTTTTCTGGGCGAGGCCGCGCTCGGCGAGGGCGATCACCGCGGCGGCGGCCAAGTACGGGTTGGCGGCACCGTCGACGACCTTGACCTCGGCGTTGGCCGAATTCGGGCGGGCGGTTTTGGTGCCCTGGACCAATCGCACGGCCGATTCGCGGTTTTCCAGACCCCAGGTGGCCCACGGCGCGGCCCACCGGCTCGGCAACAGCCGCTCATAGCTGAGCGCGCCGGAGGCGAGCAGGGCGATCGCCTCGGCCAGCCCTTCCACCACCCCGGCGATCAGGTGCTCGCCGTCGACGGTCAGGCCATGCTGGCCGGTGCCGCCGCCGAACAGGTTCTTTCCGTCCCGCCACGGGGAAAAATGCAGGTGGGCGCCGTTGCCGACGGAGTCCGGGACGGTCAGCGGTGCGTACGACACGGTGAGCCCGTGCTCCTGTGCGACGCGACGAATGACCAGCCGGGTCAGCACATAGCGGTCCACCGCGGCGATCGGCGCGGCCGGTGCGACGGAGAGTTCCAGCTGGCCGGGGCCGTATTCCGGGTGGATCTGGTCGACCGCGACGCCGACCCGGTCCAGCGCCTCGACGATGTCGACGCACAGCTCGTCCAACTCGAAAAGCGGCACCGCGCCGTACGCCGGGCCGTGGTGCGCGACCACCCCGCCGTCAAAAACGGTGAACTCGATCTCGAAGGCCATCTGGTAGTCGGCGGTCGCCGCCTGCGCTACCCGGCGAAGAGCGGACCGGGAGCAGCACGACATCGGCTCCAGTTCCTGCGAGAGCTGGTCCACCGGTGCCCACCCGAGGCCGGTCACCGGGTCGAGCACGACGGCCGCGTCCCAGTCCGGGAAGAGCCGCATGTCGCCCACCGGCCCGCCGTAGCCGCCGCCGGACGTGATGCCGCCGTCGACCGCCATCACGGCCATCACCGGCGACATCCCGACACCGTTGGCCGCGAGGCTTTCCAGCCGCCCGGCGGGCACGGCCTTGGTCCGCACGACCCCGGCGTTGCAGACGAAAGTGGTCGCCAACAGCCGCAGGCCCTGGTCCCGCAGCCGCTTGATCGCCGCCTCACTCATGCGCAGTCCTCCGTGACTAGTCAATCACCAACGAGCAGGCGCCCAGAAATCCGGCCAGCATCGCCCTCGCGACCCGCTCGACGGCGTCGTCGCCGGGCAGGAAAAGCGCGGAGTGCAGGCTCGGCTGCTGCTCGAAGCTGCCGGCCGTACGCACCCCGACGAACATCATCAGAGCTGGGAAAAGCGCACTGTAAAACGAAAAGTCGTCCGACCCGCAGGACCGCAGGGGAGCCGACAGGGTCAGTCCCTGGGGGCTGAGTTGAGCCCACACCGCCTCGGTTAGTGCCGGGTCGTTGTCCAGTACGGGCTCGCCGAGCGACGCCTCGGTAACGGCCGTGCAGCCGTACGCGAGCGCGGTGTGGGCCGCGATCGTCCCGATCAGGTCCAGTAGGCGGACCCGCTCCGCCTCGCTGTAGGTCCGCAGCGACGCGAGCAGCGACGCCGTCTCCGGGATGACGTTCGACGCCTGGCCGGCGTGGATCGCGCCGATGGTGAGCACCGTCGGGGCCAGCGGATCGGTACGTCGGGAGACGACTTGCTGGAGCGCCAGCACGATCGCGGCGGCGGCCACGATCGGGTCGCGAGCGTCCTGCGGGTAAGCGGCATGGCCGCCGCGGCCGGACACCGTGATGGCCACGTCGTCGAAGGAAGCGTTCACCGGGCCGGGCGTCGCGGCTACCTCGCCGACCGGAATCCGAGGCTGTACGTGTGCGCCGATGACGGCTCTTACGTCATGCCGGGCCAGCTCCGCGGACTCGACGAAATCCTTGGCGCCGAGAGGAAAACTCTCCTCCCGCGGTTGCAGCAGGGCCAGCATGGCGACCGGCAGGTCCAGGGTTCGGGCAGATCGGGCGAGCGCGGTCAGGGCAGCCAGATGTACGTCGTGGCCGCACGCGTGCATCGCGCCATTCGCCGATGCCCACGGCACCCCGGTCCGCTCGACAATCGGCAAAGCGTCCAACTCGGCTCGTACGGCGATGGCCGGACCGTCCGCCGGCCCGATTCGGATGATCCGGCCCTCGGCCACCGCCGGCGCGTCCGGTTGCCCGATCGCCGCCGCGACCAGCGCCGCCGTCGGTTGCTCGTACCCGCCGGTGCGCGGCTCCGCGTGCACCTTCCGACGCAGGTCCTGCGCGTACGGCAACTCGGCGAGCAGCGCGGTCGTCCAGTCGGCGGCCAGACTCACAGGCCGTACACGCGCTCGGCGTTGCCATGCGCGATGAGCTCGGCATAGCGGAGCGCGTCAGAAGAAGAGATCGCGTCCGCGGCCACCCACTCGTTCAGGACCGCGGCGGTGCCACGCCGCCACAACAGTGCGCCGCACGCGTACAGCTCCGGCAGCCCGAAGGCGTCGGATGAGAAGAGCAGCTTGGAGAACGGGGTCATCTCCATCGACTCGCGGATGACCGCGGTCGCGCCCGGGCCGGTGTAGTTCACGCCGAGCCCGTTGTCGACGTACACATGCGGATAGATCTGCGCCAGGCAACCGGCCTCGCGCAAGTAGGGGTAGCAATGCAGCAGGAGGATCGGTACGCCGGTTTCCCTGGTCGCCTGAAGAAAGCCGGTGAGCAGGCTCGGGTTGCTGCGGTGCAGCACGGCATCGGAATCGCCGTGGCCGGTGTGCAGCTGGATCGGCTTGCCGGCGTCTATCGCGGTCCACAGCAGGTGCCGGATCAGCACCGGATGGTCCAGCCGGCGGGCCTGCGGCCGCAACCACTCCGAGGCGGCCCGGGCCACCTCGACGTGCGTCGGCCGGGCCGGGTCCAGGTCGAGGCCGACGCGGTACGCGGCGATGCTCTTCGCGCCGACGGCGGTCTCCAGCTGGCGGGTCACCTCGGCGGCGACCTCGTCGCCGTAGAGGCCGGCGGTGACCCCGGTCGCGGCCACCTGCTCTCCGACACTTTCCAGCCGTACCACCGCCTCCGACCGGGCGCCGGCCGCCGCGGCCAGCTGGTCCGGACCCAGGATCTCGTCGGCGCGGTAGCCGGTTTCCACCAGATAAGTGGAAATACCGGTGTGTTTGAGCAGTCGGGAAGTGACTTCCTGCGCGCCGAGTTCGGCCCTGCGGGCGAGGTAGTCCGGCGCGCTCGCGTGCCGGGACAGATCGAGCAGCGGCGCGCACTCGGCTCGTACGGTGATGCCGAACGGGCTGTCGAAAACCGAGGTGCCGGCCGGCGCCGGCCAGTCCGACTCGGTGGCCAGCAGTTCGAAGGCCTCCCGGTCGAGTTCGCCGGTGGTCACCCCGTGACAGTGGTGGTCGATGAGCGGCATGCCCATGACCTGCTCAGTCAGCTCGTTCGTGGTCACGCTCACATCTTGCCCCGCCGCCCCTGTGCACGTGCAAGAAGCCCCGAGAGAGCTTTCGTCGAGTGCGGGACTTTATCCCGCACTCGGCATCGAGTGTGGGGTTTTGTCCTGCACTCGACGTCGGGCCTGTTGCTAAGACCAGCGGCGGCCGGTCAGTTTTTCGTACGCTTCTACGTAGCGGGCGCGGGTCTGGGCGACCACGTCGGCGGGGATCTCGGGGCCCGGGTACGTGCGGTCCCAGTCGGTGAGCGTGGACGACCAGTCGCGGACGAACTGCTTGTCCAACGCTTCCTGCTGGCCGCCTGGCTGCCAGCGATCGGCGTACCAGAACCTCGACGAGTCTGGCGTCAGCACCTCGTCCGCGAGGATCAGCTGGCCCTCCTTGTCGAGCCCGAACTCGATCTTGGTGTCGGCGATGATGATGCCTTTTTGCAGCGCCACCTCCGCGCCGCGCCGGTAGATCTCCAGCGTCTTGTCCCGCAGCTGCTCGCTCAGCTCCGCGCCGAGCTGACTGACCACGTCGTCGTACGTGATGAACTCGTCGTGGCCCACGTCCGCCTTGGTGGTCGGCGTGAAGATCGGCTCCGGCAGCCGGGAAGCCTCACTGAGGCCGGGCGGCAGCGCCAGCCCGGACACGGTGCCGTCCTTCTCGTACTCCTTCAGCCCGAGCCCGGTCAGGTAGCCGCGGGCGATGCACTCGACTCGTACCATCTCCAGCTGCTGGCAGCGGACCGCCCGGCCAGTCCACTCCGGCGGCACGTCGGTGGCCGACAGGACGTGGTTCGGGAGGACCCCGGCGAGCTGGTCGAACCACCACAGGGACAGCTGGGTGAGCAGCTTGCCCTTGTCCGGGATGGAGGTCGGCAGCACCACGTCGTAGACACTGACCTTGTCGCTCGCGACCAGCAGCAGGTCGCCGTTGTGGTCCTCGTACAGATCGCGGATCTTGCCGCTGTAGAGATGCTTCAACAGATGTCCCCAGGTCGATGTGCACCTGATCGTATGAGGTCAGCACGTGCGGGCTGAACGGCAGGTGACAGACTTGTGACATGCTTCGATGGCTGACCGCAGGGGAATCGCACGGCCGCGCGCTGGTGGCGGTGCTGGAGGGCCTGCCGGCCGGCGTCCGGGTGACCACCGAGGACATCCAGCTCCAGCTGGCCCGCCGGCGGCTCGGGTACGGCCGCGGTGCCCGGATGGCGTTCGAAAAGGACCAGGTCACCGTCATCGGCGGGTTCCGGCACGGCCTGAGCATCGGCAGCCCGGTCGCGATCGAGGTCGGCAACACCGAGTGGCCCAAGTGGGAGCAGGTGATGGCCACCGACCCGGTCTCGCCGGAGATCCTGGAGGGCCTCGCCCGCAACGCGCCGCTGACCCAGCCGCGGCCCGGCCACGCCGACCTCGCTGGCCTGCAGAAGTACGGGTTCGACGAGGTCCGGCCGGTGCTGGAGCGGGCGAGCGCCCGGGAAACCGCGGCCCGGGTCGCGCTCGGCACGGTGGCGCAGGCGTTCCTGCGCCAGACCACCGGCATCGAGATCGTCAGCCATGTGGTGCAGATGGGGTCGGTGCGGGTGCCCGACGGCATCCGGCCCAAGCCGGCGGACCGCGACCGGATCGACGCCGATCCCGTCCGGTGCGCCGACCCGGAGACCTCCGCCGCGATCGTCGTCGAGGTCGAGGCCACCAAGAAGGCCGGTGACACCCTCGGCGGGGTCGTCGAGGTGCTGGCCTGGAGCGTGCCGCCGGGCCTCGGAAGTCACGTGCACTGGGATCGCCGGCTGGATTCCCGGTTGGCGGCCGCGATCATGGGCATTCAGGCGGTCAAGGGCGTCGAGATCGGGGACGCTTTCCACCAGGCGTCGGTGCGTGGTTCTGAGGCGCACGACGAGATCGTCAACACCGAAGAGGGCGTAAGACGGGTCACCGATCGGGCCGGTGGCACCGAAGGCGGCATCACCACGGGTGAGGTTTTGCGCGTACGAGCCGCCATGAAGCCGATCTCGACGGTGCCCAAGCGGCTGCGGACCATCGACGTGCGCACCGGCGAGGCGGCGCAGGCCATCAACCAGCGCAGCGACGTGACGGCCGTGCCGGCCTGCGCGGTGGTCGCCGAGTCGATGGTGGCGCTGGTGCTCGCGGACGCGGTGACGGAGAAATTCGGCGGCGACTCGGTCGCCGAGACCACCCGCAACGTCCAGTCGTACCTGGACACGCTGGCGGTTCGATAATGGCTCCGCGGGTGGTGCTGGTCGGGCCGATGGGCTCTGGAAAGAGCACGGTCGGACCGCTGCTGGCCCGTCGGTACGGGGTGAGTTTCCGGGACATCGACGCGGATATCGTTGCCAGCGCTGGAAAGCCGATCTCGGACATCTTCGTCGACGATGGCGAGGAAGCCTTTCGCAAGAGGGAGACGCAAGCGCTGCTGACCGCGCTTGCCGAGCACGACGGCGTGCTGGCGCTCGGCGGCGGATCGGTGCTGGCGGAGGAAAACCGCGCCGCGCTGGCCGGTCACAAGGTCGTCTATCTCAAGGTTTCCCTGGGCGATGCCGTGAAAAGAGTCGGGCTCGGGGTGTCCCGGCCGATGCTGTTGGGCAATCCGCGTGGCCGGCTGCGGGTGCTGATGCAAGAGCGGGAGCCGCTCTACACCGGGGTCGCGTCGTCCACTGTGGACACCAGCGGCAGCTATCCGGTCGAGGTCGTCGACGCGATCGCCGGTGCGCTGCCGCCAGTCCGGATCGGCGTGCGCGGCGAGCGGCCGTACGAGGTCGTCATCGGCCGTGGCGTGCTCTCCGAGCTGCCCGGTTTTCTCAGCAAGGCGGCCAAAGTCGCCGTGCTGCATCCGCCGACGCTGGCCCGCCAGGTGGGTACGGTGGTGGAGTCGCTGACGGCCGCTGGGCTTGTGGTCGTACCGATCGAGGTGCCGGACGGCGAGGCCGCCAAGACCGTCGCGACGGCTGGCGAATGCTGGGACACGCTGGGAAAACACGCCTTCACGCGTACCGACGCGGTGGTTGGTTTCGGTGGCGGCGCGGTCACCGACCTGGCCGGTTTCGTGGCCGCCAGTTGGTTGCGAGGCGTCCCGGTCGTGCACGTACCGACGACGTTGCTCGGCATGGTCGACGCGGCCGTCGGTGGGAAAACGGGCGTGAACATCGACGCTGGAAAGAACCTGGTTGGCGCTTTCTATCCGCCCCGCGCGGTGCTGTGCGATCTGCGGATGCTTTACACGCTGCCGCGCGAAGAACTCGTGCCGGGCATGGCGGAGATCGTCAAAGCCGGGTTCATCGCCGATCCGGAGATCCTGCGGCTGATCGAGACCGATGTGGCCGCCGCGATCGACCCGGGCGGCGAGGTGCTGGCCGAGCTGATCCGCCGATCAATTCAGATGAAGGCCGACGTGGTTTCCGCTGACCTGCGCGAATCCGGTCTTCGGGAGATCCTGAACTACGGCCACACGCTCGCGCACGCGATCGAGAAACGCGAGCACTATCGCTGGCGGCACGGTGCGGCGGTCAGCGTTGGGCTGGTGTATGCGGCCGAGCTGGGCCGGCTCGCCGGCCGCCTCGACGAGGCCACCGCCGCGCGGCACACCTGTGTGCTGCGACAGCTCGGGCTGCCCACCTCGTACCCGGCGCAGGCCTGGCCGGACCTGCTCGCCGCCATGCGCGTCGACAAGAAGGCGCGCGGCTCGGTGTTGCGGTTCATCGTGCTCGACGGCCTCGCCCAACCCGGCGTGCTGGCCGACCCGCCGCGCGAGATGCTCAGCGAGGCGTACGCCGCCATCTGCGAGTAGTGGCGGTCCGTCGCCAACCGTTTTACCGTGATGCCGATCTCTTCGAAATTCGAACGAAACAGGAAGAGGCTTACGGTATGCCGGTGGCTGAGGGAATCATGGAATGGGACGGGTACGCCACCTGGTATCGGGTGACGGGCGACATCAACAGTGCGCTTGCGCCGCTGGTCGTGCTGCATGGCGGCCCAGGGTGCACGCACGACTACGTGGACTCGATCGCCGATATCGCGCAGAGCGGCCGCGCGGTCATCCACTACGACCAGATCGGCAACGGAAAGTCGACGCATCTGCCCGAGGTCGGCGCCGGGTTCTGGACCGTCGACCTGTTCCTGCGCGAGCTGGACCAGCTGCTCGGTTTTCTCAAGATCTCGGACAGTTATCACGTCCTCGGGCAGTCGTGGGGCGGGATGCTGGCCGCCGAACATGCGGTACGCCGGCCGGCCGGACTGAAATCGCTGATCATCGCGAACTCGCCGGCGTCGATGCAGCTGTGGCTGGCGGCCGCCAACGGCCTGCGCGCCGAGTTGCCAGCGGACGTACAGAAAACGCTGACCTCTCACGAAGAGGCTGGCACGACCGACTCAGCTGAATACGAAGCCGCGACTCGCGTTTTCTATGACCGGCATGTCTGCCGGGTCCCGTGGCCGGACTACGTGGCGCGGACTTTCGCTGCCATCGAAGACGATCCGACCGTCTACCACACCATGAACGGGCCGACCGAGTTCCACGTCGTCGGCACGCTCAAGGGGTGGTCCATTGTGGACAGACTCGACCAGGTTTCGGTGCCCACCCAGCTGATCTCCGGCCGCTACGACGAGGCGACTCCAGCCGCGGTGCAGCCGTACGCGGACCGGATCCCGGACGTAAGCTGGAAGATTTTCGAAAACTCCAGCCACATGCCACACGTCGAGGAACGAGAGCCGTACATGGAGCTGGTGGCCGCCTTCCTGGCCGAGAACGACTGACCGCGATGACCACCTCGGACGGCGAGCGGGCACTCGAGGAATTCGGTTATCACCAGGAGTTGAAGCGCTCACTCCGGCTGCGCGACCTGGTGATCTACGGCCTGGTCTTCATGGTGCCGATCGCGCCCTTCTCGATTTTCGGGGTGGTTTTCAACGGCTCCAAGGGAATGGTGCCGCTGACGTACCTGATCGGCATGGTCGCGATGATCTTCACCGCGTTCAGCTACCGGGAGATGTCACGAGCGTTCCCGGTCGCCGGCTCGGTTTATTCGTACGTGTCGCGCGGGCTGCATCCGGTGGTCGGGTTTTTCGCTGGCTGGGCGATCCTGCTCGACTACATCCTGGTGCCGACGCTGTTGTACGTGATCGGCGCCGCGGCTCTGGGGCCGTTGGTGCGGGTGCCGCAGTGGGTGTGGATCGTCGTTTTTGTCGTCTTCAACACTGTGGTGAACTATCTGGGCATTGAGTCGACCGCACGACTGAACCGGATCTTCCTGGTCGCCGAGTTGATCGTGCTGGCCATCTTCGTGGTCGTCGGGATCATCGCGATCTCGCGAGGGACGAATGGCGCGCACTTCTCGCTCCAGCCGTTCCTGCGGCCGGAGTTCGTCACGCCCGGGGTGATTTTTGGGGCGCTGTCGATCGCGGTGCTGAGTTTCCTCGGCTTCGACGCGATTTCGACCCTGTCCGAGGAGGTCCGCGACGGGGACCGCCGAGTGGTCGGCCGGGCGACGGTCGTCTCGTTGATCGCGGTCGCGGTGCTTTTCATCGTGCAGACGTATGTGGCCAGTCTGCTCGTACCAACGCTTACCTCTTTTCCTGACGGAGACAAGACAAACACGGCGTTTTACGACGTGGCAAGGATCGCCGGCGGCGCCTGGCTGATGGTCACCGTCGCGGTGGCGTCGGCGTTGGCATCAGCGGTGGCCAACTCCTTGGTGGCGCAGGCGGCCACCTCGCGGCTGCTCTTCAGCATGGCCCGGGACGGTCGACTTTTCCGCTTTCTGGCGCACGTGAATCCTCGCCGCAAGGTCCCGGAGCGGGCTGTGCTGCTGGTCGGCGGGATCTCGCTGGTTCTTGGGCTGGTCGCGGTCAGCCAGGTGGCGCTGCTGACGTCGCTGGTCAACTTCGGTGCGCTGTTTTCGTTTCTGCTGCTGAACGTATCGGTCGCGTACCACTTTCTGGTACGTCAGCGCAGCCGGAACTGGTGGCTGCATCTGGTGATGCCGTTGCTGGGTTTCGTGATCGTCGGCTACGTGCTCATCAACGCGGACCTGAATGCCAAACTCGGCGGCCTGGCGTGGATGGTGGTCGGGGTGGTGATCGCCGTCGTCCAATGGCTCCGCGGCCGTACGCCGGAGCTGACCCTGGAGGATTCTCCCTAACCCCTCGGTTGGCAGAAGACGGCTAGCTGGTCAGGTCGAGGGTGACCTTGTCCAGGCCGGCGGAGTAGCCGCTTGACGCGGCGTTTTTAGAGCCGACATAAAGGGAAAGTGTCGTTGCGCTCCCGCTGGGAAAGATCACCACGTTGGTGAACTCGACGGTCTTGACGGCGACTTTGGCGGAGTACGCGTCGAAATAGTTGCCGCCGTGGCCGCCGAACTGCAGCTCGACGACGCCGTAGTTCGGCCCGGTCGTGAGCAGCGCAGTGACATGGTACGAGGCTGCCTGGTCCGAGGGCAGGGCCACGGTGTTGGACACCATGCCCTGGGTCTGGCCGGAAGTCACCTTCATCAGCAGCTGTTTGTCGCCGGACCAGGTAGCGCCGCTCTGCACTTGGGCGGTGGCCTGGAACAGAGTGGCACCAGCGACCAGGGTCTCGCCCTCGGTGCTGGTGCCGGTGGCCGCCGAGGCCGGGGATGGGCCGGCGGCGAGTGCGGCGAAAGCGAGCAGGGCTGCGCCGGCCAGGCGGACGGGGGAGCTGAACATGGGAGTCCCTTCTTAGCGCTAAAACAAATCGGTCGCGAGGTGCCGGGAATCGATTTCCGGGTTGGCCGCACGCTAACTGGATGGGCCCAGTTTCGTCAATGCTTCGACCAGTGAAGCGCCAAGAACGGTCAAGCGGGCGAGGACTTGCCAAACCAGCAACAATACTTGCGGTCTCGTAGCGGTGGTGTGCATAGTGTGCGCGCCGTACCAATGACCACAGGAGACGAATCATGACCGACACAGTTCCAGCCGCTTCCGAGAGCGAGTTCTGGGAGGCGTTCTACCAGGAAAAGGAACAAGTCTGGAGTGGGAAACCCAATCCGCTGCTGGTCCGCGAGGTCGAGTCGCTGTCGGCTGGCCGGGCGCTGGATCTGGGCTGCGCGGAAGGCGCCGACGCGATCTGGCTCGCCCAGCGCGGCTGGCAGGTGACCGCTGTCGACATCTCCGAGACTGCCTTGAAGCGCGCGGTCGTACGAGCGGCGGACGCCGGCGTGCCGGGCATCACCTGGGAACGCTGGGATCTTTCCCAGTCTTTTCCGGAAGGTTTGTTCGACCTGGTGTCCGCGCAGTTCTTCCACTCGCCGGTCGGGCTCGACCAGAATCGGGTGAAGACGCTGCGCCGGGCCGCCGAAGCGGTCGCGCCCGGTGGTGTGCTGTTGATTGTCGGGCACGCGGGATTCCCGGCATGGGTGGAAAATCCGCCGCCGGTGCGGCTGCCCAGCACGGCTGAGCTGATGGAATCATTGGGTTTTGACCCGAACAGCTGGAAAGTGGAGCTCGAGGATGTGGTCGGGCATGACATGCCAGGGCCGGACGGGCAGCCGGGTACGCGCGAGGACAACGTGTTGCGGATGCGCCGGTTGCGCTGACCTCAGACCAGCGGCTGGCCGGTCCGGATGCGCCGTCGTACGTCCCACATGTACGTGTTGAAAGGAAACTTGCGGATCGGCGTCGGCAGACTGCGGGCAATGGCCGCGATGGCGCGCACCGCCCTGTCGAACCGGCGCTGATCGCGCGTACTCCACGACATCCGCATTTCGGTGCGGAACTGCGGAGGCAGGAAGCCGATGGTGAAGAATTTGTTCACTGGCCCCAAAGGTGCGCTGATCATTCGTGGCAGGAACCGCAGCATCACCACGTCGTACAGATAGCCCCGGACCCTGTCGTCGATCGAGATCCGCTCCATCCCGGCTTTCCAGTAGTCCTCGAAGGCCGCGCGGTCGGCCGGCCAGCGCTGCGGCGGGACCTGCAGCGTGGTGCCCAGTGTCGCCGCCTCCTGGTAGAGGTGCTCCCACTCCTCATCGGTGAGCGGCCGCTTGCCGAAGAAGTGGTACGCGTCCTCGAAGCCACGCCACAGGCAGGCGGCGACCCACAGTTGCAGGTCGGGATCGAAGGCGTTGTACGCGACGGGGCTGTTCGCGTCCGAGCGGACCTTCGCGTGCGACCGGTTGACGGCCCGGGTGAAGGCCTTCTTTTCTGCTGGGGTTCCGAGCAGTGCGACCGAAAGATACGTGTTCGTGGTCCTGGACCGCTTGATCGGGTGGCGGAAGAGCTGACCGCTCTCGACCTTGCTCTCGGACACGCCGTGGCCGACCGGAGGCAGTGCCAGCTGCATGATCACGTTCGCGCCGCCGCCGATCAGGCCGGCGCCGATCAGCAGGTCGTCGAGCCGGACCCTGGGCTTGATGGCCGTGGTCATCGGTGGGCCTCCCAATCTGCGCACACACGTACTCAGATATGCAACGCTGGCCAAGACGATCTGTCAAGATGTCCTTATGAGCACGCTGCGTACCTACGGGGGAGTCAAAGGCGACCACCGCCGGGACGAGCGCCGCGGCCTGCTGATCGAGGCCGGGTTGGACCTGCTCGGCGACCCGGAGGAACCGACGCTCAGCGTGCGGGGCGTCTGCCAGCGGTCCGGGCTTGTCAGCCGTTACTTCTACGAGAGCTTCGCCGATCGGGACGCGTTGGCCGAGGCCGTCTATGACCACGTCGTCAAGGAGCTGGCAGACACCACGCTGCGAGCGGTCAACGCCGCGCCGGCCACGGCGGAGGCGAAGGTACGGGCCGGAATCGAGAACATCGTGCGTACCGTCGCGGACGACCCGCGACGCGGCCGGCTCTTGTTCGGCACTCCGCTGGCCAGCCGGCCACTGGCCCAGCGCCGGCTGCGGTCCGCCCGGCTGTTCGCGTCGCTGCTCACCGCGCAGGCGCGGGAGTTCTACGGCCTGGCCTCGGATGAACAGGTCGAGGTGGCCGCCCAGTTCCTGGTCGGAGGCCTGGCGCAGACCCTGACCGCGTGGTTGGCCGGCGATCTGCCGCTCGATCAGGCCCAGGTGATCGACTCGTGCGCCGACATCTTTCTGGCTCTCGCCGCCCGCCGGATAACCTGACCGGATGACTGTCCTCGTTCTCAGCGGCGCGAACCTCGGCAGACTCGGCAGCCGGGAGCCGGACAAGTACGGCTCGACCACGTACGCCGACCTCGTGTCGCTGCTAGAGACCACCGCCAAAGAGCTCGGTCTGACTGTCGACGTACGGCAGACCGACGCCGAGTCGGAGCTGATCGGCTGGCTGCATGAGGCCGCCGACGCCGGCCATCCGGTGGTGCTCAACCCGGCTGGCTGGAGCCACACCAGCGTGGTCCTCCGGGACGCCTGCGCGCAGCTGACCGCGCCGCTGGTCGAGGTGCACATCAGCAACATCCACCAGCGCGAGGAGTTCCGGCACCACAGCTACATCTCCGGTGTCGCCACCGGCGTGATCGCGGGCCTGGGCGTGCGGGGTTACGTGCTGGCCCTGCACTGGCTGGCGTTGGACCGTCCATGACCGTCGCCACCCTAGAGACCGAACGCCTGCTGATGCGCGCGCTCCGCATCGACGACGCCGAACCGCTGTTCCCGATGTACGAGTCGCCGGAGTTCGGTCGCTATCTCTCGATGGTGCCGACGACAGTGGAGGCGATGCGGGAGACCGTTCAGGCTCGGCTCGCCGAGCCGAAGCCGCCGGGGATGGGCAACTGGGTCTGGCTGGACCGGGCCACCGGCGGGTACGTCGGCCGCGGCGGGATCTGGCCGAGCATCGTGATCGATCGGCAGCCGATCGAGATGGGGTGGTTCCTCGCGGTGGACCGGTGGGGAAGGGGCCTGGCCACCGAGGCCGTACGGGCGCAGCTCGACCACACCTTCCACGACCTGGAGGTGCCGGCGGTGTGGGCAACCATCCACATCGACAACGGGCCTTCGCTGCGGCTCGCCGAGCGGATGGGTTTCGTACTCAAGGGCGGGACCACGCTGGCCAGCGGCCCGCACCACACCTTGGTTCTGGAGCGCTGAGTGCTCGTTCCCACGCTCGCGACCGAGCGGCTGGTGCTGCGCCAGTTCCGCGAGTCCGACGCCGCCGGACTGTGCCGGCTGGCCCTGCATCCGGAGATCACCCGCTTCCTGGCGAACCGCTCAGTGGACCTGCGCGCGCACGCGGCCGCCGTACGCACGATGCTCACTGACGAGGTCTATCCGGACGGGCTCGGCAGCTGGGTCGTCACCGAGCCGGATGGACTGATTGTCGGCCGCGGACACCTGCGTCCGAGCAGCCAGCTGCCCGGACTGCCGGCTGAGATCGGTTGGTTCCTGAGCCCCGATCGGTGGGGCCGCGGCCTCGCCCGAGAGGCCACCGAGGCGCTGATCCGGCACGGCTTTGACACCGTCCGCCTACCGGCGATCTGGGCGCTCGTACACGAGGACAACATCCCGTCGCTGGGCCTGGCCAAACGCCTCGGTTTCCAGGACTCCGGCAGCGGCGAGCATTACGGCGCCACCCACCGTCGCCTCGTTCTTCTTCGCTAGTTGCTTTATTCGGTGATCCAGACGGTGATCTGAGTGCGCCGGAGGATCGCCAGGCTTGTGCCGCGACCGCGGCGATCATGGGCCAGTTCCCGGTTTTAGTGGTGGCGGTCGTAGTGGCGGGCGACGCGGGCGCGGTTGCCGCAGGAGGCGGAGCACCATTCGCGGCGGGGGTGCTGGCGTACGAAGAAGAGGACGCAGCCGGGAGCGAGGCAGGCCCGCAATCGCGAACGATGGTCGCCGGAGAAGAGTGACACTGCCTGCTCGGCGATCTTGGAGATCGCTTGCTCTGTCGTCGTACGAGCGCAAATCCGGACCACCGAGCCGTCGGTGTTCAGCGAGGACCAGCTCGGTGCGAGCGCGCAGGCGCGATTGACGACGGCCAGGGCGTCGACATTGGACGTACGCGGGCGCGGATCGTCGGTCGCGTCCGCGGCCAACTGCCGCAGAGCGTCGCGGAGTTCGCGCAGCTGGAGAGCGAGGTCGGCAGGGGCCTGGGTAACGTCGTGACCGGTCGCCTGGAGCCATCCAGTGGTCTCCGCGGGCGTGCTCAGGGCGTCATAGCCACCGTTGCGGTCGGCCCAGATCGTGTTCATCAGCTCGACCGGCAACGGCTCACCCAGCAGTGGCGCGTTCGTACCCATGCCGGCAGGCTAACACTCTCTAATGGCTAGGCAGGCTGCTAGCCGTTTGACACCGTGCGGCAACGCTTCTAACGTCAAGACATGCGGGCAGACATTAGGTCGGGGTTTCACGAGGGTGAGCTGGCGGTTCAGCGGCGAGCGGGCGTCCAGGCGCAGGCGGCGAGGTTGTCGCGGATGGTGGCACCCGCTTCGCTGGCCGGCGGCGCGGCCCGGTTCCTGGCGGAGCGTACGTTCGCGGCCCTCACCGCTCGGGACAGCAGGGGCACCCTCTGGACCTCGCCGGTGATCGGTCCGAAGGGCTTCCTCGACGGGACCGACACGACGCTGCGAGTCCACGCGCTCCCGGCTGGCCCGCTGCAGGTGCTCCCGGCCGGCCAGCCCGCCGGCATGATCGCGATCGACTTCGCGACCCGGTGTCGTCTTCGGGTCAACGGCGACCTGACCGCGGTCGGACCCGACGGTTTCGAGATCGATGTCGAGCAGGCGTACGGAAACTGCCCGCAGTACATCCACCACCACGATCTCGAATCGCTGGCCGCGACCGAGCGGGAGCTGGAGCGCGGCGACCGGCTCAGCCCGGACGACATCGCCCTGATCCAGCAATCGGACACGTTTTTCCTTGGTACCACTCATCAGGAGCGCGGCGTCGACACCTCGCACCGCGGCGGCGAACCCGGATTCGTACGAGTCGAGGAATCGCACGTGTGGTGGCCGGACTACCCGGGCAACAACCTGTTCAACAGCCTGGGAAATCTCGCCGTCGACGACACCGCGTCACTGCTTTTCCTCGATTTCGGGACAGGTCTGACGCTGCATCTGTCCGGCACCGCCGCGATCGACTGGGCCACTGGCCGTACGGTCCACTTCACCCCCAGCGCCATCGCCAGGTGGCACCCTCCGCGACCTTGACGTTGTCGCTGAGGCAGGCCACCGCGGCCATCGAAAGGTCAAGGTCGCGAAGGGGGGCAGGGGAGGAGGTGAGGGGTCCAGATATACTTGACCTTTGCCAAGAGTAGATGTTTGTCAACTTGATCAGGAGACGTAAGCGCGCATGGCTTCCACGAATGACCTGAAGAACGGCTTGGTGCTCAACCTGGATGGCCAGCTCTGGTCCGTGGTGGAGTTCCAGCACGTCAAGCCCGGAAAGGGCGGCGCTTTCGTCCGGACCAAGTTGAAGAACGTGCTGTCCGGCAAGGTCGTCGACAAGACCTTCAATGCCGGCACCAAGGTCGAGACGGCCAGCGTCGACAAGCGTGGGATGACCTATTCGTACGCCGAGGGCGACGACTTCGTGTTCCTTGACTCGGAGACGTTTGACCTGGTGACAGTGCCTGGCTCCACGGTTGGCGACGCGAAGAACTACCTGCTGGACAACGCCGAGGTCACCGTCGCGCTGCACGAGGGCACGCCGCTCTACCTGGAACTGCCGGTGAGCATCGAGATCGTGATCAGCCAGACCGACCCGGGCCTGCAGGGCGACCGCTCGACCGGCGGCACCAAGCCGGCGACGCTGGAGACCGGCGCGGAGATCCAGGTGCCGCTGTTCGTCTCGTCCGGCGAGAAGATCAAGGTCGACACCCGGGACGGCCGTTATCTCGGCCGCGTCTCGAGCTGAAGTGCCGGAAAAAGACAGTTGGAGCAGCGGCACGGCCAACATGACGGCCCGCCGCAAGGCCCGGAAACGGGCGCTGGACGTTTTGTACGAAGCCGATCTGCGCGAGCTGAACGCGGTCACCCTGCTGGCCGATCGGCTGGCGCAGGCCGATCCACCGGTGCCGGAATACGCGGTGGACCTGGTGGAGGGCGTGGACGAGCACCGGGCCCGGATCGACGAGCTGCTGGAGACGTACGCCGAGGGCTGGACGCTGGACCGGATGCCGCCGGTCGACCGCAATCTGCTCCGGGTGGCGATTTACGAGCTGCTCTGGTGCGACGACGTGCCGGACGCGGTGGCGATCGACGAGGCCGTCGAGCTGGCTCGGACGCTTTCGACCGACGACTCGCCGCGTTTCGTCAACGGCGTGCTGGGCAAGATCCAGCTGGTCAAGAGCGAATTAGCCTGAGCCCCCGCTCAGTGGGCCGTTGGGCCGCCGTACGCCGCTGAGGCTGCTACGGCGGCCACCCCTGGCCGGTGGGTTGTTCCTACTGGGGCTGGCGGGCGTCGCCGCCGATGAGCACACCCCACTCGCTGAGCCGGTCGGTCAGACCGGACGGCGAGGTGTCGTAGATGATCGCGAGCGCGCGCAGGTCGTCGGCGCGGATGGACAGCACCCGGCCGTTGTAGTCGCCGCGCTGCTGCTGGATGCTGCGCGCGTACCGCAGCAGGGCCCCAGCCTCGTCGGTCGGCAGGTGCAGGAGGCGCTCCAGGTCCAGGACGACCCGGCCGCTCTCCTCATGCCGGCTCGGCGTGGGGTCGGGCAGCAGCTCGGACATCGGCACGCGGTAGAAGTCCGCGAGCTCGGACAGCCGAGCCACCGTGACGGCGCGGTCGCCGCGCTCGTACGAGCCGACCACCACCGCCTTCCAGCGACCGGATGACTTCTCTTCGACGCCCTGCAGCGAGAGTCCCTGCTGCTGGCGGATGGCGCGCAGCCGGGCGCCAAGGGCACGTGCGTAGTCAGACATTAATGCTCCGTACGGGTGTGGCCAGGTTGTCGGTTACCATCCGTAATGATACTACGGAGAGTGACGACTTTGGGGTCTTCGCCGAGATCCGCCCACATTTTTTCGGATGGTCCATCTGGTCTTCAGGGGGCCTAGCCGGATCTGTGTGTAACGGTTCTCGTGTTTGATCTATCGCACGGTGACCACCCATACGTTACGCGTCAGGGACAGATTACCACCAGTTACTTAGTTGTGACATTCCGCAGCGGGTTCCGGACTCACCGTTTTGGTTGCCGACGGTGGCCGCTGATGCCCGGTGTGACCGTCGGCACGAGCCGGCGCGGCGGCTGATGACCAGCGTATCGGCGCTGGTAGCGTGCCCGTTAGACCCGCAATCCTTTAACGAGCCGTCCAGTGAGGCGGAGAAGGAGGGGCAGATGGTTTCTGCCAAAAACGATCTCGCGGAGAAGACGATCCTGGACGCCGAGGCGATGGCCCGGACCTTGGACCGGATCGCTCACCAGATCCTGGAGAAGACCGAAGGCGGCGCCGAGACGGTGCTGTTGGGCATCCCGACCCGCGGTGCGCCGCTGGCCCGCCGGCTGGCCGACCGGGTGAGTACGTTCGCCGGCGTCCAGGTCCCGGTCGGCACGCTCGACATCACGCTCTACCGCGACGACCTCCGGCTGCGGGGCGTAAGGGCGCTGGAGCACACCGACGTACCAGCCACCGGCGTCGACGACCAGCGGGTGATCCTGGTCGACGACGTGCTGTTCTCCGGCCGGACCGTAAGGGCCGCGCTGGACGCCCTGAAAGACCTTGGCCGGCCGTCCGCCGTGCAGCTGGCCGTGCTGGTCGACCGCGGCCACCGCCAGCTCCCGATCCGCGCCGACTACGTCGGCAAGAACATCCCGACCTCGCTGGTCGAGAGCGTGCATGTCCGACTGTCCGAAGTGGATGGTGCGGACGCCGTGGTGCTCACTCCGGGAGGCGAACGATGATCGAGCATCTGCTGTCCTCGTCCGATCTGGACCTGGAGACCGCGACGCTGGTGCTGGACACCGCCGCGGAAATGGCCGCGGTTTCCGGGCGTGAGGTCAAAAAACTGCCGACCCTGCGCGGTCGTACGGTCGTCAACCTGTTCTACGAGGACTCGACCCGCACCAGGATTTCCTTTGAGGCGGCCGCCAAACGGCTGTCCGCGGACGTGATCAACTTCGCCGCCAAGGGGTCCAGCGTCTCGAAAGGCGAAAGCCTCAAGGACACCGCGCTGACGCTGCAGGCAATGGGTGCCGACGCGGTCGTCATCCGGCATCCGGCTTCTGGCGCTCCGCATCGGTTGGCGGGCTGGATCGACGGAAGTGTCGTCAATGCCGGCGACGGTACGCACGAGCATCCCACTCAGGCTTTGCTGGACGCGTACACCATGCGCTCTCGGCTCGGTCGCCTCGAAGGCCTGCGGGTCGCGCTCGTCGGCGATGTGCTGCATTCCCGGGTGGCCCGGTCGAATGTGTGGCTGCTGCGCACCCTCGGCGCCGAGGTCACGCTGGTCGCGCCACCGACACTGCTGCCGGTGGGAGTGGACAGCTGGCCGGTCCAGGTCTCGTACGACCTGGACAGCGTGCTGCCCAAACTTGACGTGGTGATGATGCTGCGGGTCCAGCGAGAGCGGATGAACGCGTCGTTTTTCCCGTCTGTACGCGAATATTCGCGTCGGTACGGGCTGGATGCGGCACGGATGGGCGCATTGCCCGAGCACGCGATCGTGATGCACCCCGGCCCGATGATCCGCGGCATGGAGATCAGCCCGGAGGTCGCCGACTCGACCCGCTCCACGATTGTCGAGCAGGTGGCCAACGGCGTGAGCGTACGAATGGCGGTTCTCTATCTGATGTTGGGCGGGATGGCGTGAACAACTGGATCATTTCCGGCGCTTCGGTGCTGGGTGGCGAGCCGGCCGACATTTTCGTACGAGACGGGGTCATCGCCGACTCCGCGCCGGACAGTGCGCAACGGCTGGACGCGACCGGCCTGATCGCCCTGCCGGGTTTGGTTGACCTGCATACACATCTGCGTGAGCCGGGCCGGGAAGACGCCGAGACGGTCGAAACCGGCAGCCGAGCGGCGGCTTTGGGTGGCTACACAGCGGTTTGTGCGATGGCGAACACCGATCCGGTCGCGGACACCGCTGGCGTGGTCGAGCAGGTGTGGCGGCTCGGCAAGGACGCTGGTTTGGTCGACGTACAGCCGATTGGCGCGGTGACGGTTGGTCTGGCTGGCGAAAGACTTGCTGAGCTGGGCGCGATGGCCACTTCCGCTGCGCGGGTGCGCGTCTTTTCCGACGACGGCCACTGTGTCCACGATCCGGTGCTGATGCGCCGCGCTTTGGAGTATGTGAAGGCTTTCGACGGTGTCATCGCGCAGCACGCCGAGGAACCGCGGCTAACCGTCGGTGCGCAGATGAACGAAGGCGACACCTCCGCTCGACTGGGCCTGGCCGGCTGGCCGGCGGTTGCTGAGGAAGCGATCATTGCTCGCGATGTTCTGCTTGCCGGGCACGTGAATTCTCGCCTGCACATCTGCCATGTCTCGACCGCCGGCAGTGTGGAGTTGATCCGCTGGGCGAAGTCGAAGGGCTGGCGGGTCACCGCCGAGGTCACTCCGCATCATCTGCTGCTGACCGATGACCTGGTCGAAGGCTATGACCCGGTTTTCAAGGTGAATCCGCCGCTGCGAACCGAGGCGGACGTTCTCGCGCTGCGCGAAGGGCTGCGAGACGGGACGATCGACATCGTGGCCACCGATCACGCTCCGCACACCGTGGAGGACAAGGAATGCGAGTGGGCGTACGCGCGCCCCGGCATGGTCGGTCTGGAGACCGCACTGTCCATTGTGGTCGAAGCGATGGCTGGCACGGATCGGTTGTGGGAACGCATTGCTGACTGGATGTCCGCGACTCCGGCCCGCATCGCCGGCCTGAGCGGTCACGGCGCGGGCTTGGCGGTGGGGGAGCCGGCGAACCTGACGCTGGTCGATCCGGCCGTACGGTGGACGCCCGGGCCGGCCGAGTTGGCCAGCCGGTCGCACAACACGCCGTATGCCGGCCGCGAACTGCCCAGCCGGCCGGTGGCGACGTTCCTGCGCGGAGTGCCGACGGTTCTGGACGGGAAGGCGCAAAAATGAGTTCGGCGATGTTGGTGCTGGAGGACGGTCGGGTTTTTCGCGGCGAATCGTACGGCGCCACCGGGGAAACGTTCGGCGAAGCGGTTTTCGCCACCGGCATGACCGGCTATCAGGAAACGCTCACCGACCCGTCGTATTGCGGCCAGGTCGTCTGCATGACCGCCCCACATATCGGTAACACCGGGGTGAACGACGAGGACGACGAGTCCGACCGTATCTGGGTTTCCGGTTATGTCGTACGCGATCCGGCGCGCGTTCCGTCCAACTGGCGTTCGCAGCGTACGTTGGACGGCGAGTTGGCGAAACAGGGCATCGTCGGGATTTCCGGCGTGGACACCCGAGCGCTGACCCGGCATCTGCGTGAGCGCGGCGCGATGCGCTGCGGAATATCCACAGTGGACGATGCCGACGCGTTGCTGGAAAAGGTGTTGGCGAGCCCCTCGATGGTGGGCCGGGATCTGGTCGCCGACGTGAGCACCAGCCGGCCGTATGTGGTGCCCGCGCAGGGCGAACCGCGGTTCACAGTGGCCGCGATCGACCTCGGCATCAAACGCAACACCCCCCGCAACTTCGCCCGCCGTGGCATCACCACCCACGTCCTGCCGGCGTACGTCAATGTGCAGGAGTTGGTGACTTTGGCGCCGGACGGGGTTTTCCTGTCCAACGGCCCGGGCGACCCGGCGACAACCGACGCGATTGTCGAGCTGACCCAGGGCATCCTGCAGGCCGGCATTCCGCTGTTCGGGATCTGCTTCGGAAACCAGGTGCTCGGCCGGGCGCTCGGATTTGGCACGTACAAACTGCCGTTTGGCCACCGCGGCATCAACCAGCCGGTGCTGGACCGGGCGACCGGCAAGGTCGAGGTCACCGCACACAACCACGGGTTCGCGGTGGACGCACCGCTGGACCGGTCGACCGAGACTCCGTACGGGCGGGTCGAAGTCAGTCATGTGGGCCTCAACGACAATGTGGTGGAAGGCCTGGTCTGCCGAGACGTGCCGGCATTCAGCGTGCAATATCACCCCGAGGCGGCGGCCGGTCCGCACGACGCGGGTTATTTGTTCGACCGCTTTGTTGAGCTGATGGAAAGGCAACCTGGTGCCTAAGCGCGAAGATCTGAGGCACATCCTGGTGATCGGCTCCGGGCCGATCGTGATTGGGCAGGCCTGCGAATTCGACTATTCCGGCACCCAGGCGTGCCGGGTGCTCCGGGCCGAGGGTCTGCGCGTCAGCCTGGTGAACTCCAACCCGGCGACGATCATGACCGACCCGGAATTCGCCGACGCCACGTACATTGAGCCACTCACCCCGGAATTCGTGGAGAAGGTCATCGCGGCCGAGCGGCCGGACGCCATTCTGGCCACGCTCGGTGGGCAGACCGCGCTGAACGTCGCGGTTTCCCTGCACGAGCGCGGAGTTCTGGACAAGTACGGTGTGGAGCTGATTGGCGCTGATATCGACGCCATTCAGCGTGGCGAGGATCGGCAGCGATTCAAGGACATTGTCCGCTCGGTTGGCGCCGAGGTGCCGGACTCGGCTGTCTGCCACACGCTGGACGAGGTTCTTTCCACTGTGGACCGACTTGGCTACCCAGTCGTCCTGCGACCCAGTTTCACCATGGGCGGCCTTGGATCGGGCATAGCGCACGACGAGGAGCAGTTGCGCCGGATGGCCGGTGCCGGTCTCGCGGCCAGCCCCGTCCACGAGGTCCTCATCGAGGAAAGCGTGCTCGGCTGGAAAGAGTATGAGCTGGAGTTGATGCGCGACCGCAAGGACAACGTGGTCGTGGTCTGTTCCATCGAAAACGTCGACGCGATGGGCGTACACACCGGCGACTCGGTCACCGTCGCGCCCGCTCTGACGTTGACCGACCGTGAATTCCAGCGGCTGCGCGATGTTGGCATCGACGTGTTGCGCGAGGTTGGCGTGGACACTGGCGGTTGCAACATCCAGTTCGCGGTCAATCCGGTGGACGGCCGGCTGGTTGTCATCGAGATGAATCCGCGAGTTTCCCGCTCCTCGGCGCTGGCGTCGAAAGCGACCGGCTTTCCGATCGCCAAGATCGCCGCGAAACTCGCGATCGGTTACACGCTCGACGAGATCCGCAACGACATCACCGGCGTCACGCCGGCGAGTTTTGAGCCCACGCTGGACTATGTCGTGGTCAAGATCCCGCGGTTCGCGTTCGAGAAGTTCCCGGCCGCGGACACCGAGCTCACCACGACGATGAAGAGCGTCGGCGAGGCGATGTCAATGGGCCGCAGTTTTCCTGAGGCTCTCGGCAAAGCGATGCGCTCGATGGAGACACCGGCGGCCGGTTTCTGGACCGGCCCCGAGCCACTGTCCGATATGGACGATCTGCTGCAGTCCCTTCGTACGCCACACGACGGCCGTCTTTACACGGCGGAGGCCGCCCTGCGTGCTGGTGCCACGGTGGCCCAGGTCAGCGAACACTCCGGCTATGACCCGTGGTTCGTCGACCAGATCGCTTTCATCGGTGAAGTGGGCGCCGAAGTGCGGGACGCGCCGACGTTGACACCGGATCTGTTGCGCAAAGCCAAACGTACCGGCCTATCCGATCGCCAGCTGGCCGTGTTGCGACCGGAAATGGCCGGCGAGGACGGCATTCGTACGCTCCGGCATCGGCTCGGCGTGCGACCGGTCTACAAGACCGTCGACACCTGTGCCGCTGAGTTCGCGGCTTCCACGCCCTATCACTATTCGGCGTACGAGTCGGATCCCGCGGCCGAGTCCGAGGTCGCTCCCAGCGACAAGCCGAAAGTCCTGATCCTGGGTTCCGGTCCGAACCGGATCGGGCAGGGCATCGAGTTCGACTATTCGTGCGTACACGCGGCTCTGACCTTGCGTGATGTCGGCTACGAGACCGTGATGGTCAACTGCAACCCGGAAACCGTCTCGACTGACTACGACACGTCCGACCGGCTGTATTTCGAGCCGCTGACTTTCGAAGACGTGCTGGAGGTCTTCCACGTCGAAGACACCACCGGAAAGGCCGCCGGCGGTCTCGGAGTTGTCGGTGTGATCGTGCAGCTGGGCGGCCAGACTCCGCTCGGCCTCGCGCGCCGGCTGGCCGACGCGGGCGTACCCATCGTCGGCACCGACCCGGCGGCCATCCACCGGGCCGAAGAACGCGGAGCTTTTGGTGCACTGCTTGCCAAGGCGAACCTGCCGGCGCCCAAGCACGGCATGGCGACCAGCTATCTCGAGGCGCAGGCGATCGCGCACGACATCGGCTATCCGGTGCTCGTACGACCTTCCTATGTGCTCGGTGGGCGCGGGATGGAGATCGTCTACGACGACGAGACGCTGGAGGGCTACATCCAGCGGGCGACCCAGATCAATCCGGAACACCCGGTGCTGGTGGACCGTTTCCTCGACGATTCCATCGAAATCGACGTGGACGCGCTTTGCGATGGCGACGAGGTTTATCTCGGCGGCGTGATGGAACACATCGAGGAGGCCGGCATCCACTCCGGCGACTCCGCGTGTGTGTTGCCGCCGATCACCCTTGGTCGGACCACGATGAATGACGTACGCAAGGCGACCGAGGCGATCGCGCACGGCATTGGCGTCAAAGGTCTGCTGAATGTTCAGTATGCGCTCAAGGACGACATTTTGTACGTCCTGGAAGCAAATCCGCGGGCCTCGCGTACGGTCCCGTTCGTCTCGAAAGCGACGGCCATCCCGTTGGCGAAGGCCGCCGCCCGGATCATGCTCGGCGCCACGATTGCCGAGCTGCGCGCGGAGGGGCTGTTGGCGGCGACCGGCGATGGCGGTCAGACGCCGGAAAACGCGCCGATCGCGGTCAAGGAAGCGGTGCTGCCGTTCAAGCGTTTCCGTACGGCCGAAGGCAAAGGCATCGACAGCCTGCTGGGACCGGAGATGAAGTCGACCGGTGAGGTGATGGGCATCGACCTCGCTTTTGGCACCGCGTTCGCGAAATCCCAGTCCGCCGCGTACGGATCGCTGCCCACGTCCGGCCGGGTTTTCGTCTCGGTCGCGAACCGGGACAAGCGGGCGATCGTGTTCCCGATCAAGCGGCTCGCCGACCTCGGATTCACTGTCCTCGCGACCGCCGGGACGGCGGAAACGTTACGACGGCACGGTATCGAGGTCACCTTGGTGGCCAAACACTTCGAGGCCACCGCGGCCGGCCAGCGTACGTCCCTGGATTTGATCAGGGACGGTGAAATCGACCTGGTGCTGAACACGCCGTACGGGAATTCCGGGCCGCGCGTCGACGGTTACGAGATTCGCAGTGCCGCGGTTGCCCGGGATATTCCGTGCATTACGACGGTCCAAGGCGTCACGGCGGCGGTGCTGGGCATCGAGGCGCTGATTCGTGGCGACATCGACGTACGTCCGCTGCAGCAGCTGCACGCGTCGCTCAAGCAGGCGGCTGAGTGAGCCTTTACGAAAAGACGCTGCGACCGGCGCTGTTCCGGCTCGGCGGAGATCCGGAGACCGTACACGTCCGCACGTTGGGCGCGCTCGCGAAACTTTCTCGTACGCCGGTCGCCCTCGCGCCGGTCAAGGCGCGGTTCTTTCGCGGTGACCCGGTGGTGGTGGCTGGCATCCGGTTCGCCAACCGGGTCGGCCTCGCGGCCGGGATGGACAAGGACGGCGTCGCGCTGGACGGGTGGCCGGCGCTTGGTTTCGGTTTCGCGGAAATCGGCACGGTGACCGCGAAACCGCAGCCGGGCAACGACAAGCCGCGACTCTTCCGGCTGCCGGCCAGTGGCGCGATCATCAACCGGATGGGTTTCAACAATGCCGGCGCGCAGGCTTTGGCGGACCGACTGGAAAAACGCCGGCGCTCGGTGGTTCCGCTGGGCATCAGCATTGGGAAATCCAAAGTCACCCCGTTGGCCGACGCGACGCAGGACTATCTGACCTCGTTGCGGCTGCTGCAGCGTTATGCCGATTACGTGGCCATCAACGTCAGCTCGCCGAACACGCCGGGCCTTCGTTCACTGGCGGGAAAGGCGGAGCTGAACGAGCTGGTTTCCGCACTGGTGGAGGAATCCACCACCCCACTGTTCGTCAAAGTGGCGCCGGACCTGACGAATGTGGCCATCGGTGAGCTCATCGGGGTCTGCCTGGCGCACCGGGTGGCCGGCATCATCGCGACCAACACCACCATCGATCGAGCCGCCCTCGCCGCCGTGGACGTGGCTCGCGGGCAGGAGGGCGGCGGGCTGTCCGGGCGGCCGCTGACCGCCCGGGCCCGCGAAGTCGTGCGTTTCGTGCACACCGAAACCGCTGGCGCGCTGCCGGTGATCGGCGTCGGCGGTATCATGACCGTTGACGACGCCTCTCGAATGCTGGACGCTGGCGCCTCACTTTTGCAGCTCTACACCGGTTTCATCTATGGCGGCCCACCACTCGTACGCGCGATCGCCCTCGCCACCCGCGGCTAGCCGGGCATACTGACCCTGGCGGCTTCAGGTCGTTACGAAAGTCTACGTTAGGGTGCGGCGCGTGGGCGTGTACTCGTTACAGGTGCTTAGGTTGCAGCCCGTTCACCTACATAAACAGTATGATATGTGATCGTCCGGGCGAGGGGACGATAGGCGCCGTTGGCGTCTCAAGGGACGCGCTCGTGACGACTGCCAGGCTTGCAACCGCCGGAGCCTGCCAACGTATTCGAATCTATTCCGGTTGGATTTCGATCACGGCGCGTCAAGTATCGAGCGCACAAGGGCGAATACCTCTCCCGGAACATGAGAGAAACGCGCCTCGTATACAGTTTCAAGAGCAGCCGTTTCGGGATTCTCGGACAGAGCGTAGTAGGCGGCCTTATATGCAAAGGTGATAGCGCGCTCCCTCTCGCTCGCCGTATCGTCGCCGGCTTGCCATGCCTCTCGGGCCGCTTTTTCCGCATTGAAAGCGGCATCTTTGAGATGCTGCCGTTCTGGTGTGTCACCGTATCGCCGGTTACGGAGTTGCTGAATGGCGATGTTGTCGTCATGGGGAGAGAACGGCGCGCGGGCGTACAGAAAGTTAACTGTTTGCTCTGCAATTGATCGTTGCGTATCGGGCGTGGCGGCACTAATTGTGGCCGCTAGTTCGGCGTCAACGCTGGTGAGGCGAAGTCTAAGGGCCATGACGTGGGTGGTTCCTTTTGGTCGGTTGATGTTGTGGAGGATAGTACGTTGCCGGTCTTCGGCGTCTTCTCGGATCGTACCCAGGCTGGGTCCTGGCCAGCGGGGTTGCTGGCCTAATTTCGCGCTCTTTCATCATGTGCTCACAGACCTCACAAACTGGCCGGCTAGCACCGATCATTTCGACCGTGTGCCCGTTCTTCTCCGCCCATAGCATAATCCGTTGCTCGGCATCTAGTTCCGGCTCTGGCGTCCGTGGTGGATCGTTGACGGCGACAACCTTTTCACCTGGCATGATTGCGTCGAATACTTCGGGGTGGACTTCGCCGACCCAATTGGCCGCTACTACCGGCGTTCGTCTGCCGTTGATGAGCACTACGGCTGACGCCATCGTTACGTCATTCTTCCATTCTTTTGGTACTAGCTTCCACAGTTGTGTGGCCCGATATGAGCACCAAAAACGTGGGTTTGTCTCCCAGGGTCTGAGCCCTCCGGCCGCTGTCATTCTTCCGCGGTTGGTACCTTAGTCATGGATTTACCAGCCTCCCCAGCGTGTAAGGTGAAAGCAGTCCCCGCCGCCACAGGGAGTGCGGTGGGGCTGCTGCCTTAAGGTCGCTGGCTATACTGGGCCTTAAGGAACTCCCGCCATGCCGACGCACTGAATGCCAACATTGGTCCTTTGTCTTGCTGTTTTGTGTCGCGCACGAGCACCTGAGAGGCCGCCGTAGAGGCCACTTCGACGCACTCTCCACCGTTGTTCCCGCTGCGGGTGCTCTTGCGCCAATTATTGGCGTCATACAACACTTTCGTACTCCCTTGCAGCTGAGGCTATTAAGTCGTGGGATCTGTAGCGATCGAGAGCGACCTTGTCGATACTCTCGAATTGCTGTTTGTATCGTTCTACCTCGCCTGGCTTCTCGTGGTAGATCGCTCCGTTGGCGCCATCTTGGTAGACCGTCTGCGGCTCCATGTTTTGCGGGAACGACAGAATTACGAAGCTGCCGAGCATGGCCGCGTGCTCACCAGCCGAGAACTGGAGTACCCGGATCTGCACGTTTGGAAGCTCGGACATGCTCACTAGGTTGCCTAACTGCTCTGCCATCACGGCAGGACCGCCGACAGGGCGTCTGAGGATTGCCTCATTCAAGATCAAGTCCAGTGACATCCCCTTGTCAGTGAGTCTGCTTTGACGACCCAGACGCACCTCTACGAGTTGATCAACGTCAGTCGACCCCCCGTTTGGTGCTGTCAGCAGGACGGCACGTGCGTAGTCCTTTGTCTGGAGAAGGCCGGGCACTAGCTCTACTGCGTACTGCTGGATCTTCTCTGCTGCGCCTTCTAGACCGATGTATAGCTCGAACCATCGGGGGACCTGGGAGTAGGCGTGATACCAGGCCACTTGCCTGGTCTCCGGAGCCAAGGACATCAGCGCATCACGCATCTTCTTGGGTACCCCGTACAGCTCGCACATGTTCTTCACGTCCAGTGTGCGCATGCCGATGGTGCCCTTTTCGATCCGCCACAGCTTCGGCCGTGACCACTCGAGAGCGGCAGCTGCCGCTTCCACAGTCAGACCAGCTACCTCTCTGGCCTTGCGCAGCTCTCGGCCTAGCTGTCGGCGCGGCACTGTCGAACTCTGATCGTCCGTTGTCATCCCCTTGCTCTCCTCCCGCTAGGTGTTGCGTAGCGGGCGCTGATCGGCGCCCTCCATGTAACACTCCCCAAGAAAGTACCGTCAAACGGGTGCCCGCCACAGATTGTACGTGGGGAAACATTGCCTATCGTGCGGCCGTCGTGCGAGGTTTCTGGTCCTAACCACAAGTACTGGTCGCAGATCGGTTCGCTGGAGGCGGGGAAGTGACACTAAATCTCAGGTACGGCACGGGCGGGTGCACGCTCCGGCTGATCGGTGTCAGCCGGTGCCGTACGGCACGGTCTGTCGTCCTGCTGGTCGGCTGTCGACGCGGCCCGACAGTTACGCGGGGTGGTGCGGCATGCGACGGGTAACGGTTCACGTGACCGGCGAGATTTCTCATCGTCAAGTGGAAAGTGGATTCCGTGCCGCGCTGAAGGCAGACAGTGAGGCGGACCTGAGTCCCGTCCAGGTCGCGTATCTGTATGGCCAGTACTGCGATGATCTCGGGGCCGCCGCGAACCGGGAAGGTATTGAATGGTTGCCCGCGACCGGCGACGCGTATTTCAGTCCACCGCTGACCGAACAGCTCGTGACGGAAATTCTGCTGACAACGCTGGAAAACATCCAGGTCGACACCCGGCTCCGTCGTCGGGCGTCGCGGTCGTCAGTGGCCTGACCAAGCATAGGTACGACGCGCCACCGGGCGCCCCTCGACGGCGCTGGATTGACCAGCTTCATAACTTTCCGAACGAACTACACGGCACCCGCATTTTGCGCTCTGGACCGTCGTGAAAGTCCCCGGCCGGCCGGATTCCGTCGCCGGGTTGGGGTACCGGGGCCAGATCAGCTCTCATCGTCCACCCCGGTCCTGGGGGCGGGTCCGTCGCTGCCGACGTGAGCGGCGGGCCGTTCTCGTCACATTCTGTTAGGAAGGGGCACGGTCATGGATTCCCCGATGATCGAGGTAGCGAAGATCCACGCGCGGGACCACCAGCCCCTGTTGCCACCGGCCGCCGCGAGCGTCATCCCTGTCTGCCGGGCGTGGCACTGCAACGAGAGCTGGCCGTGCCCGGTCCGGCGCAACGCGGTCACCGTGTTGTGGTTCTACGGCATCAACCCGGCCAGCGTGGACGACCCACCACGACAGCCGCTACCGGACACCGGGCCGGCGCGACGGCCTCGGCCACATCTACCGACCGCTACTCAGGATTCTCTGTCCTGCCGCAGGCTCCCAGGGCACGACTACGACCGCCGCGAGCGTCCCCAATGGCGTTGGACGTGAACACGCGCCGAGTCGTGTCCTGTGCAGGGGGTGAGCGGCCGGCCCGCACGGGGTACGACGGGCCGGCCGCTTGCCGTCACCACCGAGCACGGGCGCGATGTAGGTATTATTCGGACCAGTAATACCGTCTAACATTCTTTGATATGCCGACCCGAGCATTGTGGTCGAAATTCCTTTGAAGGGCCGGCGTCGCTAGGCGGGCGTACAGCAAGCGGGTGCTGCGGTGGTGGGGGAGTCGGCCTTGACGGTGTAGACCTCCCATGGTTCCTGGCCGGGGCCGTGGACCCAGACCTTGTCCTGTAAGGCGTAGCAGCACGTCGTGTCGTTTTCCAGCTGTGTTTTCATACCTTCGCCGATCAGCCTGTTCGCGGCAGCGGCTACTTGCGCGGTGGAGTCGACTTCGACGCCGAGGTGGTCCATTACGGTGGCTTGGCCGGGTTCGCCTTCGAGCAGTACGAGCTTGAGAGCGGGCTCAGTGATCGCGAAATTGGCGTAACCGGGCCGAAGTTTCGCCGGTTTGACGTTGAACAGCTGGGAGTAGAACGCGATTGACTCGGCAAGATCGCCGACCCGCAGGGCGAGCTGAACTCGGGACATCGAACCCTCCTTGGATAGATGACCATCAAAGCAACTTCGATTAGATTGCCCTCTAAATAGAACTCTGTCAAGATAGACAGATGTCGAGACAACTGGAGCTGGCCGCGATCGACGCCTGCTGCTCACCGCTGGCACGTAAGCCGTTGTCCGAGTCGCAGGCCGTGGAACTGGCTCGGGTGTTCAAGGCGATATCAGACCCCATCCGACTCCGTCTGCTCTCGCTGATCGCATCACACAAGGGTGGGGAGGCGTGCGTCTGTGACCTGACCGACGCCTTCGAAGTCACCGGCCCGACGATTTCCCACCATCTCAAGGTGCTGCGCGAGTCGGGGCTCATCGACGGCGAACGCCGTGGCACCTGGGTCTACTACCGCGTCCATCCTGAGGAATTAGCCCGCCTGTCTGCTGTACTGGTGCCGGGCGACGCGGCCGCGGTGACAGTGTGATCACCGGTGCTGCTCAGGTGGTGCCGATGACCTCCGCGCACGCGCCGGCGGTGCTGGCGATCTACCAAGCCGGGCTGGACAGCGGTGACGCGAGTTTCGAGACTACGGCTCCGTGCTGGCGAACCTGGGACGCCACCCATGCCGCGCAGCACCGCTTTGTCGCCGTTGACCAGCACGGACGGGTCCTGGGCTGGGTCGCCGTGTCCGCTGTGTCCTCGCGCTGTGTGTACGCCGGAGTCGTGGAACACAGCGTCTATGTCGACCCCGCGGCAGGTCGACGGGGTGTCGGGCTGGCGCTGCTCCAGGCATTGATCGCCTCGACGGAGGCCGCCGGGATCTGGACCATTCAAAGCGGAATCTTCCCGGAGAACACCGCCAGCGCGGTCCTGCACGAGCGCGCTGGCTTTCGCCGGGTCGGTGTCCGCGAACGCATCGGCGCCCACCACGGTCGATGGCGCGACGTGGTGTTGATCGAACGACGTAGCACCCGCGTGGGATCGGGCGGTTGAGCGGCCCGTACGTCCTCGGGTGCGACGACCCGTGCGAGGGCTCTAGCCCAACCGTAGGTCGCGCAGGCGTTTCGGGGGCAGGATTGAGCCTTTCAGCTCGTCGTCCTCCCAGTGCAGAAACTCTGTTTCCCACGGCCGCTGCGACCGGAGGAAGGCCTCTTGGGCGCGGACCTGCGCGCGGTATGCCTGCCAGATTTTGTGGGCGGCCACTGATATCAGTCGCATGATGTTTCACCTCTTCCTGTCACCTGCTAATTTCTCATCTGGCGGCGATCGGCGACAGATGCGCAAGTGTCAAGAACCCATCAAATGCTGCCAACCGTGCGTACGAGGGCATCCAGAGCGTCGGAATAGGCGTGATCGGGCGGGGTGCCGTAGCCGATGACAATTCCTTGCTGATGGTGACCGGGCTGTTGCCAACGGTCTCCCAGATAGCCGATGGACAGCTCGTTGACGGCGGCCACCTGACGAATGTCATCTTCGGTGTGGTCCGGAAGTTTTATCAACGCGTGCAGGCCAGCGGCGATTCCGCGTACCGGAATATTGATACGCGAAACCAGTAGATCCCGGCGGCGCTTGTATTTCAACCGCATGGCCCGGATGTGCCGGTCGTAGTCGTGGCTGGCGATGAAATCCGCGAAAGTGAGCTGTCCGAGGTTTTCGGTGTGGTGGTCGCTGTGTCGTTTAGCGTCGACAACCGCTTCGATCAGCTCCGGCGGCAGGACGAGCCAGCCCAGCCGCAGACCCGGGCCGAGGGTTTTTGAGGCGCTCCCGAGATAAGCGACCTGATCGGGGGCGGTGCCCTGGATCGCGCCGACCGGTTGCCGGTCGTACCGGAATTCGCCGTCGTAGTCATTCTCGACAACCAGTCCGCCGGTCGACCTGGCCCAGTCGGTGAGTGCCAGCCGGCGAGCCGGATGCAGCGTTTCGCCAGTCGGATTCTGGTGCGCCGAAGTGACAATCACCGCTCGTACGGCCGCGGTTAGGGTGTCGGTACGAGCGCCTTTCTCGTCGACATTCACCGGTACCACGGTCGCGCCGGTTCGGCGTACCAATTCTCGGTGAAAAGGCACGCCCGGGTCTTCCATGGCGATGGTCGACGGGCCGAGTGCGCGGGAGATGAGGACGAGCGCTTGGACATAGCCGTTGGTGATCACGATCTGATCCGGGTGGGCGAGAACTCCACGCGTACGCCCCAAATAGCCGGCGAGGGCTTCCCGCAGCTCCAGACGGCCGCGCGGATCGCCGTAGCCGAACGCGTCGGCCGGCGCGTTGCCCAACGCCCGCCGGGCCGACCGCAGCCAGGCCGCGACCGGGAAGGCCGCCACGTCGGGGCTGCCCGGGCGCAGGTTGTGCCGCGGCGGCCGCTCGGTGGCCGGCGCGCTGGGAGCGCTGTGCTGGGCCATCAGCGCGACGGCGGTCCCCGAGCCCTGCCGCGAGGTCAGGTAGCCCTCCGCGATGAGCTGGTCATATGCCGCTCGTACGGTGCCGCGGGACAGCCCCAGCTCGACGGCCAGTTTGCGGCTGGCCGGCAGTCGGGCCGCCGGAGCGAGCCGGCCGGCCTGGATGGCGGACCGCAGCGCCTGCTCCAGGCCGGTCCGCCGGCCGGTCGCCGGGTCGAGCTCCAGGTGCAGGTCGACGCCGAAAGTGGGCCAGAATTCAGTCACGGTATTGGATCTTAGTTTCGATCCAATCACTGCGTAGCGTCCCGCTGGTGACTCTCGAAACACCGCGCCGGCTGATCTGGTTGCTGGCCCTGACTTATGGCCTGACCATCGCGAACATCTACTACTGCCAGCCGCTGCTGCCGGAGATCACCGGCTCGTACGGGCCGGCCACGCCGGCGCTGACCACGCTCAACCAGGTCGGGTATGCGCTGGCCCTGGTGCTGATCGTGCCGCTCGGCGACATCGTCCGACGACGGCCGCTGGTGTGCCTGTTGTTGTGTGTCGACGCGATGGCGCTGATCCTGACGGCCATCGCGCCGACCGTGGGCGTACTGCTCGCCGCTGGTGTGGTGGTCGGGCTGGCCAGCGCTGGGGTGGTGAACATCCTGGTCGCGTACGCGGCGACCGTCGCCGCCGATCATGAGCGGGGCCGAGCGGTCGGCACGATGCTCACCGGCGGCCTGACCGGTGTCCTGCTGTCCCGTACGGTCGCCGGCCTGGTCAGCCAGGCGGTGGGCTGGCGGGTGTTGTTCCTGGCCGCGGCGGCGGTGACGCTCGTGTTGGCGGCGACGCTGGCTCGTACGATGGCGCCGGCCGACCCGGAGGTGTCGATCGGCTACCTTGCGCAGTTGCGCGCGACCGTACGGCTCGCGGCGACCGAGCCGGTGCTGCGCCGCCGGTCCGCGATCGGTGCCTGCGTTTTCGCTTCTTTCGGAGTGTTCTGGGCGACCGCCGCGTTCCTGCTCGCCGGTCCGCCGTACCACTTCAGCGCCGCGGCGATCGGGCTGGTCGCGCTGGTCGGCGGTGCCGGCGTACTGGCCGCCCGGCTGACCGGCCGGGCCGCCGACCGTGGCTGGCAACGCCCGATGACCGGACTTTTGCTGGTTTTGGGCGCTGTTTCGTTCGCCGTGTTGTGGCTGGGCGGGCAGCACCTGACGTGGTTTTTCGTTGGATTGCTCGCGGTCGACATCGCGATTCACGGCACCCACCTGCTGAACCTGAGCGTGGTTTACGGCCTGACCAGCGCAGCCCGGTCGCGTATCGCCTCCGTCTACATGACCGCGTACACGCTCGGCGGGGTGATTGGAACGGCCGCCGGCGTCGCCGCGTACGAGCTGGCCGGTTGGGGCGCGGTGTGCGTGGTGGGCGCGGTGTGCATGATCACCGGCCTAGCGGTCTGGATCCGGGACTGCCGGTCGGCTGGGTACATTGCCCTCAATGAGCGAATCCGCGGAAGTGCCTGAGAAGCCGGTCACCTGGGCCGAGCTGTTCTTCGACCTGGTTTTTGTCTTCGCCGTCACCGAGGTGTCGTCGCTGCTGCGTGAGGACGTGTCCTGGGCCGGGCTGGGCCGAGCTTTGGTTGTCTTCGTACCGATTTACTGGGCCTGGGTCGGCACCACGATCCACGCCAACACCACCAATGTGGACACCTCCTTCGAACGGATCGGCATTTTCGCGACCGGCCTCTGCAGCCTTTTCATGGCGTTGGCCGTGCCTGGTGCGTACGGCTCCCGCGCGGTGTTGTTCGCCGCGGCTTTCCTGCTGTTGCGGGTGGTTTCACTGTTTTTCTCCGGTCCGCAGCAAAGTTTCGCCTTCGGGCCGATGAGTATCGCCGTGTTCATCACCGGTCCGGCCCGGTTGATCAGCGCCTTTTTCCCTTACCCGATCCTGATAACGGTGTGGGCCATCGCCGCGGTGCTGGACCTGGCGACGCCTATCCTGACCCGCCGCCGGCTGCTGTCGATGCGGTTCCATCCCGGCCACCTGCCGGAGCGGTTCGGCACCTTCATCATCATCGCGCTCGGCGAATCCATCGTCGCGATCGGCGCCCCAGCCGCCACTTCGGCGCATTTGACGGTCGACGTGCTGGTGGCGGTCGCGATCGCTTTCGTGCTCGCCGCCGCATTGTGGTGGGTGTATTACGTGTTCGCCGCCAGCGCGATCCGGCACGCGATGCTCACCGCGAGCGTACGCACCGACCTCGTCCGCGAGGTGCTCTCGTACGGACACCTGGCCTTCCTGACTGGCATCATCGCGGCCGCGGTAGGCATGGCGGCCGTCGTCGCACATCCCACCCACCGCTTGGAAATCGGCGTGGTGGGCCTGCTCTTTGGTGGCTGTGCTCTCTATCTTGCGACTTTCGGCTACACCCGGTGGCGGATGTTCCATCGAATCTCGATCTACCGGCTGGCTGGTGCGGCAGTTGCTGTTTTCCTGATCCCGCTGGCCGTCTACGTGCCGGCGGTGGCTGCTCTTGGCGCGCTGACCGCTGTCGTGGTCGGCGTCAACGTGACCGAGCATCTGGTCGTACGACGGCGGGGATCGATGTAGTGTCGCGCCTCAGCTGAGTTCTCGCTTGAGGACCTTGCCGGTGGCCGTCATCGGCAGAACCTCGCGGAACTCGACGATGCGTGGGTATTTGTAACCGGCCATGTTTTCCTTGCACCATGCCACCAACTCGGCCTCGACCAGCTCGGCGCCAGGTGTGCGGATCACGAATGCCTTCACTTCCTCGCCGTGGCTCTCGTGCGGCACGCCGATGACCGCGACCAGGCTCACCGCCGGGTGGGTCATCATGACCTCCTCGAGTTCGCGTGGATAGACGTTGAAGCCGCCGCGTACGATCATCTCCTTGGCGCGGCCGACAATGAAGTAGTCGCCGTCGGCGTCCTGTCGGCCGAGGTCGCCGGTGTGGAACCAGCCGTCCCTGATCGCTTCGGCGGTGGCCGACGGGCGGCCCAGGTAGCCGGTCATCACGTTGTGGCCCCGGATCGCTATTTCACCGGTCTCGCCGTCGGGCACCCGTTGGCCCTGGTTGTCGACGAGCTTGACCTCGATCCCCCAGGCCGGCTGGCCGATCGAGCCGGGTTTGGGTTTGCGGCCCGGATGGTTGAAAGTGGCGACCGGGCTGGTCTCGGACAGGCCGTAGCCCTCGCTGACCTCGACCCCGAACACCTTTTCCATCTGTTCCAGGATTTCCACTGGCAGTGCGGCCCCACCGGAGACCGCTATCCGCAGGTTGTTGGCGATTTCGGGTAGGTCGTACGCGGTCGGGTCGGCGCTCAGTAGGCCCCAGTACATTGTCGGAACGCCGGCGAAGAACGTGACCTTTTCGTTCAACATCAACGAAAGAGCGGCGTTCGCGTCGAAGCGAGGGAGCATCACCAGGGTCGCGCCGGAGCTGAAGCCGGCGTTCATCTGGACCGTCTGTCCGAAGGAATGAAAGAGCGGCAGCGCCAACAGGTGGATCTCGTGTTTGGCCACACCGAAAATCCGGTGACAGGTGACAGCGTTCATCACCATGTTCGAGTGCGACAGCTCGGCGCCCTTGGGCTGGCCGGTGGTGCCGCTGGTGTAGAGGATGACGGCGGTGTCGGTCGGAGCGGTGACCGCGGTGTCGAAAACTGCCGGTTGACCGGCCAGCGCGGCGCCCAGGGTGGTGGCGCCCTCGATCGGCGAAGGTGCCGACGGATCCGCGGTGATCAGGAAGAAATGCTCGCAGCTTTCGGTCGCGCCGAAGCCGGCCCACCCCTGCTGGCCGATGGGCAATGCTGGCGTACCTTCGAAACAGAGATAGGCCTTCGCCCCTGAGTCGGCCAGATGGTAGGCCACCTCGCGGCCCTTGAGCATCACGTTCAATGGGACCACGGTGGCACCGGTCTTCAGGATTCCGTAGTAGACGATGGGAAAGTAGGGCACGTTGGCGCATGACAGCGCGACTCGGTCGCCCGGTCCGACACCGCGGGACGCCAGCAGGTTGGCGACCTGGTTCGCGGCCGCGTTCACCGCCGGATAGGAGAGTCGGGTGTCGCCGAGCACGACCGCGTCTCGGTCGGCGAAGCGGACCGCGCTGTCCTCCAACATGAGGGCCAGGTTCAGCATGACTTTCTCCTTTACGACAGGAAGGTGTGGATGGCCGGAACAAGTTCGTCGGCGTGCGTGAGCAGCGCCAGGTGGCCGCCGCCGTGGACAATGTGGACGGTCGGTTTTCGCAGTAGCCGGGCCATCATCTTCGCGTTCACCAGCGGGATGATCGGGTCGTCGTCGCCGGCCACCAGCAGCACCGGTTGGCGCAGCAGCGGCAGGTAGTACGCACTGGTCCAGCCCCAGCCGGCGAGCATCTGCCAGTAGTAGCCGAGCGGATCCGGCGCCCGGGACGCCCGGGCGAAGGCGTCGGCGACCCCTTTGTCTTCGCCAAAGCCGCCACCGTAGATCGCCGCGCCGAGCTCGCGCATGCGCGATGGCCGGAAATACCGGGTCGGACTGGCCAGCGCCAGCAGGACGCGCGGGTGAGCCGGCACCATCACCATTCCCATGCTGGTCGCGCACAACACCACTCGGCGGCACAGTTTCGGGTTCAGGTGGGCGAATTCCTGCGCGAGCGCGCCGCCCCAGGAAATGCCGAGCACATCGACCTGCGGAAAGCCCAGTTTGGTCACCAGCTCGCGCAGCAGTCGAGCGTGGCCAGTCATCCATCGCGGCAGTCGCGGTGTCGGTGACCCGCCGGTGCCCGGCACGTCGAAGGCGATCGTCGGGATTCGCCGGCCCTGCATCGCCTCCAGCCGTTCGACGAACGGCCGCATCAGCTCCAGGTTCGCGCCAATGCCGTTGCACAGCAACAAAGGCGTTCCTTCGCCGGCGCGTATGTCCACGTGCAGCTGTTGGCGGCCGACCCGCAGGACATCGGTGCCGTTCATCCGCGTACGTACGAGCCGGGGGCGGCTTCCAGCGCAGCGTCAATGATCGGCGCGTCGACAAAGTCGCCCGATCGCTCGCCGAGCCACTCCATCCAGCGAGGCCACCAACTGCCGGCGACCTTGGTCGCGCCGGCCTTCCAGTCTGCCGCCGACTCCGGCCGGTCCGGATTGCTGAAATAGCTGGACTTCGGGTTGCCCGGCGGGTTCAGGATGCTCTGGATATGCCCGGAGTTGCTCAAGGTGAACTCGACATTCCCGGTCAGCCGCAAGGACGACCGGTAACAGGCGTCCCAGGGGGTGATGTGGTCGGTCGTACCGCCCATCACGAAAGCGTCACAGTCGATCTTTCCCAGATCCAGCGGCGTGCCGTCCACCACGACGGCTCCCGGGGTGGCGAGCGAGTTGTCGCGATAAATGTCGATCAGCTCGCCGTGGAAGGCGGCCGGCAGCCGGGTCGTGTCGTTGTTCCAGTAGAGCACGTCAAAAGCGGGCGGCTTGTTGCCGAGCAGGTAGTTGTTCACCCAGTACGACCAGATCAGGTCGTTTGGCCGCAGCAGGTTGAAAACCCGACCCAGCTCGCGACCGTCCAGGACGCCCTTGGCGTGCGAGTGGCGTTTGGCGGCGGCCAGTGTTTCCTCACTGGCGAAGACGCCCAGCAGCGTACGGTCGGCGGCCATGTCGAAAACGCTGACGAACAAGGTCAAAGAGTGGATACGAGCGATGCCACGCGCGGCGAAAGCCGCGCTCATGGCGACCGACGTGATGCCGCCGGAGCAGGCACCGCCGAGGTTGACGTCCGCGCTGCCGGTGATGTCGCAGACCGTGTCGATGGCTTCTTCGAGCGCACGAAGATAGGTCGCCAGCGTCCATTCGCGCTGCTCGGCGGTCGGGTTGCGCCAGCTCACCACGAAAACCTGGAAGCCGTTGTCCAGTGCGTACCGGGCCAGGCTTTTCTGTTCGGACAGGTCGAAAACGTAGTACTTGTTGATCTGCGGTGGCGCGATCAGCAACGGTCGGGCGTGGACCCGCTCGGTCCGCGGCTCGTACTGAATCAGTTCCAGCACCTCGTTCCGGAAGACCACTGAGCCGGGCGTGCCGGCGAGGTTGCCGCCGACCTGGAAGCGGTTGGTGTCCACTTGCCGGGGCATCCCGCCGTTGTGAAGAACATCGTCGACGAGCTGGCGGATTCCGCTGACCGCGCTGCGGCCGCCGGTCTCGATGAACCGCTTGAGCGCCGCCGGATTCGTCGGCAGATTGCTCGGCGCGAGTGCGTCCAATCCCAGCGACAGGACGAAACGGGTTCGCTCGCGGTCCATAGTGGACAGTTCGGAGCCGCCGATCCACCTGTCCAGCTCGGCGTCCGCGGCCAGGTAGAGCTGCAACATCCGCTGATAGAGAACGTTCTCCGACCACGCCTGATCGGCGAATCGGCGATCTTTGGCGCCGGGCGTGAAAGTCGCCTTGCCGCGGCCGATGTCCAGGCCGGCGTGGGCGAGATGAGCAAGGCTGCCGACAGTGTGTTGCGGGTGTCGGATGGTTTCGCCAATGACCGTACGCAACGAGTCCAGCAGGTCTTTGCGGCGAAAGCCGACAATGGGGTTGGGGCCGCCGATCGAGTCGGCCGCGCTGTCCGGGTTGAGGCTCGAAGTCATGACAGGTCTCCTAGACAAAGGCCGAAAAGCCGGTGATCGCCCGGCCGACGATCAGGGTGTTCATCTCGCGCGTTCCCTCGTAGGAATGGATCGCCTCGGCGTCCGCGACGAACCGGCCGACCTCATGCTCCAGGAGGATCCCGTTGCCGCCCATCAGCTCGCGCGCGAGCCCGACCGTCTCACGCATTTTGGTGGTAGCGAAGGCTTTCGCCAGCGACGCCTGCTCCTCGGTCATCCGGCCGGCGTCCTGCAGACGGGACAGCTGGGCGACCATGCACAGCGACGCGGTAATGTTTCCCAGCATTTTCACCAACATGTCCTGGACCAGCTGGAAGCCGCCGATCGGCCGGCCGAACTGCTCGCGTTTCTTGGAATAGTCCAAAGCCCGTTCGTACGCGCCGATCGAGCATCCGACGGCCTGCCAGGCCACCGACGTACGAGTCATCCGCAAAACCGCTGCGGTGTCGGCGAACGAGTCGGCATGGCCGAGCCGGTGCGACTCCGGTACGCGACAGTCACGCAGCTCGATGTGCGCGTTCTGGACCGTACGCAGCGCCATCTTGTTCAGGATCTTGGTGGGGGTGAAGCCGGGACTGCCCTTCTCGACCAGGAATCCGCGGACGTTTCCGTCAGCCACATCGCGGGCCCAGATCACCGTGACATCGGCGAAAGTCGCGTTGCCGATCCACTTCTTCTGGCCCGACAAAACCCATTCGTCCCCGTCCCGGCGGGCCGTGGTGGTCAGCCCGCGGGCCGCGCCGGAGCCGGCCTCGGGCTCGGTGAGACCGAAAGCGCCGACCTTCTCGAACCGGGCCATCGCCGGCAGCCACGTCCTCTTCTGTTCCTCGGAGCCACAAAGGTAGATCGAGCCCATCGCGAGCCCGGTGTGGACACCGAAAAACGTCGCGATCGACGGGTCGACGCGGGCGAATTCCAGCGCCACAAAGCCATCCAGCAGGCTGCTCCGACCGGCGCAGCCGTACCCGTCGTACGACAGACCGGCGATACCCAATCCGCCGAGCTTGCCAATCAGCTCGTACGGGAATTCCTCATGGATCCAGTGCTCGTTCGCGGTGGGGGCCACCTCGGTGGCCAGGAAAGCCCGCAGCCTGGCCAGCAGTCGCTGGTCGTTGTCCGGCAGCGCGTCCGCCAGTGCGTAGAAATCGCCTGTTTCGGTCTTGTCGGTCATCATGCCTCCTCGCCGTGTGTTCTCACGGTATGGCCAGGAGAGGGCCACCGGACCTGCCTAAAGTTAGGGGAGAAAAGTTAGGGCGCCGTCACCGGCCGCTCGCGTCGTACGTTATTCGTACGTGTCCGAGGGAAGCGCACCCACGCCGGTCGGTGCGCGTTTACGGTGGTCCCTGAGCCTGGACTGGGCGCGGACTTTCATGGGGGCAAGGCAATGTCGCACAACGGATTCCGATGGTCGTCACCCACCACGGTCGTCGCGCTGGTGCTCGGGGTGGCGCTGGTGGTTGGTTACGGTGCGTGGCGAGAGGGCTGGCGGCCGACCTTTCACAACCCGCTGGCCAACTCCGCTGACTCGGACACCAGGATCTACAACGGCTTCGAGGGCACCAACGCGGCGTCGTACGCCGAAGGCGCCGCCGGCATCGTGCCACCGCCAGCTGCGAAAGCCGGTGACTGGTCCGCTGCCGACGTGGCCCGGGACCTCAGCGCGGTCAAGGCGGCGCTGGTTTCGAGCCATCTGGACCACCGGCTGCTGGTCACCGGCGACCCGGCTGGATATCTCGCGCAGGTCGCGCCCGGTTACCGGTCACTAGCCAAACTATCGCTGGCCAAGGACAGTTTCAGCGAGATGATCCGGACCGCTCCCGGGACCACACTCGCCGATCTTTCCCCGCGAGTGAAAGGAAAAATGACATTCGGTGTGGGCAAGGACGAGGATGGCCACAGCTACCTGCAAATCACCACGAACTACGTCTGGGCGTACGCGTTCGCCGGCGTTGGCACAAACCATCCGGGCGAGCACGTGGTCGTGGTCCACGACGAGACCAAGTGGGGTAGCTACAGCGATAGTCACGTCGGCCCCGAGTCCCGTGGGCTCTGGGTGGAGGGCACCCAAGCGTACGTCTACAACATGGACTGCCAACAAATCGCGCACGGCCTGATCGCGCCGGCGAGCTGGAAAGACCAGGGGACCGGGGTCGCCGGCGGCGGCGAGGACTACAGCCCAGATCAGCCAGTGGACGGCCCCGACACCTGCCCCAACCACAAATAAAGTGGGCTTCTATATAGAGCGC
>NZ_BAAANY010000004.1:88368-134117 GCF_039530045.1 Fodinicola feengrottensis | reverse complement strand
CCCTTCCGACCAACCAACAGGCCAGTCGATCTTGGTACACCTCCGGCTTACACACTTGGCATGACACGCCCCAATTCCCCGACGATGACACCGACAACAGCGGAGTCGCTCAGCCCGCAGCAGACGACACCGGTGTGCGCGCCGACGACTGCGGGTACGAGTCGTCCACTTCCTCAACAGCGGCAGCGCGTTCTGATGGCACCGGCCACGCCCGTTCACGCAAGCCGCGCGTTGACCTGCGAGTCGTCGTCGGAGCAGGCACACTGCTCGGCCTAGACGACAAACCCGCCTTCCTCGCCGGGTACGGCGCGATCCCGGCCAGCATGGCCCGCCGCCTGGCCAAAGACTCCACCTGGCGCCGACTACTCACCGACCCCAGCTCCACCAAGCTCATGGAAGCCGGTCGAGCACGTTATCGACCATCGATGGCATTGCAGGAATTCATCGAAGCCCGAGACGTGACGTGTCGTTGGCCTGGGTGTCGCTGTGCTGCCCAGCGTTGCGACAAGGACCACTCCATCCCGTTTCCGGACGGGTGCACCTGCAAGGAAAATCTCCTCTGCCTGTGCCGTTTCCACCACCGGCTCAAAACACACTCCGACTGGAAAGTCAGACTCGACCCAGACGGCACCTACACCGTCCTGAGCCCCACCGGACGCGTCTACGTCACCGAGCCACCACCACCCGGAGAAGACGTCTGCCCACCCACCAAAAACGGACGACGCGGACCGATCTACCTGAACGACAAGGACGAACCACGCATCAAGCCGCCCCCACCCGAAAAACCAACAACATGGCCAACCGAACCACCGTTTTAGCGCTCAGTTAGCTGTCCCGCTATTGGTCAAGGCGGAGATTGTTTGCGATGCCAGTGATGCACGCCTGCCACATCACGTTGACCAACTCTGTCCGGCGGCTGCGAGGAACAGCCTGAAGCGGTCATCGAAGCACTCACCACGTTCCTCGACTGAGTCGGCGAGCGGCGGTAGGTTTGGCCAAAACCAAGATCACCGCAACGGATGGGACCCGCACGTGCCCCTGTCGATAGGACTGATCGGCTCCGGTTTCATCGCCCGGTCACACGCCGCCGCCTGGCAGCAGCTCGGAACCACACTTTTCCTCTATTCCAACGACCCGCCGGCCGCCACAGCGCTCGCCGGCCAGTACGGCGGCACAGTCGTCGACGAGCTCGACATGCTGCTCGGCCAGGTGGACGCCGTGGACATCTGTACGCCCACCGACACGCACGCGGACATCGCCGTCCGGGCGGCCGCGGCGGGTCGGCACGTGATCTGTGAGAAGCCGCTGGAGCGTACGCACGCGCAAGGACAGCGCATCATCGACGCGTGCGCGGAGGCCGGCGTCCACCTGTTCGTCGCGCACGTGGTGCGGTATTTCGGCGAGTACGCGACGGCCCAGGCGGCCGTCGCGGGCGGTGAGATCGGGTCTCCAGCGGTATTGCGCCTGACCAGGTCCGGCGCCCGCCCGGAGTGGGCCACTTGGCTGCATAACGAGCAGCGGGCCGGCGGGATCCTGCTGGATTTCATGATCCACGACTACGATTTCGCGCGGTGGATCGGCGGCGAGGTGACCAGCGTGTACGCGACTGTCACCGGCTCCGACGGTCCGGTCAGCGGAACTGTGGTGCTACGCCACGAAAACGGCACGATCAGCCACATCCAGGGCACGTGGAGTCGGCCGGGCGAGCCGTTCCGGACCACCTTCGACCTGGCCGGCAGCGGCGGCGTGCTGACCGGGGACTCGCTGCGCCGGCCGCCGGTGACGATCAGCGTGCCCGAACCCGCGGCCATCGGGCACGCCCTCGCCGACGATCCGTACACGGCGGAACTGGCCGAGTTCGCGGCGGCGATCGCTGGCGGCCCGCCGCCGCGGGTCAACGCGGCGGACGGCCTGGCGGCCTTGGACATCGCGCTCGCCGCGCTGGAATCGGCCCGGTCCGGTCGAGCCGTCAGCCCGACGCAGGTGGCCTGATGAAGATCGCGCTGGCTTCGCTCGCCCACGTCCACGCCGGCTCGTACGCGGCGCAATTGGCCGCACATCCCGAAGTTGAGCTGCTCGTCGCCGACCCGGACGGCGTCGGCTCGACCGAAGCCGGCCGGGGTCGTGAGGCCGTGGACGCCACGTTTTTCGACTCGTACCAGGAAATGTTCGCGGCAGGCCCGGATGGTGTGGTGGTCTGCACCGAAAACCTCCACCATCGTACGATCGTGGAGGCGGCAGCCGCGACCGGAGCCTATGTACTCTGCGAAAAACCCCTCGCGACCACAGTCCCGGACGCGGAGTCGATGATCGCTGCCTGTGCGGCCGCTGGGGTCGGTCTGATGACCGCCTACCCGGTCCGGTTCAGCCCGGCCGTACGCGCCGCACAACAGGCCGTCGCGTCCGGGCAACTCGGAAAACTGGTCGGTCTCACCGGTGTCAACAATGGCAAACTCCCCAGTGGGCGGGCCTGGTTCGCCGATCCGGACCTCGCTGGCGGCGGCGCACTGATGGACCACACCGTCCATCTGGCAGATATCTTCAGCCTGTTGGTGAGCGCTCCCCCAGTTGAAGTTTACGCACTGAGCAACCACATTCTGCATCCGGAAGCGGCGGTGGAAACAGGTGGCGTCGTCGTTATCCGGTACGCCGACGGGACCGTCGCGAGCATCGACTGCAGCTGGAGCCGACCGGACGGCTTTCCGACCTGGGGCGGGCTGAGTTTCGGCCTGGTCGGCGAAAAAGGCACCGTCCAGGTAGATGCGTTCGGCCAGGCCGTCACCGGTTTCCGTGCCGGCGGCGAAAGTCGCTGGCTCGGGTACGGCCCGGACCTGGATCGGTTGCTGCTGACCGAATTCCTGTCCTCGGTACGCGAACGCCGCCGACCAGTCCCGGACGGCGAACAGGGCCTCGCGACCCTGCGGATCGTGACCGCCGCGTACGAGTCAACAAGAACCGGTCAACCAGTCAAGATCTAGGCCGTCTTCTTGCGTCGACACCGGCGCGGTGAACCACGCCTCCTGGTCGAGGTCCTGGCGTCGTACACCCCTTGCACAACGTTGTAAACGGATGGCAGGGGAGTTATCACCCTCTTTCGCCGGCGAACATCCTTCCGCGCCGCCGGACCGGAATCCGGTTCCGGCCAGTTCCGGCCGATCCCAGCTCTTTTGCCCAGGAGGGACAGTGGTTGGGGTCACGCCTGTACCGCTATCGTTAACCCAACGCAGAGTGACAGGCAGGAGCAGGACGCCCGATGGCACCGACCGATCGATCGCCCACCGCGGTAGGCGATTCCTCGCGAGTGGACACCAACCGGTCCAGCCCGGCCCGACTGTGGGATGCCGCGCTCGGCGGCAAGGACCATTTCGATGCCGATCGCAAACTCCTCAACGAGCTGCTGACCAGCGTGCCGGACCTGATGACCACCGCCGAGGAACTGCGCCAATGGCTGCTTCGGGTCGGCCGCTATTTGGTGGACCGGGCCGGTACGGACCAGTTTTTGGACTGTGGCTTCGGATTGCCGCGACAGGAGAGGTTGCACGAGACCCTGCAGCGGATCAACCCGGACACCAACGTGATCTACGTCGACAAAGATCCGACGGTGGTCGCGTACGGGAAAGCCATGCTGGTCGACAACGACCGCACCTTCTGCATCGCCGTCGACCCGGGCAAGCCGGACGAGCTGATGGCCAACGACATCATCCGCAAGAACCTGGACCTGGATCGCCCGATCGCGTTGATGCTGACCAACATCGTGCACTTGATCGAGGACGACAACCAGGCAAGCGACCTGATGGCGGCCTATGTGCAGGCCCTGCCGTCCGGGTCTTTCGTGGCGCTGAGCCATCTTTACGACCCGGCCGACGGCAGCAGGCATGCAGCGATCGCGCGGACGCTGGAGGAGAAGATCCGCCAAGGCCTCGGCTCCTGCAAGTTCCGGCCGCTCGAGCAGATCTCCAGCTATTTCGACGGTCTGGACCTCGTCCAGCCCGGGCTGGTCAAGCTTTTCGAATGGTGGCCATACGGGCCGCGGCTGATCGAGGCGGTCGACATGGACAAGCTCATGCTCTGCGGACTCGGCCGCAAGCGGTAGTTCCCGCTATCCGGCGGCGGAGTGGGGCGCTGTCGTTGTCGGCCAGCCCGAAACCGGCCACCATCGTGAGTGCGTCGGTCCGCCAGCGCCGAGTTTCCTGGGCGTCGCCGTCTGCCTGGGCACAGCTGGCCAGCCCGCCCAGCGCGAGCGCCTGTTCGTACGGCTCGGCTGTGACCGTCGCCAGCGCCAGCGCGGCCTCGTGCTGCCGGCGGGCCTGCTCGACCTCACCGACCAGGCACAACGTCTGACCGAAGGCATTGCGGATGGTCGTCTCGATGGCCCGCAGCAGATGCGCCTCCACCAGGTCGAGCGCCCTGCGATGGCCGGCCACCGCGGCCGCGGTCTCGCCCAGCATCCGATGTGCCACCGCGATGTACGTCAGCGCCATCGCACCCATCGTCGGATTTCCCAGCGAGGTGGCGATCTGCTCGGCGGCCCGCGAAGTGCGCAGCGCATCCTCCGCGCGGCCCTGCTCGGCCTGCAGCATTGCGTGCACCACCAAGGAAAACCCGAGCCGGTTGAGATCGTCACGGGCCCGTGCGTTGGCCGTCGCCTCGACCAGCGCGGCCTCTGCGGCGGCGAACTCCCCCACCACGGTGCCGATGATGCCGAGCGTCTGCAGCACCGTGCAGACGGCCCGCTCGTCATACGCGCGCCGGGCGATGTCGACGGCTCGCTGGGCCCGTTCGAAGGCCCGTCGCAGCTGTCCCTGGATCTGCAGACACTCAGCCAGCCGACGCAGCGCGCGAGCCTGTCCCGCGAGGTCGCCGAGCTGTTCGTACAGGTCCAGTGACCGGGTCCACAGCCGCTCGGCCTCGGCGTAGTCGGCCACGTCGAATCGCACGGTGGCCTGCCAGAACAGCATCACCGCGAGGCCCTGCCGATGGTGCCCAGCGATCGCGGCGGCCAGCCCGGCGGCGCCGGCCCGGGCCGCGTCGGACTGCCGGCCGTGCCGAGTCAGGTAGCAGACCAGCGGATTGGCCAGCTGCCATCCATAGGCGTGCCACTGCGGTCGTACGGCGGCCAGGTCGACCAACCAGCCAAGGGTGCCGGCCTCGCGCTCGAACCACGCCTGGGCACCGGCGAAGTCGTCGACCGCGGCCGGCAGCGGCATCCCGGCGGACGTGCCACCGGTCACCGCGGTGGCCGGTTGGATGCTCACGTACGCCCGTGCGCTGGCCGCCAGGTAGTAGTCGAAAAGCCTGGTCAACGCGTCTCGCCGGAGCCGGTCCGGGTCGAGCTGGCGGGTCGTCTGGGCGGCGTACGAACGGACCAGGTCATGTAGCACGAACCGGCCGGGCGCCGGCTCGTCGACCAGATTCGCCGCCAGCAGCCGCTCCAACACCAGGTCGGCGCGGTGCCCGTCGACGCCAGCCAGCGCGGCCAGCACGTACCGGTCCACCGACGCGGTGCCGAGCAACCCCAGCAGCCGAAAGGCCTGCTGGTCGCCCGGGTCCAGCTGGGCGTACGACATCTCGAAGACCACGTCGATCCGGCGGTCATCGATCTCCAGCTGGCCGAGCCGCTGGTCGTGGTCGCGGAGGTGGTCGACCAGGTCCGCCAGCCCGAGGGCCGGTCGGTGCCGCAGCTTCGCGCCAACGATCCGCAGCGCCAGCGGCAGCCGCCCGCAGGTCTGGACCACCCTGATCGCCTCCGCCCGGTCGGTGCCGGAGCACTCCCTTGCGGCCGCGTTTTCCAGCAGCCGTACGGCATCGCCGAGCGGCGGGACGCCCAGGTGCAGGTGCCGGTCCACCTCCAGGCCGCCCAACCTGCGCCGACTCGACACCAGCACCACGCTGCCGCCATCGCCGGGCAGCAGCGGCCGGACCTGCTCGGCGTTGACCGCGTTGTCCAGCACCAACAACAGCCGCCGGCCGGCCACCCGCGCTCGCCAGGTCGCCGCCAGCTCATCGGGGTCGTCAGTCACCGGAAGCTCGGTGGCACCAACCGCGCGCAACAGCCGATCCAGCGCCTCAGTCGGTCGCAGCGGCCGCCGTTCCAGGGTGTAGCCGCAGAGGTCCAGATACAGCTGGCCGTCGGCGCAGTCGTGCTGTGCGGCGGCGCGCAGCAGGAACGCCGTCTTGCCGACGCCGGCCATCCCGTCGACCGCGCAGACGCCGGAGGTCAGTTGGCTGATCAGGGCCAGTTCGCTCGTACGACCGACAAAACCGGGAGGCGGCGCGGGGATGTCCTTTCGTACCGGAAAAGTCTCGGCCGTACGCGACGTTTCGGTAGCGGGACGCGGCAGTTCGGCGCGCAGGATGGCCCGGTGAGTGGCCCGCAGGTGATCGCCGGGCTCGACCCCCAACTCGTCGACCAGAATCCGCCGAGCGCGAGCGTAGACGGCCAGCGCCTCGGCCTGCCGGCCCTGCCAGTAAAGCGCGGTCATCAACAGCTCGACCCCGCGTTCTCGGAGTGGGTGTTCGGCCACCAACGCGGTCAGCTCGCCCACTGCGTCCCCGCAGTTCCCACCGCGTAACCGCAGGTCAAGCAGGTCCTCACGGGCCGCCACCCGCTGTTCGCTCAGCCGCGAGCGCTGCTGTTCGGCGAACGGACCGGGCAGTCCGGCGAGCGCCTCACCACGCCACAGCGTCAACGCGCTGGTCAACAGCCGCTCGGCCCGCTCCGGATCGCCGTCCCGGCGGCACCGGGACGCCTGCGCGACCTGGTCGGTGAACTGCCCGGAGTCGACCGCGGCCGGCGACACCCGCAACACGTACCCGCCGGCCGTCCGCCCCAGCAGCTCCCCCGCACCGGCCGCCGCCAGCGCTTTGCGGAGCCGGTAGACGTACGCCGGCACGACCTTGTCGCCGATCGCCGGCGGCCGGTCTCCCCACCCGGCCCGCAGCAGTTCGGCGGCGGACACCGGCGAGCCGGCCCGCATCGCGAGCACCGCCAGCACGGCCTGCTGACGGGCCGGTCCGACATCCACCGCCGTCCCGTCACATCGCGCGCGGACCGGACCGAGCACTTCAAAACGCGTATCACCTGCCATATCGGGCATCGTGCTGACTTCGGCCGGGACGGGTCCCCAACGACATGGCCGAATGTGACGGAACGGCAAAGAACGCGTTCTTTGTTACGGCTGGCGCTGCTTTTCCGATAAGTCATCGAGATTCCCAGCCCAGCGGACCACCGACCCGCGGAGGTACGGATGAAGACCCTTTCGCTGCTGATCGCCCTCACCACGGCATTGGGCCCCTCGCCCGCTCACGTGCCGGCTAATGACTACGTCCAGCAGGTCGTGGATCTGACCAACCAGAACAGGCAACAGCACGGCTGCGGCAACCTGGCGCTGAACGCCCAGCTGACCACGGCCGCCCAGGGCCACAGCGATGACATGGCCACCAACAACTACTTCGACCACGACAGCCCGGACGGCCGCGATCCCGGCCAACGGATCTCCGACGCCGGCTACGACTGGGACGCATGGGCCGAAAACATCGCCGCTGGTTACGACACACCCACGGCAGTGGTCGACAGCTGGATGCAGAGCGCCGGTCACCGGGCGAACATCCTGAACTGCTCCCTGCACGACATCGGCGTCGGCTACACGGTCGCCAACAACGCGGACTACCCGAACTACTGGACGCAGGATTTCGGCAGTCAGTAGCCGCTTGTGACATTTGGTCGGGTACGGCGTTTATCAGCGCGTCAGATGTATGCCGTGCAGAAGGAGCAGAATGTGACTGTCACTGATCGTCGATATCGGCTGCCGGCGGCTCTTGGCGCGGCTGTCGCCATGGTCGCCACCGCCGCGGCCATCCCCATCGCCACCAGCGCGTACGCCGACTCGACGAACCTCGCGACCAACCCGGTGCTGGCGAGCAGCGCAGACGGCTGGGGTGCGCTGGGCGACGGCAGCGGCAAACGGGTGGCCATCACCGGGCACCCCACTGCTTCGTACGCGTACCAAGTGAAAATCAGCTCCGGCGACGCCGGCATCTACATGCCGCAACTGTCGGTCACCGGCGGCTCGACGTACACGATCTCGGTGGACGCCAACCTCGCCGGCAAGGCGAACATCCAGATGGACTGGTACGGCGAAGATGGCTACATCAGCTCCACCTACGGCCCGGCGATCACCGCAAAAGCGGGTTCCTGGACCAAAATCCGGGCCACCCTGAAAGCGCCGGCCGGCGCCACCAACTCGCACCCGTTGGAGACGGTCTCGAACGGCAGCGGCACCTGGCAGTCGACCGCCGCCGACTATGAGGCCGGCGGCGGATCGAATCCCTCCTCACCGCCACCGTCGTCGCCGCCGCCCTCCTCACCCCCGCCTTCGTCACCGCCGCCCTCCTCACCACCGCCTGGGGACGGCAGCACCGCGGCTGGCAATTTCCACTGGGGCACACCGCTGCCGGCCTCCGACGAGTTCAACTACACCGGCACGCCCGACTCCGCCAAGTGGGGCGTCTACGGTGGCGACGGCTGCGTGCCAGGTCATGACGGCAACGGCCGCAGGTGCGGGAACGCCAACTACGTCAACGGCAGCTACCTGCGACAGACCGGCAGTTCCAACGGCGACACCGCCGGAATGGCCTCCAACCTCGGCCAGAAGTACGGCCGCTGGGAGGTCAGGTCCCGCATCCAGGCCGCGCCCGGCGCGAACGGCAACGCCTACCACCCCGTCCTGATTACGTGGCCGGACTCGGACGCCTGGCCGTCGGGCGGCGAATACGACTACTTCGAGGTCAACGTCGGCGATGACGCCGGCACCGCGTTCATGCACCACCCGACCCAATCCGGTGTCGTACAGGACGAATACCACTCCGGTTCGCTGGACCTTTCGCAGTGGCACAACTACGGCTTCGAATGGTCGCCCAACGGCCTGACCGGCTACATCGACGGCCAGCAGTGGTTCCACGACACCGACCCGGACGTGCAGGCACCCGGCCCGATGCACCAGACGATCCAGCTGGACAACTTCTTCGGTGACGGTATGCAGCAGGCCTATTTCGACGTGGACTGGGCCCGGGTCTACTCGATCAGCTAGGCATTTCTCGGCTCGTACTCGCTCGCCGAGTGGCGCTGTTGTGTGGTGTCCCTCGACGAGCGGGGCGGGGCTCGGCAGGTCGAACGTCGCGTTGGGTCGTCAAGTTGGGACGGGAGAACGGGTCAGGCGGGTGCTGCGGAGGCACCGAACTTGCGTACGGCGTTGAGCGTCTCAGCAAACTGCTGTGGCTGCTTCTTGCTGTCGAACTGAGTGTCGTCGTCGAAGTTCCAGGCGAACAAACCCTGCGCCGTAACGGTTTTCAGGAACGACGGGGTCATCATGGTGTTCAGGTCGCTGTCAAAGTTGGGGATTGAGCCGTCCGGCGCGAACCTGCACACCATGACCGGACCGAACCGACCCAGATACCTGGTCATCGTGGTGACACTGTCGATGTTGCCGTCATGCTCGAAAGCGCTGAAGGTTTGAAAGTCCGACTGCTTCAGCACGTCGGAGAAATAGTTCACGAGCACGAGGTTTTTACCTTGGTTGGTGTCACCGCCCTCGAGCAGCCAGCCGTCAAGATCCAGACCGACCCGTGAGTTCGGTGCGTAGGCATGAAAAATCCGGATGGCCTGCAGGTAGCGCACCTTGAGCGCCTGGGCATAGGCCGTCGTGGCGGGACTGTCATAGACACCTTCGCCACAGAGGTGTTTGTCAACGCCGTTGAACATGGAGACAAAGAGCGGCGGACCGTCCTTCTTTCCGGCGAAACCCATCGCGAGCGTACGCATGTCCGGAAGGAAATCGTCGGACAGCGGATATCTGAACCCGCAGAAGCTGCCCTGCTTGTCGCTGAACGGCAAGGGCTCGTCCTGATTGGGATGTGGGCTGTCGACCATGAGATGAATCGCCTTGCCGGCGGCATAGGTCTTCGGAATCTCGTTCTTCGACCAGCCTGGGAGGACCTGGGCCAGCATCGACCGCTCGTAGTAATACTGCGTGACCATGCCAAGTGGCGCCTGCTGGTAAAGCGGGCTTTTTGATGTGTCGTCGACACCGTTGGACATGCCGAAGATCAGATGGCCCGGCGGTGGCATGGTGATCGGTCGCTTCTGGATCGGGTCGGTGGAATTCACCAACTGCATCAGTTTCTGGTCCGGCGTGGGCTGCGGCCAGAACGCGTACGCACCGCCAGCGACCAAAAGGACGAAGACAATGCAGGCCGCGATGACCAGATTCCGGCGACCCGGCCACTGCCGTTTGACCGGCGGCGAAACGACGGCGGGAGGTGACATGCGTACGTCGTCGCCGGCCTCGCGGTCGGCGTCCAGCAGCTGGTTGTAAAGCCTGCGCGGGCCCGGGCCTGGCTCCGTGCCGAGCTCGCTGGCAAGGCCGGTGCGCAGTTCGTGGTACGTCCTCAGTGCCTCAGCGGGCCGGCCGGCCTGGATCAGCGCCCGCATCAGCCGCTCCCAGCTCGCCTCCCGCAGCGAGTCGGCCGAGGCCAGCGGGCGCAGCAACGCGATCGCCTCATCGGCCCGCCCGTCGGCCAGCAACGCGTCGGCCCGGCAGTCCGCGGCCGAGTGCCGCAGCTCGGCGAGCCGGACCCGCTCGATCTCGGCGGCATGGCCGGACAGCGACTCGAAGGGCTCGCCACGCCAGAGCCGCAGGGCCGCCGCCGCCCGGTCGGCGGCGAGCCCCGCCTCGCCGTCCGCGAGCGTCGTTCGAGCCGCCGCGATCAGGTCTTCAAAAGTGGTGACGTCCAGTTCGTCCCGACTGACCACCAATCGGTAGCTGCCCTTACGGCTGTCGATCCGCTGCTGCTCCCCCACCGCGGGCAGCAACTGCCGAAGCAGATGCACATAAGTCTTCAGATTTCCGCGCGCCGAAGCCGGCGCCCCCTCCGGCCACAGCGCCTCGGTCAACTCGGCGGTGGAGACCCACCGGTTCGGTTGCAAGGCGAGCGCGGCCAGCAGCCGCTGCGGCTTCTCGGCGGTCATCTCGACCGCGCATTCGCCGCCCAGTTGTAGTGGTCCAAGGGCCAGCACCAGAAAATCCGCGCCCACTTCGATCTCCGCCGTCATGCTGCCCCGTCGTCCACCGATCGAAAAGTCCTGCATGCATCGTACGCAAGTTCACTACATATACCGGATTATCGCTGGATTCCAACGGTGGCTATTGCGGTACTTGCGCGGTTCATTCGCAGGTCTGGGCGATGGTGAACCCCGCACGTACCAACTCAAAGCACCGTGATCGGACATCGATTTCCCACCGACCGGTCAGGAGATGCCTCGGTGACCACACTCGACACGACCGATTGGCCGCCGTTTGAGATCACGTACCGGCGGCACGCCCCGCGCGTCTACCGGTTCTGCCTGTCCCGAGTGACCGATCCAGACGCGGCCGAGGAGCTGACGGCGGACACTTTCGCCCATGCGTACGCGGCCTACTCCCGCTTCAGCGGCGACGAGGAAGGCATCTGGCCGTGGTTGTTGCGGATAGCCCGGAACGCGGTGATCGACCACCATCGGCGGCGCGGCCGACGGCGTGCGATCGCTGATCGCTACCTGGCGCCGACCGGAACCGATCTGGTGGACCCCGTCTCGGTGGAGCGACGGGTGATCGCCCGCGACGACCTTCGTACGCTCGGGCGCTGCCTCGCCCGGCTGGCCGACCGCGACCGGCAGCTCATCGGGCTGCGGGTCGGCGGCGCCGGCGCCGCCGAGATCGGCCGCGTGCTGGGAATGTCACCGCACGCGGCCACCGTCGCCACTGGGCGAGCGCTCGCCCGGCTGCGACATGACTTCGACGGACTCAGCTAGAGCGCCTCGGCCCGCTGGTAGAGATCACGGGTCTCGTGGTCGAAGTAGACGCTGTAGTTGTGTACGGCACCGCCGCCCTCTTCGTACCCGCCAGTCAGGCCGATAACGTTTTTGCTCCCCTGTACGGTCCACGGGCTGCCGCTGGTGCCGCCCGGCAGGTTCGTGCAGTCGAACTGCACAAACCACTGCTGCACCTTGCCGCCGGTCGTGCTGCCCGAGCAGATCCGCGGCTTCGCGCCGTTGGCCGGGTAGCCGACCAGGTCGATCTTCTTGGGCAGTCCCGTGTCGAAAGAGAGGTTCAGTGCGCCCGTACGATCCTGCACGCTCTTCCCACCTGACGGCGTCAAGACGATGAAGGCGTAGTCGTACGCGGGGTCGCGGTTGGTGATCCACCCCTGGTTGACCAGCATCTTCACGCCCCGCCCGTAGGCGTACCAGCTGCCGTACGTGCTGCTCGGGCCGCCGTTGTAACCGGGAAAGAAGGCCAGGTACTTCCGCCAGCCGCTGCCGCTGTCGTAGACGCAGTGCGCGGCGGTCATGATCAGGTTGTGGTGGGGGCTGTTGACCACGCTCGCGGTGCAGTTGTGGGTCTGCGGGCTGTGGTCGGTGCCGTTCGTGGTGAGCAGTGCGCCGACCGTCGGCCAGCCGCCGAAGTCGTGAGCCGAGGGCACGCTCTGCGGCGCGCTGGCCGCTGGCGCGGCCACCCCGACCAAAGCTGCCCCGACCAGAGCCGCCGCGGTTACCGCGACGAGAGCCAAGCGAATCCGTGTCATCCGGTCAGCCGACCACGGCCACATACAAAACCCGCATAGTCCGCTGTCGCGGCTACCGAGAGCGACCTTGACGGCCGGGGCGCTCGGGCCGCACATTGGACCAATGACGAGCCGCGTAGAGATCAGCCACGACAGGTCCAAAACCGGCTCCGACTTCCTCCAGCTCACCCTCGGGGACGCGCCGCCGGGCGGCCTGTCCGACTGGCTGGCCGAGCAGTTGCGGCACGCCATCTCGGACGGCCGGATCCCGGTCGGCGGCCGCCTCCCGGCCACCCGGGTCCTGGCCGCCGAACTCAGTGTCTCCAGAGGAGTGGTCACCGAGGCGTACCAGCGGCTCACCGAGGACGGTCACATCGCTGGCCGAGGACGTGCCGGCACCGTTGTGGTGGCCGCTCCGATCGCCACCGAGATCTCCCAGCCAGCACCAAAAACCGGCCAGACCACGCTCTTCGACGGCCATCCACGCAACGACGTCTGGGATGTCGTACGAGCAGCCCCGGCCGCTATCGACCTGCTGCCGGGAAGACCCGATCTGGCGGCCTTCCCGCGCGCCGCCTGGCTGCGGGCCGAGCGGGCGGTGCTGGACGGGCTGTCGGCGGCGGATCTCGGCTACGGGGATCCGCGCGGGACGCCGGCGCTGCGGACCGAGGTGACGCACTGGCTGGCGCGTACGCGCGGAATTCGTACCGATCCGGACGAGGTGATCGTGGTCGCCGGAGTCGCGCAGTCGTTGTCGCTGCTCGGGCAGGTGCTCGGACGGCACGGAATTTCCGCGGTGGCAATGGAAGATCCGGGGTCACTCGGCACCCGGCAGCACCTGCGGTACGCCGGCCTGGCTACCCCGCCGGTACGGGTGGACGCCGGCGGGCTGCGCGTCGATGACCTGCGGGCGAACGGCGCTCAGGTCGTGTTGGTGACGCCCGCCCACCAGTTTCCGGCCGGAGTGGTGCTCGACGGGCAACGCCGGCGGGAGCTGATGGGGTGGGCCAGCGACGGCGGAATGATCATCGAGGACGACTACGACGCCGAGCACCGCTACGACCGTCCGCCGGTGCCAGCATTGCGGTCGATGCTCGCTGAGCAGGTCTGTTACACCGCCAGCGTCTCCAAACTGCTGGCTCCCGCGCTGCGCATGGGCTGGCTGCTCGTACCGTCGCGTTATCAGGACGAGTTCGTCGAGGCGAAGCGGTGCGCGGACCTCGGCAACCCGGTGCTGTCGCAACTGGTGTTGGCGCAGTTGATGAAGTCTGGCGAGGTCGAGCGGCAGCTGCGCTTTCTGCGTAAGCGTCACCGGCGCCGCCGGGACGCGATGATGGATGCCATTCGTACGCACCTGCCCACCGCGGTCGTGCACGGCGCCGCGGCCGGCCTGCACCTGATGATCACGTTCGAACACGACCTCCCCGACGACGCGCTCGCCGCCGCGACACTGGCGAAAGGCGTGAAGGTGCAGCCGCTGTGCTGGCACCGGCAACTTCCCGGCCCGCCCGGTTTGGTGCTGGGCTACGCGGCGAACGCGCCGAGTGTCATCGCCCAAGGCATCGCGATTCTCGGCAGGGCACTCAACGATCTGGCGTGACGATCCCGTAATCGTGGATTTTGCGGTAAAGCGTGGCCCTGGACATGCCCAGCAACTGGGCCGCGCGCACCTTGTTGCCGCCGGCGTCGTCGAGACTGTCGACAATCGCGTCTCGCTCGATCGACTCCAGCCTGTTCAGCTGCCGCCCAGTGACCGTGCGGTATTCGGTCGGCAGGTCGCTGGGCCGGATCAGCCCGGTCCGGCGATGCTGCGCGACCTGCTTGAGCACGTGATAAAGCTCGGTGACGTTGCCGCTCCAAGTGGCCCGCATCAACAGGTGCACCGCCGGCGAAGAACACCGCAGCTGACCGCCCTGCGACAGCTTGCTGAGGAACAACGGGATCAGCTCGCCCATGTCCTCGGGGTGCCGGCGCAGCGGCGGAACTTCGATCGTACGAGGGAAAAACGCGATCAGGTCGGTCAGGTCCGGCGCGGCTCCCGCGCCCTCGGTCAGGGTGACCGCGACCCACGGCGGCTGCCGGCCGGCCGCTCGTACTTCCCGTAGGACCTCAACCAACGCGGTCAAGGCGCCCTTGCGCAGCCGGTCGACGTGCCGGATGACCAGCGCGTCCACCGGATCTTCCAGCAAATCCCGACGAAGATCGGCCGGCCAGCCCGACTCCGGCACGGCCGCCGCGTCCAGCGTGTGCAGCCGCCCGGTCGGATTACGCCGCTGGTGTACGCACTTGGCGAGGGTGTTCTTACCGACCCCCGACTCCCCCGACAACACCACCCATTCACCGCGGCCGTAAGTCGCGTCGACGTCGTGACAGCACCGCAGCCACACCGGCGCCGAGCCCACCACTCCGGGCAGGAACATCGGCAGCGCCACGGTGGCCGGGTCGGTCCGCTCCTCGTCGCTTTCCACCAGCGTCACGGATACGACCGCGCCGGCGGACTCGCCGTACCGCGGCCCCGGCACCTGCCGGCACTGCAGCCGGACCTTGCCGCCGGCCGGCAGCGTGACCAGCGCGGACGCCGGCCGGCGGTCCACCATCACCTGCGAGGCCTGGCCGACCAGCAGCGCCTGATCGGCCGGCGCGAGCAGCCGGCGGGCGGCGTCGTTGGCCATCACGACGTCTTCGTTGAAGGCCATCACAATTCCGGTCGTACGGCGGCAGGTGCGCAGGTATGCCTCGAAAAGCGCGAGTTCGCGGGTGTTACTGCGGACCGCCTGGCGGATCTGCTCGGCGGTCGTCTTGGCCAACGCCACCATCAACGGCCCGGCGTCCTTGCTCCAGCAGGTCAGATCGACCGCGCCCATCACCTTGCCGGAGATCGGGTGATGGATCGGCGCGCCCGCGCAGGCCAGGTTTTCCAGGTTTTCGGCATAATGCTCATGCCCGAAGACGTGCGTCGGCCGACCGTCCTCCAGGGCCGTGCCAATGCCGTTGGTGCCGACAAACCGTTCCCCGTAACTGAAACCGGGCACCAGCTCGACCCTTTCCAGGTGCCGGTGCAAGTCGATGTCGCCGGTTCGCTGGGTCAGCACGATGCCGGTCTGGTCGGTCAGGATGATGCTGATCGGCTGGTCGCTGAGCTGCTCGGCGAGCCGTTCCAACACCGGCTCGGCGGCCCGGACGAGCGGGGTGTCCATGTCCTTGTCCCGTACGTACGGGATAGCGATCCGGTCCGCCGGCACCCGCAGGTTCAGGGATCGCGACCACGAAGCCAAAATGGGCCGGCGGACCTTGTCCGACTCGACGTGCTCGGAGGTCAGGAAGTCGATCCGGGCGCGGGCCAACTGCGGATCGTCGGGCGAGACCCGCGTAGCCGGTGCCATCACCAGCGGTCGCACGTTGCGTGCGTCATCCACGTAGACCTCCTACCGCTGCCCGCGAGCGGCCGACCGCGGGCACCGCAGGGTGTGTCCTGGGCCACAGCTTAGGGGCGCCGGCCCCCCGGTGGTGTCTCAAATTGAGACATCTGCCGGACTGGCCCGGTTGTGTCATGGGGCTGGGAGGTGCCACATGTCTTCGACCCAACCGTCCGAACAAATCACCGAACTGGCCCCGGAAGAGACGTACAACCCCTGGACCGTCGTGAACGTCGTGTTCCACCACCTTGTCGACAAGGGCCTGCATCCGGTGCTCGGCGGCACCGGCAATCCGGGCGAGCCGGCCACCGCCTTACTGCGGGCGATGGGCATCACGCCGACCGTCGAAGGAGATGCGCGCACCTCCCAGAACATCCGCAACCAACTGGCTGATCTTCGTACCAGGATGCTTCCGCAACAGCTGGACGAACCGTAATCACACGCATGCACACTGTCTCATATTGAGACCCGACAAGGGTCACACCCGCGATGTAATTCGCTGCGTAGGGGCATTGCCTTCGGCCCCACCGTGCGGGCCGGCCAACCGACGGTGTCGAGGGCAGTGCCGACGGGAGATCAAGCTGGGTCGCCGATGCGGTGGCGTACACCGACTTGACTGCCAAGCCGATGCAAGGCGCCGCCGGGATCGGCGGGTAAGGAGTGATCATGAGCCGCCAGAGTGTGGCGAGAGCCCACCAGAAAATCCAGGAGCTGTCCTGGGAGCCGGCCTACCACGAGCCGGTGTCGCACTACGGCACGGACTACACCTTCCAGAAGGCGAAGAAAAAGGACCCACTGAAGCAGGTGTTGCGGTCCTACTTCCCCATGCAGGAAGAAAAAGACCATCGCGTCTACGGCGCCGAGGACGGCGCGATCCGCGGCAACATGTTCCGGCAGGTGCAGGAACGCTGGCTGGAATGGCAGAAGCTGTTCCTTTCCATCATCCCGTTGCCGGAAATCTCGGCGGCACGGGCGATGCCGCTGCTGTTCCGTACGGTTCCCAACCCGGAACTGCACAACGGCCAGGCCATCCAGATGATCGACGAAGTCCGGCACTCGACGATCCAACAGAACCTCAAGCGCCTGTACATGAACAACTACATCGACCCGGCGGGCTTCAACAGCAGCCTCCGCAATTTCCAGTCCGACTACTGCGGCACCATTGGCCGTCAGTTCGCCGAAGGTTTCATCACCGGTGACGCGATCACCGCGGCGAGCATCTACCTGACGATCGTGGCCGAGACCGCGTTCACCAACACGCTTTTCGTCGCTATGCCGGCAGAAGCCGCCGCCAACGGCGACTACCTGCTGCCGACCGTCTTCCACTCGGTGCAGTCGGACGAGTCCCGGCACATCAGCAACGGGTACGCGACCCTGCTGATGGCTTTGTCGGACGAGACCAACCACCAACTGCTGGCCCGCGACCTTCGGTACGCGTGGTGGAACAACCACCGCGTGGTGGACGCCGCCATCGGTACGTTCATCGAGTACGGCACCAAGGACCGCCGCAAGGATCGGGAAAGCTACGCGGAAATGTGGCGTCGGTGGATTTACGACGACTACTACCGCAGCTATCTCGTACCACTGGAGAAGTACGGCCTGGAAATTCCGCACGACCTCATTGAGGAAGCCTGGAACCAGATCTGGAACAAGGGCTATGTGCACGAGGTCGCGCAGTTCTTCGCCACCGGGTGGCTCGCCAACTACTGGCGGATCGACGCGATGACGGACAAGGACTTCGAGTGGTTCGAGTACAAATACCCGGGCTGGTACGACCGTTATGGCAAGTGGTGGGAAAACTACAACCGGCTCGCCACCCCGAACGGTCACAACCCGATCGTGTTCGAGGACGTTGACTACGTCTACCCGCACCGCTGCTGGACCTGCATGGTCCCGTGCCTGGTGCGCGAGGACATGGTGGTCGACAAGGTCGACGGCCAGTGGCGGACCTACTGCCACCAGGAATGCCGGTGGACCGACGCGGTCGCGTTCCGGCCGACGTACCAGGGCCGACAGACCCCGAACATGGGCAAGCTGATCGGCGCCCGTGAATGGGAAACCCTTTACCACGGCTGGAACTGGGCCGATGTGGTGAAGGACATGGGCTTCGTACGGGACGACGGCAACACGATGGTCGCGCAACCGCATCTGAACCTTGACCCGAAGAAGATGTGGACGCTGGACCACCTGCGCCGCTGCCCGCCGCTGGCTTCCCCGAACGTCATTCTCAACGAGATGAACGACGACGAGCGCGCCGCTTTCGTCGCCGACTACAACAAGCAGGGCCCCGCCGGCCGACCGGCGCCGGCCGCCTCCTGAGCCAGCTTCGGTGGGTACGGCCCGCCCCCTTCCCGGGCCGTACCCACGCTGGTGCCGACCGACACCGAAGAAAGGCAGGCGATGGGCGAAAAACACCACGTGCGTTTCGAGCCGGTCGGGATCGAGATCGAGGTTGACGAGGACAAGACGATCCTGCGGGCCGCCGCCGAACAGGGAATCATGCTGATGCATGGCTGCAAAGAGGGCCAGTGCGCGGCATGCAAGTCCTTCCTGCTGGACGGCGACGACGTCGAACACGACCGTTATTCCACGTTCGCGCTGCCTGACTACGAAAAGGAAGAGGGCTTCACACTTCTGTGCCGGGCGCACGCGTACGAGGACCTGACCATCGAACTTCTCAACTACGACGAGGAAATGATCAAGTCCGGGCTGCCGATCCAGGAAGCCGCGGTCGAGGTGATCTCCAAGGAGTACGTGACTCACGACCTCGTTCACCTGGTGGTGAAGCTGCTCGACCCCACGTCGTCGTTGAAGTTCTTTCCAGGCCAGTACGTGGATTTCGCCGTCCCCGACCGGCAGGCCACCCGATCTTTCTCGATGGCGAACACCCCCGGGCGGAACGAGGGCCTGCTGGAGTTCGTGATCAAGATCTATCCAGACGGACTTTTTTCGACGTTTCTGCATGAAGAGGTCGCGATCGGTGACCGGCTCGACATCACCGGCCCGTTCGGGGTTTTCACGCTCCGGGACGCTCCACAGTCGGATCTGCTGTTCCTGGGCGGCGGAGCCGGAATGGCACCCATTCTTTCGTTGCTGCGGTCAATGGCTGAGCGCGGCATCGAACGGAAGGCGACTTTCTATTACGGCGCCCGCCGGCGCAAGGACCTCTGTTTCGAGAAGGAGCTTTCCGCGCTGGCGGACATCCTGCCGTCGTTCCGGTACGTACCAGCCTTGTCCGAACCGGACGAGAACGACGGCTGGGACGGCGAGACCGGCCTGATCACCGATGTGGTGCGACGGCTGGAAAACGATCTGGGCAGAGCCGACGCGTACGTGTGCGGCCCGCCCCCGATGGTTGAGGCGGCACTAGAACTGCTGCCGACTCTCGGGGTGGCCGACAAGCGGATCTTCTATGACAAGTTCACCACGACCGGCGACGCGGACGAACAGTAAGGAAAACAAATGACTACCACTCCAGAACAAACGACAGAACGCAGCGTCCCCAAGCCAGTGTTCACCGACGCGGAGGCGGGTGCCAAGGTTTTCCCGGACTCCGATGCGCGCCGCTACAACTACTTCACCCCGCAGAAGCGCAAGCAGAGCCACTACGAGGACGTGACTGTCGAGGTGCAGCCCGACCCTCGGCACTACCTGTCGCAGGGCTGGCTGTACGGCTTCGCCGACGGCAAGGGCGGATATCCACTGGAGTGGACGGCTTTGAAGGCGTGGGGCTCGGACCGCCCGGTGCCCGAACGCGGACCTGGCACCGGCGGCACCGGTTACCCGTGGCCGGCGCTGGGCTGGCACGAGTTCCGGGATCCCAACGAGGAATGGGAACTGACCCTCTATCGCTACAACTCCAATGTCGTACGGCAGTTGAACCAGAACATCGAGGCTGCCAAGCAGTCCAAGGCTTTCGAGCAGTGGAACCCGAACTGGGTCAGCTTCGTTTCCCAGCACGTCGGCGCGTGGATGCACATCGACCACGGCCTCGGCCTTTACCTGTACGCGAACGCCAACCGGCGGGCCCCGACGAACATGCACAACAACGCGATTTCGGTGAACAGCATGCACCGGATCCGGGCGGCCCAGGACCTGGCCCTTTACAACCTCACGCTCAGCGAGGAAATCGAAGGCTTCGACGGCACCGCGCACGTCGAGACCTGGAATTCGGATCCGGCATGGCAGGGCGTACGCGACACCGCAGAGCAGCTGACCGGCATCTGGGACTGGTGTGAGGCGATTTTCGCGTCGAACATCATTTTCGAGCCGTTGGTGGGCGAACTGTTCCGCAGCAACCTGGTCCAGCAGGCCGCTCCGTCCAACGGCGACTTCATCACGCCGACGCTGATCGGCGCGGAGGAATACGACTTCGCCGAACGGGACCTGCGCTACACCAAGGCGATGTTCCGGCTGCTGGTGGACGACAAGGAGTTCGCCAAGGAAAACAAGGCCATCATGGGCCAGTGGCTGGCGACCTGGGTGCCCCGCTGCATTTCCGCGGCCCGCACGCTGCAACCGCTGTGGTCGCAGCCCGACGCCAAGCCCCCGCGCTTCGAGGACGGCCTGGACCGTGCGAAGAGCCGTTTCAGCGGCATTTTGTCCGACCTCGATCTGCAGGCACCGAAGGAGCTGGGCCAGTGACCACGTTCAAGTTTTCCGAGAGTGCGTACAAGGTCGACAACACCGCGTCCAACATGTGCGGCTTCACACTGATGAACAACCAGGTCGGCGCGCTGATCGCCCAGGTGATGTCCACAAAGGACAACGTCACGGTGACGCCACTACCGTCGATGATCCGGGTCGACGCCAAGGGCCGGGTGGACCTGGTTTACGCCGAGGTCGACGAAGCCGCCGGCGAGGAGCACGGCTGGTTCGACGCCGCCGAGTTCGAGGAGAGCATGTCGACGCACTACGGCCGGATGATCCACGAGGACGACCGGACCATCATGTTCGCGAACCCGGAGGACGCCGCGGAGTTCATCGACTTCGACCTGGTTGCACGGTCATAGCAGACCGCATTCGATCCAGCCCTGGGAGGAAATCCAAGTGTATGAGAAAGATGGAGAGAAATACTTCGTCGTTGACGGCCACACCCATTTCTGGGACGCGAGTCCGGCGAACTGGGTCAAGGGCCAAGAGCAGTACGCCAAGGGCTGGATCGAGTGTTTCCATGCGTACCAAGGCTTAGGGCCGGCCGAGACGCACTGGTCGATCGAGGATTTCCAGAAGTACACCGAAGAACGCATGATGAAGGACCTGTTCGAGGATGGACACGTCGACGTCGCGATCTTCCAGCCGACCAACCTGCGGCAGTGGTATTCGGAAGGTTTCAACACCACCGAGACCAACGGCGCACTGGCCGAGAAACATCCCGGCAAGTTCCTGGTGAACTCCAACTTCGACCCGCGTGACGGCGACGACGGACTCAAGGGCCTGCAGGAGCGAGTCGAGCGCTGGGGCAGCAAGGGCGTCAAGCTCTACACCGCGGAGTGGAAAGGTGACTCCCGCGGTTGGAGCCTGAAAAGTCCGGAGGCGGCGAAATACCTGGAAAAATGCCAGGAACTGGGCATCAAGAACGTGCATGTCCACAAAGGGCCGACGATCTGGCCACTGGACAAGGACGCCTTCGACGTGTCCGACGTCGACCACGCCGCGACAAACTTCCCAGAGCTGAACTTCATCGTCGAGCATGTCGGCCTGCCGCGCATCGAGGACTTCTGTTTCATGGCAACGCAGGAGCCGAACGTCTACGCCGGCCTGTCGGTCGTGGTCGGTGGCCTGATGCACGCCCGGCCGAACTTCTTCGCCAAGGTGATGGGCGAGCTGATGTTCTGGCTCGGCGAGGACAAAATGCTCTTCGGTGCGGACTATGCCATCTGGGAGCCCAAATGGCAGGTCGAGGGCTTCGTGGACTGGCAGATGCCGGACAGTGCCGAGTTCAGCGACTACTCGAAGTTCAGCACCACGGCCAAAAAGAAAATCCTCGGGCTGAACGCGGCTCGACTGTACGACATCGAGGTGCCAGCTGACTGTCAGGTCGACTCCAGCCCTGAACCGGCCGTAGGCGAGCCGGAGAGCGTACCGGCATCGTGATGGCAGCCCCCACAATGGGCGCCGGCGCCGACCAGACCACCGTCACCGCGGCGGTCTGGTCGGCGCTTGCGACGGTCCAGGATCCCGAGCTCGACGAGCCACTCACCGACCTCGGTTTCGTGTCCAGGCACGAAGTCACGGCGGACGGCACCGCGGTCGTACGACTGCGGCTGCCGACTTATTTCTGCGCGCCCAACTTCGCTTTCCTGATGGTGGCGGACGCGTACGACGCGGTCAACGCGGTTCCGGGGGTAGCTCTCGCAGACATCCAACTGGAGGACCATTTCGCTGCCGACACCATCAATTCCGGGGTCGCCGCGCGCGCCGGTTTCGTCGCATCCTTCGAGGGTGAGGCCGCCGACGAACTGGACAGCCTGCGCGCGGATTTCCTGCGCAAGGCCGTGCTCGCCGGCACCGACCGGGTCTGCCGCGCGATGGTGTCCGCTGGAGCCGACCCAGCGAGCCTGGGCACCGCGACGCTGGGAGACGCACCGCAGGACGCGGAAACTTCGCGACTGCGGTCCCGCCGCCGTGAACTCGGTCTACCGTGCGAGAACTCCGACGCGCTGCTCGTCGATCCGGCGACCGGGACATCCGTACCCGCCGACCAACTGCGCCGGCACCTGGGCATCGCCCGGGTCACCCGGGTCAGCCAGGACGCCAACTCCGGGGTGTGCCGGGGCATGCTGCTTGCTCGCTATCCAAGTGCGACAGGAAAGGAGAACGCGGGATGAAGGCCGTACGGCTGCACACGTACCACCAGCAACCCGTCATCGAGGACGTTCCGGAGCCGACCGCAAAAGAGCCCTTCGACGTGGTGGTGAAGGTCGGCGGCGCCGGAGTGTGCCGTACTGACCTGCACATTATCGAGCAGCAGTGGGAAGAGAAGTCCGGAGTCACGCTGCCTTACACGATTGGCCACGAAAACGCCGGATGGGTGCACGAAGTTGGCTCTGCCGTGACGAATGTCGCCGTCGGCGACACCGTCATCCTGCATCCGACGCCGACTTGCGGGCTCTGCCACGCCTGCCGCGCCGGCCAGGACATGCACTGCATCAACAGCACTTTTCCTGGTATCAACGCCGATGGCGGTATGGCCGAATACCTGCTGACCTCAGCGCGCGCCTGTATCAAGCTGGATCCCAACACCCAACCCGAGGACGTGGCCGCACTCGCGGATGCCGGCATCACCGCGTACCACGCCGTACGCAAAGCCGTGCCGTTGCTCTATCCCGGCACGACCTGCGTCGTCAATGGCGCCGGTGGGCTCGGGCACATCGGCATCCAGTCCTTGACCGCCCTCACGGCCGCCAGAGTCATTGTGGTGGACCGAAACCCGGACGCCCTCACGTTGGCCGCCGAGCTCGGCGCGGACGAAACCGTGGTCGCGGACGGCAAACACGTGGCCGCCGTGCTCGACCTGACCGGCGGCAACGGCGCGGAGGTTGTCCTGGACTTCGTCGCCGAACAGGGCGCCCAACAGGATGCGTTTGCGATGACCCAGCGCAACGGGTCGCATTTTGTGATTGGCTACGGGAGCAATATCGACATCCCGACGATCGACATCATTTCCACCGAGCGCAACGTGATCGGCAATCTGGTCGGTACGTACAACGACCTGGTTGAGCTGATGGTTTTGGCGCAGGCCGGAAAAGTCACCCTGCACACCAAGAAATACCCGCTCGACGCGGCACTGGACGCGCTCGCCGACCTGGCCGCGGGCAAGGTCCGCGGCCGGGCGATTCTCACCCCGTAACCCATCCGCATCGCATCCGCGAGTACGTACGAGGAGGACCAACGATGGCCAAGGAACTGCGCTTCGGCTCAGAAGCCCGAGACCTGCTTCTCGCCGGTGTCGACAAACTCGCGGACGCGGTCAAATCCACCCTGGGACCCAAGGGCCGGAACGTGATCATCGAGAAGATCACCGGCTCCCCCGTCGTCACCAACGACGGCGTCACGATCGCCCGGGAAATCCACCTCAAGAACCAGTTCGAGAACATGGGCGCGCAACTGGTGAAAGAAGCGGCGATCAAAACCAACGACGTCGTCGGTGACGGCACCACGACGGCCACCGTCATCGCGCAGGCGATCATTCGCGAAGGCATGAAGGCCATCACCATCGGCGCCAACCCGGTGCTGGTCAAGCGCGGCGTGGACATCGCCGTCGGGCAACTGGTGGCACATCTGGAAAAAGTCGCGCACTCGATCACCGAGGAGCACGAGTACGCCCGGGTGGCCGCGATTTCGGCGAATGACGACGACGCCGTCGGCGCGATTATCGCGCAGGCACTGCACACCGTTGGCGAGGACGGCATCGTCACCATTGAGGAATCACCGCGGATCGGCATGAGTGTCGACTACGTCGAGGGGTTCGAGTTCGACAACGGCTACCTGTCGCCCTATTTGGTGACCGACCCGGGCCGGCTCGAGGCGATCGTGGACGACCCGTACATCCTGATGTGCAGTGAAAAAGTCACCAAGGTCCAGGAACTGATGCCGGTCCTGGACAAGATCATGCGAGCGCCGCGGCCGCTCGTACTGATCGCCGAGACAGTCGAGGGCACCGCGCTGTCCATGCTCGTGCACAACCACGTCAACGGGAACTTCCAGGCAGTCGCCATCCGCGCACCCGGCTTCGGTGACCGTCGGCTACACAAACTCGAGGACCTGGCCGCGATCGTCGGCGGCAAGGTGCTGTCCCGGCAGTCCGGTTTCTCGATGGAAACCATGACACTGGAGCACCTCGGCAGGGCCCGGCAGGTACGCGTCGACTCCAACTCGACGACCATCATCGGCGGCGCCGGGTCCGCCGAGGATGTCGAATTCCGCGTCAACCAACTCCGCGCCGAGCTCGAGCGCGCGCAGTTCGGCATCGACGAAGACGTGCTCACCGAAAGGATCGGCGCCCTGACAGGGAAAGTCGGCGTCATCCGGGTGGGCGCGGCGACTCCGGCCGAGCTCAAGGAACTGCAGCACCGGGTCGAGGACGCACTGTCCGCGACCCGCGCGGCGATGGCCGAGGGCATTGTCGCCGGCGGTGGCGCCACCCTGCTGCACGCCGAAAAGGTGTTGGCGGAGCACGGTTTGAAGGGTGACCACGCGATTGGCGCGGATATCGTTCGGCGGGCGCTGAGCGAGCCGGCCTTCCTGATTGCCAGCAACGCGGGCCTGCCGGCGGCCGATATTGTCGCCCACACCCGCGGACTCGGCGACGACGAAGGTTTTGACGCCCTACACGAAACCTACGGAAACCTGATCGAGATGGGTGTCATCGACCCGCTGCGGGTGTGCCGTTCAGCGCTGCAAAATGGTGCGTCGGTGGCCGGGTTGCTGCTCACCACCAACACGCTGATCGCCGAAGAACAGACTCCGTGGGGCGGCAGCGCGGCCCTGATGACCGAGTTCGGGCCGCTGGATGAGGGCCTGCACCAGCCGTCGCCGGACGCCAGTACGCCGCAGTCGCTCGGCCTGGGGCCGTCCGTCGGCTAACGCACAACTCCACAGTGGATTGGGAGGTGGTCGTCAGTGGGCGAGCAGAACCCTGCCGTTGCCGCGGTACGGCCACGTCCCCGCGTGTCCAGGCTGCGCCCGGCCACCACCATGGTCGGGCCGGCGTTCGTCGCCGCTGTCGCGTACGTCGACCCCGGCAACTTCGCGACCAATATCAGCGCCGGCGCCCAATACGGCTACACGCTGATCTGGGTGATCATGGTCGCCAACGTGATGGCCATGCTTATCCAGTACCTGTCGGCAAAACTCGGCCTCGCCACCGGACACGACCTGGCCGAGCTGTGCCGCGAACGGCTCCCCCGTCGGGTGTCTTTCGGACTTTGGGTCCAGGCCGAACTCGTCGCCATGGCCACCGACCTGGCCGAATTCGTCGGCGCCGCGATCGGCCTGAACCTGCTCTTTGGCGTACCTATGCCGGTGGCCGGTCTTATTACCGCAGTGGTGGCTTTCGCCATCCTGGCTCTGGAACAGCGCGGCTATCGCCGATTCGAACTGGCGATCGCCGCGCTGTTCGGGGTCGTCTTCCTTGGTTTCGCGTACGACCTCTTCTGGGTTGGCGCCGATCCGGTCGGTGTCGTCGCCGGCCTGATCCCCAGTTTTGCCGGCCCTGACGGCGTTCTGCTGGCCGTCGGCATCATCGGCGCCACCGTCATGCCACACGCGATCTACCTGCACTCGGCCCTGACGAAAGCTCGCGGCCGCGGCGAAGGTGAGGAAGTTCGCCGTAAACTCCTCAAATCCCTGCGCGCCGACGTCATCGTGGCCCTGGGCACCGCGAGCCTCATCAATGTCTCGATGCTCGTCCTCGCCGCCTCACTTCTGCACGCCACCGGCCTCGGCGGCGCCGACCCCATCCTGCTCGCCCACGCCGACCTCGACCGCTACGTCGGCGGCGGCGCCGCCCTCGTCTTCGCCGTCGCGCTGCTGGCTTCCGGCGTCTCGTCCTCCAGCGTCGGCACGTACGCCGGCCAGGTCGTCATGAGAGGCTTCCTCAACCGCAGCCTGCCACTTTTCCTCCGCCGAGGCGTCACCATGCTGCCCGCGCTTGTCGTCCTCGGCCTGCGACTGCCGGCGACCGACAGCCTGGTCCTTTCGCAGGTCGTCCTGTCGTTCGGGATCCCCTTCGCCCTGGTCCCGCTCGTCCTTTTGACCCGACGGCGTGACGTCATGGGCCCATTCGTCAATCGGCGCATCACGACGATCGCTGCCAGCTCCTGCGCAGCGGTCATTATCGCCCTGAACACCTACCTCATTGTCGGCGTGTTCGCGTTCTAGCCGTCACTTCAGTGCGCCGCTCACCAGGTCGATCCGCCAGTAACGTTGGAGGGAAAGGAAGAGAGCGATCACCGGAACCACCGCGAGCAGAGTTCCGGTGATCACCAAGGAATAGAGCGACGCCTCGTCCGCACCATGGCGCAACATGCTGTAGAGACCAACGGTCAGCGGAAACTTGTCATCACTGGTGAGCATGACAAATGGCAGCAGGAAGTTGTTCCACACCACCACGAACTGCAGCAGAAACGTGGTCACCAGCCCAGATCGCATCAATCGCAGGCCCACGGACCAAAACAGCCGGAATTCGCTGGCCCCGTCAATCCGCCCCGCTTCCAGAAGAGAGTCAGGAATCGAGCCCATCGCGTAAATCCGGCACAGATAGATCCCGTACGGGTTGAAAAGCTGCGGCAGGATCACCCCAAGGTAGTTGTCGACCAGACCGATCTTCGACAACAGCAGATACTGCGGAATGGCCAGTACGATCTGCGGCAGCAGCACACCGGCGAGAATGGCGTTGAAAATCATCTTTCGGCCGCGGAACTCATATTTCGCGATCGCGTAACCGGCGGCGGCCGAGACCGCGGTGGCCAGAATCCCGCCGACCGAGGCATAGAGCAGGCTGTTGAGCATCCAGTGCCAGAACACCCCGCCGTCGTACGACGAGAGATCACGCACGTTGGTGACGATACCTGGACCCAAAGACGGCGAGTACGTGGCACTGCTGAACAGCTGCGCCGGAGTTTTGCTGGCCGCGATGACAATCCAGAGCGCCGGTACGATGCAGTAGGCAGCGCCGATGACAAGCACCGCGGTCGGCACCAGGGCGGGTCCACGACGCCCGTTGCCAGCATTTTGCCCCGGCAGGGCGTTGGTACGCGCGGCGACCGTGACCGCCATCAGTCGTCGCCCTTTCCAGCCCGGCCGACCTGGCCTTGCACCATTCGGGCCGCTACCAAGGAAACCACCAGCGCGGCCACCGTAATCAGCGTCGAAGTGGCCGCGGCGGACGAGATGTCGGCGTTGACAAACGCGTCGGTGTAGATCTTCATCAAGGGCACCCAGTCGGACGAGATCGCATTCGACAGTGGCCGCAAGGTGTTGGGCTCATTGAAAAGTTGAAGCGCGGCCAACACCGTGAACAGGCAGCACATCGCGATGGCCGGCCGCAGCAGCGGCACCTTGACCCGCACGGCGATCTGCAGATCGGATGCGCCATCCAGCCGCGCGGCCTCGTAGATTTCCGGTGGCAGTGACCGCAGGGCGGTGTACATCACGATCATGTTGAAGCCGACCGAGCCCCAGATCGCCACGTTGGCGACGGTGAAATACACCTCGGTGACGCCGAAGTAGTTGATGACGCGGCCACCGATCGGGCTGGTGGCCGGCAGGTAGAGGAAGCCCCACAGCAGCGTCGCGATCACGCCGGGCACCGCGTACGGGAGAAAGATGGACAGTCGGGCGAACCGGGTCAGCCGGGCGCGAGGCGTGTCCAGCAGCAGAGCGAAAAGCAGGGCCAGGCCGACTGTGCAGCCGACCGTGACGATCCCGACGACGAGCATCCGGCCCAAGCTGGCCCAGAATCCGCCGTCGCTCAACGCGCCGACGTAGTTGTCCAGTCCAGCAAACATCACCGTGGTGGTCGAGCCGAGCAGACCGCCGGTCACCTTGCGGCTTTCGAAGCTGAGGATCAACGCGTAGATACCTGGTGCCACCACGAAAAGCAGGAAGAGCACGACCGCCGGCAGCACCAGCCCGTACGGCAGCAGGTGCCGGGAGTGCCGCCGGCGGGCGACTGGCGAGAGGGTGGTCACGCGACGGTGAATCCTTTCTTTTTCAGGTCCGAGACGGTCGCGCTCTGCACGGTGTCCAAAGCGGCACTGAACGGCGTACCAAACTGCAGTGCCTTGCCGAAGGCATCCGTGTAGCTGCTGAAGGTGACCGTCACATTGGGCCCCCACATCGTGAAGGCGTGCGCGCCGGGTGCGGCCTGCTTGACCAGGTCGTAGTAGTTGGCCTGGTTGGGGAAGAACGCCGGCGGGCTCTTGAGAACGTCCAGCGATCGGCCCGAAGTCGCGGCTGGGTAGATGTTGATCTGCTTGATCTGCGCGGTGACAGCGGTCGGGTCGGTGTTCAACCACGAGATGAATTGCGCGGCCTGCGCCGGGTGCTGCGAGTCGGTGGTCACGGTCATCGCCGAGCCACCCCAGATGCCGGTGCTGGTGTCGCCGGCGGTCCAGGAAGGCAACGGCGCGACGGTCCACTTTCCCTTGGTGCTCGGCGCGATTCCGCCCAGCTGGGCGGGCGCCCAGGCGCCGGAAACCCAGGTCGCGAGGCTGCCATCATTCATTTGTTTGTTCCACTGCGGGGAAAAGGACGGGTTCTTCGCGACCAGCCCGTCCTGCACCAGGCCCTGCCAGTAGGCCGCGACCTTGTTCGACAGCGCGTCGTTGATGTCGACGTGCCAGGTGGTGCCGCTCAGCCTCCACCAGTTCGCGCCAGCCTGCTGGACCAGGCCGGTGAACCAGCCGGGATCCTGCGCGTCGAAGTTGGTCATCTGCACCGAAGGTGCCTTTTGGTGCAAGGTCCGCGCTTCCTGCGCGTACTGGTCCCAGGTCGTCGGTACGGCCAAGCCGTACTTCTGGAAGACATCGGTACGGTAGAACAACATCAGCGGTGCACTGTCCTGCGGGATGCCGTAGACCTTCCCGTCGAACCGGGTCGCTTTCAGGGTGGCGTCATCGAAATCCTTGACCGTCGTCTTGGTGTCGTCGGTGATGTCCCGTACGACCCCGCCGGCCACCAGCGCGGGCAGCGACTGGTATTCGACTTTCCCAATGTCCGGGCCGTTCTTGGCCTGGTGCGCGGTGATCATCTTGCTGACCAACTGGTCACCGCCGGCTGGGTTGGACACCTTCACCTGGATGGTCGGATGCGCGGCGTTCCAGAGCGCGACGACCTTGTCGATGTTCGGATCCCACGCCCACATCGTGAGCGTGACCTTCGCATCCGACGAGGCGGCACCACAGCCGCTGAGCAGCAGGGCGAGCGCGACAACGGCCCCGACCGCTGCGCCGAGTCTGGTCTTCATATCGCGGTTCCTCACAGACGGGGCCGACTTTGTACGCGGCTTAACGTAAGTGCCTAGAGACCCGCGGTCAACGGGTCACGGGTCCAGCTCGGCAGGTCCAGCGGGGTCCGCTGCAACCCGATCCACTGGCGTTGGGTGAATCCGGACATCTGGTTGTCGGCGCCGTGCCGCGCGTACGCGTCGTTGACGTGCACCTCGCCGGCCCGCAGCCGCTCGGCGACGCCGAGGCCGCGGACCAGGTCGGCGGTGAACACCGAGTTCATCAGCATCGGATAGCCGTTGGTCAGCGCGATCGCCTCCTCCTCGGAGTCGACCACGGTGATCGGGATGACCGGCCCGAAGATCTCCTCGGTGAACGCCGGCATATCCGGCGTGACGTCCATAAGGACAGTCGGCCGGTAGAACAGCCGATCGTACGTACCGCCGGCGACCACCCTGGCACCCTTCGCGACCGACCGCTCGACGATGTCCTTATGGACGCGATCACGCTGCTTCGCGCTGATCAGCGGCCCAAGCTCGACCTGGCCGGACAGCGGGTCACCGACTCGCAGTGCCTCGACCCGCCGAGTCACCGCCTCGACGTAGCGATCGACCACCGCGCGATGCACGATGTGCCGGCTGGAGCTGATGCACGCCTGGCCCTGGAACTCCAGCGAAGCGACCATCGCGCAGGACGCGGTGAGGTCGATGTCGGCGTCCTCCAAGACCAGGAATGCGTTGTCTCCGCCCAATTCCACTCGTACGGGCCGAAGGTCGGCGGCGGCCGAAGCGGTGATCGCGAGGCCGACCGCACGCGAGCCGGTGAAGTCGAGCAGGTCCAGGCCGCGGTGCTCGGCGAGCGCCCAGCCGGCCTCCGGGCCGTCGCCGGTGACGACGTTGAGGACTCCACGCGGCAGGCCGACGTGGGCGGCGGCCTCGGCGAGCACCTGGCCGCCAATGATCGGTGTCAGTTCGGCCGGCTTGAGCACCACCGTGTTGCCGAAAGCCAGCGCCGGCGCCACCGCCCGCATCGCGAGGTTCATCGGGTAGTTCCACGGCGTGATCAGCCCAATCACACCCAGCGGCACCGCCCGGGACAGCGACAGCTTCCCGGCCTTGTACGGCGGCAGCACATCACCGGCGTTCTCCACCGCTTGTACGGCCGAAATCCGCAGCTGCCGGATGCTGGTCGTCACCTCGTCCTCGGCCTTCAGCCGTACGCCCCCGGTCTCCCGCATGCTGAGGACGATGAGCTCCTCCTGGCGCGCATCCAGATAGCCGGCGAGCGCGGTGAGGTAGGCTGAGCGCTGCGGCGCCGACAACGCGGCCCAGCCCGGTTGGGCCGTACGAGCGGCGGCCACCGCCCGATCCACGTCCTGGGCGTCCGCCTGCGCATAGCTGCCTATTGGCTGGTCAGTGGCCTTCTCCATGACCGCGTCGACGCGCCCGGTCCGGGACGGTTGGAACGTACCGTCGATGAAAAGGGCGGCGTCAGACAGCATGGGCACTCCGCGGGCTCGGCCTTTGCTTTTGACTTAAGCTAAGTCCAAAGCAGGCAAAGGTCAACGCCCGTTCGCGACCTCTTTTACCCCGCCAGCCATCAAAAGCCGCACAACCGGCATGGTCGCGGCGCCCATCGCCACCGCCTCCGGACCCAGCTCGCCCACCACGATCCGGGCGTTGCCCGCGAGGTAGGGCAACGCATGCCGTCGTACGGTCGCCTCGACGGCCGACAGGACCTTCGGGCCGAGCGCGAGACCCACCCATCCGGACAGCACCACGTGGTCCGGATTGAGCAGATTGACCAGGCCCGCGATGCCGATGCCCAGCACCTCGGCGGCCGTGTCCAGCGTCTGGGCGGCCGGGCCTGGCTCGACCGAGTCGGCGATCAGTTCGGCCAGCCGGGCCTCGGTGCCGGTCGCCCGGAACGCGGTGGCGCCCGGCAGCCGCAAGTAGTCGTCCAGGATCGCCTCGGCGCCGACGTACGCCTCCAGACAGCCGCGCGACCCGCAGCGGCACGGCCGGCCGCCGATGTTGACGACCATGTGACCCCACTCGCTGGTGGTGCTGGTGACGCCGCCGAGCGAGTCGGACTCGGTGACCAGCGCGGCTCCAACACCGACGCCAAGCAACGCGACAATGGCCCGCCGGGCGCCCTGGCCGGCGCCACGCCAGACCTCGGCCTGGCCGAGCGTACGAGCGCAGTTGTCGAACTGCAGCGGCGCGTCCAGGTGCGGGCGCACCAGGGCGGCGAGCGGTACGCCCGACCAGCCCAGCGTCGGCGCGTACACCAACTCTGGCTGTCCAGGCACCACCGCGCCGGGCACGCCGACCCCCACTCCGAGCAGGTCGGCCGGGTCGACGCCAACCTGCCCAGTCACCTCTTTCACGCCCCTGACCAGCAGGTCTGCGATCAGTTCCGGGGCCGGTTGGGCCGTCTCCAACGGGAAGACCGCGGTGCCCACCTCGGTGAGCATGAAGTCGAAAAGCCCGATCTGGACGTGCGTCTCACCAATGTCGACGCCGGCCACGAAGCCGACATCGCCGCGTACCCGTACCAACGTCCGGGGCCGGCCACCGTCGGAGTCCACCAGCCCGGCCTCCATCACCAGCCCGTCCGCGATCAGGTCCGCGACCACGTTGCTCACCGTCGCCGAACTGAGGCCGGACGCGCCGATCAGATCCTGCCGACTCGTCGGCCCCTGCAAGTAGAGCCGGGACAGCAGCGCGGAGCGGTTGTGGCGACGCAGGTCGCGAGTCGTCTGCCGAACAGGGCGGTTCACAGCTGGAATTCTCGCAGAAGGCGCAACTGACAGTCATACGCAAGGAAGGTGACAGGACCGCGAGTTAACGTTTTCTGCAGCGCGGTCCGATCCGGCGAGCAAGATCACAATGGCATGAAACTTCGGCATATGATTTGGTACTGTTGCTTTCTGGCGGGCGGGGCAAGTCTAGCGAGAGGGTTATCGCGACTGATGCCGCGCAAAGCCTGTTCAGCCGTCGCGGACGGCACGCTCCACGGCGTGATCTCGGCCGACCCGATGCTGTCCCTGCACTGTGCGCCCGCCCCGGTGAGCAGATCGGTTTCGCTGGCCGCACTGGCGTGTTCGCCACGCGCCGTCAATCGGCTGGTCGCCGACTGCTGCGCCGACGAAGACCCACTGGACGTTCTGTTGGAATTGGTCGTACGACCAACGGCACGGGTTTCGCGCATCCTGCTCGATCGCTACGACCGGCACCTTCCCGAGGACGTCTCGGTGGAGCTCTCCGGTCACGGCCACCCCACCGGCCGGGTCTTCTTCGACCATGGGGGGACCTCACAGAGCTGGCCAAACCTGCGATCAACGTTGCTGCGGTTGGGTCAGCGAATCCCGGCGCGAACAATGTTCGCGCCGGATCAGATCCGCTGCGCCATCATTCGTACGATCGACGAGGAACTGCGTTTTCTTGGTCCGACCGCGCACACGGCCTGGGGTGGACACGCGGTCAGCCCAGAACAGGACAAGATCCTCCGGGACGTGCTGGATCACGTCGCGACCGCCGCCCGGCAAGCCCGCCGGCAGCCTGGTACGGCTCGGCCGGCCGTTGTCATCGACGGCGAGTTGGTGGCGTTGGCCGGACTGCGACGGTTCTGCTGGGAGGTGTACGACGCTGGCGGCCGGACGGTTTTCGCCGTACCGAAGCGGAACGAGCGCCGTGACATTTTCCGGGCACTGACCGGTGCCGGCATTCTCGGGCCAACCGTGCTCACCCCACCGGCGTTGCGCCGGTCCGGTATCACGCCCGTGTTCACCTTCCGCCCCGCGGATGTGGCGACCTTCGAGACATCCCCCCGAAACGGGCTGACCGATCCGGCCGGACCGGCGCCGGCTCGCTCGCTGGCCGAGTTGTCCTTGGGTGAACTGCGCGATCATCGCGCGTCGGCGTCTCACGCCGTCACCCTCGATGACGAGGCTTCGCTGTTCCTTGTCTCGGTGCTGCTTGCGGCAACGGCGGCGGCCGCCCACCGGACCGCCGGCCTGGCCCGCGACCGAGCCGAAACCATCGGCGGCCAAGTGCACGAAATCCTGCTGAGCAAGCAGTTCCGCAAGGGATCGCGGGACAACTATCCGTGGTCGCTGGCTGAGCAGACGATCAAGCCGTTCGTCGACCGTGGCGAACCGATCCGGGTGATGACCTTCGGTTTTCCGGCGAAACTTGACTACAACGGGCTCAAGACCGCCGGCCCACTGCCGGATTTCGGGGAACTGGCGGCACTCGCCCGGTTCGGCGAGCTGCAGCGAGCGGTCCGACGGGTTTACCCGCCGGGCCTGCACATCATGGTGCTGTCCGACGGGAACCATTTCCGCCCCCGCCCCACCGAGCTGCTTCGCCCGTACCAGGCCAAACTCGCCGAGTTCCAGGAGCTGGTGGGCACCGATGTGCTAACCGTCCATGACCTCGACGCACTGGCGATGGACCGGCTCGGCGCCGACCCGGTCGCCGAACGACTGCGCGCGGTGGGCAGGCACGTACAAACGATCACCGCGACTCTCGACGGCATCGACGTCACGCGATCACCGTTGCGGGCACTGGAAAAGGCCGACCGAAGGCTTGCCGACGGGACCGGCTCGCCCTCACTGGCCGCGCTTTTCCGTTCCCTGGTTTACGCGGTCACCCTGCCTCCCGCACCGCGGCCGATGCGACCGCAGGACTGGGCACGCCAGCTGTACGTGGACGTGTTCGATGTGACGGATCCGGTACTGGGCAAGGAAAGAGGCCAGGTGCTGAGCAGGGCCTGGACGGACGCCATCCGGTATTTGGCGGCCATCCGAGCGGACCGCGAGGTGGCCTACGAGGAGGCGCTGGTGCCCAGGCCGTACGTCCGACTGTCCCCCCATCCGCGGCCCGGCACGGTCGGTTTCGGTTATCTGGGCGGATCCTGCATGCTGCCGTGGCACGGCGTGGGCCTGGTCGGCACCGACGGCATCGTCTCGTCCGGCCTCGCGATCTCGGCCGCCGACGCCGGATATGTGCCCGTACGATCGGCTCTGATGGGCACCGATCAGCCCTGGTTCCTCGCGCCGGTCACCGCGACCCACAAGGGAAAACTCAACCCCGCGTTGGTCGCCTCGCTCCGGTTGCGGCGGCGCTGATGGCAAACGTCGTCGTCCGGCACCTCCGTACGACCCTGGTCGCCGAGACCAGCGCCGGCCGGTTGCTCGTACTCACCTCGTTGCTCGGCAGCATCGGTCTCGGCCTCTACCAGGCCGGCAGCGCGGTCTATTTCGTACACGTCATAGGATTTTCCGGCGTCCAAGTGGGATCCGGGCTGTCCGCGGCGGGCCTGGCCGGGCTCGCGTTGGGCATCCCGATCGGCCGGCTGGCCGACCGGCTCGGGCCGCGCGAGGTCACTGTCGCGGTGTGTGTCCTCAAAGCTATCCCGCTCGCGGTTTTCCCATTGGCCGGTCACTACTGGGTTTTCCTACTGACCGCGGTGGTTTTCGGGGTCGCCGACGCCGGCTGGAATGTTGCGAACGAGGCCGTCATCGCCGGCACCATGAGTGGCTCGCACCGGGTCCGGCTGTCCGCTCAACTGCGCAGCATCTACAACATCGGGATGACAGCGGGCGCGTTGCTGGCCGGGCTGGCGGTCGCCGCCAACGTTCCGGCGGCCTATTTCGGGCTGTTCTGGGGATACGCGGTGACCACCCTCATCACCGCGGCTCTTTACCTGCGATTGCCGCATGTTCCGGGCACCGGCGCCGTCCACGCCTCCGTCCACCGGCTGGCCGCGCTGTCCGATCTCCCCTATCTGGCGGTGGCTCAGGTCAGCGGATTGGCGCTGCTGAGCGAAACCGTGCTGGAGATCGGGCTGCCGCTCTGGGTGGTCACCCAGACCACCGCACCACGGTGGCTGGTGCCTGGCCTGCTGGCCGTCAACACGGTCCTCGTGGTCATTTTCCAAGCCCGGGCGGCCCGCGGCGCCGAGACGATTCCCGGTGCGGTGCGTACGCTCCAGATCTCTTTTGTCGCCCTGATCGCCATGTGCGTGCTCGCGGCCGTCTCGGCCGCGGTGCCGGTGTGGGCCGCCGTGCTGGTCCTGGTGGCGTCCGTCGTCGCCCTCACCGGCGGCGAGATGGGCAGTTCCGCGGCCCGTTGGTGCATGCGATTTTCCTTTGCGCCAGAAGGCGGACAGGGTCAGTACGGCGCGGTTTTCCGGCTCGGCCAGATTGGCCCGCGGGTCATCGGCCCGGTAGTGGTGACCGCCCTGCTGGGGCAATGCCACGCGATGGGCTGGCTGGCCCTCGCGGTGGTTTTCGGGCTGGGCCTGGTTGCTGGCCCGGCTGCTGCCCGCTGGGCACAACGCACCCGAATAGAGAAAGCAGCAATCTCATGACTATCACCGAACGGACCCTCACCGAGGTGTTTCGCCGCACCGTCATGGCCGGTGCCGACTATCCGGCGATTATCGAGGAGTCCGGCACCGCGACCTACCGCGAGCTCGACCGCGAGTCCGACGGAATCGCCGCTGCCCTGCACCACAAAGGCGTCCGGCCTGGCGAGCTGGTGTGCCTGGAAGCCTCCCGTACGAGGGCCGGTTTGGCCGCCCTGTTGGGAATTCTGAAGGCCGGCGCGGCCTATCTTCCGCTGGAGCCATCAAATCCACCGACCCGTCTGCGGGACATGGTGCGGGACAGCGGCGCCCGGCTCTTCGTCGGATCGGCCGTACAAGCCCAAAACTGCGGATTCGACGAGACGGACGCGATCTTCTTCGGCGCCAACCCCACGCCCATCGCCGGGCATGGTGTCGCCGGCCAGGGGTCCGACCCGGCCTACGTGATTTACACGTCCGGCTCGACCGGACGCCCGAAGGGCTGCGTTCTCACCCACGACAACGTGCTGTCCCTGGTGAAAGCGACCCTGCCGCTCGTACGCACCGACCATCAGGACCGGTGGACACTCTTTCACTCGGTGTCTTTCGACTTCTCCGTCTGGGAAATGTGGGGCGCCTGGGCGACCGGCGCCGCCCTGGTGATCGTGCCTGACACCATCGCCCGCTCCGCCGAGGACTTCCTGGCCTTCGTGGACCGGCACGGCGTCACGGTGCTCAACCAGGTGCCGTCGGTTTTCCGTGCCCTGCAAGGCGCCCATGCCGCCGCCGGACACCCGCCGCTGCCCGTACACTATCTCATCTTCGGCGGTGAGTCGGTCGATCTGCCGGTGGTACGCGACTTCCTTGAGTCCCTGCCAGCAGCGCGGCGGCCGGTCGTCATCAACATGTACGGCATCACCGAGACCACGATTTTCGCCACCTGGAAGGAAATCACCGGAGAGGTGCTGGCCGGGCCGGTTCGCTCGCCGATTGGCCGGGCGTTGGCGCATCTGCGAGTCGACGTACGCGATGACGATGGCTTGCCGGTGCCAGCCGGCGAGACCGGCGAGCTGTGGCTCAGCGGCGAGGGAGTGGCTCGCGAATACCTGAACCGGCCAGACCTCACCGCCGAGCGTTTTCCGCTTGTGGACGGTCACCGCTGCTACCGGTCCGGCGACCTGGCCCGCGAACTTCCCAGCGGTGAGCTGGAATATCTCGGCCGCGCCGACCAGCAGGTGAAGCTGCGCGGCTTCCGGGTCGAGCTCGGTGAAATAGAGGTGGTGCTACGCGACTGTGCTGACGTCGACGATGCCGGGGTCGCTGTGGTGACCAACCAGCTGGGCGTCCAACTGCTGGTCGCCTGTGTCGTTGGCGGGGGTCTGGACTTCCCAGGCCAAATAAGGAAACACGCACAGTCCCGACTCCCCCGCTACATGGTGCCCGGGCGGTATGTGGCGGTTCCCCGGCTGCCGCTGACCAGCTCGGGAAAACTTGACCGGCAGGAACTGACCCGGCTCGCGGCCGGCGACCTGCATCTCTCCGGAAGGACCGATCGATGACCTTGGACCGCTCTCAGGTAGAAAAACTGCTGGTCGCCCAGTGGTCGGAACTGCTGGACCTGGACGTGCGGGCCGACGAGAACGTGTTCGACCTCGGCGCGTACTCACTTCTCGTGGTGGACGTGGTGAAAAGGCTGCGAGATGCCGGTGTCGAGGTCAAGGCGATGGATGTTTTCGACCATCCGGCGCCGGCCGAGCTGGCCCAGCACCTGTGCGCCGACGAGCCGCAGCCGACCTCGCCCACCGATGATCTGGTTGGCCGGGTCTGGCGGGAGAGCATCGATCCGACCGATCCGGCCGCGCCGGCCGCGTTGGTGCCGATCATCGCCGACGGCACTCGTGAGCCGCTTTACTGCGTCCCGATGGGCACCGGCCACGCCCAGTTTTTCGGGACTATCGCAGAGAACTTCCGGCAGGGCCGGCCGGTCTACGGATTCCAGGACCGCGGCCGTACGGCCAAGGTCCGGCCATTCCTGTCCATCCGTGACATGGCCGCGAACTACGTTCAGGAGCTGCGCGCCTTCCAGCCGCAGGGCCCGTACCACCTTGCCGGATTCTGTTCCGGCGCGGTCGTCGCCCAGGAAATGGCCAGGATCCTCACCGAAAGCGGCGAAGACGTGCCGACGCTGGTGATGGCCGGGCCGTCCGGCGACTATCCGGAAATGGACCCCGGGCTCGGGCTCACCGAGCTGGTGGAATTTCAACTGGGCACCGTACGCAACAAACTCGGTCGGGACCTGACCGATCTGGACAGCGTCGTACGGGACTTGGCCGAGCTCCGCTGGTTCGAGGACGGCTTGCCGGCCGCCGATTTCTACCGCCGGATGGTGCTGTTCGCCGGCGCGCTTTTCGCCCAGGAGCACCACACTCCGCAGCACTACGCCGGTCCCGCGGTCGTCTGCATGTACGCCCACGAGGACGTTCGGAGCTACTGGGCGCCTCTGTTGCCGGCGGCGACCATCATGCAGGTGGCGGCGATCACCACGCTGGACCTGCTCCGCGAACCGGCGCTGGCGGCGGAGTTCAGCCGCCTGCTGGCGTGAGGCGGGCCGCGAAAATGCCGCGAATCGTTGTTGTCTATGACGAAGGTGCTGTCTCGCCGGCGGAGATCGTCACCGGCTTGAAGGAGGTCGGCGAGGTCGTTTTCGCGCTGCCGCCATCGGATCACAACGACGGTATGGCACCGCTCATCGACGATCTGGCCACCTGCGTACACATCCCCGAAGAAGCCATCGACGAGGTGCGTGCCCTTAGGCCGGACGCCGTACTCACCTTCAGCGAGCGGCGCGTACGACTGACCGCCAACCTCACCGAAGAGCTCGATCTTCCCGGCCATTCTCCGGAAGTAGCCGCGCTGGTCACCGACAAGAGCCTGCAGCGGGCCCGGCTGGCGGCCGTCGATCCGGTGCCGTCCGCGCTGGTCGCCGGCCCGGACGACTGGGACCGGTGCGTACAGTTGGTGGGTACGCCGGCCGTCCTGAAACCCGTACGCGGACAGGGAAGCCGGGACGCGTACCCGATCGAGGACCCGCACGCGGGCGCCGATTTGGTACGCCGGCTCGCCGAACGCGGAACGCCGTTCCCGATGCAGCTCGAACATTTCCTGCGCGGCCGCGCGTCCGGACCGTTCGCGGACTACGTCTCGGTGGAGAGCACCGTCTGCGACGGCCGGATCGCACACCTCGCGATCACCGGGAAACTGCCGATGTTGCCGCCTTTCCGGGAGGTCGGTGAATTCTGGCCAGCCGTCCTGCCCGAAGCCGAGAAACCAGCGGTGCTGGACCTCACAACGGCCGCGATCCAAGCGCTGGGCGTCCGGTTCGGCATGGTGCACACCGAAATCAAGCTTACCAACGACGGGCCGCGGATCATCGAGGTGAACGGCCGGCTGGCCGGCTACCTGAACGGCATCTCGGTGCGCGCGGCCGGCCTGGATTTCGTTCGTACGGCAGCACTGGTGGCCCTCGGCGAGGACGTACGCCTGCCGCCGCCGCGGTACGACGGCGTCTTCTTCTCCTTCGCGACCCCGGCCCCGCGGCTGCGCGGCACACTGGTATCGGTGAAAGGAATCGGGGAGGTCAGCCGGCTGCCCGGGATCGTCAGCTATCGGCGGTATGTGTCGCCAGGTGGTGCCATCCATGACGGTGTGGGCACTCAGCGGCTGGACATTGTTTCCGGGCAGGCGCCCGATCATCAGGCGATGCTGGACCTGATCGACCAGGCCCGCAAAGCCCTGACCTTCACCTTCGCCACCGAGGAAGGCACGACCGTCCGCAGTGGACAGGATTTGCTGAACCACGCCGCGAAATCGACGTTTTGGTAGTGGTTATCGGCGTGTCGTCAGCGAAAACGCCGAGTTCGCGAAGGACGTCAAAGGTTCGCCAACGGGGAGCGGGGACCGTCCTGGCGGAGCTGGAGGTCTCGTCGCGACCGCCGCGGCTGCCCCGATGACAAGGCCAGACCAGAAGCCGGCCTCCGCTGTAGTTGATCGCATTACCAGTTGCACTGCATCGGTCGCCGATGCCCAACTTCGGCCGCCGGAAAACTAGGTCAGCTGCCACTCCAGCCGATATTCGCGACCTCACAGTCAAGTTCGCGGAGGCGGGAGTCGCTAAGATCCGGAACCGGTACTGACCGCGAGGGGTGGGAGACGGCGTGAGTGACGGTTCGGGGCGATTTTCCCGGTGGGCCGGAGGCGCTGAGCGCGGTGACGCGGCCCGGCTCGAGGCTTTCAGCGACGGCGTGCTGGCGATCGCCATCACGCTGCTGATCCTGGACGTGCACGTCGAACCGGAACACGGTCAGTCGTTGGCGGCCGCGTTGTTGGCGTCCTGGCCACAAATCGGTGCGTACGCGGCGAGTTTCCTGCAGATCGGGATCATGTGGGCCAACCACCACACGCTTTTCCGTACGATCGCGAGAGTCGACCAACTGCTGCTGTTGAGCAACCTGTTCCTGCTGATTTTCGTTTCGTTCCTGCCACTGCCGACCCGACTGGTCGCCGAGCATCACCTCAACGACGCGGACGGACGTACGGCGATGCTGCTGTACGGCGGGACGCTGACCGCGTGCGCGCTGGCCTTCAACCTGATCTGGCGGCACGCCGCCCGCCGGGACCTGCTGGTTCCGGGTATCAGCGCGGCGTTCCGGCGCGATGTCGGCCGCCGCTATCTGCTGGGCCTCGCCGTATATCTCGTTTCCACCCTGTTGAGCCAGATCCACCCGTGGATCACGCTGGCCCTGACCGCGGTTATCGCGGTGTTCTTCCTGCTCGGCCCGTCTCCCCGGCAGGCGGTGGAAATACCGGCGGACTGAAGCACAGGCTAGAGGACGTACGAAATGGCGGCTTTGTCGGCGGTTTTAGAAAACTCCAACATGCCTATGGGCGGCGCCCGTGAACCGGGTGCCGCCCATACCGTCTTCTTGCGGGCTAGATAAGGCCGTGTTTGAGGGCGTACGCGACGGCGTGGGAGCGGTTGCGCAGGTGCAGTCGGCTGGTCACGTCGTGCAGCACGTTTTTGACCGTACGCTGCGAATACGACAGCTTCTGCGCGATTTCCTCGGTGTCGAACCCGTCCGCCACCAACCGCAGCACCTGCACCTCCCGCTCCGCCAGACCGGAGAAGGTCAACCCCCGCGGGCCGAGCACCTGCCGCTGCAGCTGACCGACCTGGTTAAGCAACCTCCCCAGCAAATCCGGCGGCACCGCCCCATCGCCGGCCGCGGCCGACTTCAACACCGTCACCAAATGCTCAGCGGTAGCCTCCGCGCGGCGTACCAGACCGGCGACACCGATCTCCACGACCGCCACCAGCTCCGACTCCTCGATCTGAGTCGCGATGATCACCAACCGGTTGATCCCACGAGCCCGCAGGCCACGAAGAGCGCGAATCGCGGTCTCATCGATCCGGTCCGTCACCACCAACGCGACCTGCGCGGACTGCCACTCGTCGTTGCTGACGATCCGAACCTCAGGACGCGGAGCCAACTGCCCCTTGATCCCCGCGTAGGAAATCGGGTCACGAGCGTGAAGAAGAACTGGTAGACGTTCCATCATCTGAACCACCTGCCGGAAGACGTGTCAATCTGATGGGACAAGCATCCTCAGTACGGTTAACGTGCCCTTAAAGTGCAGCGCTGCCTGCCCAAACATCGCCCCGGACCGTCCGCCCGAGAGGGCCTTGGGATGTGGCAGGGTACGACCTCATGACCAACGCAGAAGGCGTCGCCGACCCGCGGCTGGAGGCCGAGGGCGAGCTCTGCATGGCCCGGATCGCGCTCGACGAGGGCGACCGCCAACACGCCGCCGACCACGTGGCCCGTGCGCTCGTCTGCGCCCCGACGCTGCCCGAGGCGCACGAGTTGCTCGCCACGCTCGGCGACCTGGACCTGTTTTCGACCGAGCAGCCGGCGTACCTCGGAACAGTGGTCGCCCGGGCGCATATGCTCGCCGCCCACGGCCAGGCCACCGAGGCGCTGAACCTGCTGGTTTCCGCGCAATGCCACGACCCGGATGGCCACTGGGCAGCCGTGCCGTGGGTTCTCGACCCGGCGCTGGCGGCTCACCTGGACCCGGACGACCTCAGCGGCTGGGTCGGCCGGCTGCTCGGCGTGATGGCCGACCCGGTCGGCGCCGACCGGCGGGCGCCCTTCCAGCCATACCTGCAGCTCATCACCGCCGCGCTCGGCGCCCATCCGAGCGCCGCAGCGCTGTTCGTCAGCGCGTCGATGTTCGTACGACGGATGGGCGATCCGGTACGTGCCGCTGACCTCGCGTTGCGCTCCGAGCAGCTGCGACCGTCGTTCCACGCGGCGCTGGCACTGGGCTACGCGTACCGGGCGCAGCAACGCATCGCGGACGCGGAACAGGCATGGCTGCGCGCGCTGTCGTACGACCCGGGCAACCTGGCGCTGTTCACCGACATCGGCGAGCTACTGGAAGGCGACGGCCGGGCCGAGGAGGGCCTCGCATGGGTGGAGCGCGCGCTTGAGCAGGATCCGGACGACGAGAGCGCGTTCCCGACCGCCTGCGGCATGCGCTTTCGGCGGGACGACGACCCAGCCCACCTGGTGGCGCTCGCCGACTACGTGGCCGCCCATCCGGACAACGGGCACGCGGACAACGTGCTTCAACAGGGCGCTCGTACGCGCTACTGGCTCGGCCCGATCCCAGCGGCCAGTGAGGCCGTGGTCGATGTTCTGGCTCAGGTGATCGAAAAGGAGGGCGCTGGCGACGACGGCGGATCGCTGACGTTGACGCTGTCGGCCCCTGAGCCGCCGAGCGCACTGCTTGCCTGCGAGCGCGCGCTTCCACACTTCACGATCACCATCACTGACCGCCCTGAGCCGGACGCGTGGTTGCCGGTGCCGCAGTTCCACCCGCAGGTGCCGCAGGCCGCGATGGACTATCTCGTGTGGCGTCCGGACGGGAAACCCGCGGTGCGGCCGCCGTCCGAGAACGCGCTGGAGGCGCTGGAATCGCTTGCCGGGTGGCGATGGCGGCATCTTCCGGCCGCGTTCGACGACGCCGTACGCCTCGCCAGCCTGCCGTTGACCGACCTCCTCGGCGTCCTCGTCCATCCGCCGACGGCACCGGATCCGACCCAGTGGCCGGAGTGGATTCGCGCCGTCCAGGCCTGGGCCTGCCTTGGCATCGCCCACCACGACGCCGACCAGCCTTGGCGTGAGTCGACCCGTCGCGCGGTCCTTATAGACCTCGCCTTCGGTCCTGAGGACTGGGTCACCGAGGCCGCTTTGTTCGCGCTGATCGCGACCGCGTGGGTCGACGCGGACGTACGCGAGGATGTCGCCAACCTGGTCGCCTGGCGGTTCATCGCGGCTCTGGACGCGTCGAAGACGCGCCCGGTGACCATTTCCGGGTCACTCGCTCAGCTCGTACTGATCACTCCGCTGGCCGAGCCGTCCATCGTCGATCTCGCCCGTACGCACCTCTCGGCCGACTAGGATGCCCACTACCCTCACTGTATGAGCGATTTGTCAATCAAAATCGTGCGTCGGCTGCGACGGGCCGCGGCTGCATCAGGAGATGGCGACGCGGCCGGACGCCGGATCAGCTGGTGATGGCGTTGAAAATCTTCGAATACGCGTAGCCGGTCTTTTTGTCGAAACTGTACATCTCCCAGAACGACAGCTCGGCAACACCATTGCTGGCAGCGAATGTTTCCAGTGTTTTCGCGTTGGCCTGGGTGAAATTCTCGTCGTCGTCATTCTTGCCGGCAATCGGAGTCAGACCAATCATCGCGTACGCGGCCGAAACCGAGATCCCGTAAAGGTTCGCCAACTGGCTCGCGGTTGCCTTGGCCGCCGAAATAGCGTTGTTGAGGGCGCTTTCCCCGTCGCCGAAGTCCATTGTCATCAAGTTGACTACGGAGACTTTCACCCCTTTGCTTTTGGCGTCCCGGAGCAGTCCCATTTCCTCGGACGGCAGGCCATTCGGGGCCACCGGGAGCGTGTATTCGACCTGTACGGCCGGATTTTGCGTCTGCAGCGCGGCCAACGCGGCATTGCGTCGAGAATTGGACGTGCTGTCGTCCAGGATCGGTCCTTCGATGTCGAAGTCCAGCCGTGGCACCGAATAGGTGTTGATGACGTTCGCGTACGCCGCGGTCAGGCTCGTGGTGTTCGTGCAAGTCTGCGCGACCTCGTGGCCCCCGCCGCCACCAAAGGACGGCATCACCTCGCCGCCGGCGGCCTGCAACGCGTTAATCTGCGACTTGAACCCTCCGACGCCCTCGCTGTCGTCGGCCTCCCAGTAGGAACTGCAGCCGGAGTTCGCGCTCAGAAAGGCGAGTTTGAAGAACTTCGTACCGGTGGCCTTCATATTCCCCGCCATGTCGTCGGCGTTGTAGCTGCCGATCTCCAGGTATGGCGCCGCATAGTGGGCTGGGAAGGCCGGGCTCGCTGCTGCGGCACCACCGGCTGCCGGGACGGCACCGACCATCGCGGCACTGACAACTATGGGTAGCGCTGCGCGCAAAAGCGCCTTGGCGGGGGACGTACGCATGCTGGCTCTCCCTGAGACGACGGTCCTCACGACCGAAGACGGCTACCCGTCGCTCCCGCCCGAACGACAGTTAGTGCTAAATAGCGAAAGTTATACCCGTACGCGCCATCTGAGGGCAATGGTGAGGCCGTTGTCGGTCAGTCGTCAGGCCCTCGTACGCGTCGGCGCATCGAGCGGCTGATGTCTCGCCGCGACGATCAGTCGGCTCTTGCCCGGGTCCAGACCTGAGCTCGCTCCGCCACCAAGCTCTGCGGCGAACACCGCGACCAGAAAACTGTTGCGGAACCAGTATCGGACCAGCTGCCAAAAGCCGGCCCGCTCGCCGTACTCCGTCACGACCCGCAAGCCAACAATCAGCTTTCCGATGCTGGCGCGGAATATCCACTGCACCAGAATCCGATTGAAGACCGAGAACCCGACCACCGCTACCGGGACTTGCCAGGTGACGTGCACGCCGCCCTCGATCCGATGCCCGCCACCAACCAGATAAGCGGCCACCCCGACCACGACCGTCAGCACAAGGTCAATCCCCACCCCACTCGCCCGATGCCAGAACCCCGCCGGCTGAAGCACCTCGTTTCCCCCATTCCCAGACCTTTCACCCAGCATATCCAACCCCCATGCGCCAAAAAGTTAGGGTCTCGCACGCCCCCGTTCGGCCCCACCCCGTGCGGGACTGTCACCTCTAAACCAAAGTGGTCAACTTTGTACGGGACCCAGCCCCACGTACCCCACCCCGCGCGAGACCGTCACCATTTCCATCAAGTTGGTCAACTTCGACGGGACCCAGCCCCGTCCGGCGCCATCGGCCGCCAGGCCGATGTTGTCGCCCCTCCGGCAGGAG
>NZ_BAAANY010000004.1:2069-88344 GCF_039530045.1 Fodinicola feengrottensis | reverse complement strand
GGAAAATCCCGCCCCGCCACCGGTCTTTGGTGGCGGGGCGGGATTTTCCGATGGCTGGTAGACGAGACGCCGCACCCTCACAGACACCGCTCTTAACCAGGGCGCCCATCTCCCCAGCACACACCGCTTTCAACCGGGCCGTCATCTCCGCAGCACACACCGCTTTCAACCAAGGCGCTCATCTCCGCAGCACACACCGCTCTCAACCAAGGCCGCACCTCCCCAGCACACACCGCTCTCAACCGAGGGCCCCTCGCCCCCGCAGTAGACATCGCTTTTAACCAAGGCCCTCGCCGCTAGACGTCCCGATGGGTTCGGCGGGGGTAGGGATAGTGAAGGCGAGTACGGCGAGGGCACCCTGCGCCAGCGCGAAAAGGCCGGCGGTGGTGCCGAAGGAGAGTTGCGAGAGCAGGATGCCGGCGGCCAGCGGGCCGCACGGTTGCAGGATTTGGGCGAGGAAACTGCTCGACGCGGTGACTCGGCCGTAGATGTCTTCCGGCACCACTTTGGCCATGATGGTCGCGAGCACCGCCCCGATGACCGGAGTGAGCAGGCACAGTGCGGAAAACGCTGCGACGAACGGGATGACCCCGCCACCGGCCCAGGCGATCGCCAGCAGGACGGCACTCATGGTGGGGCCGGCGGCGAGCACCACCGAAAGCGGCAAACGGCGTTTCGCGTACGGGGCGATCAAAGAGCCGGTCAGGCCGGCTATTCCGGCGAAGCTGACCGCCACACCGGCCGCGGCGGCACCGCCGGCCTGGCGGGCGGTGCCCAGAATCAGCGCATAGCCGAAGGCCGAGAAAATTACGTTGGCTAGCGCGAAATACCCCGAAGACCAGCGCAGGAACCGGTCTTTGACCAGATATCGCCAGCCGGCCGCGATTTGCGGTAAAAACCGCTCGCGGCGGACCTCGGCCGTACGCGCGACCAGCCGATTTCGGGCCAACATTGCCACGCACAGCGCGGAAACCCCGAAGGTGAACGCGTCGACGGTGAAAGGTGCCCAGGGCCAGAGAGCCATCAGCGGTCCGGCCACCGCCGGTGCGGCGATGCTCGCGCCGTACGCACGCGCCTGGTTGAGCGAAACCGCCGTCCCCAACTGCTCCCCCGGCACCGCTCGCCGGACGATTTTGCTCTGGCTTGGCTGGAAAATCTCCTGCGCGGTGATCGACACGACCACCAGCCCCAACGCCACCAGCAGCGGCAGTCCCCAAACGAAGACGCAGAACGCGACCGCCGCGACCGCGACCAGCCGGGCAAGGTCACAGCCGAGCATCAGCCGGCGCTGATCCCAGCGATCGGCCAGATAGCCGGCTGGCACTCGGACCGCGAGGCCTACTATGAGCATGGCGGTGCCGATAATTCCAGCGGCGGAAGGAGAATAGCCAGCCGCCAACAATGCCAACGGTACGGCCAAAGATGTCATCGACGAGCCGAAATCCGACAGCGCCTGACCGATCCACAGCAACCGAAACTGCCGGTTGCGCCGCAGCGGGACGGTGGTGGCCACCCGCCCCGCCGCCAGCGTCATGCGTCACGCTCCAGCAGGTCGTCCAGCACGAAGTTCGGGTTGGTCCGGGCACCCGGCCGGGCCCGCCGCAGACGATCGAGGAACAACGCGACGCCGGCGGATCCGGAAGCGAGGTCGCAGCTTTCCCGCATGACCTGTTCTCCCGGGAAGACAATGCCTTCCGGCCGCTCGGTGGCATTGCACAGGACGACCGCGGCGGACCGCTGCGCGTCACCGAGCAACTCCGGATCGCCGAGGAACTCGTACGCGTCCAGCAGCGCGTTGCCGATGCCGCTGGCACCGTGGAAAAGCTGCGGGAAGGCGACAAACTTGTGCCGTACGTCCGGCAAAATGTCCTCGATCCACTGCCGCAACGCCGGATCTCCTGTGACGTGGTGATAACGAAGGAGCGTGGTGAGGACGCCGGCGGTGCCCTTGTCCCAATACTGGCGCAGACTTTCCGACGGCTTGCCGTCGGTCGCGACCGCGGCCGGGAAAGACAAAAAGCCGCTAGGCGTCGGTTCAGCGCACGAGAGATCGAAGTCCAGCGCCGCCCGGCCGAGCGCTAGCACGTCCCGGTCACCGGTGGCCGCATGCAGGCCGAGCAGAAACATCGCGACACCTGAGGCACCTTGACCGTAACCGATGATAGTGGTGTCCTCGTCAACCGGCCAATGTGCGCGATCGTCCTCGCGGACCGCGGTTTTGGCAAGCTGTGCACCGATTTCTCGGGCGCGGTCGAGGAACTCGGTCAACCCGGTGTCTCGCCAGAGCCGCAGGCAGGCCATTGCGTGACCGGCCGATCCGGCCAGAATTCCTGGCTCGTCCAGTAAAAGCGGATGCTCACCAGCGGTACGCAGGGTCTGGACGGCCAGCTCCTGGTGGCCCATCGCGGACAGCGCCCAAGCGACTCCGGCGCTCCCGTAGTAGAGACCGGGTGGCATCGCATCGTGTCCGGTTGAGTGTCGTAGAGCCCACGACAGGAACGGATCCGAGACCTCCGCGCCCAGTACGTGCAAGGCATAGAGAGTCCCGTACGCGCCGTACGCCAACGAAAGCGGGTTGGTTTCGAAGACCAGCAGGTCGGAGGGGAACAAGCGGTCCTCGCGGCTGAGATCAGCCGTCGTACACATGTATTCCACCACGCCCTCGAGCGTCGCGTCGATCCGTTTGTGCAGGCTGTCACTGGAGATTGGATCCGGCACCAGCGGCTTCGCGAGTGGTGGAGCGGTTTGCCAGGCGGTGCCGAACGGAATGTCCGCGATGCGCTTGCGAATGACATCCGGGTCCGGCAGCGGCGCGTCCTCGTCCCGCAAGTCCTCGATCAACGAAGTCAGCTCGACCGGCAGGTTCAGGTCGGCGGCCACTTCTTTGAGCAACTGACGGGGAATATCCCGGTTGACGGCATCGACCTGGGCGCAGACCAACACACAGCTGAGCAGTACGCCACCGAGGGCGTAGTAGTCGGACCTGCGGTCGCCCGTCTGGCTGGTGGCGGCTTTCTTAGTCACCATCCCCCATGTGCACATCCGGGCGCCCTCGTCGACGCCCTCGTGGAAGGCGCATTCCAGGTCGATCACCTGAACTTTGTCGTCCGGTGTGACCATCACGTTGGTCGTGGAAAGGTCGCCCAGCACGATGCCCCGCTCGTGGGCGACCGCGACGGCCTCGGCGACCTGCAACCACAAACCACGGAATCGCTGGTAATACTCGGTGAGGCTTTCCGGACTCAGATCGAGGCTGTAGACAGGATTCTGGGTGATGCTGAGATACCCGATGTGGGATCCCTCAATGTATTCCTGGGCGACGAAGGCGTGCTCCCACTGGGTGAAGAAGGAAATCGGTCGTACGAACAGGCCGGTGTCAGCAAGGTCGCTCAGCAGGTCGTACTCGTGGCGCAGCAGATCAACGGCGTCACGTCCTTTCGGCCCCACCTGCACACCCGGCCGTGCCTCCCGCAACACCACCTCGGCACCTGCCTCGGTGTCGATGCCCTTGTAGATGCCACCGCGATTGCTGAAGCTGATCGCGCTCTCGACGGTGAACCGACCGCCCGCCAAGGCGGTGGTCTCGCTGTCGATCTCCCTACTGGGCGCGAATTTCCGGGCCACCGGGTCGTCGGCCCAGTCGGGCATCGACCAGTAGGGAGTGCGCAGGTCACGGACCAGGGTGCCGTCCGGCTCGGCGATCATCAGCTCACGCAGTCCGGTCGGGCGCAGCTTGGGCAGGCTTTTGAAGCCGCCATAACGATAGAAGACCACGCGTGACCCGGGATAGCGCCGGTCGGAGAGAATGTACGGCCCCTCAAAGCCCGCCAAGGCCTTGGTCAGATCTTCGGCAACAGCGTGGAACTGCTGCTCATCGGCTGGGTAGACGGCGATGAATTTCCCGCTCGAACCTCGGCCGTAGGACTTGCCGTTGGCCTCCATAAGCGCAGCCGGGTCCATCAGGAATTTGAAGCGTACGCCCGCATCGCGCAGCACCGGCAGGGCCAGCCGCAAGGTGTCGGCACCAGTGCCGGAGGTCGCGCTGACGTGCAGTTTCCAACCCTGGTCCGGCATCGGGGTGTCTGGCGGCTCCGCGATCATCCAGTAGCCGTGCCGACGCAGCGGCCAGCCGCCGGGCATGATTTCCCGATAGTGCCGAAGAAAGTCGCTGCTGGGAGATCGCCGGGTGAAGTTCTCGAACCATCGCGGATGGTGCGTCATATAGGACAACATCTGTTCCCAGTCGACCAGCATCGCGGCTCGCCCCATTCCTCGAGGTTCGGTTTTCAGATCGTCAGGTGGTCTTGCAGAGGCTCATGCCCATAGACGCGATGTGGGGAGCCGTGTCGAAAGACAGGCTCCCCACCCCGCGTGTCCTGTTTCGGTGCGTTAGCTGGCGGTGCAGACGGTCCCGGCCACACACGAGCTGCAGCTCATGGCCGGTTCGTTGAAGCCGGGCGCGCCACCCTTGTCGGTGTCGAGCTTCTGCAGGCCCAGCACGCCGTGCGCCTCGACCTCGTCGGCCTCGGTGGTCTCTTCGGGCTCCGGGGCGGTGTTCTTTTCGGACATGGCGAGTCCTCCTTGTTCTGGCGGGGCACCGGCCTGCTCTCACCGGTACTGGCCGCCAACCTAGGAACGTCCGGTGGAGATTCGGTATGCGCTCGGTGAAAACCCAGCTAGCCGCCTATCTCGATGCGTCGCAGGACTCGCGCTGGCCCGCCAAGTGGGCCGCTGATCTGCGGATATACCGAGCTTTAAGCGGCTGACAGCCGGCCACACGAGACTAGGACGTGTCTCCTCATCCACCTGGAATGAGGAGACACACCCTAGGCGCGGTGAGGGAGGTGGGCGATGCGGCTGGCTGAAATGATGGCCCTGCGTCAGGTGATCGGCGCCGGCGCGCTGGTGACGGTGACCGAGCGGTGTCCACTCAGCTGCGCCCACTGCGCATCGGCGGCGACTCTCGCCGGCCGACAGCTCGACGCGACCGCGCTCCTTCGCTTCTTGTCCACCTTCACCGCGAAATGCCGTCCCGAGGTGCTGATGTTGACCGGCGGCGAGCCGCTGACCCGGCCACGGCTGGTGGTCGAAGCCGCCCGGCTCGTACGGTCCGCCGGCACTCGTACGGCAGTGCTCTCCGGTGCGTTTTTCGCCCAGGGCAAAGGCATCCCGCCATCCATCCGGGAGGTCGCCCGCGCTGTCGACCATTTCTCGCTGAGCCTGGACGTTTTCCACGAACGCGAGGTAGCCCGCGAGAACGTCTTCGGTGCTTTGCATGACCTCCTTCGGTCGGGCGTAGCGACCAGTCTGCACGTGGTCGGGACTGGGCCCGACGACCCGTATCTGGCCGAGGTAAGCGAGGAAGTCGTCGCCCGTTTTGGCGCGGCCGTACCGATGTTGGTCAGCGAGCTGCGCCCCATCGGCCGCGCGGCCGCCTGGGCGCGCCGGCCCGCGCTGCCGGATCCCACGCTGGTGGCGCCCTGCGCGATGGCGGCCTGGCCGGTGATCACGACAGACGGACGGGTGACCGCCTGTTGCAACCAGGCGGTGGTGGATGGTCGTACCCGCCCAGATCATCTGAGCCTGGGCCGAATCGACACCGCGACCTGGCCGGCTGTCCTGGAGAGAGCCAAAAACCTGCCGATGCTGCGGATGGTCCGGACGGTTGGGCCACTGCACATCGCCAGCCGTACGGCCGAACCTCCCGACGACTACTGCACAACCTGCCACCGGCTCAGCGACTCGCCGGCCGCGACGCAATGGGTGGCCAAGGCCGACGGCCCAGCCGGCGAACTGCTGGAGGCGGCCGCGATCCGCCGTGGACTGGCCGGTGGACCGGCGGCTTTGCTGCGCAGGCACGGAAGCGGACGATATTCCCACCTGGTCGGCAGCGCGGAGGCAGCGGATGAATGACCTGCGAGCGGTGCTGGAGTTGGTGACGCCGGCGATCCAGCGAAGTTCGGCGGCCCTCTGGCAACCAATGGGGTTACGGGAACGGTATTCGCGCTACCTGGCCGAAATGCACGCGGTCCTACGAGCATCGGTGCCGTTGATGGTGATGGCCGGCGCGCAGACCACCAACCCCGTGCTGCGCGACTATTTCGCCGAACATGTCGAAGAGGAACTCGGCCACGACGACTGGCTGCTCGACGATGTGGCCGCCGTCGGGCTCGACCCCGACGCGGTACGGGCCAGCCCACCGTCGGCGCTCGCGGCGCGGCTGGTCGGACCGCAGTATTACTGGATCCAGCACTACGACCCTGTCGCGTTGCTCGGCTATCTGGCCGTACTAGAGGCAAACGCCCCTTCCGCACTGCTGCCCGCCCTGCTTTTCGAGCGAACGGGTCTGCCGGCGCGAGCTTTTCGTACGCTGCGCCATCACGCCGAGGTCGACGGCGGACACAGTGACGCCGTCTTCGCGATCCTCGAACAGCTCGATCCGCCACCATCGCATCGATTCGCCATCCGCACCAGCGCCCTGCATACCGCGAGCGCGCTGATCGCCCTTTTCGACAGTTTGAGCCGTCCGACCGGAAAGGATCAGCACGATGACCGATCATGAGGCCAACCTACGTACGCTCGCGGATGCCGGTTTCCCGATGGACACGTTCACCGATGAGCAGCTGGCGGTTTTCGCTGAGCTCACGCCCGGAGAACTCGACCTCATCGTCGACATCAAGGCCCGGTTGGACGCCGTCGAGCCGGAGGTCCAGGCCCATGCCGCGGTGGCCGGCGCGGCGCTTTTCTAGGCAGGCAAAGAAATGCATTGCGTCGCCTGTGCCGCCGCGCTGCCGGCAGCTGCCCGGTTCTGCCCGTCCTGCGGCTCGCCGTGTCCACCTACGCCGGTTCCTCAGGTAGAGCGCCGAAAACTCGTCACCGCGTTGTTCTGCGATCTGGTCGGCTCCACCGAGCTTTCCGGCATCCTGGAGCCGGAAACCCTGAGATCGGTCGTGCTGCGCTATTTCGACGTGATGCGAGACCAGATCGAAGCACACGGTGGGCTGGTGGAGAAATTCATTGGGGACGCGGTGATGGCCGTTTTCGGGATCCCGACAGTGCATGAGAACGACGCGCACCGAGCTGCCGCGGCCGCGTTGGACATGGTGGCGGCCCTCGCCGAACTGAACGAGGATCTCAGCCGAACCCTGGGCTGCCAGCTGGCCGTACGAATCGGTATCAACACTGGAGAAGTCGTTGCCACCGCACAGGAGGGCACGAACGAGAACCTGGTGTCCGGCGAGGTCGTCAATGTGGCCGCGCGACTGGAGCAGAACGCCGGCGTCGGCGAAGTGCTCATCGGTCCTATTACCCGCGAACTGCTCGGCACCGCCGCGACAGTCGACAAGCTCGGTCCGGTGACGTTGAAAGGAAAGCGGGACGCTGTCGCGGCTTTTCGTTTGACCAGCCTGCAACCGTACGCTGTCGATGGTCACCGAGCGGCTTTTGTTGGACGCGAAAGCGAACTCGGGCGACTGCGGGCGGCATGGGCGGGCGTACGCGACGGCCACGGCGGCCGGCTGGTGACGGTTTCCGGCGAGGCCGGCATCGGCAAGACCCGGTTGCTCCAGGAATGGCTGGCCGGTCTACCGGACGGCGAGGCGCTGGTCGGGGCCGGCCGCTGCCACCCGTACCGCGACGAAGCCAGCCTCACCCCACTCGGGCAGGCGTTGCGACAGATCTTGGAAAAGGCTGAGGACCGCAGCCCGCTGGAGCATTCGGATCACGTACTGCGGACCGGCCTGTTGCACGACGGCACTCCTGGACGGTCACCGGAAAGCACGTACGCGGCGACGGCCGCGATGCTGCGCGGGCTGGACCGGCCGGTCGCATTGCTGTTCGACGATCTTCAGTGGGCGGACCAGATGTTGCTCGACGGCATCGCACATGTGGCCACCGCGCTGGAAAAGGATCGCGTGCTATTGCTTTGTTCAGGGCGCGTCGAGACCACCGTTGATCTCGCTCTCGCTCCACTGTCCACAGTGGAGGCGCACGAGCTGGCCGCTGGGCTGCTCGAACTGCAGTTGCACGGGCCGGACCTGCTGACCCGGGTGATCGAACGGGCCGAGGGAAATCCGCTCTATCTTGAACAACTGCTGGCAATGCTGGAAGAGGGGGCCGATGCCGACGAACTGCCGGCCACGGTGAACGCCGTGCTGGCCGCGCGCATCGATGCCCTGCGGCCGGCAGAGCGTACGACATTGTGCGCGGCCGCGGTCATCGGCAGGCAGTTTGTCCCGGCCAGGGTCGAGGCGCTCAGCGACACGGTGGCGCCGCTGGCCGAACTGGTACGACGCGGCCTCATCGAGCCGGTACGCGGGCAGGACGGGTGCTATCGATTCAGCAGCGGGCTGCTTCGGGAGGTGACCTATCGCGGCATCAGCAAGAGGCGCCGGGCCGACTGGCACGAGCGGCTGGCGGACACCCCGGGGACCGGCATCGCCACCGAAGGCCACCATTTCGAGCAGGCCTATCTGCACCGCCACGAGCTGGGGTTACGTGACGAGCGGACGGAAATCCTGCGGAGCCGGGCCGCGCTGGCCCTCACCGAGGCAGCCCGCACCGCACTCGCCCGCGCCGACCTCTCCTGGTCGGCGGACCTCGGCCAACGTGCGCTGCGACTGTCCACAAAGGACGACTTGTGGTGGAAGGCGGCCGCACAAAGCCTGGGCGAGACGTGGCTCGCGACCGGCCGGACCGTCGACGGCGACCAACTGCTGAGGGAAGTCATGGCCGCGGCCGGCGACGATCAACGAGCGTACGCACATGCCAAATTGCAACTGGCGGCGCTGCACCCGGAGTCGGGCGTCGGTTCGGCCGCTGAGATCGCGACCGAGGCACTTCCGGTTTTCCAGGCAGCACAGGACAATCTCGGACTGGCGCGAGCGTATGTCCGACTGGGCCAGGAACAGCAGACTCTGGGCTCGTACCGAAAGGCCGATGATCTACTGGAGGCTGCCTTGCAACATTCGGTCGTCGCGAAGGCTGCCCCAGAGCGGGCGACCGCGCTCGGCGCCATCGGAATTTCGCTGTGGCAAGGCCCCACTCCGGCCACCGAGGCGGTCCGACAGTGCCAGGACCTTCTCGTACGTTACGGCAGCGACCACGATATCGTCGTATTGACGCTCAACTATCCACTGGCCAACCTCTTCGCATTGCAGGGCCTCGACACCGAAGCACAAGAGTGCCTGAACACGGCAAATCGGTTCGCCCGCGACCTTGGTTACGCCGAAGCGGCGGCCTTTGTGCCGTTGTTCACCGCGGGAGTCGAGGCATTGGCCGGGCGGTGGGAAAAGGCCGAGATGCTTTTGCGAGAGGCGATCGCACAGTGCCAGGCCACCGGGAATGCGGGGCTGCTGATCAATGCCTCCCGCGACCTCGCGAGAGTGCTGGTACGCAACGGAAAGCGGCCCGACCCAACCCTGTTGGACGGCGGCGATGATTTCCCGCCCGCCGAGGCCGCCGATCATCTCGGCGCCCGGGCGATCACCGAGACCGACGCCCGGCTAGCCGTCCAGTTGGCCCGTGCCGCGGTTGCGGCAGCCGAAACGACCGACTCGCCCATCACCCGCGCCACCGCCTATCTCGACCTCGCTCAGGCCTGTCGCTCGGCCGGTGTGCCCAGCACCGCGGCGAAAAGGGCGGCCGAATGGTTTGGTCGCAAAGGCCATGTCGTTGGTTGCCAAGCTGCCGCAGCGATCGGAGCAGTATGACCCGCCAACTCAGCTGGGGCCTGCGCGGCAAAGGTCCGGCGGACATTCAACTCCCCGCGGTCGAGATTGACCGGGTCACGCCCGACTGGGCGTGGGGTGGTTCTCGCGGCGCGGGCATCCGAGTCTGCGTTATCGACAGCGGGATCGAAGGCGACCACCCGCTCGTCGGTCCGATCACTGCGTCGTACGAGGTTTTCAACAGCACTGACGGACCGCAAGTGCGTCCCACCGATCATGTCGACACCTGCGGGCACGGGACCGCCTGCGCGGGCCTCATCCGCGCCTTCGCGCCGGACTGCGAGCTTTACAGCGTACGAGTGCTGGGCGAGCGGTTCAGCGGCACCGGCAGTTTCATGCTGGCCGGGCTGCGCTGGGCCGTGGAGCAGGGCTATGACGTCATAAACATGAGCCTTTCTACTACGCGAACACAGTTCGCGCATGAGCTGCACGAGCTGGCAGACGAAGCGTATTTCCGTCGCACGGCGATCGTCGCGTCGGCTCACAACACGCCAGTCGTCAGCTTTCCGTGGCGGTTCTGCTCGGTGCTGTCGGTCGGCAGTCATCAGGAGCAAGATCCGAATCTGTATCTTTACAACCCGTCACCGCCGGTCGAGTTTTTCGCCCAGGGCCAGGATGTGCGAGTGGCGTGGCCCGGCGGCGGCACCACCCGTACCACCGGCAACAGTTTCGCCACCCCCCGAATCGCCGGACTTTGCGCACTCACCTTGGCAAAACACCCACAGCTGACGATTTTCCAGCTCAAGACCGTGCTCTACCTCGCCGCGGCGAACGTGCACGCCACCGAAGAAGGAGACCAGCCGTGACCCACAATCTCGCGCCAACGGCCGACGCCGGTACGCGCGCTCTCTTGCAGTCGGTGGTCGAGGTCGCGAAGGCCATCTTCGGCGCCGCCGCGAGCTCGGTCTTCCTACTCGACGAGCCGGCCGGCGAGCTGGTTTTCCAGGCTGTCGCGGGCGAAGGCGAGGACTTCCTGGTCGGCACCCGAATGCCGGCGAACCGTGGCATCGCCGGCTGGGTGGTCAGCTCCGGGCAGGCGATGATCGCCGACGACCTGGCCGCCAACCGATCTTTCGCCCGAGACCTCGCCGAGTCCACAAAATACGTTCCACAGGCACTGATGGCCGCACCCCTGCTCTCCGACGACGACGTGCTCGGGGTCCTGCAGGTGCTCGACCCGGCACAGCAGTGCCGTTCCGACCTCGGCGACCTGGATTTGCTGTCCCTGTTCGCAAATCAGGCCGCGACGGCGATCCGCGTCGCGCAGCCGTGCCCCCGCTGCACCGAACCGTCGGCCAGCTACGGCCCGCAACTGGTCGACGAGTTCCTCCAATTCCTCAGACAGAAATCGGCATAGCAGTGTGCTGTCGGTGTGGTCTCGGACGTTGAGTGCGGCACAATGTCCCACACTCGATGAGCTAAGCGAGTTTTCGGCAGAACCAGTAGGCGAAGGCGGGCATGTCGTAGCGGGCGTAGCCGAGGCCGACTTCACGGTCCGGCGCGGACAGCAGATGGCACTCGAAAAGCGACTCCAGTGCCCGTACGCCCGGAGCTGGCAGCGCGGCGATCACTTGGTCATGCTCGAAAGGCGGTGGTGGGAGCCAGGCGACAGCGTGGTACGCGGCTTTCTGCAGTTCGGTCAGATTGCGGTAGAAAGCCTCGTACCGGGGCCGCAGTTCCAACTCGCCCGCCGCCATCTCGTCGAGGACGCAAGGTGAATCCCGGAACCGAGCGGAGTAGTCCAACAGTCGCAGGTGCCGCAGGGCGGTCAGTTTCGCGCCGACGATGCGTACGGCCAAAGGCAAACCTTCGCAGCAGTCGAGGATTTCCGTCGCTGAGCGGCGATCCGCGAGCACTCGGCCGCGGCCGGCGATCCGGCCGAGGAGTTCGACCCCCTCGGTATCGGTGAGGGGCGGAAGGGTAACCCGCAGCACGGATTCGACACCGCTGAGCCGATGTCGGCTGGTCACGATGACCCCGCTGGTACGGCTGCCGGGGAGCACCGCCCGAACCACGTCTTCGCGTACGGCGTTGTCCAGCACCAAAAGCAGCCGCCGGCGAGCGATCCACGACCGCCATCGGGCCAGCGCCGACGACGGCGGGCAGACCTGCCCGCCGATTCCGATCAGGTCCAGCAGTTCGGCGGCTACCGCGGTCACACTTTTCGGACTACCGTCGGCCTCCGCGAGGTCGAGCATGACCTGACCGTCCGGAAAATTGTCTCGTACGAGGTGTCCTATGTGGACCGCGAACGCCGACTTGCCGGATCCGATGGGGCCGGATACGACGAGGACGTTCACCGCACCGAATCGCTCGGCTACCTGGTCGATTTCGGCTGCCCTGCCGACAAAGTCCGGCAGGTCGCGGGGCAGTTGGTTGCCCAGCGCCAACGGCCGAGTCGCCGGCGTACGACCGCTCCCGCTGATCACCTGGCTGTAGGTGAGCGCCAACTCCGGGCTGGGATCGATGCCCAGCTCGTCCGCCAACGCCCGTCTCACCAGCCCGTAGTGCGCAAGCGCCTCATTCGCGCGACCGGCGCTGGCCAGCGCCCGCATCCACAGCCCACCCAGCCGTTCTCGCAACAACTGCGAGCGTACGTGCCCCGACAACACGTCCAGCACGGCCGCGCAGTCGCGATCCAGCTCCAGCTCGGCCCATTCCTCCAGGGTGGAAAGGAAAAGCTCGTACCGCTGGGTCACTTCGGCGGCAAGGCAGGGCTCGTCGCCGAAGCCGCCGAAGTCGCCGAACGGCTCGCGCCACAGCGCAATAGCCTGACCAAAAGTCTCGAGTGCCACCTCCACATCACCCTCCCGCAACGATTGCCGACCATGCTGCGCGAGCCGCTCGAAACGCAAAAGGTCACATTCGTCCGGCCCTATCTGGAGACGGTAGCCGCGGCCGACATATCCTAGTCTGTCGCCAAAAACCCGGCGCAGTTTGCAGATGTACACCTGCAGGTTCTTCCGGGCCGTACGAGGTGGGGTATCCGCCCAGAGCGCGTCGATCAGCTCTCCCACCCCGACCACCGAGCCCGCCCGGCAGAGCAGCAAGGCCAGCAGCAGGCGCTGTTTCGGGCCACCGGTGTCGGCGGAGATTCCGCCGGAGATAACGGAAAAAGCACCAAACGTGCGGCATTCGATAACGGGCGGCACGGCTGGCGATCGCGAGTTTGGAGTACAGATGGTGGCAAGGGAGGTCCGCATGGTCGAAATCCCTCCGTATCCGCAGGCGGCACGAGCGTGGCCGGCCGGGATTGGAAAGGGATAGGACACCGATTGGATCAGTACGCGGCGAGTTCGGCGAGTTTGGCCTGCGAACGCTCCTGCCAGAGCAGGCAACCCATCTCGCCGTTATGTCGAACGGCCTTCTGCAGCAACGAAATCGCGAGTGTCATATCGCCCGCAGCGGCAGCGGACGCACCGAGAAAATGGTCGATGGAGCCCCAACACAGGATCGCCGAACCAGTGGTAACCGTGCGGCCGGAATAGGGCAGCAGCCGCTCCAACGCGTGCCGGCTCGACTCGGCATCACCGCATAACGCCCACGTGTACGCGCGTACGGCCATCTGCATCAGCCACAGCCAGTCCGGCGGCGGCTCCGGCAGCCGGCCGGCCGGCGGGCACTGCTCGCGGGCCTGCGCGAGCTTGCCCTGCAGCGCGGACACCAGACCGAGATGCTCAGCCGAAACCGGGCTGGCCAGGTCCTGATGGCCCCGCAGCGCGGCCTCTGCTTCCTGGTATCTGCCCTGGTCAAGCTGCCAGGACACGAGTTGCGCAGTGAGCGCCGGCTGGTCGCCCCAGACGGTTTGGTGATGCAGGTCGTACGCCTTGCGGGAGAGCCGGACGGCCGTCTGCGTACGCCCCGCGAGCCCTTCACGCATGGCCGTCCACCAGCTCAGATGCACCTCGACCTCGACCAGCTGGGTGCGCTCGTTCGCCACCGCGCAAGCGTCGATGTCGGCCTGCGCCGCGGCCATGTCACCGGCCTCCAGCCAAGTCAACGCCCGGCGCAGCAAAACTCGCGGCGCCCAGTCCGACGTGACGCCGGCGGTGGCCGCCAGCTCGACCTGCTCTCGTACGATCTCGTGCCGTTCGGTCAGCGTGTCGGGATGCCGAATCGCCTGGTGACGCAGGTGCAGCGCGCGCAGCAGCAGGTCGGGATCGGCGATCCGGCGAGCCATCGCGACCGCTGCCGCGGACGGCCGATCCGGCTCCCGGCCGTCCGGTCCGACCTCGAAGTACTGCTCGGCCGCGACCGCCGCGAGGCACAGGCAGCGCAGTGCCGAGTCGTCCGGCGGCAACTGACGCAGGGCCTCCCGCAACGCGTCGACGACCGCGCGGTCGGTGGCCCGGTATTCCCGCATCGACCAGAACGACTCGGCGCTGTAGGTGGTGGCCGCGACCGCGAGAGTTTGTACGTCGTCCAGCTCGCGGGCCAGCCGGATCGCCCGCCCGAGCGCGGCGGTGGCCTGCTCGTGCAATCCGGCCCGGCAGCTCGTGCGCCCCAGTCGTACGAGCAAGTCCAGCAGCCGGGCGGTGTCGGCGGCGGACCGCGGCACGGCGTACCGGTCGATGGTGTCGATCACGGCGGCGAGCAGGGTGGCCGCGTGCGCGTGGGCGTGCATCCGGACGGCCCGGTCGGCCGCCAGCCGGCCCGCGTCGATCGCCTCCTCGGCGTGCCCGACCGCGGCCGCGGCCAGCCAGTGGAACGCCACCGCCGACAGCACGTCGTCCGCGCCATCGGGCGTGTGCGGCACGTATTTCGCCAGCGCGGCGGCGATTCTGGCGTGCCACCGGGCCAGCCGGAGCTGCGAGACCGCGGCCCGGAGGGTGTCGCGTACGAGCGCGTGGCTGAAGCGATAGCGCCCGACCGCGCGTCCCTCCGTCACCAGCCCCCACTGCAGCGCCGCCTCCATCGCCTCCCACAGCGCATCCTCGGACAGGCCACAGACATCCGCCAACACGGCGGCCTCGAACTCCTCCCCGATCACCGCCGCGGCCAGCAGGATGTGCTCGACCTTGCCCGGCAGCCGGCCCAGCCGGTGCTGGATCAGGTCGCGGGTGCCGTGTGGCAGCGCCTCGGCCAGCGACACCGGCCCGACCTTGGGCAGCAACCGGGCCAGCTCCACCACATGGAACGGATTTCCGCCCGAACGCCGGTGAATCACTCGGGCCGCGTCCGGGTGCTCGGCAGCGCCCGGCTGGCCGGCCAACACCAGCTCGACCTCGTGCTCGGTGAGCCGGCGCAGCGGCCAGCGGGTCGCCCACCAGCCGGTCAGCTGCGCGACCAGGCCGGCGACCGGGCCGGCAAGATCGGCGCCGTCGCGGCTGGCGGCGACCACCAGCAGCGGCAGCTCCGGCAACATCGTGGTCAGCACGCGCAGCACTCGTACGGTGTCCAGGTCTGCCCAGTGCAGGTCGTCCAGGACCACCAGCAGCGGCCGGAGTCGAGCGGCTGCCGCTACGACCTCAGCGATGGCGGTGTGCAACTGCGCGCGGTCCGCCACCCGACCCACGTCCAGCAGCGCGCCAAGGCCGGATTTCGCGGCCAGCTCACGTAAAGTCGGGCCGCCCTTGTCCAGCAGCGTACGCAACACGGACACCCACGGCCATAACGCGGAGGTGCCTTCGCCGTCCGGGCAGCGGCCTAGTACGACGGTGAAGCCGCGCTCCGCGGCCGTGCTGGCCGCCGCCTCGGTCACCCCGGTCTTGCCGATGCCGGGCTCGCCGGTGACCAGGAACAGCCGGCCACGACCTGCGCTGGCCGACGACAGCGACTGCTGCAGCGCGCGCAGCACGTCCTCGCGGCCGGCGAGGCTGACCGCCGGACCCGGATCGGCCGACTCCGGCCCGGTTCGGGCCAGGTCCAGGTCCACGTCCTGGTTGAGGATCGCCTGCTCCAGCCGGCGCAGCGTGGGCCGCGGCTCGATGCCCAGGTCGGCGACCAGAATCCGACGCGCCTCCCGCAGCGCGGCCAGCGCCTCGGCCTGCCGACCGCTCCGGTAAAGCGCCAGCGCCAGCATTTCCCACCGGCGCTCGCGCAGCGGCTCGGCCGCGACCAGCAACCGAAGGCCGGCGGCGGCTCTGGCCGTACGCCCCGCGGCCAGCTCGGCCTCGGCCCGTTCTTCCTGCGCGGCGAGCCGCAACTCCTCCAGCTCGGCCGCCGCGGTGGCCGCGAACGACGCATCCGCGAACTCCCCGAAAGCCGGCCCGGTCCACAGCTCAAGCGCCCGGTCGAGATCGTTGAGCGCGTCCAGATGACGGCCGTGCGCCCGCGCCGACGCGGCCGACGCCACCAGTTGGCGGAATCGCAGCGCGTCCAGCTGGCCGCTCTCCACCCGCAGCCGGTATCCCAGCGGCGAGCTGGTGAGAACGGTTTCGGCTCGGGGCGTACGCCCCGGCTCCAGCGCTCTTCGGAGATTTGCCACGTACGCACGCAAAGTCCCAATCGCACTGGCCGGCGCGTCAGCGCCCCACACGGCCTCCACCAACCGCGGCACCGGCACCGCCGCGCCTGGTTCGACAAGCAGCGCGGCCAGCACCCGCCGCTGCTTGGCGCCGCCAAGATCGACAGCGTGGCCCTCGGACCGCGCTCCCACCGAACCGAGCACGGTCAGCCACACGCTGGCAATCCTAAAGCGCGGGGCCCGACAAAGTGGTCAGCTCTCTGGCCAAACTGGGCCGCCAACCGGCCGTCGGAGCGAGATCCCCGGCCAGCGCCTGCTCGAGCTTGGCCCCTTCACGCGGTCTTGGACGAATTCATAGCGTGCGGTGGTCGAAGGCGGCTGGCACGACGTCGATCTCGCACATTTTCGTGACGTACGCCCGATAGCGCTGGCGGGCTTGACCGTGCCGGCCGGCGGCGCTGAGAGCACGTACCAGGGTGAGGTGTGCCTGCTCGTCGAAGGCGTCGCGTTCAAGCGCCCGCAATGCGTACGTTTCAGCGGAGTCATAGTCGCCGGTGTGAACAGCGGCGCGGGCCAGGACCCGGACCAGCGAGAGGTATTTCGCCTTCAGCTGCTCGCGAACCGCCACCGCCCAGTCCTCGTAGCGGTCCTCCGCCAAGAAATCGCCGGTGTAAAGAGTCTCGGCCAGCACCAGCATGCGGACGGCGTCCGGGTCGTTGCGGTGGTACGCGGCCTGCGCGTCCCGTGCGGCGGCGAGGAAAACCTCAAAGTCGAGGGTGATATTTCTCAGCACGAAAGAGAACTTGTCGGCAGCCACGAAATGGCCGGGCGGAAAGTGCCGCTCCGGGTCGAAAACCGCGCGTACGGTGGAAAGTGCCACGGACAGCCGGTTCGCACATTTCGCTGGTGGTTCGTCCGGCCAGAGCTGGTCGATCAGCGTCTCCCTTGCGGCCGGCGCCCCGCGCCGGGCGAGCAGGATTTTCACCAGGTCGCGGGCCTTCCTGGACTGCCAGGCGTCAGCCGGCACAGGCTCGCCGGCGCGCAGCACCTGGAAGCCACCGAGCGTACGAATATGCAACGGCCCGGCCGGCGGTGCCGGCACGAATGCCAACAGGCCACCGGCGTCTGCCGTCTCTTTCACGCCATAGCCACGTAAAGCGGCGGTCGCCGCGGCCAGCACCGGCGGCGCGGCGCCGGTCGCCCTGGCCAGCGCCAGCGCTACCCGGGCGGCACCGATGCGGTGACCGGCGGCGGCCCAACAGTTCGCCGCCTGGCCGAGCAGGCGTACGCGCTCGTCCGCGTCGACGGCCGCGGCGGCCCGAAGCTCCAACACCTCAGCCAGTCCGCCACGGTCGACACCCATTCCGACCGCCGCCGCGGCGGCGGTCACCGCGACGGCCAGCCGGTGGGCGTCCCTTCCCACCAACGCGACCCAACCGGCGGCCAGCTGGGCACGCAGCCGGATCGGCCCCTCGGATTCGGCGAGGGCCTGGGTGACCAGGTCAGCGGCGATATCTGGTTCGGCCGTGGCCCGTACCCTCGCGAGCCCGCACAGCGCCAGCGCGGAGGTCTCGCGGTCACCGGAGTCGGCGGCGATCTGGGCCGTCTCTCGGTACGCGGCCGCGGCGAGCTCGAGGTCGCCGCGCTCGCGGTGCACCTCGGCGATGCCCAGCAGCGGTCGGGCCGTCGCCCGGCTGCCGCTGCGCTGATAGCTGTGCAGCGAGGCGCGGAAATCCTCGGCCGCGCCATCGAGCTGACCGAGACCGAGTTTGGCGAACCCCCGGTGATAAAGCGACGCGGTCAGCGCGCCATTCACCGTCCCGGCCCGGGACGTGAGACTGACCAGGTCGTCCAGTCGGGCGAGGCCAGCCGCGTACTGACCTCGCACGATGAGACTGCGGGCGTGATTCGCCTGTACGAACACGACATGCACGAGGTCACCCCAGCAGTGGGCGGCCTCCACCGCGGCTTCATGATGCTGATCGCAGTCGACGTCGTTGAGCATCCCGATCGCACTGTGCGCGGACGCGAGCGCGCCCGGGTCGCCGCACTCCCGGGCCAGCTCCAGCGCCCGGGTCGCTGCCTCTCTCGCCTCGACCGGCTCTTCCCGTACGACGTGCGCGAGCGCGGTCCAGGCCCACACCGCCGCCGCGTCCACGGTTTCCGCGTCGGAGAGGTCCGTGCGCTGGCACACCTCCAGCGCTTTGTTGTGCTCGCCGAGAAAACGGTGGATAGCGGCGATCCGCCAGGCCATCCGGGGATGCAGGCGGCCCTCCCGCTCGACGGCCCGGTACATGTATCGCAGCGCGCCTGGCCAGTCCCCCTGCGCGAACCGCGTTCGCCCCTCGATGCGTTCAATCTCGGGCGTACGTACGCGCGGAGGCAAACCGTCCAAAGCGGCCGCGATCGCGTCCGCGACCGGGCCGCTGATCACCGGCTTCGGCGGATGTTCGGTGAAGAAAGCGGCGGTCGCATCCGGATCGTCGAGCGCCGCGACGCACTCGATCGCCGACTTGTAGTCGTGGTGGTCGAAAAAGTAGTCGGCGGCGCGCCGGTGCAGTGCCGGGTGCGGCCGCGGCGACAGTGCCCGCACCACCAGACGGTGTACGAAGAGGCCGTCCGGACCTCGACGCAGGACGCCCAGGTCGGCCAGCGGGCGCAGTCGGCTGGCCAGCTCCGGCAGCCCGATCGCCGCACAGAGGGTCGGCGTGAGCCGCGGCAACCGCGCCACCTCGGCGAGCATCCGCCGGTCTGGACCGTCCAGAGCATCCACGACCTCGGCCTTGACCTGGTCCACCAGCGATTGTTGCGCTTCCATCGGATCGGCCTCGCGGTGCGCGAGCACCCATTCTCCGGCGGCGGCTGTCATCGCCGGCCAGCCCGCGGTGAGAAGGTGGAGGTCGGCGATCAGCGACTTCCCGGCAGCACCGAGTATCCACTCCAGCACCGCGGCGGTTTCGGCCTCGGTAAAGGCAAGGTCCACGGCTGTGACGCGGTGACAGCTGCCCAGCTGAAGGTCCCGGCGGGACGCGACCACCAGGCGCCAGTCAGGCGGCAGGTGCTCCCCGATCGCGCGCAGAAACGCCGTCGCGTCGGGTGACAGGTGATGGGCGTCGTCGACCACCAGCAACGCCGGCCCGCTCGCGCCGCACAAGGCACCGGCGACTTCCGACGCGCTCGTACGCTCCCAGTCCGCCGGCAGCAGCCGGCCGACGGCGTCGAACAGGCCGCGAACCAACGCCGGACGAACGGTCTCGGCCACCGGCCGGTATTCGTACGACGCAAACCAGAAAGGGACGCTGAGCATCGTCGCGAGCAGGCCCGACTTGCCGAACCCGGCGGCAGCTGTCACCGCCACCACCTGCTGGCCCGGGTCGTCCAACAGCCGCGCCACCAGCTCCGACCGGTCACAGGCCAACCGCGACCTCGATAACTCGGCGGTCACCGCCAGCGTCCCAGCGAACACATCGCGTCGATCTCCTGCCTGGGATCTTATGCACTTTTGTACTCAGATGACCTATTAGCATAGCGAACGAGTGGCCGACTCGGGCCCACTTCGGCGACCACCCAGGATCAGCGGCCGACAGCGGACAAGTTGTCTTGGACGGTGACCGTAGCGCGGTGAACTTGGCTCAGCTGGCGGCCGCTGCCGGACAAAGGTGATGAGGAATGTCACTTCCGACTGGCCCGAGCCAAATCTACGCTGAATCTCCCCCTGTGGCCGGATCCTGTTTCCAGTTACCGAAAGGGCCCTCTATCGCATTTCGATCGAAAGGATTTCCCTTGTTTCGTACGATAACAAGCCGGCTCGCGCTGGCTGGCGCGATCGCGGTCGGCACCCTGGCCATCGCCGCGGCGCCGGCGTCCGCCGCGACCGGCGCCGTCATTTTCATCAACAACAGCGGCGGATTCTCTGACGTCAACCCGACCGTGGGCTGCCATCAGGTGACCGGCAGCGGCGCCGACAGTGTGGTACGAGTTCTCAACAAAACCGGGTCGGAGATCGACCTGTTCTCCGACTCGGCCTGCTCGCCGGCGGCGGCCGGACCGGTGCTAGCCAAGACCGGCGACCAAGCCGAATACACGCCACATAGCTACTACGTGAAATCCTGACCAACCAGCACGTCAGCTGGCCGCCGGAATCGATGTGCGATTTCGGCGGCCAGTCAGGAAAAGTCCAACCCGTGCGCGGCGCCAAGCCGGGCCATCGAAGCCCGTACGGCCGCCTGCGCGCGATCGTCCAATCCGGACAGTAGGCCGCGATCGGCCTTCGCCGCGGCTCGTACGGCATGCCGGTGCAGGGACCGACCCTTGGTGGTCAGCTCCACCACCCGCCGCCGCCGGTCCCCCGGGTCGGCCACTCGGCGTACCGCGCCAAGGTCTTCCAACTCGTCGAGCATGTCCACCACGACGCTCGGCGTCACCCCCACCCGGTGGGCGATGTCCAGCTGCGACAGCGCCTGCCCGCGGGCCAGCTCCAGCACCGCGCAATGCCGCGGTTTGATGCCGACGGCGGCGAGTTCCGCGGCGAAGCCCGCGGTGGCGATCACGCCCAGCTTGCCGAACAGGAAGGTCAGGCTGGCGCCGACCGAGTCTGGTGTGGTCACGTACGCTATGCTAGCCTCACCATATGATTCGGCGACCGAATGATATGGCTCCCTCTTTAATGGTCCGGTTGTTCGTCTCGGTGGTCACCGTCGCCACCGTTGTGACCACCATGTTCCTGGTCATCGGCGGATTGCTGACAGCGGCTCGTACGACACTGGGCGACTACGACACGGTCCGGAACGTGGCGCTGTGCCTCGCGATGACCTGGCCGCTGCTGCGTCGCGCCTGGTATCCGCTCAGTCTCGTGCTGTGGATCGGCTTCGCGATCCAGCTCGGTGACACCGTGGTCGGTGCGCTGCACCACGAGGTCCCGGAGACTGTCGGCCCGCTCTGTTTCGCGGTCGCGCTGTTCCTGGCCGCGTACGGACTTTCGCGCTCAACCGCCGACGGCTCCGCTTCGATCTGAAACCTGCGCCATCGGTTGTTCTGCCGGCGAAATGACGCGGGCCAACGAAATTCTGGTCATCACCGTTGTCAGATAGCCCGGCTGGCCGTTGGCACTCGTTCGCGGACACTGAGATCGAGCCATTGAACTGACCGGAAACCTGAACGTACACACACTGGCCGGAACCGGCCAGTTTCACGCGGAGAACTGGTTTTGGGGAACCCCCCGCGTGGCTGGGGTAGCGCTGGGATCGCAGAATGTCTCCCATGTCGGGAACCAGCACACCATCGAGTAAGGAACCCACGGCCCAATGACGCAGCGCGCAGAAACCACGGGGGAAGAAGAATTCCAGTCCAGGACGGACCTCGCGGTCTTCGAGGATGAGGGATACAAGAAAGGCCTCGGCAACCGCCAGGTCCAGATGATCGCCATCGGCGGCGCGATCGGCAGCGGGCTCTTTCTCGGCGCCGGCGGTCGACTGCACAGCGCCGGCCCCGCCCTGATGATCGTGTACGCGGTTGCCGGTGCGATCGCGTTCCTGGTCGTCCGGGCCATGGGCGAGATGGTGATGCACCGGCCCACGTCGGGCTCCTTCGTCTCGTACTCCCGGGAATTCATCGGCGAGAAATCGGCCTACTTCGCCGGCTGGATGTATTTCCTGAACTGGGCCTGTAGCGGCATGGGCGACGTGACGGCGGCAGCCGTCTACGTGAGGTTCTTCGCGCCCGACGTTCCACAGTGGATTCCGGCGCTGATCGCGCTGGGCGTGGTGCTCGCGGTCAACCTGGTCTCGGTCAAGGTCTTCGGCGAGTTGGAGTTCTGGTTCGCCGCGATCAAGGTCGCGGCGCTGGTGATCTTCATGATCATCGCCATCGTGACGCTGGTCAGCCGTACGCACGTGGACGGCTACACCACCGGCCCGCAGCTGATTTTCCAGAACGGCGGCTTCTTCCCGGCCGGATTCCTCGCCGTCCTGATGATTCTGCAGGGCGTGGTCTTCGCGTACGCCGGCGTGGAAATGGTCGGCGTCGCGGCCGGCGAGACCGACAACCCGCGCAAGGTCATCCCGAAGGCCGTCAACTCGGTCGGTTGGCGGATCGCGGTCTTCTACGTCGGTTCGGTGCTGCTGCTGGTGATGCTGCTGCCGTCCTTCGTGTACCAGTCCGGGCAGAGCCCGTTCGTCACGCTGCTGTCCAAGATCGGCGTGCCCGGCGCCGCGGCGGTGATGAACCTGGTGGTGCTCACCGCCGCGCTGTCCAGCGTGAACTCCGGCCTCTACACCACCGGCCGGGTGCTGCGTTCGCTCGCGTTCAACGGCTCCGCGCCGCGCATGCTGTCCCGGATGAGCAAGTCCGGCGTGCCGTACGCGGGCATCCTGCTGACCGCTTCGATCTACCTGATCGGCGTCGCCCTCAACGCGTTTCTTCCGCACGACGCCTTCGAAATCGTCACCGAGCTCTCCGCGGTGGGCACCATCGGCATGTGGTCGATGATCATGATCTCGCACTTGGCGATGCAGCGGGCGGTGGCCGATGGCCGGATCGTACGACAGGAATTCCGGCTGCCCGGCGCGCCCTACACGAACTACATCACCCTCGCGTTCCTCGCGCTCGTCCTCGCGATGACGTGGTTCAACGGGTCCACCGGCAAGATCGTCATCTACTGCATCCCACTGATCGTGGTGGCGCTGATCGTCGGCTGGTACGCGGCGCGCGGCAACGTGGCGCGCATCAAGGAACACGGGTTCGGCAAGCTCCCGCACTAAAACCACCCGGTCGGGGCCACGTTTTGGTGGCCTCGACCGGTTTTTCTTTCTCGACCCGGTCGGTGATCTGCGGGGTGGCGATCGTACGCAGGGTGACTTCGGTGAAGTGTGGGTGTCGACAGCCGGCAGTCCACAGTGGACAGACACGGACGGCCACAATTCCGCTGGTGAAACTGCTCAAGATTCACAACAGCAACACCCGCGTCCCATCTGGTGGGATCGCAGGCCCATCAATCGGGAAGCTGCCGCCGGGTACGGGCCACTCCAGCCCCTAAAGTCCCAGAAACCTCAGGAGTCACAAAGTTTTCGTCTACGCGCGTCCTCAAACCCACCCCCCACCCGATCTGGGTGGGGGCTAATTTAGACAGGGGGGTACGACAGTTTCGCGCCGTAGCAGGTATTCGGTGGGGTCCAGGTTCAGGCGTACGAGACTCGGCCGCCGACGGCTACCCAGCCGTCCGGCTGGGCCTGGGTCAGGATCTGCGATCCGACACCTTGCCACACGTCCAACGCGCGCCCAAGGTGATGGGTGAGGACCACCGCGGCCGCTCCGGTGGCCTCGTCCTCGACGATGCCGTCGCCGCGGCGCGGGAACGCCCGGGTCCGGACCGTACCGGCCGCCTCATCCCGCCAAGCCCACGCGTACAACCATCCGGTGCACTCCGGCGGCGCCGGCAGCGCCTCGACAGCGGCCCCCGAGTCGTACTGCTCCGGATGCCGTCCAGCGGCCCAGTCAACGTGCCCGCGAATCCAGGTGAAGTCACCTTCCACCCAAGTCGGCACCGGACCGGCCGGCGGATACAGCGCCGCCGGGGCGACTCCTGCGCGGGCGAGCAACCACGCCGCACCCACCAGTGGGTGCCCGGCGAATGGCAGCCGGACGCTCGGCGTGTAGATGTCTACCGCACCTTTTTCGGCATCATCCACGAAAACTGTCTCGCTGTAGCCGAGTTCCTTAGCCATCGCCTGCCGATCGTGCTGCCCAGGAACCGATGCGCCGTCCTGGACAACGCCCAACTTGTTGCCACCACCGCCGTCTGGACCGCAAAACACTTTAAGCACCACGACCTGCGTCATGATCCCATCGTACGATTGGACAGTTCCATAAGCAGTCCTCACAAGGTGGTTACAGTGAGGCGGTGACGATCAGCCGCGGCGAGCCAGGTGAGCGCCGCTTGGTGGGGCGCCACGCGGAGCGGGCGGCACTGTTGGAATCTCTCGACGCGGCCCAGGCCAGTAGCGGGCGGACCGTGCTGCTGCGCGGCGAAGCGGGCATCGGCAAGTCCCGGCTGGCCGCCGACGCGCTCGCGGTCGCCGCGAAGCGCGGGTTCGCGGTGCTCCAGGCCCGGGCGCATCCGCTGCGGGCAGGGCTCGCGTACGCACCGATCGTCGAGGCGGTACGCCCGCGGCTCGGCGCGATGGCGCGCGCCGAGGCCGCGCAGTTGCTGGCCGGACTCGATGACCTCGGGCGGCTGCTCGTCCATCCCGCGCTCACCGTCCCGGAGCCGGCCACCGACCCGGAGATGGCCAGGGCGCGGATGTTCGAAGCGGTTGCCCAGCTGGTCGAGCGGATCGCCGATCGGCGGCCAACCGTGCTTTTCGTTGACGACCTGCACTGGGCCGACCGCGGCTCGGTGGAGTTGCTGCACTACCTCGGGCGCAAGACGGCCGGCCTGCGGCTGCTGGTGCTGGGCAGCTATCGCGGCGACGAGATGAGCGACGGGCTTCGGGAGCTGGCCACCGGCGTACGCGACAACGGCCACGAGCTCGCGTTGGCGCCATTGGCCGACGCCGCGGTCGCCGAACTGACCACCGACCTGCTCGGCGCCACTCCGCCCGCCGAGCTGCTCCAAGCGGTCACCGAACGCGCCAAGGGAGTGCCGCTTTTCGTTGCCGCACTGGTGAAAACCGGCGGTGACGCGGCGCTGGAATCCGGTCAGCTGCCTGTCATCGTACGAGACGTGGTGCTCGATCGGTTGCGTCGATTGCGGGCACCTGAGCGTCGACTGCTGGAGGTCATCGCGGTCGCCGGTGACGACGGCACCGCTGGGGTGATCGAGAAGGCCTGGGCATCGACCGGAAATTTCCAGGCAACACTGGGAAACCTACTGACCGATGGCTTGGTGGTGCAGGACGCGCAGTCCTATCGGGCGGCTCATCCGCTCTACGCCGAGGTGGCCTACGCGGAACTGACCGTACGGGAGCGGCGCGCCATGCACGCGGCTCTGGCCGCGGCCCTGGACGCCGTACGGCCCGACGATGTGCTCGCGCTGGCGCCGCATTACCTGGGCGCCGGTGACCTGATCGCGTCCGACCGGGCCACCGAGGTGCTCGCCGCGGCCGGCTGGCGAGCCATTCACGTGCAGGCCTTCGAAGAGGCGATCCGCTATCTGACGATCGCCGTCGCCGAGGCGCGTGAGCTCGGCCGCGACGACCTGGCGGCCGAGCAGTTGTACGGGCTGTGCTGGGCGAACCTCGGGCTGGGCCGGGTCGACGACACCATCGCGGCCAGCCTGGAAAGCATCGCGTTGATCGAGCGAGGCGCCCCGGACCACCGGTTGACGTGGCTGCGGGTGGTACGGGTGGTTTTGGAGTCGGAGCGCGGAAACCTTGCGGCGGCGGGCCAGTTTCTGCCCGCCGTCACGCAGCCTGGCGGGTCGATCGCCGACCTGTTGGCCCACCTGACCTTCACCATGCGGCTCGGCGACACCGCCGGCATGCGAAGGCTTTCCGGCCAGCTGATCGCCGCCGCCGAACGCGACCCGACCGCACCGACCGCACGCCACCTTGGCCACGAGATCGCCTTGCTGCTCAAGGGCGATTTCGCCGCCGCGAGGGAGCAGGCGCAGCGTGCGGTGGACGCCCATCAACCCGGTGGGCCAGGCGCGGACATCATGCACAACCGGGCCCTGCGTGAACTCATCGGACTCTGCGCACTCGCTGGCGACACCGAGACCGCCATGAGTACGGCCCTCCTGCATCGCCGATACGTCTCCGAATACGGGATGTTGTTGGGCGTCTGCGGTTCCGACCATTCGATCGGCATCGTGCGCTACCTGACCGGCGACCTGGCGGCCGCGCTGGCCGCGGTCGAGACCGGGCTCGGCATCGCCCGGCCGGCCGGTGCGCCCCGGTCACTGGCCCGTTTGTTGCTATGTAAGGCTTTCCTGCTGGCCGAGCGGAGCAGGCTGCGGGAAGCCACCAGGTGCACGGCCGAGGCGGCCGGCGCGACTTCCGGGGATTTCACGGACGATGTCGGACTGCGGGCGCTCACCGAATTGGCGAACCTCGCGATCGCGGTGAACGGCGCGAGCGTACGGCGGACGACTTCCCCAGTCGCGGCGGTCGTGGCGTACGAACCCATCGCATCCTGCTTGATGTTGCTGTTCCAGGGAAGAGCCGCGATCCTTGCCGGCAATCGCGAGCAGGCCAGCGAAGTGATCTCGCAGCTACGGGATATCGGCCGTACGGCACCATTTTCGATCGCCCTCGCCGACCGGGTCGAAGGACTGACACTCGGCTCCGGACGACTGCTCGAGTCGGCCGCCACCCAGCTGGAAAGCATGGGCATGGCCGTACTGGCAGCCCAGACTCGGCTGGAGTTCCTCGAGCAGGACGGCGACGCCGAGCCTGACCACGTGTCCACCTGCCTGGCCATCTTCGAAAAAGCCGAGATGACCGGCTGGGCGGACCGAGCCCGGCGACTGGCTCGGTCGTCCGGCGTCGCGCTGTCGGCGGGCCGCAAATCTGGGCCGCTCACCAAACGCGAACACCAGGTGGTCGAGCTGGTGAGCGAGGGACTGTCCAATGCGGACATCGCGGCCCGGCTTTTTCTCAGCGAACGCACTGTCGAAGCGCACCTCCGCAGCTGCTATGCACGCCTCGGCCTGTCTTCGCGGGTCGCGCTGGCAAAATGGGCGGACGATCAGACCATGCGAGCGTAGCCAGGCTTGTCCGTGTGGTCCTGCGCGTCCTGATCGCTGGTGCTGTAAAGCCGGATCTCGGTGCCGTCCGGGTCCCGGAAAATCACCCGCCAACCTCTCGTCCCGTCGATCACCCCGGAGTGCTCGACGCCAAGCTCAGTCAACCTGGCCGCCCACTCGTCAGCCGCGGCCCGATCGGCGATCGAGAAGCACACCGGGTCGAAGCCGGCCGCCGCCCCCGCCGCCGCGGCCGGGTTCTCCTGCAGGGAAATCGGCACCGCGAGCCCTTCAACGAACCCACCGACGCCTTTGACCACCCCGTGCTCATCCGGAAAGTCGAACGCCACCCGGTAGCCGAGCACCCGCTCGTACCATTCACGACTGATGGCCAGGTCGCTGACCGGATATTTGACGTGGTGGATCCCGGTAAGCACGGGCATGGTTCGGACCTCCTGGAGTTTCCCGCCACCGTACGAGAACCTCGGCCGGCTTGCCAGCGGAGCTGCGCGATGGTGAATCCACCGCGCCCCTTTCAGGCGCCAGCCGAGCAGGCGGCGGCGATCGCGGCCGTGTCCCAGTAGAACGGCCGAACTCCGGCGATGCGCTCATCCCGGACCGTGATCGTCTGCAAGATCGGAAATTCCAACTCCCGCCCGGTGGCACGCGCCCGGGCCTGGACCTGGGTCAGCACCACAAGGGGATCCGCGGTGGCCAGATACGCCTGCTCCACCATCTCGAACGCCTCCCACGCCTGGCTCATCGCGACGAAGAACCGCTCCATTCCATCGTGACCACGCCACGTGCCGCCGTACGGAAGCGCCGCCGCTTGGTGCAACACCACATCGGGCGCGAAGTACGGCGCGAGCGGGGCAAAACTCGCCTTGCCCGGACCGCCAGCCGCCAAGTACTCCCCTTCCGCCGCGTACATGCTTTCCAGTACGGACAGATCAGTTTTCGTTCTCATGACCCCAGCATCGCCGTCCACAGTGGACAAAGCTGGCGGGAATCCGACTTGCAGTTCGCTCGTACAGCCGACGGGTGACTCAGTCCACAGCCAGCTGAGCGCTCGCGCCATTGACCCGCCTGACCCGCGGGCACAGAATCGGCCGTACAGATGGTTGCGCGACCAGCCCGCTGGAGGACAGCTCGTGAGCACGCTGAGCCCGGAAGAGCAACAGATTGTCGACGTCGTCCGCGATTTCGTCGACCGGGAGGTGCGCCCGGTCGCCCGCGAGCTCGAGCACGCCAACGAATACCCGGAAAAACTCATCGAACAAATGAAGTCGTTGGGCATTTTCGGGCTCGCGATCCCGGGTCCGTACGGCGAGGCCGCTGTCTCCACGCCGTGTTACGTACGAGTCACCGAACAACTCGCTCGCGGCTGGATGAGCCTCGCCGGTGCCATGGGCGGGCACACCGTGGTCGCCAAGTTGATTCTCACTTTCGGTACGGAGGAACAGAAGCAACGATGGCTGCCGCGGATGGCGACCGGGCAGGTACGAGCCACCATGGCACTGACCGAGCCGGGCGGCGGCTCCGACCTGCAGGCACTGACCACGGTGGCCCGCAAGGAGACCGGCAGTTATGTCATCAATGGCGCCAAAACGTGGATCACCAACGCCCGGCGCTCCGGTCTTGTCGCGCTGCTGGTGAAAACAGACCCGGCGGCGGAACCAGCACACCGCGGGATCAGCATCCTGCTGGTCGAACACGGCCCGGGGCTCACTGTTTCCCGCGATCTTCCCAAGCTGGGCTACAAAGGCGTGGAGAGCTGTGAACTCGCCTTCACCGACTTCCGGACGCCGCTGGACAGCCTGCTGGGCGAGGGCGAGGGCGAGGGTTTCGCGCAAATGATGAAAGGCCTGGAAATCGGCCGCATCCAGGTGGCTTCCCGCGCCCTGGGCGTCGGGCACGCGGCGCTCGACGACGCGCTGCGGTACGCGCAGGAAAGGGAGACTTTCGGCAAACCGATCTGGCGCCACCAGTCCATCGGCAACTACCTCGCCGACATGGCCACCAGCCTCACCGCCGCCCGCCAGCTCGTCCTGATGGCCGCCGAACGGTACGACTCCGGGCAACGCTGCGACCTGGAGGCCGGCATGGCCAAACTGTTCGCGTCCGAAACCGCCATGTCGATCGCGCTCAACGCCGTACGCATCCATGGCGGCTACGGCTATTCCACCGAGTTCGACGTCGAGCGCTACCTGCGCGACGCGCCGCTGATGATCGTCGGCGAAGGCACCAACGAAATCCAGCGCAACGTCATCGCCGCGCAGCTCATCGCCCGCGGTGGCCCACCAGAGTGATCGGACAGGCGATGTGACGCTGCTCGGCCGCCGAGCAACTCATTTCCCATAATTGATCAGCGACTCAGCGCGGCAAGGTCAGCAATGCGAAGACACCGCCAATCACTGGCCGGGCCTGGAATCCTTGCTGGCGACCGGAAAGCGTGTCGTACCAGTCGGTGAAGGGCACTCTGTTCGGGGTGGTGTTGGCGAAGTTGTAAACGTCCGTGATCAGCGCGTCCCGGATAGCGGCGTTGCGGTGCTGCCAGGCGGCGGTCCACAACTCCCAGTCGGTTTTGGTGTACGAATGCCGTAGATCCAGCGGCACGCCGTATTGGTTGCGGTGCGCCAAATACCAGGCGGCCTCGTGATCGGCGACCGTGGAGGAGATCAACCCGAGGCCCAGCAGTTGGTCTGGATAGCCGTTGTATTTCTGGCTCCAGGTGTTCGGCTGGTCGTACGCGAGCCGCAAATGCGCGCCGTCCTGCCCCATCGTCGCCCATTGTCCGATGTAGTCACGGGCGGTGCTGAGATAGTGCGTCGCATCGGCCGCGTTCTGAGCTGCGGTGCTGATCCGGCTCATCGCACCAACGCCGACAATGCCCTTCAGTGCCAGGTTCACGCTGTGCGCGATCCAGCCGGTGAAGTCGTCGGTTTGGTTCTGTAGGCCGGGATCCAGCGCGTTGCCGACCAGGTAATCGGCCCAGCGCTTGAGAATGGGATAGTGCGCGGCAGCGAACGTCTTCGCGTCCGCGGCAGTGAGTCGGGCGAGGTAGCCGGCGGTCATGATCAACATGTTCGCCGACTCCTCGACCGGCATGTCCTCCTCCTGCCCGTCGTTGTGGCCGGCCGCGTCGGGATAGTGCGAGCCGAGATCGTGCTCGGCGTAGTCCTTCGGCCAGCCGCCGTTCTCCGCGTAGTCCAGCAGCGGCGCGAGCAGCAGGCCGAGGCGTTGCGGGTCCAGATAAAGGAAAATCGGCATGCCGGGGTACGTGACGTCCACAGTGGACACGTTGCCGTCGCTGGAGATCTCCTTCAGGAAGGCCCACGGCTTCCCATCGCGTACGACCAACTCGGTGCCGCCGTACGCCTGCCGAACCGCCAACGCGCACAGCGCCGCGTACTTGTCCCCGCCCACCGCCCGCGCGTCCGCGGTCACCTTGTTGTCCAATGTGGACGCTCGGCCGCTGGCGGCGACGAAGTCGGTGTGGAACGCGGCCACCATGTCCTGCCAGGAAGGCCAGTACGAGGTCCACAGCGGCTGCAGCGGCGCGCCGAGATAGCGCATCGCCGGCTGGCGTACGTGCCCGATGGACACCACGAACGGGTCGGTGGCGGCGCTTACCCGGCCGAAGTCGAGGTTGAGCCCGAGCACCGGCCAGTGGTCGCCAATCGCGCGCGGCTGGTTCGGGTCGGTAGTGCCGGCCAGCTTCCCGGCCTGCACCGCGGCCGCCCGCACCACTTGGTCCTCACCAATTTGCCAGGTCAGGCCGCTGCGCTCGGGCGTACTCCAGACGACGGTCCCCCAGGACGCCATGTCACCGTTCTCGGCCAGCACTGACGGAGCCGAGGGCGTGACGGTCAACGACCGTACGCCGGAGGTGCTCGCCGACGCCCAGCCGACCTTGGTCCCGCTGTCGCCGTGCGCCCACTCCGCCGAGACATCGATGTAAACGCTCACCGCGTGCGCCTTGCCGTCCGCGCTGGACGCCCGCATCGACAGGTACGACAGCGGGGCGGACTGTCGCCGCAGGTCGCCCGGCTCGATCGGCGACAGGAACGTGACGACCAGCTCGACTCCGCCACCGGTCAGAGTGAAGGTGGACCGGGTCGCGGTGGTGACGAGTGAGATCTGTGACATGCCTTGCGACACCGGCGCGGCGTCCACCGCGGGCGCGCCCATAAAGACGTAGGGCACGCCGTCGATCCGGACGATGCCGGTCATCGCGGTGGTCCGGCCGGTCCAGAAGGACGGCCAGGTGCCGGGCAGCGAGTCCGAAGCGAGCCAGGTGCTCAGGTACGGCGACCGAACGGCCAGCGGGGTAGCCGGCGGGCGAATCGGCTCGAACGTCGACAGCCGATTCTGTCCGCGACCAGGTTGCGCGAACGCCGTTCCGCCGAGCACCGGCACAGCCGCGGCGGACAGCCCCGCGATCGAACCGGCCCGCAGGATATTGCGCCTCGACATCCCACCAGAGGTCTTCCGATGCCGCCCCAACTCGCCCATGAGCGCCTCCCGTCCAGGTGCCACAACACGGCCGATTGCAGCCTATTGGCGCCCAAGGCGGGATTTGCCATCACAACTGTGACCAGGACCGGTCACCTTCGGTCACTCGCCAGCCCACCGGGCGGCCGCCTGGTCCAGGGCGCGTTCTAGGGCCTCGCGTACGGCGTCACCGGCCAGCGCCCGGAAGCGGGTCACCGCGGCGGTCAGCTCGGCTGGCCGATCTCCGGCCACATACCGCGCGAACAGGGCGACATACCGATCGGCGATCCGGGACACGTCGGCCGTGAGCGCTTCGAATTCGTCCAGCGCCACCGCTGGCGGGACGCCGTGTTCGGCGAGCGTGAGTCCGACCTCGAGGAAGGTCGGGCTCGGGGCTCGTACGCTTGAACCGTCCGGCGCTACCTCCATAAGACCGAGGTCCACGGCCCGGGTAATCACCGCCGGGTCAATTTCTCCGTCCGGGAACAGCGCCAGGAACCGAGCTGGATCGAGCTCGGCCGCCGGCCGCCCCTGGGCGATGCCGAGGAGCTCGTCCAGATGGGCACCGCGCCGGTGGCCGTCGAAGAGCTCCTTGATCGCGGCCAGCGAGTATCCCCGCCGCTGCAACGATCCAATGGCCTGCAACCGCTCGACATGAGCGCTTGAGTAGTAGCCGACCCGGCCCCGCACCTCGGGCGGATCGAGCAGGCCTTTCGACTGGTAGAGCCGCAGGGTCGACGTTTTCGTACCGGTCTGGTGCGCCAGTTCGTCGATGGTCAGGTCAGGCACCCGGCTCACTCTATGCCGCCCGCCACTATTACACCAGTCAGAACCTCTCTAGTGTTTACTAGCTAGGTGACTACTAGTGCCGTACGCCTGATCGTCATCATCTTGACGCTGTACGTGGCCTGCAAGATTGCGGTCCTGTGGCGCGGTCCGCGCCCCACCGGCGGCTCGCTGTGCGTGTATCTGCTGTGGCCGGGCATGGACACCCGCCCGTTCCTGCGCCGATCGCCGCACCGCGGCTGGCCGTGGCTGGGGCGCGGACTGATCGGGCTGGGCCTCGGCGTCGCCGGCACGGTCGCCCTTCGCTGGGCGGCCCCGCACCTGGGCCGGTACGCCGTCGGCTGGCTGGGTGTCGCGGTCTTCCTCACCGCCGTCCATCTGGGGTTCGCCGACCTGCTGAGCGGCGGCCTGCGACGAGCCGGTTATCCGGTCCGGCGACTGTTCCGCGACCCGCTACGGAGCCGGTCACTGGCTGAGTTCTGGTCCCGCCGCTGGAATCTGGCGTACGTCGAACTCACCAGGATGCTGTTTCTCCCACCGCTGCGCCGCTGGCTGGGCCGCGTCGCCGTACCAGCCGCGTTCCTGCTTTCCGGTGTCCTGCACGAACTCGCGATCAGCGTGCCGGTCAACGCCTGGTACGGCGGACCGCTCGCGTACTTCGGTTTGCACGCGGTCCTCACCACGGCCGAGTCCCGGCTGCGGATCCACCGCTGGCCGGTCGCGCTGGCCCGGCTGTGGACCTGGCTGGCGATCCTCGCGCCGCTGCCGCTGCTGTTCCACACGCCCTTTCGCGAAGCCCTCGTCACCCCACTTTTCTGGAGCGGATCATGAACCTGATCTTCGACATCGCCCTCTGGCTCGCCACCGCCGGCCAGATCGGCCTGCTGATCGTCAGCGTCAGCGTGCCTCGGGTACTGAACTGGCGTACCGAGTTGCCCAAACTTTCCCCGATCAACGGCAAACTCATGTGGATTTACGGCGGGTACGTGGTTTTCACGTACCTCGCGTTCAGCGTGCTCACCGTCGTGTTGCACAGCGACCTGCTGCGCGGCGACCGCTCGGCCACCGCGCTCGCGGTGTTCATCGGCCTTTACTGGCTGATCAGGTTGCTGGTCGACCCGTGGATGGGATCGGGGCACTGGCCGACCGGCCGACTGTTCGGGCTCGCCCATGTCGCGCTCAACCTGGTGTTCGCGTTTTTCGCCGCCACTTACCTCATCCTGGCCGGCTGGCACCTTTTTGGTCTCTCGTAGGGCATCGGCGTCAAACAACCAGGGCGGTCGCCCCGTACACGGCGGTGATCACCAGCCCCACGACGACAAACCCGACACAGCCGGCGAGCCACTGAGCCGCCGTACGACCCATCCTTATCGCGCCGACCACTCCACACGCGGCTCCCAACACCATCGAGCCGATCCCGTACCAGAACAGTTCGGGCTGGCCGACGAAAAACGCGAGGTGTGCGCCTTCGCCAAGCAGGATGCCGGCTGGTACGGCGAGGCCGGCCAATCGCCACCACGGCGACTCACCGCGAAGCAATCCGGCGGCGAGGCCACCGATCGCGCCGAACACCACCGCCGCCACCAGCCAGAACCCGATAGCCGCAAAGGAGACATCGAACCCGCGCAACACGGTCGTCAGGTAATAGCCGGCCACCTCGCCGGCCAGGACAAACACGCCCAAGGCGACCGCCTCCCAGCCCGTACGGCGAAACAGGTAGGCAACCAGGATCCCGGCGAGCGCCCAGGGCGCGCCGGAGTTCGCCAGCGGGCTGACCGCGGCCGGCAGCACGGTCTGCAGGAGGGACGTCGCGATCCCCAGCAACAGCCCGATGACAACCGCGATCGCCGATCGCAACAGGATCTTCATGCCGCGAACGTAACGGTTCTGTCCTTTTCGTTACATTCGCGGCGGTGGCTTGTCGTGGTATGCTCGACCGTCTGACTGCCATCAAACAGGCAAGCAGGAGCTAGCCCCGATGATTCATACGGTAACTCGCAGGAGGCATGGGTGTCAAGTTTGTCAACTACCGACGACCTTGAAAATGAGCAGCAGTACGTGAGCATGCTCTACGGACGCCTCGACAACCTGCGCGAGCAGGCAGCCGAACGGCTCGCCAGTGAGCTGCGCGCGACCGGCGGCACGCCGCAGGACCGGACGCAACGGGACTCGCTCACCTCGCTGCACACCGAGCGGGTCGCACGGTACGACGCGGTGGAGCAGGGGCTGTGTTTCGGCCGGCTGGACCTGCAGGACGGCGGTCACCAGCACATCGGCCGCATCGGTCTCTTCGACGACGACGGCGACTTCGAGCCGTTGCTGCTGGACTGGCGGGCGCCGGCGGCCCGGCCGTTCTACGTGGCCACCGCCGCTACCCCGGACGGGGTCGCCCGCCGCCGGCACATCCGCACCAGCCAGCGGACGGTCACCGGGCTGGACGACGAGCTGCTGGTCGCGGATCCGTCCGCTGATACCGAAACCCAGACACTGACCGGCGAGGCGGTGCTGCTCGCTGCGCTGACGGCGAACCGTACCGGCCGGATGCAGGACATCGTCGAGACCATCCAGGCCGAGCAGGACGAGGCGATCCGTTCCGACCTCGCCGGGGTGCTGGTGGTGCAGGGCGGGCCGGGCACCGGCAAGACGGCCGTCGCCTTGCACCGCGCCGCTTACCTGCTCTACACGTACCACCGGCAGCTGAGCGGGCGAGGCGTGCTGATCGTCGGCCCGAACGACACCTTCCTGCGCTATATCTCGCAGGTGTTGCCGTCGCTGGCCGAGACCGGCGTGCTGCTGGCCACTCTCGGCGACCTCTACCCCGGGGTCACCGCGCGGCGCCCGGAGTCGGCCGCCGCCGCTGAGCTGAAGGGGCGTACGCAGCTGGTCGAGATCCTGGCCGCAGCCGTGAGCGACCGCCAGCAGGTGCCTGAAGAACCGATCCTGATCGACGTCGGCCGGCACACCCTCTCGCTGGACAAACAGGCGTGCTCGGTGGCGCGGGAGCAGGCTCGCGCTTCCCGCCTGCCGCACAACCTGGCCCGGCCGATCTTCGCCGCCGGGGTGCTGGCCACCCTGGTCGCACAGGTCGCCGAGCGGATTGGGACCGACCCGTACTGGGACGATCCGCTGGGCGGCAACGACGCGCCGGGTACGCCGAACGTGCTGGACACCGACGACCTGGCGGACATCCGGGCGGATCTGTCGACCGAGCCGGCCGTGCAGGCGGTCATCGACGACCTCTGGCCGCCGCTGGAGCCGGAGCGGTTTCTGGCTGATTTCTACGCCTCCGCGGACGCTCTGGAATCGGCCGCGCCGCAGTTCAGCGCCGCCGAGCGGGCCTTGCTGCTGCGTACAGCGGACGGTGGGTGGAGCCCGTCGGACGTGCCGCTGCTCGACGAGGCCGCCGAGCTGCTGGGCGTGGACGACACCGCCGAGCGGGCCCGCGCCGAGCGGGAGCGGCAGGCCCGGCTGGAGTACGCGCAGGGCGTACTCGATCTGGCGGCTGGATCGCAGTCCTTCGAGCTGGAGGGCTTCTCGGAGGCCGGGATCGCGGTCATCTCCGATCTTATGGACGCCGAGGCGGTGGCTGCTCGGTATGCCGAGGACGTACGGCAAACCGCCGCCGCGCACGCGGCCGCCGACCGCAACTGGGTGTTCGGCCACGTGATCGTGGACGAGGCGCAGGAGTTGTCGCCGATGGCGTGGCGGCTGTTGATGCGACGCTGCCCGAGCCGCTCCATGACCGTCGCCGGCGATCTCGCGCAGACCGGCTCGCTGGCCGGCCGCGGTTCGTGGGCGGAGATCTTTTCGCCGTACGTGGCCGATCGCTGGCGGCTGACCGAGCTGACCGTCAGCTACCGTACGCCGGCCGAGATCATGGCGCGGGCCGCGCTCGTCCTAGCCGACATCGACCCGGCCTTTCAGGCGCCCAAAGCGGTACGCAGCACCGGCGTCGAGCCGTGGGACGAGACCGGTTCCCCGGGCCGGCTCGCCGAAATCGTGGCGCAGGAAGCAAAAGAGGTCGGCGATGGCCGTCTGGGTGTCATCGCTCCAGCGGGCCTGGTCGCCCAGCTGACTCCGGCCCTGGCCGCGGCGATCCCGGAGCTGGCCATCGGGGCGGCCCCGGACCTCGAACGCCGAGTCGTCCTTTTGACCGTACCGCAAGCAAAAGGTCTCGAATTCGACACGGTGGTGACCGTCGACCCGGACGGCATCGTCGCCGAGTCGCCGCGCGGGCTGAGCGACCTTTACGTCGCCCTGACCCGGGCCACCCAGCGACTCGGCGTTTTCACGCTGTCCTGACGTGCGTCCCGTCGCCGGTTGAATTCTTTTGACCGGCGACGGTCGCGCCCAGTTCCGCCATGGCAGCCCCACCCATTCGGGCTTTCTGGCGACTCCGCCTTGACCGAGGGCTATTTTCCGGCGAGAGCGTTGACGGCTATGCCGACAAGGGCCGCGTTGTAGAAGAAAGAGAGAACGCCATGGGTCAGCGCCGCATAGCGCAGCGGCCGGGCCTGGATCTGCACGTCGGACACTGCGAACGATGTTCCGAGGGTGAAGGAGAAGTAGGCGAAGTCGAGGTGGTTCGGTCGGTTCGTGGCCGGAAATTCCAGGCCCCCGGCAGCTTCGGATCGATAGAACAAGTAGGCATACCAGCCGGCGTAGCCCAAATGCAGAAGGATCCAGGCCGCGATTACCGCTAGTGCGCCGCAAAGCTTGAGGAAGAACAACAATGTCGAGTCGAGGTCACCGTCCTGGGCGGCCGCGTCCGCGGCGACCACCAGGAGGCCTCCGGTGACGCCGGCGACGCTGGTGACCAAGGTGCCAGCGAGGCCGATCGTACGGCCGAGTTTGCCGCCGACCCAGTCCGGTACGCCGGTGTCGACCTCCTTGGACGTCCGCCTGCTGCGGTGGATACGCAGCCATTGCACCGCGATATAGCCGAACGCGATCACGTTCCAGCCAACCAGGACGGCCAAAGTCACCGACGCGTCCGGAACGGCGACCCACGCCACCGCGAGGACGACGCTGCCGACGGTGATCAGCAGGACCTCGGCAATCCGATCGACACGCTGACCAGCCATGGCGGAGAAAGTATCATAAATCGGACAGAGAGCCACGACACATCGCCTTCGTGCGGTGTGGCTTGCCGGAATATTCGTACGGACATTGATAAAAACAGGGGCCGCACCAACCCGAGCCAGAAGGACGCCCGATGCCCCGTACGACCCCGGCGGCGATGCCGCGATGATGGGTCACACCCACGCGCTCAGTGGCGCCGCCGTCTGGCTCGCCGCGGCGCCGTTGCTGGCTCAGGTCACGCCGATCGGGGTGCCGGAGCTGCTGGCCGGCGCGGTGGTCACCGCCGGAGCCGCGCTGCTGCCCGACTGCGATCACCCCTCAGCGACTGTCGCTCGTACGTTCGGCTGGCCCACCCGGCAGCTCGCCCGCGGCATCGCTTGGGTGTCCGGCGGGCACCGAAAGGGCACCCACGCGATCTGGGCCGTCCCCATCACCGGCGCACTCGCCCAGGCGACGGTCGTCGGCGGACACTGGATCCCTTACCTGCCAACGATCGCGGTCGTCCTCGCGATCGGGCTGGGGCTGCGCGGTCTCGGCTGGACTCACGGCGGCACCCTGGCGAACATCGGCACTTTTCTTTTCTGTGCGGGCGCCGCCGTGCTGGCCACGATCGCCGGAGTCCACTGGGCGTGGGTGGGCGCGAGCTATGCGCTCGGCGTCGCGGCGCACATCGCCGGAGACGTGATGACCAAGGAGGGCGTGCCGCTCTTCTACCCACTCAGCAAACACCGGTTCAGCGGCAGCCCGATGCCGACCGGAGGCCTGCGCGAAAAATGGCTGGTGGCCCTGCCGATCGCGATGGTGGCCGCCACGCTGGTGCTCTATCGCCTCGGCGCGATGCCCTATTTGTTCGCCATGCTGGCCACCGCCGGCGTACCGCGCTAACGGCCGGTGTGACTTTCGAGTTTCGCGCACGTCTCGCCTGGTGACCATGAAACCTCGTTGGGGAGGAGCACGAGATGCGTAACCGTGGCTGGCTGTTGGCCTGGGACTGGACCATGTTTGGCTTTGACTGGGGGTAAAAGATGCGAAACCAGAACTGGACCTGAGAGCCGGGCGTTCCCGGCGCGGACTCGCCGGGAACGCCTCCCCCAGCCTGTCAGCCACTCTCAGCGGCTGACAGACCATGGGCGGCGAGCAGCCGCCGCAGCGTGCTCGGGGTGTGGTCGAGGTGGTCTCGTACGGTCCGAGTGAGGTGCGCCTGGTCGGCGAAACCCAGATCGGCCGCCAAGGCGGCGAGGCTCGGTTCACCCGCCTCCAGCCGATCCAACGCGCGCGTTATGCGCACTCGGTTTCGGTAGTGAGTCAGGGAAACTCCCAGCTCTCGGGAAAAGGCGCGACTGAGCCGGTACGGGGAACAGTCCAGCAGTGCGGCGAGCGAGCTGAGCCGGCTCGCCGCCGGGTGGTCGGCCATGATCGCCGCTCGCGCGTTCTCCGCGAGCGCCCGGTCAGTCGGCGTCGGCCGGACGTGAACGGGCAGCGCGCGGGTCGACGCGCCAGAGACGACACCGCCCAGCAGGCCGAGCAGTCGTTCGGTGAGGGCATAACCGGGATCCGGCCGGGCGGCCAGAATGGCCCGGTGGGTGAGCTCGATCCGCGCGTCTGCGTAAACCCGGTAGCGGCTGATCGGCGTGTCGCCGGCCATCGAACGCCACAGTCGCGGGCTCACTGTGATCACCGTGGAGAGCTCGCCGGAAACCGGATGCGCGTACTGCCGCGGCTCGCCCGGAACCCCGAGGTAGCAGGTCGTCCTGTCCACCTCGAAAATCGCACCACAGCTGCGTACCCGGAATATTCCCTTACGTACCAACACGATCTGGTACGCGTGCTGATATCCCTCGAACCAGCCGGTGTGGTCATCCAGACAGCTGAACTTCTCGACGCTGAAGTCGGGGTCGCTGGCGATGACGGCGTCCTTGGCCTGATGCACGCTGGGAACGCTACGCCGGCGAAGTGACAGCGGCGCAACAATCTTCAAGACCTCCGACGCACGGGCGGGCAGCCTCAGTGCTGCGAGTCCGTCGCGAAAACAGGAGGAATCATGGCCAAGGTCAGGAAGCACGCGATCGCCGCCGGCGTGGCGGTCGCCACCCTGCTCGCTACCCCGGCGATCGCCGCACACGCCGATGTTTCGCCCCAGCACCAGAAAAGTCCCGCCGAGATTGTCGCCGCGCTGGACGTGAAATACCAGGCCGCGGTGAAGAGGAACGACGCGGCCACGATGTCTCGGATCCTTACCGACGACTTCGTCATCGTCACCGGCCGGGGTTCGGTCTTCACCAAGGCGGACACAGTGAACGACGCGAAAACCCAGGCATGCGCGTACAAGCAACAGGACGAGATGCCCGGGACCCAGAAAGTCCGCGTCTTCGGGCACTCGACAGCGACGGTGACGGCCCTTTTGTGGCTCAAGGGCAGTTGCCTGGACGGGTCGACCTTCGACCAGAAACTTTGGTTCAGTGACACGTACGTTCTCAGGTACGGGTCGTGGGGCTATTCGTTCGGCCAGTCGTCCATTCACATTTAGCTGCTCCGCTTCTTCACATTGGTATGGGAGGTCGCTCGCGCGGTCCAGTCGTCATGGTTGAGCTGGTTGCTGTTCTCGTCCCAGAACCAGTGTTGGACATGACCGTTGGCGTCGGTCGCCCAGATGTGCTGCTGACGGTTGACAAACATGGCGGTCGGGTCGGTGGTGGCCGAACCGGCCGGCGCCCAGGCATTGTGCTGGATCGTGTTGTCGCTGGGCGTCCACCAGAAATGTTGCAGGCTGCCATCGCTGCCACGAACCGTGACGTGCTGGGCGCCGGTGTCATCGACCATGATCGCCGGCCGGCCGGTCAACCCGGCATTGCCCGCCCACGTGTCGTGCGACGGCGTGGCTTGCCCCTTGTCCACGAACCAGTGTTGCAGGCTGCCGGCCGCGTCGACCGCGAAGACATGTTCCTGGGAGCCGATGACCTTGGCTTGCGGGTCTGCCGCGATCGAACCGGCCGGCGCCCACGCCGCATGCTGGACCGTGCCGCTTGCCAGCGTTTCCCAGAAATGTTGGAGACTTCCGTCGGTGCCACGAGCGAACACGTGGACGGTTCCGCTGTCGTCCACCAAAACGGTCGGGCGGCCGGCCAGTTTCGGGTCGCCGGCCCAAGTGTCATGGGTGACTGCGGTCTGACTTTCGTCTTTCCACCAGTGCTGCAAAGTTCCGGTCGGATCGATCCCGAAAACGTGCAACTGGCTGCCGACGACCACGCTGGCCGGGTCGGCCGCGACCGAGCCGGCCGGTGCCCAACTGTCCTGCCGGATCGTGTTGTCGGACGGCGTCCAGTACGTGTGTTGGACGCTGCCGTTCGCGCCGCGAGCCCACAACTGCTGTTGCCCGTTGTCAGCCAGCCCAACGGTTGGCTCACCGGCGGTGCCGGTCGTCCACACGTCGTGCAGGATCTGGTTCGTTGACGGCTCCCAGAACCAGTGCCCGACCGCGCCGGAGGCGTCCGTGCCGAAGAAATGCTGCTGCTGGTTGCCCAGCACCAGGCCCTGCGAACCTTCGGCCCCGCCACCGGGTTGCAGGATCGCGCGCAGGTAGTGCGCCTGTACGGTCGCCGGCGTCAAAGCGTGGTCATACAAGGCAACTTGCGCCATGCAGCCGTTCAGCCGGGCGCCGGCGTCATCCCCCCGGGCGCCGATTTTAAGACTGTTAGTGCCCAAAGTCGCCGGCGGGCTGGCGACCGAGCCGATCGGCTGGCCGTTGAGGTAGAGCGTCATCGTGGTGCCGTCGTACGTGACGGCCACGTGATACCACTGTCCATTTTGGACGGACCTGGTGCTGGTGATGGTCGGCGGCAACGTGTCATTGCGGTCCAGCATGAATGCCTGCAGTTTGTTACCCGGGACCAGCCGTACGCCAAAGCCGTTGTAGTGCGGGCTGTCGTATTTCTCGACTATTCCCTGCTGTTGGGTCGCATTGACCTTGATCCACGCCTCCCACGAGGTGGCCGCCGACGGCGAGACCGCCAGCGCGTTGGGCACCGACACATATCCGCCGTTGAAGCAGACGGCGGTGTCCCCCACGATCGGGCCGGACTGGGTGGTGGTCGAGCCCGCCTGGTACGTCCCATTGGTGTGGTAGGGCGAGGAATCCACGGCCGTCGAGCCGGTGTCATCCAGCCGCCAGTACGCGGTCGGATGGTCGAGTTCCACCAGGCTCGCATAGTCCGATGTGGACGGTGTGGCGACCTGAATGGTCACATTGCTGGACGCGGGAGTGCCGTTGGCCGGTGTTGTGGTCACCGTCAGCTGGTACGAGCCGGCCGGCGTGTTTGCCGGCGGCTGCACCGAAGTGCTGAACTTCTGCCAGCCGATCGCGCCGGAGCTGGCGACCGAGAACGAACCCGCCGCCGGTACGGTCCAGCCCTTGGGCGCGGAAATCGAGACAGCGCCGGTCACGGTGCCACTGCCCAGGGCTTCCACGGTGCCGGTCACCGGGAGCGGTTGCCCGGGTCGTACGGCACCGGGAGCCACCGACAGCACGGTCGGGCTGGCCTGGTTGACGCCGGCCGCCGAGCCGGTCGCATAGTGCGCCACCACGGTGGCGGTGGCCGAAAGCGCGCCGAGGTCGACGGTTTGGGCGGTGGCGTCAAAACTGTGCGTCGCGCCGTTGACCGTGACCGAGGAGAGCTGATAGCCGGCTGGCGTACGCAGGTGCAGCAGCACGTCCGTCGGTCGGAACCGACCCGCGGCCGCCGCCGGAGGTGTCACCGTCGCGGTCACGTTTGCGTGTGACAACTGCGAAACGATGCTGTACGTGAGCGGGCCGAAGTCGGTCGGCAGGTTGCCGACCGAGACGTTCTGTCCGTCCGACAGCCACTGCTGCGGAGTCGCCGGCGCGAGGTTCAACGTCTGCGGGGTGCCGTCGGCGGCCAGGCCCTCGGACACCAGCATACTGCGCATCGCCTGCAGCGGGACGGCATTGCCGGCCGCGAGCGGCGGGAAGAACATGCTGCGGTAATACTCGCCGGGACAGGGCGCCAGAGTTGCCCCTTCGCCGCTGACAAAGGTGTTCGGTGTCAGCTCCTGGCCAACCTGGCCGTAGAACTGCATGTCGAGATCGCCCGCGTCACCCTGGTCGGACAGGTATTTCGCCCAGCCGTAGCCATACTGCTGATCGACGCCGGTCGTCTTGTAGCCGGGCGAGCCGGCCGGGAAGTTCAGCGGGCCATCGGTCTCGCAGGTGCCGGCCTCTCCGCCGTACAGGTTGAATCTGGTCATGCCCAGGAAAAGACCGCCGTGCTTGCGGATGTACGTGGCAATGCCGGTCGACTCGGGGCTGTCCGGCCCGAAAATACCGGTCTTGAGGACGTACGGAATGGTGATGTTCCAGTAACTGCCCAAAGTCGTGGATGTGATCGGTTCGAACGGCTGCTTCCAAGCCGGGTCCAGCAGTTGGATCGGCACGTAGATCGAGCCGTCGGACAGCTTGGTTTCGGACTGCGTCACCGCCGACAGGATCGCCGTACGCAACGTGGTCGCCTGGCTGGTGAACTGATTGCCCAACGACGCGTTTCCCAGCTGCCGCAACGCCAGCCCGAAGTCGCGCATGCCACGCCACGACTGTGCCTGGTGGTTCAAACCGTAGACCGGCGTCTGGATGTCGGTGCCGTAGTTTTCCTTCTCCACCAGGCCGTTGTTCGCGGCCATCTGTTGCTGGTAACCACCCGAACCGCTCAGCCAACTGGTGAAGGTGCCCAGATTCTGGTTGATGTAAGAGGCATCGTTGGTCAGGAAATAGTACGAGGCGGCTTCCTCCAGTTTGAATCCCTTTTCCCAGTCCGGGAAAACGCCGCCCTGGCCGCGGACGAGCAGCGCGGAGATATCCTGCCGGTAGTCGGTGTTGTAACCGAACTCGCCCAGGGTGTTGATCGAGCTGTCCAGCTCTGGCACGAAGGCGAAGGTGCTGTCCGCTGTCTCGTAACCGTCGCCGATGCTCTGCTGGAACGCCATCACCAGGTCCTGCAGCAGCAGGTTCCGCATCGCGTTTTGCGCGTACGCCTCAGGAACATTGATGGTCGAACCGCCAGAAAGCACGGTTTGCCAGTACGACGAGACCTGCTGACGGGAAGCGTTGTAACCGGTCGCGTCAGAGTTCACCGAACTCAGGTCAGCCGGTGTGTTCGCGACGATCAGGTAAATGTCCTGGGTGCCGCTGGCCGGGTTGATGGCGTAGTTCAGGTTGGGCGAGGTCCAGGACGGTGAGCCGCTGAACTTCACGTACGACTTTCCGTTGGCGGACAACGTGTTGCCGCTGACCCCCATGCTGCCAATCTGCGCGTTGTTGAGGCCGAGCCGGAGTGTGGTGGCCGAAGTTCCAGGATGTACGGTGAATTTCACGTAACTGACCAGCGGCCCGGTGTCCGACCCGACCCGGACCGCGTACGACTCCCGGTCGAAGCGGGCGCCGGTGCCGTCCGTGTAGCTGTTGACCAGGATCGGCAAGTAGCCGCTGGCCAACTGCGGATCGGCAAGGCGTGCCTGCTGGCTGCCGTAAGCCTCACCGCCGTCGGCACCGACACCGAAGGTCACCGTCTGAGTCGGAGCTGCGCCTTTGCCTTGGTCGGAAAGGATTTCACTGCCATCCGCGACCTGCATGGCGAAGGCGCGAGTGGCCTGCCAAGTCGCCGCGGTCGGCTTCGGGTAAGTCATCGGCAGGTAGTAGTAGCCGGAGTCCGAATGGCTCGCGCCGGCGGTCACCACTGGCGGCAACAGCGGTTTCACCGCCGCGAGGCTCGGCCCGTTCGGCGCCTTGACCAGCTCGTTTCCCCATTGGTCAGTGCCGTTGCCGAGGGCGTCGTCGATCCGCGCGACCGAGTCCGCCGGCACCGTGCCCGGCGGCGTGACATGCGGTTTGGCGACCGCTGGCGGTGCGGCGGCGGCCGACACGACCGGCACCGCCAACGCGGCGGCCAGCCCGACTACGGCGGCGATCAACAGACCGCGGGTGGGACGCTTCATCATGACTCCGGATGATCGGGCCAACTCCAAAACAGGTCCGTACCAGTATCGGAGTTTGGTTCGGCCCGTCAAGAGCCTTCGCGGCCACCGGCCCAAATACGCCTCAGGACGTGGAGAGCCGTTCGGGATCGGTGACGCTCTCCGCCAAGCCAGCTCTCCAGGCTCGCACGAGGATCACCGCGATCAGCAGGGCCGCGAGGTCGATCCCGGGCTGGAAAAGAAAATACTGCAGGAACATCCACAACGGCCGGCCGCCGGTGTCCGTCGCGCCCAACGCCGCCGGCAGCAGACCGATGCAGGCGAACGCGAACAGAACGCCCATCAGTGCGCGACTTCCGGCGCCAGTACGGCGAAGCCGACGCACCGCCCACGCACCGACGATCCATCCCATCCCCAAGCCGATCAGCACACCCACCAAGGAACAGACGACGATCGCTGTCTGACTGGGGCCGTCAGCCATCGCCACCTCCACCTGCGTCGCGTAGGTCGGGCCGTAGTTGATGTCTGCCACCACCCCATCCCGGGTCGCCGCTATCCCATCCCGGGTCGACAGCGGCGACCCGCCACCATCAATCTGCCACCCGGCACGGCGGAGCCGGACGACGGCCGCCGCACTGAGTGCGCGCGTCTGCGTCAACGACAGGTTGTCAACCGACGGGAAGAAATAGTGGGCTGTCTGCGGACCGTCAAGGTCATTGGTGGTGCCGAAAACCCGCTCCGCCAGCGACACCCGCTCGTCAGCTCCCAGCCGGAATCCGTACGGATAGGGCTGATACCACACGTCACTTCCCGACAGCCCGGGAAAAGCCAACTGGGCGACTTCGGCGGGCACCTGGTCGGGAATCCGCGGCGCGCTCTGCCAACCGGCCCACGAGCCAAGACACATCCCGGCGAAACCGCCGATCAGTGCCGCGAAGACGGCCAGGAACACCGCGATTTTTCCGCCGCCGACACCGAAACGCACCTTTGTCGCACCTCGTACGATGTCGAACACCTCAGCGAACCGCAGGCGCTCACGACCTGGGTCCGCGCCATCGATGAGGGTCGTCAGGATCTCCTCGCCGCGCCGGCGCCGGTGGTGGCGGGGATACGCCAGCAAAAGAAGGCGATAGCGGCTTTCCAGCTTGCTGCTGATCATCGGGTCTCCGTTGTCCCTCAGAGGTCAGATGCTGCCAGTGGCGGGTCTCGCGATCGGGCGGCCGGGGCGCGTCTCGGTAGCCCTGGAGGCCAGCCGCTTCTCGGCCAGCGCCGCGGTCCGCTTCATCCGGTCCGCCGCCGCGGCGAGCGTGGCCGAGCCGTCCGAGGTGAGCCGGTAGTAGCGGCGCAGCCGCCCTTCCACCACCTCTTCCCGCTCGACCTCCACCAACCCGTCTTCCTGCAGCCGGTCGAGGGCGCCATAGACCGTGCCGGCCCGCAGTCGTACGCGATCCAGGGAAAGCGTCGCGACCTCCTGGATGAGCCCGTAACCGTGCAGCGACTCGGCAGCGAGCGCGGTCAGCATCAGGAATGTCGGCTCCTGCATACTCGCCATCTGTATATACCGCCTTCCGTTATATGCAGATGACCGTATCACCGACCCGCTGGCATGGTCAGCCGAGTACGACGTCTTTCACCGCGAGCGGCGAGTCACCCTTGCGGTAGGTGACCTCGCGGATGCCCAGGGCCTGCTTAAGCTTGCCCGCCGGCAGCACCATCGGAGTCGGTGCCGGCGCCTTGCCCGGAGCCGGCAGTGGATAGGCGGTGGTGGTCGCACTGTGAAAGGTCACATTCCCTTCGGTCTTGGTGAAAAGCTGATGCACATGGCCGTTCAGGCACGTCACGGACGAGAACCGCCGCAGGTAGCTGAGCGCCTGGGTGGCGTCATCGGTGGCCCACCCCCAGCCCGGGAACATCGCGAAAAGCGGGATGTGGCTGAACACCACGATCGGGGTGTCGGACGACAGCCCGGCCACATCCCGGCGAATGAATTCGAGCTGTGCCGTACCAAGATGGCCGAGCTTTTCCAAGCTCAACGTGTTCACCAACGACAGGAAATGCACGCCTTTCATGTCAAAGCTGTACCACCCGTCGCCGACCGTGCCGGCGCCGAAGAACTGCCGGTATTTCTGGCCGTGGTCGTCGATGGAGTCATGTTCGCCCGGTACGGTCAAAGTTTTCCCAGTGTGTAAACCCTTCATCATCTGGGCGACCTGGTCGAACTGCGCCGCGGTGGCCAGATGCGTCAGATCTCCGGTGTGCATCACGAAATCCGGCCGGTACGGCAGCGCGTTGATCTGCTGGATCGCTGCCGAGAAAGTCTCGGTGACGGCCAGGTTGGCGGGGCCGGTGAAGCCGAGATGACTGTCGCTGATCTGGACGAATTTCAACGCATGCGGATCGTCCACAATGGGCGGTGCCGGCTGCCCGGCAACATGGCTGATCACCTCGCCGCCGGCCACCACCAACACGACGGCCGACCCGAACCACGCCGAATGCCGCATGAGCTGCCGGCGGGTCATGCCATGCGGACCGGGATTCTCTTGCTCGGCTGGGATTTCCGCGTCAGGCTTGGTCACCGCGTCACCACCACAGTGCCAGTCATGAACGGGTGAATGGTGCACAGGTACGCGTACGTGCCGGCCGCGGTGAAGGTGTGCCGATAGACCCCGCTCGTATTGAGCGCCGGCGACTGCAACTGGCTCGCCGGCGGCACCGAGGTGACCGTGTGCGAGTCCTGGTCGGCGTTCGTCCAGGTGACCACCGCGCCGACGTGCACCGTGATGGTCACGGGCTCGAAAGCGAAGTTCTTTATTGAGACCGAAGTGGTGGCGACCGGCGCGGTGGTGACCGGCGCGCTGGACGCCGGCATGGACATGCCGGGCATCGGCGCGGCGGCCGACGGCGACGCCGCCGGAAGGGTACCCGCCGCGCCGCAGGCGGCAAGCAGGCCCAGGCTGACCCCGGTCACCACCGCGACCGAGGCGCAGCGCAGCTGAGCAGCTGTTCTCATGATGGTTTTCCTTCTCCGGCCCCGATCATCGCGGGCCTCGGTGGCGGATCCGCGGTCCGCGGATCTCACCTACCGATAGCCAACCGGGTTACACGTGCGGCGCGAAAACCTGGACCAGCCCGTCGATTTCCCGTACCGCCAACCGCGGCAGCGGGGGCAGGGTGATGGGCAGCTGATGGCGCAAAACCTCGCCGGTGACCGCGAAAGACGCGCGATGACACGGACAGTTCAGTTGTTTCTGCGCATTGTCCAACACCAAGCGGCAGCCCAGGTGCGTACAAACACCCGAGACCGCGCGCAGCTTTCCGCTGGTACGCTCAACAAATCCGGTGACGACGCCCAGATCGAAGGGCTTCACCCCGCCGTCGCCGATTTCGTGGCTGCCAGCCACTGTTCGCCATTCCCCGACGTTCGGCGTCAGGGTCTGCGCGGCGATCGGCGCGTCGGCGAGCGTTGGTGGCCTGGTCAGGACGAATTCGGCTCCCGCACCCACCACGGCCGACCCGGCCGCCACCGCGGCGGCTTGGACGAACCGGCGCCGACCGGTCTTCGCCGCTGGCGCTGGAACCGGGTCAGGCTCGGCCATCGCCTTGCTCAGCCGGTCATGCAGAGACTCCACGAAATCCTCGCTCGGCCCGGCATCGGCCGAACCCGCCGCCCGCAGCTCGATCGCGGTCCGTACGTACGCCTCGTCGCCCGGCTCAACGCCGAACGTCCGCGGCCGCCGGCCGCGCAACAGGTCGGCAACGAATCTCCGCAACCCGCGCGTACTCACGACTCGATCCTGCCAGCGACGACCGCGGCCTGCCGCAACGCGCGGTGTTGCAGCACTTTCACGTTGCCCACGGTCACTCCCAACTCGGCCGCGGCCTCCTTCAGCGTGCAGGCGGCAAGAAACCGCAACTCCAGCACGCGCCTGTACCGAGCTGGCAACGCGGCGAGGATCGCCTCGGCTCGCGCCTGCGACCGGGTGCCCGGCTCGGCCGGCGCGAACACCTCCGCCACCTGCTCGTCGTCCAGCGTAGTGACCGGTCGGCCGAGCGTACGCCGCCAATAGCCCGCCAGCACGGTCCGCGCGACCGTCAGCAAATACGCGCGCACCTCCCCCACGCTCGCGGACACCCGCAACGGTCGGAGCGCGGCCAGGAACACCTCCTCGGTCAGGTCCTCGGCGTCCGCCCGGTTGCCCACCTTGGCGAACATGATGCGATAGACGCGGTCCACGTTGTCGCGATAAATCGCGTCCCAGTCCTGGTAAACATCGTCACCCACCAAGTGCAGCCGCGCCGGCCGGACGACCGCACCGTCGCCGGCCCGGTCCGCCGGCTCCGGCACCTTGCGTCCCACCCGAAACTGGTACGGCAGCACCTTTCACCATCCCGCCCTCTTCGGTGGGAGCAGCGGAAAGCCACTCCACCTTGAGATACACGGCGGGGTTACACCACCGGTTCAGGCCCGCTCGTAGAAACCGTCGACCCGGCCGCGGGCCAACACCTCGGCGGCGGCGGCCACCACGTCACGTGGTTTGGCCGATTTCAGTGTGCTGCCACCAACTGCCCTGGTCACCGCGGTCGCGAGGGCGAAAAGCTGGAACACGTACCGGTGCGGGCCGTGGCCCTTGATCGGCGCCGGACCGAGGTAGCCGCGGCCCATCCCAGACCTCAGCACGTGTACGCCGTCGGCCGGACTGTCGGCGTCCAGCGCGCCCTGCGCGAGGGTCGTCACCGACGGCTCCAGCAACGCGACACAGTGGATGAACGGCGCCGGCGTCGGCGCGTCCGGATCCTCGATGACCAACAACAACTGTGCCGTACCAGCCGGCGCGGGCGACCAGGTCAAGGCCGGCGACAGATCCTGACCACCCATCCGCTTACCCGCGTGCACCATCGGAATCGGGCCCTCGCTCGGGAAATCCGGACTGCTGAGCGAAAGCGCGTCCGGGCCGGCCAGGTTCGGCGAGTTCCAGCCGAGGCCGTCCTGGCCGGCGCGCCGGTTCTTCAGCATTTTTCCCAACACTGCCAACGTTTTTCTCCTGTTCGAAGGGCCTAAAGGCGGCGGGCGTCAGCGGGGATGAGCAGTGTTTGCGCGAAGCGGCAGATCTCCTTCGCCGCGTCGAATTCCTGGGTGGTCGGCTCGGACCACTCTGGCAGGACCGACGCACCCGGCCAGGTGTGGCCACCGCCCAGCACTGTCCAGGCGGCTACCCGCGACCCACCGACCCCACCTTTTGCCGTGGTACGGCTGGAAAACTCAGTCACGTACGGCTCGCCTGGCCCGGCTGGGCAGCGGTCCACGGCACGCCAGCGCTCGGTCGTCTCCTGGAGCGACAACATCCGGCCGCGCAGCTCTCCGTTGGGCCCACGGTGGCGGGAATGGCCACCGTCGATGGGCGCCAGTTTGTCCGCCGTACCGTGAATGAGCAGGGCGGACACCGCGTGTGTCGGCTCGAAGTCTCGCCAGGTCGCGGGCATGCCACCCGCGACCGCCGCCAGCACCGCCACCTGGTCACTCGCCTGGAGCGCCAGCCGATGGGCCATGAAAGCGCCGTTGGAGCTGCCAGCCACCACGGTCCGATCCGGCAACGTGCCATAGCGCTGCGCCGACCAGTCGATCAGCGTGCGGAGGAACCCGACATCGTCGATCCCCGCCGCGTCGGCGGCCTTCACCCCGCGGCCGTCCGCCCACCCTCGCTCGTACCCATCCGGGTACGCGACCGCCCATCCCCAGGCCTGCGCCTGCCGGTCGAAGGATGTCCACTCACGCATCATCGAACCGGTGCCGTCGGCGCCATGCAACACCAGCACCAGCGGCACCGATTCGCGGCTCGGCGGCTGGATCGTGAACGTACGTTCCAGCCCACCTACCGTCAGCTCAGTCATCACGTACCCACTCCCACGCTCGCGAGATACACAGTTTAACTGCGCAGTCACACTGTATAGTAGCGAGCATGGCAAGCGACCCAGCGGCAATCGCCGATGAGCTTCAGTTCGTGGTCGGTGCGCTGGTCCGGCGGCAGCGAGCGGTGTCACCGGCCGCCGCGGTGACGTTGTCGCAGGTCTCGATCCTGAAGCGGCTCGACCGCGACGGGCCGTACACGGTCGCCGACCTGGCCCGGCTGGACAAGATCACCCACCAGTCGATCACCGTGTCGGTGACGAGCCTGGTCGAAAGATCGCTCGTACGACGCGTCCCCGACCCGCACGATCAGCGCCGCAAGCTGCTGGTCATCACCGCCGATGGCCAGCGCCTGCTCACCGAACGGCGCGAGGCAGGCCACGACAACCTCACCGACGCCATCGCCAGCCGGCTGAGCCGTACCGAGCAGGCGCACCTGTCCGGCGCGCTCGGACTGTTGCGCCGACTGCTCGACTAACGCCGTTTCCCCTGACGGGTAGCGAATCTTCCTGGCCCGCGGCCGCCCGCGAGCAGGACGATCACAGCCAGCGAACCCCCGGTGGTCAGCACGAGCTTCGCCCAGTCGACCGGGGTGAGCCAGTCTGGCATCACCCGCATCGCCGCATCGACGACGGCGTACGCGTCGAGACGCTCGAGCGCCGCATCGCCAGAGTTTTTGAACGCCGATTCCAGCAGTTGGGCAGTGAACAACTGGCCGGGAATGATGACGCACCCAGCAACGAAGAGCAGTGGATGGAAGATCCACGAAAGGATCCGGCCGATCCGGTTGGCAGCCAGGTTGAGCACCGCGAGGACCACCAGAATGATCGCGATCGCGACCGGCACGGGCAGCTCGGACACCTTCGAACCGAAGAAGATCCCGTGCTTCACCAGCACCGATGCCGGCGAGCCCTGACTCACCACGGCGGCCTCGGCGGCCGCCTGCGCGGCCGGGCCGTACCCGAGGACCACCGCGGATCCGAGCAGGAACGGGACGATGGTGAGCAGCTGGATGGACCCGGCGACGATGGAATGTCGCCGCCTTCTCTGGATCGAGGCCTGATGCATCGGAGCCCTTTCATTCGATGACGTCACAATGACATCATCCGACCTTGCAGTGGCTCATGTCTAGTGCCATAGTGGTGCCATGGACCTCGGACCCTATGCAGCCAATGTTCACCGCGACCTGGTGGCGGCGGCCGAGCTCGGTGGCGAAGACGCCCGTAAGTTGGCCGGGCATCTCGCAACGGCGCTCGACTCGACACTCCGGCTGGCGCTACTGGAAGCACTCTCGGCGGCGACGGACGAGATCAGCCAGGCCCTCGCACCCGGGTCGGTGGAGTTGGTGCTTCGAGAACGCGTGGCCAGCTTCTCGGTCACCCGGCCGCCCACCGTCGTACCCGCCGAGGACTTCACCACCAGCATCGCCACCACCGTCGACGGACCGGCGCTGCGCATCAACCTACGCATTCCGGAGAACCTCAAGCTCCGGGTCGAGGAAGCCGCCAAGCAGGAAGGGCTCTCCGTCAACGCGTGGCTGGTCCGGGCGGCGGCCGCGACACTGGACCGCGGTGCCGAATCAAGCCGCCGGAAGAGAACGAAGTCGGACTCCGGCGCAGATCACGTCACCGGCTGGATGCGCTGACCCGAAGCTCGCCATTTTCCCCTTTGCAAAGGAAATTTCTGATGCCTCATTTTGACACGCCCGAGCCAATCTCGGTCATGCTCGAACTCGTCAGCGGCACCGTACGGATCAGGGCCAGCGACCGAACCGACACGTCCGTCCAAATCCTGCCGAGCAACGGCGCAGAGAGCGACGACGTGCGGCTCGCCGAGGCGACGACTGTCGACTACTCCGCTGGGAAGCTACGGATTGGATCGCCGAAACGATGGAAGGCTTCCAGTTTTCTGGGTGAGGGCGGATCTCTTGACGTGGTCATCGACCTCCCGACCGGATCCCGGGTCGCGGCCACCGCGTGGGCAGCGACTTTCCGGGCCACCGGCACGCTCAGCGACTGCGTGCTCAAGACCAGCGACGGGGACATCTGGCTGGACACCGGCGCCAGCCTGGACCTGCGGACGGACTCCGGCGACATCGCCGTCGACCGCGCGACCGGGCACGCGAAGATCACCACCGAGACCGGCGCCGTCCGCGTCCGCGAGCTCGAGAGCACGGCCGCGGTGAAGGACGGCGAAGGGAACATCTGGATCGGCACCAGCACCGGCGATCTCACCGTGTACGCCGGCAACGGCGACATCGCGATCGACCGGGCGCTGACCACCGTCACAGCCAAGACCGAGGACGGCGACGTCCATGTCGGCGAAGTCTCGGACGGGGAAGTTTCGCTGGAAACAGCCAATGGCGATCTTGAGGTCGGCATCGCAAAAGGTGTCGCGGTCTGGCTCGACGCGAAGACCGTCTACGGCGACGTACGCAACGCCCTGACCGCCGACGACATGCCTGACCAGTCCAAACCGACCGTCACCGTACGAGCCCGCACCGCCAACGGCGACATCACCATCAACCGCTCACACCTCGCCCCTCGCGATTAGCGCTAACCACGGACAGCGTTGTTGATCATGCCGAATCGGTGCGCATTCGCTCAGCGACGAGCCAGGCCGCGATTTGGGAGCGGTTGGTGAAACCGAGCCGGGTCAGGATGTGCTGGACATGCGTTTCGACGGTCCGCTCGCTCAAATGCAGGACGGCGGCGATCTCGCGGTTCATGAGGCCCTGCGAGATCAGTTCGGCGATCTCGTACTGTCGGCGGCTGAGTGGTCCGGTACGACGGCCGGCCAGTGATTCGGCCAATGTCCGGGCCCGGGCCACCAGTGGCGCCATGCCGAGGTGCTCGGCCTGCGCGGCGACCGACGCGGCGAGGGCGGCCGCCTCCTCGCGGTCGCCGGTACGCTTGCGGCGGCTCAACACGACGCCCAGCCGGTATGCCGAAGAGGCGACATGGCAGGGCATGCCGGCACGCTCGTTCGCTTTGATGGCCGCCCGCAAATGCCGGACGGCGTCCTCGTGACGGCCGCAGGTGGCGGCGGCGGTGCCGAGATACTCCTGGACCGAGCCGAGGATGAGGACGACTCCGGCGCCGCCGCAGACGAACAGGTCGGCGTACCGGGACAGCAGCGAGTAGACGCGCTCGGCGGTCGCCGGGTCGCCGAACTCGGCGGCCAGGTCTGCCAGCAAGGACAGGGTGATGAGCTGGAAGAAATCCGGCCCGAAGCCGGCCGCGGGAAGCGCCCGGTAGGTCCGCTCGGCACGGTCGCGGTCGCCGGCGGCGAGCATCCAGGACACCGACATCATCCGTACGGCCGCCGTCTCGACGTGCTCATGCGCGGTGATCACATCGTCGTCGATCATGCTGATATCGCCGGCCACGGTGGCCACGGACTGCAGAAACCCCTGGGACGGGAAGGCCGCGCCCTTGTTGCCGGCCCGCCGCACCAGCTCGGCGGCCAGCTGGCCAAACCGGACGGCCTCGGCGAGCCGGCCCCGGGCGAACTCGAGGGTGGCGCGGGAGCGGACAGCGTGCCAGCGCGCCATCGGCGACCGGAGCCGGTCGGCGAGCTGGTCGATCAGCGGCAGCTCGGCCTCCGCCGCATCGATGCGGCCGAGCTGTGCGTACGCGTCAAACCGCCACAATCGCCCCCACAGCGCCGATTCGTCGTCGCCCAGCGCCAGCAGCCGGTCCGCCAAGCCGACTCGGTCGGCCGCGCCGGCCGGGCCGCTGAGCGCGAACTGCCGGGCGCGCAACGCCTCGACGAGCGCCCGACGGTCCGCTACCCGCTCTGCCATCGCCAACACTTCGGCCGACCGCATCTCGACGCCGTCGAACGACCGCCAGGCGCCGTTGATCACCAACTGGGCCATCAGCCGTACCTTCTCAGCGCTGTCGCCCACCGGCAGCACTGAGATCGCCTCCTCGCACAACTGCCGGCCGGTCTCGGCCCAGAACGAGTCGACGACGCCTTCCATCACCAGAGATGCGCGCACGAGCAACTCACCGTGCCCAGCGGTACGGCCGATCTCGGCCGCGGCCACCACCGAGACCCGAGCGCCCTCCACCTCGTGAGCCCGGACCTGCGCTCGCGCCCTGGCCAGCAACAACTCGGCCCGCTGCGACGGGTCCAGCCGGCCGGCCACCAGCGCGCGGCCATAGAGCGCACTGGCTTGCTCCCAGGCGAGTTGGGCCATGGCCTGCTCGGCGGCCCGTACGGTCCACGCCACCGCCTCGGCCGCGTCCCCGGCCGGCAGCGACTCCAGCAGGTGCTCGGCGATCTGGCCGACCCGTACGTCCGCATCACCGAGTCCGCGCAGGTAGCCGGCCATCCGCTGGTGCAGCGCCAACCGCTCGACCGTACCGACGTCCAGCCGGGCCGCCTCACGGATCAAGTCATGCGCGAACCGACCGCCTTCCACAATCCCGGCCGCGATGGCCTCGTCGAGCGCCGCCAGCACCTCGGCCAGCGACCGCTCGGTCGCCGCGGCGATCGCCTCCGGATCCAGCTCCGCTCCCAGCACGGCCGCTTCGGCCAGCATCGCGCGGCACAGCGGGGACAGCCTGCCGAGCCGCCCACGGACGGCATCGCGTACGCCTGCTGGCAGCTCGTCGCCGTCAGCGGATCCGGCCAGCAGCCGCCCGAGCTCCCCGACGAAGAACGGATTTCCGCTCGTACGACGGCAAATCGCGGCGGCCACCGACGCCGGCACCGGCCACCCGGTGACACCGGCCAGCTGCGCGGCGACCTCTGGCTCGGTCAGACCCGCCAAGGTCAGCCGGGTGACCGCCGGTTCGCTCGCCAGCGTCGACAAAGCGCCCCTAAGGGCAGCCCGACCGGTCGTCTCGGTGTGCCGGAAAGTGCCAATCACCAGCAGTTTCGACCGGGCCACCGCTCTGGCGAGATGCACCAGAAGCTGCACCGACGCCGGATCGGCCCACTGCAGATCGTCGAACACCACCACCAGCGCGTCGGGCTCGGCGGCCGCGATCAGCAGTTCGGTGACCGCCTCGAAGAGCCGGAAGCGCTCCTGCGCGGAGTCGGCGCCACCTGCCGGTGGCTCCCACACGGTCGACGCGCCGCCGATCGCTCTTACGACCTGGCGAAACGGCCAATACGGCGGGCTGCCCTCAGCCTCGGTGGCCCGGCCCCAGGCGTACGACATCCCGGACCGCGCCACCACATCCTCGGCGAGCCGCGTCTTCCCGACTCCCGGCTCACCCGCGATCAACACGAGGTGGCCCTCGCCGTCGGAGACGGCCTTCAGGCGCTCGTCCAGCAGCGCCCGCTCGCGCTCCCGCCCGACGAACCCGCCCCGTGCCACCGCCTCACGATAACGGTCGTTCGCCCCACCTCAACGTATAGCCGAGACCTGGGCTTGCGGCAAGGCCCCGGTGCTGCGCCAGAATGCTTGAGCTGTCCGCCGAAACCGGCACAGCCAGCGCAAACACCAGAGGAGAAACAGCCTGTGCGGTTCTTGTTGTCGTCGGTAGGAACGCGTGGGGACGTGCAGCCGGTGCTGGCGCTGGCGGTGGCGGTTCGCGCCCTCGGCCAGCAGGTCCGGCTGTGCGTGCCGCCCAACTTCCTGGACTGGGTCGGTGGGTACGGGTTCGAAGTGGCCCCGATGGGTGTGGAGATGCGGCTCCCGAGATCGGGCGCCCCGGCGACACCGCGCGAGACGATGCCAGACCTGATCACCGACCAGTTCGAGTCGGTCGCCGCGGCGGCCGACGGGTGCGACGCGATCCTCGGCGCCAACGCCCATCAGTACGCGGCGCCCTCGATCGCCGAGCTGGCCGGCATCCCGTACGTGAACGCCCTCTATGCGGCGGTGGCGCTGCCCTCCCCCGACCACGCGCCACCGCCGGCTCCCGCTCAGGTCTGGACGCCTGGTGAGCCGGCCGACAACGAGCGACGGTGGGAAGACACGTACGCGTCGTGGAACAACAGGTCGCTCGAGCGAATCAACCACAACCGCACCCGGCTCGGACTGAAGCCGATCGAAGACGTGCTCCGGTACGTCCTGACCGACCATCCCTGGCTGGCCGCCGACGCCACCCTCGGCCCGGCGCCCACCACGCCCGGCCGGCAGGTCACCCAGACCGGCGCCTGGCTGCTCCCGGACGACAGCCCGCTGCCGGCGGAACTGCAGACGTTCCTCGACGCCGGCGACCCGCCGGTCTATCTGGGCTTCGGCAGCATGCCGGTGACGCCGGAGACCAGCCGCACCCTGATCGCGGCCGCTCGTGCCGCCGGACGGCGGATCATCCTTTCCCAGGGATGGGCGGATCTGGGGCTGATCGACGACGCCCGCGACTGCATCGCGATCGGTGACGTCAACCAGCAGGCGCTGTTCCCGCGAGTCGCCGCCGTCGTCCACCACGGCGGCGCTGGTACGACCACAGCCGCCGCTCGCGCCGGTTCGCCGCAGGTCGTGGTGTCGATGTTCAGCGACCAGTTCTACTGGGGCAGCCGGGTCCGCGCGCTCGGGATCGGCTCCACCCTGGCGAACGCCGAGCTGACTGCCCAGGCCCTGACCACCGCCCTGCGGGACGCCCTCACACCCGCCGTCGCGGCCCAGGCTCGTACGATCGCCGGCCAGATCACCCCGGACGGCGCCGCGGTCGCCGCCCGGCGACTGGTGGAAATGCTCGCCTGACACTGCGCGATGGTGCCGCCGATGCGGACCGTGCGCCCATTCCGGGGGTATCCGACCGCCCCTACGCTGGCCCGGTGGCGGAAGCGCAGTCGGGGACAGCTCGGGTCATCAGCGACCGGTATGAGGTGCGTGCGGCGATCGGCCAAGGCGGCATGGGCCGGGTTTGGCGTGCGTACGACCTGATCCTGGAGCGCGAGGTCGCGCTCAAGGAGGTGCTGCTGCCCAGCACCATGCCGGCGCGGGTCCGCAAGGAGATGTGCGACCGGCTGCTGAAAGAAGCCCGGCTGGGCGCCCGGCTGCGGCACCCCGCGATTGTCCGGGTCTACGACGTGCTCACCGTCGACGGGAATCCGTGGATGGTGATGGAACTGATCAGCGGTCGCAGCCTGGACGACGTGCTGAAGTCGGAAGGGCCGCTGCCGGCCGGCCGGGTCGCCGAGATCGGATTGGCACTGCTCGGGGCGTTGGATGCCGCGCATACGGCCGGCGTGCTGCACCGCGATGTCAAGCCGGCCAACGTCATTGTCGGTACGGACGCCAGCGTGAGCCTCACCGACTTCGGCATCGCCTTCGAGCTGGACAAGACCTCGACAAGCCTGACCGCCGGTTCGCCGCCTTTCATGGCCCCCGAGCGGGTACGCGGCGAGTCGATCGGGCCGGCCAGCGACCTGTTCTCGCTCGGCGCCACGCTTTATGCGGCCGTCGAGGGCCGGCCGCCGTACGACCGGGAAGGCCCGATCCTCACGCTGGCCGCGATCATGAACGACCCACCCGACCCGTATCGGCTGGCTGGCCCGCTGCGACCGGCTTTGGCCGGGTTGCTGGAAAAAGACCAGGTTCAGCGGTTGACCTCGGCGGCCGCGGCCAGCGCCTTGCGTCAGGTCTGCGGTACGCCGACCGGCCAGCAGGCTGGTACCGCGGGCGTTGAGTCGGCGACTCAGGTGTTGCCAGCCGTACCGAAGCGGCGCAAACTCCTCGTGCCCCTGATCGTGGGTGCCGTGGTTCTCGTCCTGATCGCGACCGCCGCGGCGGTCATCGGCCTCCGATCAGCCAGTCCGCCAGCCACCCCGCCGGCAGCCGCCCCAGTGGCGCTCTCGGTCTCCCAGCAGACTGGTTTTCGGGTGTCCATCCCCACTGGCTGGCGCTCGGCGGGGCCTAAGCCGATCCGCTTCTACGACTCCACCAACCTGGTCTGGATCCAGCTCAACACCGAGCCGGTGAGCGCCGCAAACCAGCAGGACGTGTGGGCATCCGGTTCGCGGCGGCAACAGGACGGCGTGACCGGCGGCAGCGACTACCGGCTGGTCGGGTTCGCGGACAGCCGGATGGGGCAGCTGGCTTCGGTGGACTGGGAATGGACGTACCAACGCGACGGCGAGCGCGAACGCCGACACGCGCTCTATCGCGGGGTCATCGTCAACGGCACCAGCTACGAGCTGGCGTTGTCCGCACCGGAAGGCCAGTTCGCCGGCCACCGCACCTTGCTCGACACCGTGTCCGCGACTTTCCAGATTACCTAGGGCGTGTCTCCAAACCCCAGGCGGCGAGGGCCGAGCCCACACGCCGCCTGCGAGCACCGGTCGATCACCCCCATACGACCAGGTATGAAGGCGACCGCCCGGCACCCGCAGGACGACGTGTGGATCTCGACCCTCATCCACCTGGGATTTGGAGACACGCCCTAGTCAGCGAGCGCGGCCTTGAGGGTCGACTCGGCATCGGGATGGGTGAAGGAAAAACCGGCCTCCTGGAGCCGGCTCGGCAGCACCCGCAGACCGCCGAACACCTCGGTCGCGATCCCGCCGAGCGTTAGCCGCAGCAGAGGGAGCGGCAGCGGGACCGTCACGCGCGCTCCCGTCATCTTCCCGAGCACGCGCATCAGCTCGCGGTTGGGCAGCGGGTACGGCGAGGAGATGTTGTACGGCCCCGCCGCGGCCGGTTCGCGACCGAGGAACTGAATCGCCCGCACGGTGTCGGTCAGCCCGAGATAACTCCAGTATTCGCGGCCCGCGCCCACCGAGATCCCGATGCCCAGCCGGAAAATCCGGAGAATTGGCGGCAACAGCCCACCGCGCCGGCTCAGCACCAGCCCGGGCCGCAGATAACAGACCCGGACCCCGGCCGCCTCGGCCGGCGCGGTCGCTGCTTCCCATTCCCGCGCGACGGTCACCAGCAAACCGGCCGGTCCGGGCGTACTCGTCTCGGTGAGCACTTCGTCCCCGCGGTCGATGCCATAGAACCTGATGCCGGACATCGACAGCAGCACCCCGGGCGCCGGATCGGCGGCGGCCGCGGCGAGCGCGATCGTACGCGCCGCCACCACCCGACTTTCCCTTATCGCGTCCCGATGATGTCGGGTCCATCGGTGGTCGCCGATGCCCACACCAGCCAGGTTGATCACCACATCGGCGCCGGCCAACAGCGCCGGGTCGACAGTGGCCGGATCCCACCGAAGCTCGTTCGGTGTCACCGGCGCGCGGCGGACCAGCCTGACGACCGTATCGCCATCGCGCTCGTACGCCTCCCGCAGGGCGGTGCCGATCAGCCCACTCGCCCCCGCGATGACGATCCGCATTGCCTTACCTCACCCCAAAAAACACAGTGGATCCGAGCGCGATGCCGAAACCGAGCCCGACCAGCGCCAGCATGGTCCACGCGCGCCGTCGCAACGCGCTCTGATACGCCGGAATCTCCGCCGGCAGCGCGAAAACACGAGCCGGCCAGTGCCGCCAGGAAACCTCCACGAAAACCAGCGCGGCCACCACGTCCAGTCCGAGCGCGATGCCGAAACACACCGCCGAAAGAGCCGGCGCGCTCAGCACCACGCCGATGCCGGTCAGCAGCAGCACCGCGATCAAACCCACCACCCGCCAGCGGTTTCCGTTCGCCAGCCGGACAAGAAACTCCTCGCGGCGCGTCACATCCTCGAAAAAGATGGCGACTTTTGGCTGCACCACAGTGAGGCTGTACGCCATCGAGCCCACCCACAGCGCGGCGACGACCAGGTGCACGAACGCGAAAACGGTGGACATGTCAGGATGCGCTGGATTTCCAGCTCAGCATGAAATGCACGACCGTCTGGTCGGTGGCCGGTTCGCCGCCCACTGGCGGTGAATAGGCGGCCTGCGCGTCAACGCTCAGATAGCCCACCTCGCTGTGCAGCCACGGCGAAGTGGCTGTCGGCGGCGCCTGGTTCGGCCGCCCAGCACTGGACGCGGTAGTTGCCTCCGCATACCACTTCGAGATCAGCCCAGTGTCGTACCCGAATTCACCGGCCGCGGCCAGCATCGCGTCCCGACCGGCCGACAGGCTGCCAGGGTAGACGTGAATGTCCATTGTGGTCGGTGCCGCGGTCTCCGACGCCGGTTGGGAAAGCGCGTCGAAGGTCAGCACCCGGGCCGAAACATCCAGCTCCTTGCCGGCCGGCAGCCGCACCTTCAGCTGGAACGGCTGGTGATCGGGCCGCTGATACGTGACCGTGCTCGCTCGCGCCGGCATCCCGGCCTCGTCCCGGTTGGGCGGGGTAGACAGGTCAAACTCGCCCTGCCGTGCGTCGAGCACCTCGCGAACCTTCGTCGAGGAGGTTTCCCGTTGCTGCCCTGCGGTCACCGTACAGCCTCCCAGCATCAACACGAACCCAAGCGCCACCGCGATCACGCCCAGGCCGCCGCGGACCTGGTATGACGGGTGGGTCATTCGTGGAACTCTACTCCCCAATCCGTACCGAACTTGTAGAGGAGATCGTCCATACGATTGTAAATCCGGTACTGGTCGATCCGGTCGCTGACATTCTCGCCAATGATCTGGCGGGCCTGGTCCGGATGGTCGGTCAGCAGTTTCTGGTAGGCCGGCAGCGTGTCGTGACTGATGTAGTCCCACCGGTCGTTGAAATTCGCCAGGTTTCCGGCCGGCAACGGGGTTTTGACGTCGATCTCACCCTGCAACGGGTTGTCCCAGTGCGTGAACGGAATGTGTTTCGGACCCGGAGTCTCGATTTTTATCGTCAGCGGATCGTATTCGGCGTACGTGTGCGCACCTGGAATGGACGGCTCGCCAATGGCGGTCATCAGGTACGTAAACGCGGGACCGGTCACCGGATGGTCGTACATTTTCTGGTAGTTCTGGTCGATGACATCGTGCTGCTCCCGGTAAAGCAGCATGGTGTTACCGGACTTGACCAGGTCGGGATTACAGTCCTTCAAACCCTGGTCGATGTTTCCCCACGCCTGCTCGGTGCGGGAGTCGATCAGGCCAGCGGCCTGCAGCTCGTTGATGCTGTCCATCCCACCACCGAGATAGGCCTCGTGCATCATCGCCTGGTCGTAGAAAATGTCCTTCTGCATGCTCAGGAACGTGGTCTCGAAGAACTTCAGGTCGTTGTCGCCCATCTTCGCCAGCACACTCATGTCGAAGGGCAGGCCGGGCTTGTTTTCCAGCGTTTTGGCGAGCTTGCGGAACATCGAGAGGTCGAAGAAACCGGCCGCGAAGGACGGTCCGATCATGTTCGCCATGCCGGCCCACTGCATATACGGGTGCTGCAGGAAAAGATTCCCGTAATAAGTGTAAACCTTGACGATGATGTCCTTGAGCGCATCCGCGCCGCGGTTCGGATCCCATTGCGACAGGTCGATGCCGGCATGTTGGGCGGCCGTCGCCACCCAGAAAAGCTGCAGCAGGTTCTTGTATTCGGCCGGCGGCACACCCATTTTCCGGAACAGGTCCAGCCGGGCCTTCAGGTCCGCCGGATCGTACGTGCCCAGTGCCGCCCAACTCAGCGGGTCGATCCCCAAAGCCCGCAGGTTGGCGAAAAGTTTACGCCAGTCGACCTTCCCGAAATCCACCTTCGGATAGAGGTTCACCACCGACATCGGCAGCAGGCCGGCCTGGAAAAGGCTGAGCAGGTCGGCCGCGGTCGGACCTTTCTTGAGGATCGAGGTCACCTGCGAACCGCCGGTGACGATGTGCGCCTCGTACGCGATGTGCCAGTCCTTTTCGGCCTGGCGCTTCGCAGTGGCTCGAACGGTGGCCAGCTGCTCGGGGGTCATCAGGTCGCCGGTCCTGCCGCTGCCGGCGCGACCCAGCTGCGCGACGATGCCGTCGACCGCGGTGTTGAACTCCTGTACCGACCCCGACCATGCGCCCAGTGCCACGGCCGCCGCCGACAATCCGCCGCGCACCTGCCCGGCGTCAGCGCTGATCCGCTGTGCCGCAGCGGCCGCTTCGGGGTGGCCGGTGCCCTTCCAGTTCGCTGGTACGGGCGCGTGCGCCTGCTGGGTCGTACCGTCCAGGGTGAGCGCCGACTCCGCGTCGCTGGCCAGGGTGGTGCTGGTGCCGCGGAGCGTGTCGGGATCGGCTGGATGCCTGTCGAACGGCTGCAGCGCGGCCACGGCCCCTCCGTCCTGCGTCGGTTCTCGGCTGGATCTGGTCAGAAGCCAAACCAAGGGTCCAGGCGAGAGTGGCAGGCCCTGTCAAGGGTTGCGCGGGCGCGAGAGACTGACCACGAAAGTGTTCGCCAGCCGACGATGGGGATCCCCTATGCCAGCCCGCTATCTGGACGTCGACCCGGACGCGGTGGGCACCGCCGGTCGTACGACCGCGAGCACGTCGACCGACTGGGAAAGCTGGGCCAGCCACGTCGACGGCCAGCTCCGCGGCGCCGCCGAACAGGCCAGCGACCCGGTCGTGACGCCCGCTTTCGAGGATCACCTCTGCACCTGGAACCCGCGGATCCAGAGCATGGCCCGCAATGTCGACGCGCTCGGCACCAACGCCGTCTCGGCCTCAAACGTGGTGGCCAACGCCGACAGCACGTCGACCACCACGCTCACCACCACCGGCGCGGCGGCCCACGGGCTGTCCAGCGTCCTCAGTCGCCCGATCGCTCAGTAGCAGAGGTCAGGTCCGATGCGGCAGGCACCGGCTTCGGGCGGCCGACAATCGCCAGCACGCCGATGACGCCGAGCCAGATTTCGGCCGGATATTCGGCCAGCCGTTCCATTCCGCCGGCACCCAGTCCCAGATATTGGCCGCCCCCAAAGAGCACGAAGGCGACGAAGCCCACCACGCCGACGACCAGCGAGAAAATGCCGGCCGCGCGATCCGTACGCAGCATCGCCAGCCCCAGCAGGACAGCGGCGATCGAACCAATCGGAATGTTGAGGGCGCCGACGCCGTGCAGGGCAAGGTTGACGTTTTCCGGCGCGAACCCGACCAGCACCTTGCCCAGTCCGTTGGCAACCAGCAGGCACAGCGCGACGGCGACCAGGACGCGACGAGTCCAGTAACGCCCGCGCCACAGCAAAACAGTGCCGAGGATGGTCAGAACTCCAGCGAGGATGAAAGCGGTGTTCATCACGCCGTGCAGCGGCGAACAGATGTAAGTCGAGGTCGCACCGGTGAGCTTGATCGGGCCGCAAACGGTGTTGCCGAGGTCGCTGATGTAGTTGTCGAACCAGTTGTACGGGTGCGCCCACGCGGCGGCGGCAATGATCTGGAGGACCAGAAACTGGATCGGCGCCAGCAACCAGCACCACGCGCCCACGCGTACCAAAGTCGTCTTCATTCCTCACATTTTGCAGCAAGGCGGTCAGAGCGGCGCGGTGGGCCCACGCCGTTCCGACGCCCTTGCCAGCTCAGCCGGACTGGTTCGGGTCCGCTCGGTCGGCGAGCCGCAGTTTTCTTTGGTCCCACCAGATAACGGCGACGGGACAGAGGAACAGGAGGGCGAGAATGGCAATGGCCGCGAGCACGCTCAGCCAGTCGAAGTCGTTAGCCATGATGACCTTTCAACAGTCAGGAAAGGAAAGACGCAGCCCAAACGCCGCGAAGGGATCTCAGTCCTGGACCGGAGGCGGGCCTCGTGCGCCGTGGACGGACCCGGCGCGATGGTGGACAGGCGTCTCTCGTACGAGCCGTACGAGAAAGGTCCGCGACCTCGGCGCACTCGGGAGAGGCTCCCCGACACTGGCCGGGTGCGGGTCCGTACGCGGGACGGTGCCACGGACCGAAGCCGGTTCGGTGGCGACCGTGAGACCCGGCAGCGGCGCGGATCGCGAGTAGTCGGGAGCGACCGGATCGCTCGCCAACGAAGACGCGCTCACCCCGCCGAAGGGCAGGGTGAGCGCGATCAGCACAACGGCCAGGAACGCGCGCCACCCGAATCGGAACGGCTGACTGTCCTGGCGACGGATCACCAGAGAAACTTTACCAAAGAGACGTCCGGGCCGACCGGATGGCCAACCCGGACGACGGAATCAGCCCAGGTCGTACCGGTCGAGGTTCATGACTGTGTCCCATGCGTCCACGAAGTCCTCCACGAACTTCTCCTGCGCGTCGTCGCTCGCGTAGACCTCGGCGACGGCCCGCAGCTCGGAATTCGAGCCGAAGACCAGGTCGACCCGGCTGCCGGTCCACTTGACCTGGCCGCTCGCGTCGCGGGCCTCGAAGCTCTCGGCGTCGTCCGACGAGCCGCCGGTCGGCTTCCACTGCGTACCCATGTCGAGCAGGTTCGTGAAGAAATCGTTGGTGAGCACCCCCGGCCTGTCGGTGAGCACGCCCAGCGGCGACTGCTGGAAATTCGCACCGAGCACCCGCAGGCCGCCGACCAGCACGGTCATCTCCGGCGCGCTCAGGGTCAGCAGGTTCGCCCGGTCGATCAGCAGGTATTCCGCCGGCAGCCGGTGGCCCTTGCCGCGGTAGTTCCGGAACCCGTCCGCGGTCGGCTCCAACGCGGCGAACGACTCCACATCGGTCTGCTCCTGCGCCGCGTCCGTACGCCCCGGAATGAACGGCACCTCGATGTCGTGGCCGCCGTCCTTCGCGGCCTTCTCGACCGCCGCGCACCCGCCGAGCACGACCAGGTCAGCGATCGACACCGGCTTGCCGAAGGACTCCTGGATGCCTTCGAGCGTACGAAGCACCTGAGCCAGGTTGGCCGGGTCGTTGACCTCCCAGTCGCGCTGCGGCTCCAGCCGAATCCGGCCGCCGTTGGCGCCGCCGCGCTTGTCGCTGCCGCGGAATGTGGAGGCCGACGCCCATGCGGCCGAGACGAGCTGGGACACCGACAGACCGGAGGCGAGGATCTGGCTCTTGAGAGCGGCGATGTCCGCCGCCCCGATGACCTCGTGGTCCACGGCCGGGATCGGGTCCTGCCAGAGCAGCGACTCCTGCGGCACCAGCGGCCCGAGGTAGCGCTGGATCGGGCCCATGTCGCGGTGCGTCAGCTTGTACCAGGCGCGTGCGAACGCGTCCGCGAGCTGGTCCGGGTTTTCGTGGAAACGCCGCGAAATCGGTTCGTAGATCGGGTCGAACCGAAGCGCCAGGTCGGTCGTCAGCATGGTGGGCGTACGGGACAGCTCGCCGGTCTCCGGGTCCGGAACGGTGTTCGCGCCGGCACCGCCCTTGGGCTGCCACTGGTTCGCGCCGGCCGGGCTCTGGGTCAGCTCCCACTCGTACTGGAACAGGTTGTCGAAAAAGCTGCTGCTCCATCGGGTCGGCGTGGAGGTCCAGGTGACCTCGATGCCGCTGGTGATCGCGTCCCGGCCCTTGCCGCTGCCGAAGCTGTTCTTCCAGCCCAGGCCCTGCTCTTCGAGCGAGGCACCCTCGGGTTCGGCGCCGACGTATTGGTCCGCGTCGGCCGCGCCGTGAGTCTTGCCGAAGGTGTGGCCACCGGCGATCAGCGCGACGGTCTCCTCGTCGTTCATCGCCATCCGGCGGAACGTCTCGCGAATGTCGCGCGCGGAAGCCAGCGGATCCGGGTTGCCGTTCGGGCCTTCCGGGTTGACGTAGATGAGGCCCATCTGGACCGCGCCGAGCGGACTCTCCAGCTCCCGGTCACCGGTGTAGCGCTCGTCGCCGAGCCACGTACGCTCCGGGCCCCAGTAGACGTCCTGGTCGGGCTCCCACACGTCGGCGCGGCCGCCGGCGAAGCCGAAGGTCTTGAGGCCCATCGTCTCCAGCGCGCGGTTGCCGGCGAAGACCATCAGGTCGGCCCAGGAGACCTTGCGGCCGTACTTTTTCTTGACCGGCCACAGCAGGCGGCGGGCCTTGTCCAGGTTGCCGTTGTCCGGCCAGCTGTTCAGCGGCGCGAACCGCTGCATGCCGGCGCCAGCACCGCCGCGGCCGTCCTGGATCCGGTACGTGCCGGCGCTGTGCCACGCCATCCTGATCATCAGCGGGCCGTAGTGCCCGAAGTCCGCCGGCCACCAGTCCTGCGAGGTGGTCAGCACCTCGTCGACGTCCTGGGCCAGTGCGTCCAGGTCAACGGTCTGGAACTCGGCCGCGTAGTCGAAGTCGACGCCCATCGGGTCAGCCACCGCGGAGTGCTTGCGCAGGATCGCCAGGTTGAGCTGGTTCGGCCACCAGTCACGGTTGCCGCCACCCTCGGTCGGGTGGTTGAAGCGCTCGACCGAGACCGGGCATCCGCCCGCCGTGGGCTCGTTCATCTCGCCAACGACGGCGTCAGGACTGTCGGACATGGGATTCCTTTCCGGGGTCTGAGATGTCCTCAGAAACTGGTGTGGTCGTGCAGCTGGGACACAGGCCCCAGTAGATGACTTCGGCCTCTTCGATCCCGAAACCGTGATCGTCGGAGGGCGTCAGGCAGGGCGCGTCGCCGACGGTGCAGTCGACGTCGGCGACCACCCCGCAGGACCGGCACACGATGTGGTGGTGGTTGTCCCCCACCCGCGACTCATACCGGGCCACTGAGTTGGCCGGCTGGATCCGGCGTACCAGACCGGCCGTGGTCAGGGCCCGCAACACGTCGTAAATGGCCTGGTGGGACACCTCGCCGATGGCTGCCCTTACGACCCCGATGAGGGTGTCCGTGTCGGCATGCGGATGGTCGTAGACCGCCGTCAGCACCGCCACCCGAGGACGCGTCACGCGCAACGAAGCCTCGCGCAACATGCTCTCGTAGTCCGAAGTCATCGACACACCGCGTAGTCTGGCGCATTTTCTTGAATGAATCAAGAATAGCCCTGCGTGTCGCGTGAAGTCTTCCTCAGTAACGCTCACTCCCACGCTCGAGGGCGGCCCTTTGGGCGCGTGGAGGTTGAACCCGCATCGCGGCCAAGGCGAGAGCGGCCAAGGGTTAGCGTCGACGGATGGCGAACGCGGAGCAGGCAGTGAAGTGGAACGGCGAGTCGGGCCAGTTCTGGGCGGCGCACGACGATCGGTACGACGCCATGTTGCGGCCGCTGACCGCTCGGCTGCTCTCGGCGGCCCACCTCGTACCGACCGATCGCGTGCTCGACGTGGGATGCGGCTGCGGTGCCACCACCCGGATCGCGGCCACGCTGGCCGGGCAGGTGCTCGGCGTGGATCTGTCCGAGCCGATGCTGGCCCGCGCCCGAGAGCGGGCCGCGGACCGCGACAACGTCCGTTTCGAGGCCGCCGACGTGCAGTCGTACGACTTCGGGGCCGGTGCGTACGACGCGGTGATCAGCCAACTCGGGGTGATGTTTTTCGACGACCGCGAAACGGCGTTCGGCAACCTCCGGCGGGCCTTGCGGCCCGGCGGCCGGCTCGCTTTTGTGTGCTGGCAAGACGAAAACCGCAACGAGCACCGGACCGTACAGCTGGCCGCGCTGGCCCCTTACGTCCAGCGGCAAGCTGAGCAGCCAGCCGACGCTCCCGGCCCGTTCACGCTCGCCGACCCGGAAGTCGTACGAACACTGCTCGCGAACACCGGATTCGTCGACGTCACGATGGCCGCACTCACCGAGCCACTGCCGGTCGGAACGGACGCCGCCGACGCCGCCGAGTTCGTCCAGCACATTCCGTCGAACCGGGCGGCGTTAGCCGATTTGCCCGAGGAGACGCTGGCGGAATTCGGCGCCGCGTTGCGCGATCGGCTGCTTGCGTACGAAACCCCGCAAGGTGTGCTGTTGAGGTCAGCGGCCTGGCTGGTCACCGCACGAGCCGCGGACCAGTGAACCACTGACAACACAGAGCCACCGCGATCCCCCGGCACAGTAACGAAACGGCGAGGTTCTGCCCGTTTTATCCGCCGGTGCGTGGCATTCGCTGATCGGCGATGGCGAGATCGTTGGTGCGCACAGCAAAAGACAACGACCTGACTGACTCCGGTGTTCGGGGAATGGCCTAAAGTAGCCAGCCGATCATGCTGGCGCCGAGGTCGCTCCTACCAATAGGGTCCCGGGGTTGAGCAGGTCTGCGCGTACGCCGCTCCGAGGAGTTTCCCTTTGATGATCGTGTACGGCATCGCCGCCGCCGCTCTGTTGCTCGCCGTGGTGACGGTGTTGCTGCTGTCCCGGCTGCGGATCCGGCGCGCCCGCCGGGACGCCGCCGACGCCCGCCAAGAGGCGAACCACGCCCGCGAGGAAGCCAACCGGGCGCGCGACGAGGTCGTCCGCGCGCAGGAGGAGGTGGCCCGGGCCAGGGACCAGGCCAGCCAGGACCTCGCCCGGGTGCGGGACGAAGCGGTCCGGGCCGGCGAGCGGGCCCGGGACGACGCCGGCCGCGCTCAGGACGAGGTCGCCGCGCAGGCCAGGGCCTACGCCGCCGACCTCGCGGCGGCCGCGGACCGGTTCGCCGACGAGACGGTCGCCCCGGTGCTCACCCGGCTCCGCGAAGGCGCCTCGACCGACACCGCGCTGGCCAGCGTCCCGCGACCGGAAATCGGTGCGTACGAGCGAATCCTGCGGATGGTGGCGGCCGAGGCCGGGCGCAGCGAGAACCGCCGGGCGGCGGCCATGGCGGCGTGCGCGAACGCGGCCGGCCGGATGCAGGCGATGACCACCGCGACCCTCGCGGACCTGCGCGAAATGGAGCACCGGCACGCCGACGAGGATGTGCTCGGCGACCTGCTGCTGCTCGACCACCGCACCGCGCAGGCCGGCCGGCTGGCCGACAGCATCGCGGTGCTGAGCGGTGCGCGGTCCGGGCGGCGGTGGGCCAGGCCCATCCCGATGGAGTCGATCCTGCGGGGCGCCATGGGCCGGATCGCCGGCTACCAGCGCGTACGAGTGCGCTCGGTGGCCGACATCGCGGTCGCCGGCCACGCGGCCGAGGGCGTCATGCACGTACTCTCCGAGTTGCTCGACAACGCGTGCAACTTTTCCCCGCCCACCACCGAAGTTCACGGTTACGTGGCCGAGGTGACGGCCGGCGCGGTGGTCACCATCGAAGACAGTGGCCTGGTGATGAGCGAGACCGCGCTGCGTCGCGCCGAGCAGGCGGTGTCCGGTGAGGTGGGCGACCTGTCGATGCTGTCCGGCAGCCGGCTCGGTCTCGCGGTGGTCGGCCGGCTGGCCCGCAAGCACGGCCTCAAGGTGTCGTTCCGGCCGTCCGCGATCGGCGGCACCGGAGTGGTGGTGATGATCCCGCACGAGCTGATCACCCGGATCCGCACCGACGGTCCAATCAGCCTGCCGACCCAGACACGGGCGGCGCTGACCAGCGGTCCGAGCGAGTCCGAACCGGTCGGCGACACGGCCACCGGCCTGCCGCGGCGCCGGCGCGGTCGTACGCTCGCCGCCACCTACCCGGACGACGCTCCCCCGCGCGAGCCCGAGCCGGTGTCATCGGGACGCAGCCCGGAGCCGGCCGGCGCCCGTTTCGGCGCCTTCCGGCGGGCCGTCACCGGGCAGGACAACCCGCTGGGCACGGAGGATGACCGATGACCTTGCCCACTACTACTACGCCCACTCGTACCACCGCGGCCGATCTTGCCTGGCTGCTGGAAGGGCTGCTGAGTCGTACGCCCGGCGCCCGGCACGCGTTGGTGCTGTCCAGGGACGGGCTGAAGATGTGCCGTACGTCCGCGCTCACCGAGGACCAGGCCGACCAGCTGGCCGCGATCGCCGCCGGCATCCAGAGCCTGTCGCATGGCGCCTCGATCGAGTTCGGCGACGGCTCCGGCGGCGTACGCCAGTCGATGACCGAGTTCTACGGCGGCGTGCTGTTCATTGTCGAAGCCGGCCAGGGCAGCCACGTGGCGGTCATCGCCGCCGAGGACGCCGACGCGGGCCTGGTCGGGCACAACATGCTGGAGCTGGTCGAGCAGCTCGGCGAACGCCTCAGCGCGGCCCCGCGCGCCACAGCCGAGGAGGCCACGCCGGAATGAGCCTGGCGGGCCGCGACGACGACCCGGACCGGCTGTACACCCTCACCGGTGGCCGCAGCCGGCCCAGCAGGGACTGCTTCGACCTGGTCACGTTGGTGGTCGGCGAAGCCGAACCGGCCCAGGGGATGCAATCGGAGCACGCCGCGATCCTGCGGATGACCCGCCGGCCGGTGGCTGTCGTGGAGATCGCCGCGGACCTGCGACTTCCGGTCAGCATCGCCAAAATCCTGTTGTCCGACATGCTCGACGCCGGCTGGATCAGCGTTCGCCATCCGCAGTCGGCGCTGGGCGTGGCGCAGCTCCCGGACCACACCACTCTGGAGAAGGTGCTCGTTGGACTCCGCGATCTCTGAGGTGCTGCCGGCCAGCCGTACGCCGCTCAGCCAGACCGCCGACAACGGGCTCAAAATCGTCATCGTCGGCGGCTTCGGCGTCGGCAAGACGACGATGGTCCGCTCGGTCAGCGACATCCGGCCGCTCAACACCGAGGAAACGATGACCCAGGCGGGTCAGCATCTGGACGACTTACGGGCCGTGCCGTACAAATCCTCGACCACGGTGGCCTTCGACTTCGGCCGGATCAGCCTCGACACGCACACCGTTCTCTATCTTTTCGGGGCACCCGGCCAGGAACGCTTCTGGTTCCTGTGGGACCGGCTGTTCACCGGCACGCTCGGCGCGATCGTGCTGGTGGACGACCGGCGGCTCGCCGACTCCTGGTACGCGATCGACCGGCTGGAGCACCACCGCACGCCGTTTATCGTGGCCCGCAACGACTTCGGCGGCAAACCACACAGCCTCACCGAGGTCCGCGACGCGCTCGATCTGGAGCCGCAGGTGCCGCTGATCGACTGTGACGTACGCTCCCGCGCCTCCAGCAAACAGGTGCTGATCGCGCTCGTCGAGCACCTCCAGAACCTTATGACCGCTCGGGAGAACACCGTATGAGCACGCCCACGCCCGCCGAAACCGGTTGCCCGGTGCTCGCCGAGAACGCCGTTGCGCTCAGCGGCCCGCGTTTTCACACCGATCCGATCGGCCTGTACGAGGACATGCGGCGCGAGCACGGACCGGTGGTGTCCGTAGAGCTACCCGGCGGTTTCCCGGCCTGGCTGGTGATTGGCTACCGCGAGCTGCATCAGGTCACGTCCGATCCGGACCTGTTCCCGCGCGATGTCGGGCTGTGGAATCAGTGGCCGCACATTCCGGCGGACTGGCCGCTGCTGCCGATGATCGGCCAGCGGCAGGCCTCGGTCTACTACACCGTGGGCGAGCCGCACCGCCGGCACGCGAGCATGGTGAGCGAGGCGCTGGCCAGCGTCGACGCGTTCGAGCTGCGCCGGCACGCCGAGCAGCTGTCCGACGAGCTCATCGACGGTTTCTGCGGACGTGGCGAGGCCGACCTGGTCGCAGATTTCGCCGGTCCGTTGCCGGTGCTCGTGCTCGCCCGCATCATCGGCTTCCCGGACGCGGAAAGTCGTCAGCTGGCGTACGTGCTGAACGAGCTCGCGGACGGCGGGCCGGGCGCTCAGCAGGCGTACGCGAGCTACACCGACCACATGCAGCGACTGGTCACGACCAAACGTGCACACCCGGGCGCCGATGTCGCCTCCCGGCTGCTGGCCGACCCGGCCAGACACAGCGACGAGGAGGTGGTGCTGGACCTGAAAGACACAACTGCCGCCGGGGTCCTCCCGACAGCCGACTGGATCGGCAACTCGATCCGGCTGATGCTCACCGACGATCGGTTCGCCGCCGCCCTCGGCGGTGGCCGGCACAGCGTCGCGCAGGCCATGAACGAAGTCCTGTGGGAGGACACCCCCACCCAGATCCTGAGCGGCCGCTGGGCCGCCCGGGACACCACCCTCGCCGGTCGACCGATCCGGTCCGGCGACATGCTGCTGCTCGGGCTCGCCGGGGCCAACGCCGACCCGGAGATCCAACGCCATCTGGCCGGTGGCCAGAGCGGCAACAGCGCGCACTTCTCTTTTGGTTACGGCGAATACCGGTGCCCTTTCCCGGCCCAGGAAATCGCCGAGATCACCGCCCGGACCGGCATCGAGGTGCTGCTGGACCGGCTGCCTGACCTCGATTTGACCGTGCCGGCGCGGACCCTGGTCCGACGCCCGTCGGCATTCCTGCGCGGGATGACCGCACTGCCGGTACGGTTCACCGCTGTGCGACCCGTTGGAGGGCAATTACCATGAATGACCCCGACTTAGCGACCCAACGTTTTTCCCAGCACCGATTAACAAGTCCTCGCCAGTCGAGGAACCAGACCATTGTCATCGATCCGCTCGTACGAGATCTGGCCGGCGAAACCGCGAAGCTGCGGTCCGCCGGCCCTTTTGCGCGCATCGACCTTTTGGGCGTACCAGCCTGGACCGTGACCAGCCACGCGGTGGCCCGCCGGCTGCTCACCGATTCCCGGCTGGTGAAGGACATCAACCACTGGGGACTTTTCCAGTCCGGCATCGTCAACCAGCAATGGCCGCTGATCGGGATGGTCGACCCCGGTCGCTCGATGTTCACCGTCGACGGCGCCGAACATCGCCGGCTCCGGGTCAAAACCGCCCAGGCGGTGACTCCGCGCCGACTGGAAGCGCTGCGTCCGGTCATCGACGAACTGACCAGATCGCTGCTCGATGACTTGCAGAATCTTGACCGCGTGGACTTGAAAACCACCTTCGCGCAGCCGCTGCCCATGGGTGTGGTTTGCGCCTTGATGGGCGTGGACAAGAGCGAGATTCCGCGGCAAATGCGGCTGTGGAAGGCGTTTTTCTCGATGCTGACCCCACAGGACGAGCGGCTTGCGGTCATCTCCGAGCTGGACGTTATTTTCACCGATATGGTACGGGAAAAGACCGCCCACCCCGGCGATGACCTGACCAGCGCCCTGATCCTGGCCGACGACGGCGGCGAGCCGCTGACCGAGGAGGAAGTCGTAGGCAACCTCAAGTCGATGGTCGCGGCCGGACATGAGACAACCATCGGGCTGATTCTCAACGCCGTACGCGGATTGCTGACCCACCCCGATCAGCTGGCACTCGTACTGGCCGGTGCGGTTCCGTGGACTTCGGTCGTCGAAGAGGCGCTGCGCTGGGATCCGCCTGTTTCCCACCTCCTGATGCGATTCGCTACCGAGGACATCGACGTCGACGGTTTCGTCATCGAAAAAGGTGAGGGCGTGGTCATCTCGTACCGCGCCATCGGCCGGGACGCCTCGCACCACGGTCCTGACGCTGATTTCTTCGACGTCACCAGGTCCACACCCATCCGGCACATGACTTTCGGCCACGGCCCACACATCTGCCCCGGCGCCGCACTGTCGCGGCTGGAAGCCGGGATCGCGCTGCCGGCGCTTTTCGCTCGCTTCCCCGGATTGCGGCTCGCCGTACCATCCGCGGAACTCCGGAACCTGCCGATCATGACCCAGAACGACCTGGAGTCCTTTCCGGTTCATCTTCGCTAAACAGACGCGAGGGTGACGTTCTGGGGCGGATATGCCGAACTTCCATCCCCCACAACGTCACCCTCGCGGAAGCTACCGATCCACTCATGACATCTCTCACATTTGCCGGTCCCGCACTAGAATCGGTCGCGCACAACGACAAGCGACTTTCGTGAGGAAGATCTTGACCGCTTTCCCGATGGCCCGGACCTGCCCGTACGATCCGCCGCCGGAGCTGACCAGGCTCCGCTCCGACGATCCGATCAGCCGGGTGACGCTGGCCGACGGCAGCACCCCGTGGTTGGTGACCCGGCACGAGGACGTACGCGCCGTGCTCGCCGACCGGCGGTTCAGCGCGGACAACGACCTACCTGGCTACCCACAACATCGCAGCGCCGGCGGCCGGCCGCCGCGCACCTTCCTGCGCATGGACGGCGCCGAGCACGCCCACCACCGCAAGGCGTTGACCAGCGAGTTTACCGTCAGGCGAATCGAGTCACTGCGTCCGCTGGTGACCAAAACGGTCGACCAGCTGCTGACCAGCATGGCCGCCGGACCGCGTCCTACCGACCTGATCGGCGCGTACGCGCTGCCGCTGTCCTCGACGGTGATCTGCCAGCTGCTCGGCGTGCCCTTCGGCGACCACCAGTTCTTCCAGGACCAGAGCCGGGCAATGTTGGACACGCACGGCGCCCCGGAACAGGTCACGAAAGCGCGGAACGAGTTGGTCGGCTTCCTGCGCGAGCTGGTCGCGGCCAAGGTCGCTACACCCGGGGACGACCTGATCAGCCGGCTGCTGGCCAAGGGCCGACTGAGCGGTCCGGAAGTCGTCCTGACTTCGGTGCTTTTGTTGGTGGCTGGCTACGAAACGACCGCGAACATGATTGGTCTGGGCACGCTGGTGCTGCTGCGAAATCCCGAGCAGGCCGCGGTCGTACGGGACGACCCCACCGCTGCTTCCAGCTCGGTCGAGGAGCTGCTGCGGCTGCTGACCATCACCCACCTGGGCCATCGCCGGGTCGCTCTCGAGGACGTCGAGGTCGGCGGGGTGCTGATCCGCGCTGGTGAGGGTGTCATCGCGGCCGCCGACGCGGCCAATCGGGACCCCGCGGTGTACGACGCTCCCGACGCGCTGGACGTGAGACGAAGCCCGAACCACCACGTCGCCTTCGGTTTCGGCGTGCACCAGTGCCTCGGCCAACCACTGGCCCGGCTGGAACTCCAGGTCGCCTATCCAGCCTTGCTCCGCCGCTTTCCCGACCTGCGCCTCGCCGTGGACCCCGATGCACTCACCTATCGGGACACCCAGCAAATCTATGGCGTCGATTCCCTCCCAGTCACCTGGCAATAAAGACCGAGCTACGCTGATCCACTGTGACCAGCACGAAAGTCGATGACATTTGTCAGACCATCTGGATGGATAGATGAATTACCATCGCGACCACTGGAAGCGCTGGGCGCGTACGGTCGGCAATTTCGTCCCAGAGGTCGACGTGGCCCTCGCCGCGTACGACGGAGTGGAGCGGCTCGCCCGTCCGAAAATGCTCTATCAGCGCGGTGGACACCCGATCCAGCCCCAGCAGCCGTGGCAGTTTCCAGGCCCGCCGGCCGTTGAATACCGCGTCGAGGCGGCATACCGGCGGATCGCCGCGACGCTCATCATCGCGCCCCAGGCACCGGACGCCGACGGCCGGGCCGACGCCGTCGAGGACCTGTTGTACGAGCTGCACGCAGCCGAGCTCGACATCGTTCTCGGACGCCTCGGCAATCGGGGCCTCGACGCGCTGGGGCGGCTCCTGCTGGCCGCTGAGCACCTCGAGCGTTCGTGGGATTTCTGTCGCGTACAAGCACTTTTCAACCTCCTGCTGGAACGTCCCAGCCCACATGTGGCCAGCCTGGTCGGCGCCTGCATCTCGGCCACCCAGCCGGGCATGGACGGCCTGGAGGACGACGATGTCGACGGCTGGCTGGTGCCGGCCGGGCCGTTCGTGGTGCTCGACGACCGCGCGTACCGGACCGACGCCGGCTATCGGGTGGAGGGCGCGGCGGATGCGATGGCCTGGCAGGACGTGCTGCAGGGCCTGATCGGCGACTGCTGGTTCCTGACCAGCCTGCAGGCGGTGGCGAAGGCCAACCCGCAGTGGTTGCCGCGCCATATCAAGCAGAATCCGAACGGTACGGTCAGTGTGCTGCTGTACGACGAGGACGACCGGCACCCGTGCCCGGTGACGGTGACCCCAGACCTGCCGGTCAGCGGCGGCGTGCTGGTGGGCGCCACCGGCCACACGAAAGACCCCGCCTATGCCGAAATGTGGCCCGCTTACTACGAAAAGGCGTACGCGCAACAGTGCGCCGGATATGCCGCGATCGAGGGCGGCTGGGCGCGCCGGGCGTTTCCGATCATCACTGGCCGCGAACCGGTCCGGCTGCCGACCGACAGCCGCGACCTGCCCTGGCGGATCGACGGCCACCTCCGCAGCGGCCACGCGGTGGCCGTCGGCACCCGCGGAGGGTCGGACCGGGACACCGTGCTCGGCGGCCGGCTGGTCTGCGGCCATGAGTATTTCGTCAAGGAGGTCGACACCCGGGCCGGCCGGATCTGCCTCGGCAATCCGTGGGGCGACGCGGCCAGCAAAACCAAATGGGAGGTTTGGCTGAGTCTCGACGAGGCGCTCACCCACCTCAACGAAGCCACCGCCGTACTGACGCGATGAGCGGATCTCCGGCGGGCCCTCACGGCTCTGCGCGGCTCAGATCCTCGGGGCTGAAACTGCTCAGGAAATTCAGTGCCTCTTCGGCCGGGCTGCCGGGCGCAGCGGTGTAGACCACCAGCAGGTGGTGGGCCGCGCCCGGAACCTGGAATGTTTCGTAGGTGAGCGTGAGGTCCCCGACGGTCGGGTGCCGGAAGTGTTTGGGCCCGTGGGTCTTCTCATGCACGTGGTGGCTGGCCCACAAGCCGCGAAAGGTCGGGCTCTGCACCGAAAGTTCACCGATCAACCGGACCAGTTCCGGATCCTGCGGCCGCCGCCCGGCCGCCATCCGGAGCATGCCCACGGTCGTACGGGCGGCCTCGTCCCAGTCGAGGTGAATCCGCGGCGCCTGCGGGTCCAGGAAGATCCGCCGGGCCATGTTCCGGTCGCGTACGCCCAGTCGCGGGAAGTCGGCGATCAGGATAGCCGCGAGGCGGTTCCAGGCCAGCACGTCGTTGCGGTCGTTCATGATCAGCGCGGGGCCGGTCGAGATGGCTTCGACAACCTGTCCGAGGGTGCTTCGCAGGACCGGGGCGCGACCCGCCGAGGTGGCGCCGCGCCGCGGTGGCCTCGCCAGGTCGTACAGGTGGGCTCGCTCGGCCGCGCCCAGCAGCAGCGCCCGGCACAGCGCATCGAGGACCTCGTCGGACGGCCGGTCGGCCCGCCCCTGCTCCAGGCGCACGTAGTAGTCGGTGCTGAGGCCGACCAGCTCGGCGACCTCCTCGCGACGCAGGCCCGGCACCCGACGGCGGCCAGTGGACGGCAGCCCCGCCTCAGCGGGTGACACCGCGGCCCTGCGGGCCCGCAAATACATGCCGAGACTGCCGGCGATTGTCCTCGGGTCAGCGTCCACGCCATCCAGTATGCCCATGACAGCGGCTCGTAAGGTGGCCCTGTCATTCCCAGGGAACGGCTGTCACTTCATCTGCTGACCGCTGCCGCGAACCATTGCTGGCATGGCTAATTCCTCGCTTGATCTTCGACCCGAGACCGGCGCCGCCGTGCCCGTCCGGCGTACGTTCTGGCCGGTCGTCCTGGCGGTCGCGGCCGCCAGCATGATGTTGCCCTTCTCGGTGACCGGCGCCGCGGTGGCGCTGCCGAGCATGGCCGCGCACTTGGGGGCGTCCGTTGGTACGGCCCAGTGGATGTTGAACGCCTTCAACATCACCTTCGCCGCTCTCCCGCTGGCCGCCGGGGGCCTGGCCGACCGCCTCGGCCGCCGCCGCGTACTGCTGACCGGCATCGCCGTGGTGGGCGTGATGTCGCTGCTCGTCGCACTGTCGCCGTCGATGGTCTTGGTGGATCTCGCGCGAGCGATCCAAGGCTGCGGCGCGGCGACCGTACTGGCCGCGGGCGCCGCGGTGCTGGCCGAAGCCACCTCTGGGCGACGGCGACAGTTGGCCTTCGGCATCCTCGGCACCTCGTTCGGGACCGGGCTCGCGATCGGGCCGCTCGCCGCCGGAGCGCTGGTCCAACTTGCCGGCTGGCGGTCGGTCTTCCTGCTGGTCGCGGTGATGTCGGTGCCCATATGGCTGGTCGCGACCCGAGCCGGCGAATCTCGCGACCCCGCCCGACGCAAGCTCGACCTCGCTGGCGTAGCGACCTTCACCGCTGGACTCGGCTGCCTGTCGTACGCCTTCGTCCAGGCCGCTGCGGCCGGGTGGACAGCCCCGGGCACGCTGCTTCTGCTCGCCGCCGCCATCGCGCTGACCGCGCTGTTCGCGGTGCTGGAGATCAGGCGGGCGGACCGGGCGATGTTCGACGTACGCCTGTTCGCGAAGCCCGAATTCGTCGCCGTGGTGTGCCAGCCCTTCACGGTCACGCTGGGTTTCGTGATTCTGCTGATCTACCTGCCGGCTTACCTTCAAGGAGTCGCTGGTCAGAGCACCTTTTCCAGCGGTCTTCTGCTGCTCCCGATGACCGCGCCCGTGTTGCTGCTCCCGCTGGCCGCCGGCTGGATGGCCGCTCGTACGTCCGTACGCACGGTGCTGACCGCCGCGTCCTTGATGATCGCCCTCGGCGCGCTGCTCTTGACGACGCTGCACAGTGACGGGTCGTGGCTGGCGTTGGCGCTGCCGCTGCTGCCTTTCGGGGCTGGGGTCGGCCTGGCGTTCGGCGTGATGGACAACGCCGCCATCAGCACTGTCCCAGTCCACAACGCGGGAGCGGCCGCCGGCATTTTCAACACGATGCGGATCACCGGCGAATCCGTCGCCGTCGCCGGTGCCGCGGCGCTGCTCACCACGCTGACCGCTGGCCAGCTCGGCCAGCATGGCGTCGCCGCGGCTTCGGCCGTACGACTGGCCGGGCTCGCTGTCCAGGGACAGGTCGCCCAGCCCGACCGAGCGGGCCTTGCCAGCGATCTGACCGCCGCCTTTCACGTCCTCGGAATCGTCCTCGCGATCCTGTCGACCATCGGCGCGGTTCTCACGTACCTGGCGCTGGCACCCCGCCGTCGCTAGTACCTGGCCCTCTTCATGAGGACGTCGGCGGCTTTGCTCGCGCCGCCGGCGTCGTGGCAATGCTTGCGCATTTCCGCGACGTTGTCGGCGTACGACGGCTCGGTGTCGATTGTTCGTACGGCCGCGGCGAGCTTCTCCGCGGTGATGGCACTGGGATCCAGGGCGGCTCCGAGACCGAGTTCGGCGACTCGACGAGAAGTCAGGGCCTGCTCCGGCATCTGTGGCACAACAACCAGCGGTACGCCGTACCAGAGCGCTTCCATGGTGCTGTTCATGCCGCCGTGGGTAATGAAAAGCCGGCTCCTTTCCAGCACCGGCAGCTGCGGAACCGACGGCGCGAGCAGGAAATTCGCCGGCGCCGGTCCGAGCTCGGCCGGATCAACCCGGAATCCGTGCGACAGCACGACCGTCCATGGCAAATCGGCGAAAGCTTCGAAGCAGGACCGGAAAAACTCCGTCTGGTTGTTGAAAACCGTACCGAGTGAGATGAAGAGCGTGTTGCCGGCTTCCACCTTCTCCAAGGGAAAGTCGCCGGTGTACGCACGCGGGCGAATCGCCGGCCCGGTGAAGGCCACCTCCTCGCCGATGTTCGCGCCCTGTGGGTGGAACTCGCGCGGCATGAACGAAATGCCGGTCCGATCCTCCCGCTCGAATGCCTCGAACGGATAGTTCGCCTGAGTGCCGAAAACCTTGGTGAAGTCAGCGTAGCCGGGTGACGCTGTGATCGCGTCCATCATCTGTTTCGCGCTCGCACTGGCAAGAACGGCAGAGGTGAGGGTGGTGCCCATGTACGACACGTAGGATCCGTTGACTGAAATCCCCTGCCGGTCGGCCTCCCGGTGACCCCACAACGCCATCGGGTCCGCCAGCACCAGGTCGGGTTTCTCAGCGGCCAGCCACGGCGAAAGCCACGGCTGAACCTCACGCCCCACCTCGGCCAACATCGCGAACAACGCCGCCGGCCCGGCCACGGTCGGGTCCGGCGTCGGCGGGTCGGCATGGGCTTTGAGCCGCGCGCCGGTGAACTCGATGGACTCCCGGAACTGCTCCGCCGCGACATAAACAACGTCCTCGCCGCGGTCCACCAGCTCCGCCGCGACTCCCAGGGTCGGATTCACGTGCCCGTGTGCGGGCGGCACGAAAATCGCGTACTTTGCCATTCCGGCAGTCCCATCTCTTGTGAAGTCAGCCTCTCGTCCTTGATCCAACCGGCGATCTGGGGGTTTTGCCAGAACCAGCGCATCGGCCGCTCTCAGCCAACGCACAGCTTCGTACCCGACCGCGCTGGGCACGACAGTCCCCCAGCCACGATCGTACACAAAAGTGAACCTGCGGCTGCCCTCCGCGCCAGCCCGGAGTAGTTGTCAGACCTGCCAGTTACGGTCGGGAGCATGACTGAATCAGCGGCCGAAGCGCCCGCGCCGGCGGCAGCATCCGTTTTCGTCACCGATCACCCTGCTGACGAGGATGTCGCGCTGATTTCAGCTGGGCTCGATGATCTCAACGTGCGGGAAACGGGAATCGACGATCGCCGACCGCTGGCGGTGCTCGCCAGGGACCCGGAAAGCAAGCGGGTGGTGGGCGGCCTCAGTGGCCGCACCTCATTGGGTCTGCTGTTCGTGGACCTGTTCTACCTACCAGCAGGGCTTCGCGGTGCCGGGTTGGGCAGCGAAATTCTGCGGCAGGCGGAGGAAGAAGCCCGCCGGCGCGGGTGCCGCGCCGGGGTGCTCTACACGATCAGTTTCCAGGCACCTGCCTTCTACGTCGCCCGTGGCTGGCGCGTTTTCGGCGAGGTTCCCTGCGACCCACCCGGAACCAGCCGAGTGTTCCTCACGAAAGAGCTCTACGATGCGACGGGTGACCTCGGCTGATCCCACCCCCTTGTTGCCTCGTGCGGTGGTGGTGCTGCTCGCCATGGCGGGCGCTGTCATCGTGCTCGGCGGCCTGCTGGCGAGTGCGTGGCTCGTCGCGCCGCTGTTCCTGGCGATGGTGATCGTCATCGCGAGCAGCCCGGTGGCAAGCTGGCTGCGCCAACATCGAGTGCCGTCCTGGCTGGCGACGACCATCCTGATCCTGTTGGTGTACGCGATAATCATCGCGCTCGTCGCCGTCCTGGTCGTCTCGATCGCCCAACTCGCCGCGCTGCTGCCCACGTACGCCGGCCGGGCCAACTCTTTGCTGACCGAGGTTCTCTCGCAGCTGGCGAGGTTCGGGGTCACCACAACGCAGGTGAAATCGATCCTGAGCGGCCTGAACATCGGCAGCGTGATCGGCTATGTCGGATCGCTGCTGACGACCGCCACCAGCATCGGCAGCAACGTGGTTTTCGTGCTGTCCCTGCTGTTTTTCGTGAGCCTGGAAACGTCCACTGTGGACGCGCGGCGGATCGCCATCGCGGTCGACCGGCCGCTGATCGCCGAGGCGGTGGCCGGCTTTCTGCGGGACACCCGCCGTTATCTCGTGGTCAACACGATCTGCGGACTCGCGGTCGCCGCGCTGGACACCATCGCACTTATGGTGCTGGGCATTCCGCTGCCGTGGCTGTGGGGGGTAGTGGCGTTCCTGACCAACTACATTCCCAATATCGGCCCGTTTCTTGGCATCGTGCCACCAGCGCTGCTCGCCTTGTTGAGCGGTGGCTGGCAGCTGATGGTGATCGTCATCGCGGTCTACCTCGTCATCAACTTCGTTGTCCAGACAGTCATCCAGCCACGTGTGGTCGGCGACACCATTGGACTGTCCCCCATTGTCACGTTTCTTTCCTTCGTGCTGTGGGGCTGGATTCTCGGGCCGATCGGCGCGATTCTCGCGGTCCCGATGACACTGCTGGTCAAGGCGCTCTTCGTCGATGTGGACCCTAAAGCCGGCTGGGCGCATGCGCTGCTGACCAGTGAACAGGACCTACCAAAGAAATCCTGAAGCAAACGTTCTACGGTGGCTCCATGACCGAAGAAGCATGCCCCTGGGAACCGCCCCTTGCCGGCACCGAGGCCGAGCACCTTCTCGGCGCGCTGGACCGCCTGCGTACAACCTTCCGCTGGAAGGCCGACAACCTCGACTCGACGGGCCTGCGGACCCGCATCGGCGCGTCCTCGATGACCATCGGCGGTCTACTCAAACACCTTTCGCGCGCCGAGGACCAGATGTTCACCACCAAGCTCAGCGGCGCGCCGATGAACGCCCCCTGGGACACCACCGACTGGGACAGCGATGCCGACTGGGATTTCACCTCGGCCGCCGCGGACACCCCCGGGGCGCTGTACGCGCTTTGGGACGCGACCATTGCGCGATCCCGAGCGACCCTCACTGCCGCCCTGGCCAACGGTGGGCTCGACCAACTCGTCTGGCTCACCTGGCCGGACGGCCGCCATGCCAGCCTGCGCCGGCTCGTGTGCGACCTGATCGAGGAGTACGGGCGGCACACCGGCCACGCGGACCTGCTCCGCGAGGCCGTCGACGGCCGCGTCGGCGAGGATCCGCCCGCCGGTTGGCGCCCCTCTCCCCTCAAATAGCCGTTAGCCTGCCTCGTAGTCCGTGGCGTCACCGCAGAAGGCCAAGCAACGCTTCCAGTACGTGTTCCCCATGCGCGCGACCCGCGGTCGCGCAGCCGCCGCGAGGCAACTCAGGCCTGACTTGCGGTGAGTACGCCCCGCCGCCCGGATCGCTGGATCCACGTGCGACGCACGCGATGAGGCATTACGGCCAACCAGCGGTGTAGTTATCCGCGGCGGTGTCGTAGGGCTGGCAGCAGGACGTGGTCAATCAGGGCGGCTATCGTCGCCTCGTCGAGTTTCTCGCGGCGGGCGACCATCTGCCGGAAAGCATATGAGGGCAGGACGCCGGCGATGATGTCCACGGGCGCGTCGGGGTCGATCTCGCCGCGTTCGATCCAGCGGTCGAGAACTGAACGCAGTGCCAGTGCCGGCGGCCGGCCAATCGACTCGTACGCGGCCTTACGCAATTCGGGTTCATGCGTCGCCGCGCCGAGCAGGCTCGCCAGCAGGAGCGTCGACCGTTCGTCGCCCGAACTGTAGTGGAGCGCGCAGGTGACCAGATCCTCGCGCAGCGAGCCCGTGTCCGGCACGCTCACGTCGGCGTGGAGTGCGCGAATGGCGGCGATGACCAGTGCCGTTTTGCTCGGCCAGCGCCGGTAAATCGCGGCCTTGCCGGTGCCAGCCTGCCGCGCGACCTCCTCCACGGTTGCCTTGGCCAGTCCCTGTGCCATCAGGACGTCGACGGCGGCCTCAAGAATGGCGCGTTCCAGCGCCGGATCGCGGGGCCGGCCGGCCGGGGCCGCGCCCTCGTGCGTGCTGTGACTCATGGCGTCCATCTTACGGGACTATGTGGTACCGTAAATTACGGTACTAGCAAGTCTCGAAACATGGTCAACAGAGGAGCTGTCATGTCGTACGAGAAGAAGTTGAGCGCCGCCGCGATCCTGGGTGGCGTGATCGTGCTCGCGGTGGCCGCCAACACGGCGGTGGCCATGGTCGCCGGACGGTTCGGCGCGGAGTCCACATTCGCGCCGCTCACGCTGCCGGTTTACGGCGCGTTCACGGTGGTCGGCGTGGTGGTCGGATGGTGGGGGTGGCGGTTCGTCGAAGGACGGTCCGCACGGCCGCGCGCGACCTTGACGGCGCTGGTTCCCGTCGTCACGGTGCTCTCGCTGGTGCCTGATCTGCTGCTGCTCGCGCTGCGGTTCGTTCCCGGGACCAACACGGCTGGAGCGGTGGCGCTGATGGGAATGCACGTCGTGGTGGCGGTGCTCGCCGTGCCTGGCTACCTGCTCACTTCCCGCCTTCTGCGCGAAAACAGGGCAGTCGGTGACTACCGGGTGGAAGCAGCCTGACTCAGGGACGCCCGGCCCGCCCTCCCCTGCACCTCAGCACCTCGTGGATCGTGAAGGAGGACGAGATGACTGGGTTCCACTTCACCGACATCCCGCCGGTCGCCATATCCGTCCGGGATCAGCAACGGGCGGTGGACTTCTACGTCGGGGTGCTGGGTTTCCAGAAGCGGATGGACGTTCCGCTGGGCCAACTCGGCGGCCGGTGGATCACCGTTGGGCCGGCCGAGTCGGTGGCTGCCATCTCGCTCGTCGCGGCCACCGACCACGCGCCGTCGGGTGGTGACACCGGGATCAGACTGGCCGCGGCCGACGCGGCCGCCGCGCATCGCAGGCTGGCCGACCGCGGAGTCGAGGTAGCCGAACTGCTGAAGTGGGACGGCATCCCGCCCATGTTCAGCTTTCGCGACCCCGACGGCAATCGGTTGGTCATCATCGAGAAGCCAACGAGATGACCTGGCCTCGGGATTTCGCGGCCCATCGCCGAACGCGGGACAATGTCCCACACTCGAGCACACCGGCCACCCGGGCGTTGCCGCCGGCCACGGTCGAGACGTACGACAACGGCGTGCGGAAGGCGATCTTCCGCGACCGAGAAGGAAACGAGATTGGTTTTTTTTGGTGGCGCTCCATAAGCGCACATCAATGGATGTCGGCCAAGGCGCGGACGGCGCGGTCGATTTCTTCGGGCGTGTTGGCCACGCCAGCGCCAAGACGTACGGCTGGCGTCTGGTAGGGCGAGGCGGCGGAGGTGATGCCGAGCCCGCGAAGTGTGCGGACGACGTACTCGACCGAGTGATTTTTGGGCTGTACGCAGACGATTCCGCCAGCAAGCAGCGGTGACCGTGGGGTGAGCAGCCGTAGGCCCGGCAGATCGGCGAGGCCGTCGCGCAGCCGGGTGTTGAGTTCGTGGACACGAGCGGCGATGACCGGTCTGCTTAGCTGGCGATGGAAGGCGGCGGCTTCGGTGAGCGCGAAAACGTTGGCGTAGTCGGCGAAACCGCCCGGCGACAGATACGCGGCCTTGGTTGGCGGCAATGCACCTCCATCGAGCCAACGACGATGCAGCGCCGTGTCAAAATCAAATGACGGAATCGTCGGGGAAAGTGCCGTCCAGGCGTTGGGACGGCCCCACAGAATCCCGGTTCCAGCCGGGCCAAGGAACCATTTATGTGCTCCCGCCGCGAAAAAGTCCGCTCCGAGCCGGGTCGCGTCGACGTCCTCGACGCCAAAGCCATGCACTCCGTCAACAACCAGCAAGCAACGATCGGCTGGTTCGCGGTCACGATTGGCCTCCGCGACAATGCCGGCGATGGCCGTCAGCGGAAGTTTCAGGCCGGTGCACGAACTGACCCAGGTCACCCCGAGCACCCGAGTGTGCGATGTGATCGCGGCTTGGACGCTGGCCAGGATCTCGTCGACGGTGGCGCTCGCCGCATTCCGGGCCAGTCGTACGGTCCGCACCGTGCTGTCCCGTTTTTCGGCTGCCCGCCTGGCGGATTCCAGGTGTGAATAGTGCGCGTCCGTGGTCAGCAGCAACTCCTGCCCGGCCCGTAGCGAAAGCCCGTGGTAGACCAACGCCAAAGCGGCCGTCGTGCTGGGCATCAGCGCGACCTCGTCGGGAGCCGCACCGAGGTAGTCGGCCATCGCGTTCTTCGCATACTGGTACGGGCCGTGGCCCGCGGTACCCAGTGAGCTCATCGACCCCAGCAGCAGGTCCTCGACCAGGGACGGATCCCGGTCCAACACAGCGCGCCACCGGTCCGCTGCCTCCCGCACCTGCCGGGGTGGGGACGCGAGCAGAAAATGGGTCAGATGGATGAGGGACGGATCGAGCCGGAACTCGGCGCGTACGACCGCCCAGTCGACGCACCGCGAGGCTGGGTCATGGGTCGTCGGCTTCACGGTCAGACCGACCCTCCCACGGTTCACGCCTTGGTCGTACCGAAGCGCATGACTCCGCATCAGGACCGGATTCCAAAGAGGAAATTATGGCGGCCGCGGGACATCGCGCACCATTCACGAATGTCATCTCTTTCCCGGCGAGGCGCGCGTGCGCGATTCGTACAGGCGCTGCGCAGGCGGGATAGCAGACGGCCCTAGCGGCCACCTAACGTGCCGTCATGACCTGGCTGCCGACCGAGCCACTGGGGACCTGACCTGAGGGAACGCGATGCGCAACACACCCGACGTTGGCGAACAGTCGCAGTTGGTGGATGACTTCGGTACGGCGAGCGCCGCTCTCGAAGGAGCATCCACAGCCTCCGTGCTCAAGAAGACCCAACTCATCCTGTCGGCTTTCGACGGCCGCAAACCGCGACTCGGACTCACCGCGCTGGCCCGCCGCTCCGGCCTGCCCAAACCGACCACCTACCGGCTGGCACAGGAGCTTTCCGAATTGGGTTTCCTTGACCGGGTGGAAAACGAGTACCAGTTGGGTTGGCGGATCTTCGAGTTGGGTCAACTGGCACCGGCGCCGGCGAGGCTGCGCCGCATCGCGCGACCCGTCATGGTCGACTTGCACGCGGCCACCAAGGCCGCGCTGCACCTGATGGTGCCGCGAGGCTTGGAAGTCATGTGTGTGGAGTCGCTCGCCGGTCGCAGTGAGACGGCTGGGCAGGCGATGGCCGGAACCCGAGCGCCCATTTGGTTCACCGCGTCCGGAAAGCTCTTCCTCGCCTATGACACGCATTGCGAACGAGCATTGCGCCAGCTCGACCAGTCGACCACCGAACCACTCACCCGACACAGCGCCCGAAACGCTGGCCAGCTGCGGTCGCAGATAACGGCGATTCGAGCCCACCGCTGGTCTCAGGAGCGCGAGGAACGGGTGGAGGGCCGCAAAAGCCTCGCCGTACCGATCACTCTCTGGGATTCCGAACGGGTGGTGGCCGCACTGTCCATCACCACCGAGGTCACTCGTCGCGACGAGCCGAACACCAAGAAATT
>NZ_BAAANY010000004.1:0-2025 GCF_039530045.1 Fodinicola feengrottensis | reverse complement strand
CGGCTACAGAGTTGGGCTACATGAGCGACACCATGAACGCGTTTCAGGTCCACGCGTGGGGCCAGCCGCCCCGTCTTCAGCAGATCCCAGTCCCCACGCCGAAACCCGGCGAGGCGTTGGTCAGGATCGAAGCCGCCGCGGTCGGTCATCTCGACTTCACGGTGGCCAGCGGCGAATTCGTGGTGAAGCCGGAGCTGCCGTACGTGGGCGGGGTGGAAGGCGCCGGCGTCATCGTCAGCTCCGACCAGTGGGCCTCCGGCACGAAGGTGACTGTACGCGGCGAAGGGCTGGGCACCGTACGGGACGGCACCTGGTCGGAATACGTTGCGGTTTCCCATGAGGCACTGACAAAAACGGCTGTCGGGCTTTCCCCTGAATGGGCGGCCACCGCGTTTAATCCACTGACCACCGCGCACATCGCCCTGCACGAGGTGGGGCGACTGGGTGCCTGGCCGGTTCAGGGTGTTGGCACCGCGAGCGACGAGGTCGTCGTCGTGGCCGGCGCGGCTGGTGCGGTCGGGTCGATCGCCGTCCAGCTCGCGCTGCGGGCCGGCGCCCGGGTGATCGGGCTGGTGTCCCGGCCCGAACGGGCCAAAGATGTCCCCGCTGGCGCGGAAGTTGTCACCTTGGCCGAGCACGAGCGGCTCGCCGAGCTGGCGGCGGGCCGGACAGCCACTCTCCTGGTCGACACCTGGGGCGGCCCCGAGATGACTGTCCGCGGTGGATGGCTGCGGCCCGGCGGGCGTACGGCGGTCATCGGTTATGTCCATGGGTCCACGGTGCCGCTGGACATCGCCAACTGGATGTTCGACGACATCGCCCTGCTGCCGGTGAACATGCTCCAGCGCCACGATTCAGCCCTTCGCGTTGTTGACGAGTTGACCCAGCTGGTCGCTCGCGGCGAGCTGACTTTGCATGTGACGGCCTTCCCAATGGTCGCCGACAGCCCCGTTTTCGACCTGCTTTCCGGCGGCCTGATCGACGGTCGGGCGTGTTTCACGCCGATGTCCTGAGGTCAGGGGTTGGCCTGCCGATCCCAGTCGGCGGCCTCCCTGCCCTGCTCTCGCAACACCGCCTTGCGGACTTTGCCGTTTTCGGTCCGAGGAAGATCACTACACAGCTTGACAAACCGAGGTATGGCAAAGGCCGCGAGGCGTGGCGTCAGGAATTCGACGAGACTGTCGAACCTGAGGTGAGCATCGGGCCGTACGACAATGGCGGCCATCACCTCGTCCTCCCCCAGTTCCGAGTCGACCGCGTAAACGGCGACTTCGGCTATTTCCGGATGTTCGGCGAGAACCTGCTCGACCTCCAGAGACGAGATGTTCTCGCCGCGGCGGCGAATCACGTCCTTTATCCGGTCCACGAAACGGATCCACCCGTCGCTTTCCTGGCAGACCCGGTCCCCGGTGTGGAACCACAGATCGCGCCACGATTCGACGGTGGCCTCGGGCATCCGGAAATAGCCGGAGCCGAAGGCGAATGGCTGGTCGCTGCGAAGCAGCAGCTCACCGCTCGTACCAGCTGGCACGGCACGGCCATCCTCGTCCACGATTCGTACGCTGAATCCGGGTTGTACGCGGCCGATATAACCGGGTCGTCGCTCCCGACGACTGGCGGCGATCACCGAATTCGTCTCGGTCGAACCGTAACCGTCGATCAACACGACCCCGAAACGCTCGAAGAACGGTTCGAGCAGGGCCGGCGGCGTGGCCGGAGAAAGAGCGGCCCTGATCTGGTGGGACCGATCGTGGTCGGCCGGCTCCTTGCTCGCGAGAATGCTCACCATGGCACCCAGAAGGTACGTGAACGTGGCGCCATGTCTGGCCGCGTCCGACCAGAACCGGGATGCCGAGAACCGCGGCCCGAGAGCGTATTCGGCGCCACTGACCAATGCCTGACTGAAGGCATTTATCGCGTTGGTATGAAACAGCGGGAGGCACGTGTAGAGAACGTCATTCGCGGTAAGGGGCTGGAATCATATAAGATTTCAAACAGTTGATTTGATTGTGTAGTTCCACTCGC